>CAVYCK010000026.1:0-134715 GCA_963767095.1 uncultured Actinomycetota bacterium | reverse complement strand
AGAGGGTGGGCTGTGGCCGGGAAGATTCCTGCGGCTGTCGTCTGGTGACTCTCGTCAGGTGCTCCTCGCCAAGGGACGGGTCGTGGGTGGTGACGACCGATTGGGCAGCAAGTGAGGGAGCGGATGGGCGCGGGGCCGGTCCCCGCGGCCCGCTGCCGGGTTGAAACGTTCGAATGGTCAGGAACCGCAAGTTCCAGGCAGATTTCCTGCAGTTCCTGACCAAACGTCGACTACCGCGCGGCCGTGGGTGGTGACGACCGAAAGGGCGGCAAGTGAGGGAGCGGATGGGCGCGGGGCCGGTCGCCGCGGCCCGCTGCCGGGTTGAAACGTTCGAATGGTCAGGAACCGCAAGTTCACCGCGGGCGAGGTCAATCGGTCTTAGCAACGGTCATGCTGCTGCCGGGTTGGTCAGCAGTGCGGCCAGCGCTTGGGCTGGGGTCCGCAGGTCCAGGGTAGGGCGGGTCGGGCGTTGAGGGTGGCGGCGATCCGGTGCGAGGTCTTGGCGGTGTGTGGGAGAGGTCGGTGCCCTTCTCGAGCCAGAACCGCAGGAGCCGGTTGGTGTTCTCGTTGGTGCCGCGTTGCCAGGGTGAGTGGGGGTCGCAGAAGTAGACCGGCATGTCGAGCGCGAGCTGGATCGTGGCGTAGTCGGCCAGCTCGCTGCCGCGGTCCCAGGTCAGCGAGCGGCGCAGGTGCTCGGGCAGCCGGCCCATCTCGCGGATCATCGCTTCGGCGACGGTCTCGGCGTCGTGGCGGCCGGGCAGGTGCAGCAGGATCGTGAACCGGGTGGACCGCTCGACCAGGGTGCCGACCGCGGACCCGTTGCCGGTGCCCATGACCAGGTCGCCTTCCCAATGGCCGGGCACCGCACGGTCGGCGACCTCGGCGGGACGCTGGCTGATGGTGAACGCCTCGCGGTACAGGCTCTTCCGCGCCCGTTCGCGGCCCCGCGGGGCTTGCGGCGCGGCCGTCTCGGTCGACAGCTGCCGGTAGCAGGTCCTGGCGCAGGCCGCCGCGGGTCTGGACGTAGAGCGCCCGGTAGATCGTCTCGTGCGACACACGAGCCATCCTGCTGCTCACGCGGTGCGGCTCCGCGCCGCAGCATCGCCGCGATCAGCCTCGGTGACCAGCCATCGTCCATCCACGCCTCGATCCGCCGACACAGCCCGGGGTCGTCGAGCAGCCTGAACGCTTTGGGCGCCGCCGCCGCTCGTGGGCGGCCCGATGCGCCACCGGCCCCCAGTAGCGCCCGTCCGGGCCACGGTTACGGGCCACCTCCCGGCACACCACCGACTTGTCCCGCCCGATCTCGCCCCGATCTCGGCGCAGGACCACCCCGCACGCACCCCGGCCGCGATCACCGCCCGGTCCTCAGCTGGTCAACGGCCGCCGCCGCACGCACCCGCTCCCGGCTCATGACCCGGCCGCCGCAGCGGCGCCGACCCGAGACAGCCCACCGCACGCCCATCTGGAAAGTCTCCATAAGTCCCGAGGCTCGCCACCACGTTCACCCCGCCGCCCCACGACACGCCGACCACCGCCGCGGCAGCCTCAGCGACATCCCCGAGCACACCAGATCGAAGAACTCCTCACGCACCTCATACGCGATCACCCGTTTGACCACTCACAACACCACCCATCAGGTCAGCGTTGCTTCGACCACCTGAATCCGCCGCGGATTTCCTGCAGTTCCTGACCAAACGTCACGCCTCGTCACGCCTCGAGAGGCTCGGGGTCAAGGCCGCCGAAGGCGAGCGAAGCGGTGCCTGACCCCGAGACGAGGCGTGCTACCACGCGCGGCCCGACCAGCCCGAAGACCGGTGGTCGAGCAGCGAGCGAAGCGAGCGATCAGTCGAGACCACCCCCGCCGGCCGGCTCACTCAGGCCAAGAGCTTCCGCCGCCGCGCGACAGCGGCGGCCTCGGTGCGCGAGGACGCGCCGAGCTTGCCGAGGATGTTGGAGACGTGGACCGAGACCGTCTTGGTGCTGATGAACAGCTGCTTGCCGATCTCGCCGTTGGTGCGGCCCTCGGCGACCAGGGCGATGATCTCGCGCTCACGGGGAGTGAGTACGTCGGGCGCGGGAGCCGCGCGCACGGCGTGGGAGCCCAGCGCGGTGAGCTCGTCGAGCAGCGGCTGGGCGCCGAGCGCGTGGGCCGTGGCGCGGGCCAGGTCTCCGGCCTCCCGGGCCCCGGCGGTGTCGCCGGTCGCGCGCAGGACGCCCGCCAGCCGGGCCCGCACCCGGGCCAGCTCGAAGGGGTGGTCGAACTCCGCGAAGGCCCGCTCGGTCGCGCGCCAGGCGGTCACCAGCTCGTCCTCGGTCGGCGGACCGGCCAGGTCCTCCGGCTGGCCGTCCACATGGCTCACCCAGCGCCAGCGCAGCCACTCGGCCTCGAGCCGTTGCGCCCAGGCGTGGGCCTCGGGACCGAAGCGGAAACCGGACTCGCGATGGAAGTCGTAGACCCGGCGACCCTCTTCCTGCAGCGCCGCCGCATCGGCCTGACGTCGCGTGCGGTCTTCGGCGCTCATCGAGGCGGCCGCGGTGCCGAGCACCCCGAGCGTCAGCGTGGCCAGCCTCAGCCGCGCCTGGAACAGCTCGCGCCAGGCGCCGCTGAGCGCGGCGACGACGGTGCGATAGGCGGCCAGGGCACCGTCGGCGTCCCCGAGGTGCTCGAGGACTTCGAGCTCGGCGGAGACCCCCCAGATGCCGATCAGGCCCTCACGACCCCAGAACGGCCGCTGCGTCCGACTCGCGGCGAGCACGCCCGGCACCCCGCGCGCGGCCTCGATCTGCAGCTGGACGGCGCGGAACATCAGCTCGGAGTCGTGCGGCGGGGACTGGCCGGTGACGTCCATGAGCGCATAGGCCTCGTCCCAGTGGCCGGCGGCGTACTCCGCCGCGCCCTGCATGAACCGCGCGGTGCCGGCGAACGGCGTCCAGGGCGTGCCGGCCTCGACGCCGCGCGCGTAGGCGCGTCCGAACGCGGCCACCGCCTCGGCGTGCTCGGCGCGGTCCTGATGGAGGCGGCCGAGGAGGTAGAGGCCCCGCATCTCGGCGTTGCCGGCCCCGGCCGCGCGTGCCTGGGCGATGACGTCCTCGAGCGCGGACTTGATGTCGTCGGAGTGCTGCTCGCGGTCGAGCCCGACGAGCGTGGTGAGGATGTCGGTGACCAGCCGCGGCATGTCGAGCCGCTCGGCCAGGGCCAGCCCCTCGAGCCCGGCCTGCCGGGCCGCCTCGGTGTTGCGAAACGCCGCGAGCACGCGGGCCTGGAGGGCGAGCGCCTTGGCCCGCGCCCGGGGATGGTCGTCGCCGAGCAGCAGCACGGCCTCGGCGGCGGGGACCCGGGCGTCCTCCTCGGTGTCGAGCAGGACGGTGGCGCCGGCCAGCGCACTGAGCAGCTGGCCGCGGGCCAGCGCGGGGGCGTCGGCGGGCAGGGCGTCGAGCTGCTCGCGGACGACCGCGGCGGCCTTGGCCACGTGACCGGCGGCCAGCAGCGCGTCGGCGGCGCGGGTGACCAGGTCGGGGACGTCGAGGTCGCTCGTGTCGCCGACCGCGGGGTCCGTCACCAGCGTGAGCGCCTGGCGGTAGTGGTGCGCGGCCTCGTCGGGACCGCCGACCCGCATCGCCTCGTCGCCGGCCTCGATCGAGGCGAGCAGGGCGGTCCGGTGGTCCTGGCCGAGGCGGGCGTGCCGCGCGAGCTCGGCCGACGAGCCGGGCAGCCGGCCGGTGCGGAACACCTCGGCGTAGCGGGCGTGGATGCGCACGCGCTCGCCGGGCAGCAGGTCGTCGTAGACCGCCTCGGCCAGCAGCGCGTGCCGGAACGCGTAGCGGTCACCCGTGCCGGGGACCAGCACGTTGGACTCCACGACGGTGCGCAGCGCGGTGTCGAGCTCGGAGGGCGCGATGTCGCAGACCTGCGCGAGCAGCTCGTGGCCGACCTGGCGGCCGGCGACCGACGCGATCCGGACGATCTCGCGAGCCTGGTCGTCGAGGCGGTCGACCCGGACCAGCAGGAGGTCGGCGAGGTCGCCGGGCACGGCGCCGCCCGAGTAGTGCAGCGCCCCCACGAGCTCCTCGACGAAGAACGCGTTGCCGTCGGCGCGGGCGACGACGTCGGCCAGGTCGAGCTCACGCAGGGGCTCGGGGTGCAGGAGGCGCACCAGGCGGCGTACGTCGGCGTCGGAGAGCGGCTCGAGCTGCAGCCGCCCACCCCGGGCAGGCGGGCCCACTCGCCGACCTGCCGGCGCAGCGGGTGCCGGCGGTGGAGGTCGTCGGAGCGGTAGGACACGACGAGGGCGACCCGGCGGGAGAAGGGGCGGGTGAAGAGGAAGCTGAGGATGTCGCGGGTGGACTGGTCGGCCCAGTGGGCGTCCTCGATCACGACGAGGAGGGGGCCGGACTCGGCGGCGGTCTCGAGAAGCGCGTGCACGGCCTCGAACAGCTCGCCGCGGGTCAGGGAGGAGTCGTCGCCGGCGGCGTCGCTGCGCATCCGGCGGCCTGCCCGGAGACGGCCGAGAGCGGGGTGCAGCTCGAGGGTGGCGGCGACCACGTCGGGGGCGTCGGCAGCCAGCCGGCCGAGGATCTCGGTGAACGGGAGGTAGGGAAGCGCGCTGTCGGCGAGGTCGAGGCTGTGGCCCGCGGCGACCTGCCAGCCGTGCTCGAACGCGCGATCGCGGAGCTCGGTGAGCAGGCGGGTCTTGCCGAGGCCGGCGTCACCGCCGAGGAGGACGACCGTGTCGGCGCTGTCGGCGGCGCTCGACCCCGAGGACGCCCGATGCCGAGCCGGGCGACCAGCTCGCCCAGCTCGGCATCTCGTCCGACGAGATCGGGACAGCGCAGGGACGGCACGGGTCCCATCATCGCGCCCGCCGCCGACACCGCCACCTGATTAGGCGCGGCGACGACGGTGCTCGTGGTGCTCATCGCGCGGTGGCGATGCTGCCGCCGACGCCGGTGAGCCCCGGACGGGACCCGGCGTGGAGGCGGCGACCCGGCAGCGGGAGGGCCTTGAGGCCCTTGCGGCGCGGGGACCACGTGTCCTTGATGCGGCTGTTGCGGTACTCGATCTCGGCGGTCATGCTGCGGTCGATGCTGAACATCTTCCCTGTCCCTTCTCTGTGGATCCCCGGTCTCCCGGGGCATGAGAAGAGGTTCGATCGCTGAGGTAGGCACCCACATCGGACGGGTGCCTTATCTGCTGGTCAGCAGCTACCTCAGATGGAGGCCACCAACTACCTCAGATGGCCTCCCACCTGCGAAAACACCGGCCATAAGGTAGACGCCGGGCCGATAGGCGAGATGGACGTGCGACGGCGCGTCCAGGACCGCCAGGTCCGCCCGGGCGCCCGGGCGTCAGCACGCCGACGTCGGTCGCGGTCGAGGGCGTCGGCGCCGCCCTTCGTGGCGGCGTGCACGGCCTCGGCGGGGCTCATCCGCATCTCCCGCACCGCCAGGGCGACGCAGAGCGGCATCGAGGAGGTGTAGCAGGAGCCCGGGTTGCAGTCGCTGGCGATGGCGACCCGCACGCCGGCGTCGAGCAGCCGCCGGGCGTCGGGATAGGGCTGCCGGGTCGAGAACTCCACGCCCGGCAGCAGCGTGGCGATCGTCCCCGAGTCGCGCAGCGCCGTCGACGTCGTCGTCGGAGAGGTAGGTGCAGTGGTCGACCGCGACCAGGCCGAGCTCGCAGGCCAGCCGGACGCCCGGGCCGGGACCGAGCTGGTTGGCGTGCAGGCGCCCGCGCAGCCCCTCGGCGGCGCCGGCGGCCAGCACCGCGCGCGCCTGGTCGGCGTCGAACGCGCCGCGTCTCGCAGAACGCGTCGATCCAGCGGGCGTACGGCGCCGCGGCGTCGAGCATCGGACCGGTCACCAGGTCGACGTACGCCGCGGGGTCGCCGCGTGCTCCGGCGGCACCACGTGGGCGCCCAGGAAGGTCGTCTCGTCGGTGAACTGCCGGGCGACCGCGAGCCAGCGCGCCTCGTCGTGCGACCGTAGGCCCGTAGCCGCTCTTGATCTCGACGGTCGTGGTGCCGTGGCGCCGCATCTCGCGGACCAGGCGCGCGACGTGCGCGGTGAGCTGCTCGTCGGTGGCCGCGCGGGTGGCGGCGACGGTCGTGCGGATCCCGCCGGCGGTGTAGGGCTCGCCGGCCATCCGGGCGGCGAACTCCTCGGCCCGGTCGCCGGCGAAGACCAGGTGCGTGTGGCTGTCGACGAAGCCCGGCAGCACCGCCCGGCCGCCCACGTCGACCGCCGCGTCGGCGGCCGGGGCGTCGGCGGCCGGCGCCGACCCAGGCGACGCGGTCGCCCTCGATGACGAGCGCGGCGTCCCGGACCACGCCGAGCAGGCCGTCGCGCTCGGGGTCGTTGGTGACCAGCTCGCCGATGCCCGTGATGACCGTGCTGCTCACGCGCTCTCCTCCCAGAGTCGGCCGATGCGTCGTCAGCTCGCGGCCCGACCTCGCTCGGCGTCACCCTGCCGCACGACGACCTCGGCCGTCGACCACGACGTGGGTGACGTCGGCGGCGGTGGCGGCGAACACCGCGGTGTGCTCGTCGGGCCGGTGCCGGCGGTGCGCGCGCTGGCGGTGTCGAGGGTGACCAGGTCGGCGCGCTGGCCGACCGCGATCGCCCCGGCGTCGTCCCAGCCGAGGCTGGCGTGGCCGTGGTCGGTCGCGGCGTCGAGCAGCTCGGCCGCGGTCCAGTGGCCGCGCTGCTCGGTGGCCAGCCGCTCGTCCAGCTCGACGGCCCGCATCTCCTCGAACGAGGTCGATGACCGCGTGGCTGTCGCTGCCGAGCGTCAGCCGGCTCCCGGCGTCGTGCAGCCGCCGGCTCGGGCCGATGCCGTCGCCGAGGTCGCGCTCGGTGGTCGGGCAGAAGCAGGCGTGCGTGCGCGTGCTCGCCGAGCATGCGCGACGTCGTCGTCGGTGAGGTGGGTGGCGTGCACGGCGGTGGTGCGCGGGCCGAGCAGCGCCGTGCGTCGTGCGAGCAGCTGGGTCGGGGTGACGCCGTACGCCGCGAGGCAGGCCTCGTTCTCGGCGCGCTGCTCGGACAGGTGCACGTGCAGCGGCCGGCCCGGCCGCGCGACGACCTGGCGAGCTGGTCGCGCGGGCACCGCCCGGACCGAGTGGATGGCGGCGCCGATCCGCGCTGCCGTCGCCGCGGCTCCGGCCACCCGCTCGGCCCAGCGTCCGCGTCGCCGTCGCGAACCGGCGCTGCACCCCCTCGGCCGGCGCGCCGAACCCGCGCTCGAGGTAGCAGGTGTCGAGCAGCGTGATCCGGATGCCGGCCTCGCCGGCCGCCTCGACCAGCGCCTGGCCCATCGCGTTCGGGTCGTCGTACGGCGTGCCGTCGGGCTGGTGGTGCAGGTAGTGGAACTCCCCCACGCGCGTGATCCCGGCCGCGACCATCTCGCGGTAGGTCGCCCGGGCCAGCGCGAAGTAGGTGTCCGGGTCGAGCCGGCCCGCGACGGCGTACATCTGCTCGCGCCAGGTCCAGAACGTCCCCCGCTCGCGCTGGGTCCGCCCCCGCAGCGCCCGGTGGAACGCGTGGCTGTGGCAGTTGGCCAGCCCGGGGATCGTCAGGCCGGGGAGCGGTCGCGGTCCCCGGTGGCCGGGGATCGCGCTTCGGCGTCGCACCCGACGTGAGTCTGCCGGGAGTCGACCGACGGTGAACCGGCCGTCCTCGATCGTCGACCAGCACGTCGTCGCGGACGGCGCCGTCGACCCAGGCGCGCTCGAGCAGGTACGCCGACGGGCTCACGCTCACGCGCCAGCCGCTCGAGGGTGTCGGCCAGGGCGGAGACGCCGACCAGGCAGTCGGCGGTCTCGGCGTGCTCGACGGGCGAGTGGCGAGACGCCGGTCGGGTTGCGCACGAACAGCATCGCGGTGGGGATGCCGGCGGCGGCCAGGATGCCCGCGTCGTGGCCGGCCGCGGTCGGGATGACCGGCCAGTCGCCGCCCTCGTGGTCGGCGGCGATCCGCCGGGTCGAGGTCGGCGTCGAACGACACGGCGCCGGACACCGACTCGGGCGTCACCGCCAGCGCGGTGCCGTCGCGCTCGGCCCGCTCGGCCGCCTGCCGCGCCACCGCCTCGACCAGGTCGGCCAGCGCGGCGTCGGAGTCGCAGCGGGCGTCGAGCCACGCGGTGACCCGCGAGGGCACGGCGTTGGTGCCGTTGGGCTCGACCTCGACCCGGCCGAAGGTGGCCCGCTGGCCGGCCAGCCGGGCCTGCTTGTTGGCGGCCAGCGCGGTCATCGCGTAGGTGAGCATCGGGTCGTGCCGGTCCTCCATGCGGGTGGTGCCCGCGTGGTTGGCCTCGCCGGTGAAGTCGAAGCGGTAGCGCCCGTGCGGCCAGATCTCGCTGGCCACGCCCGACCGCCGCGCCGCGGTCGACCAGGTCGCGGCCCTGCTCGACGTGCAGCTCGACGAAGCAGCCGATCCGCGAGGCCAGGTCGCCGCGCGGGCCCGCCGTCGCCGGGTCGAGCCCGGCCGCCGCCAGCGCGTCGGGCAGCGCCACGCCCTCGCGGTCGCGCAGCTCGCGCGCGCTCGCCCACGCGCACCGCGCCGACCGCGAGCCGCGAGCCGAGGCAGGCGCGGCCCGAAGCGCGAGCCCTCCTCCTCGGCGAACGCCGACACGACGATCGGCCGCGTCGGGCACGAAGCCGCGCTCGCGCAGCAGGTCGACGGCGGCCAGCGCGGAGACCACGCCCAGCGGTCCGTCGTACGCCCCGCCGTCGCGCACCGAGTCGAGGTGCGAGCCGGTCAGCACGGCCGGCCGCGCCGGTCCTGTCGCCGGCGGGGGCGACCACCAGGCGAGCACGTTGCCCACGCCGTCGACCTCGACCGTCGAGCCCGCGCCCGCTCGCGCCTGCCTCGACGAACCAGGCGCGCAGCTCGTTCTCCGGCGTCGTCCAGGGCTGGCGGAAGTAGCCGCTCGTCCGCGCCGACCGCCCGACCGGCGCCAGCTCGGCCCACATCCGCTCGAAGCTCACCGGGCCAGTCCAGCGGTCCCGCGCCTGCGCGGCAACCGGCCGCGCGGACGGACGGTCTCGGATCTCAGACTGCTTGGATCGGGCCATGGAGTTCCGCGAGGTCGTCCGCCGTCGCCGCATGGTCCGCAGGTACGCCGACCGGCCGGTCGACCCGGCCGTCGTCGACCGGGCGCTGGCCCACGCCACGCACGCGCCGAGCGCCGGCTTCAGCCAGGGCTGGGGGTTCCTGGTGCTGGACCAGCCGACGACGTCGAGGCGTTCTGGGCGGCGACGACCGACCCCGACACCCGACGACACCCGGACGACAGCCGGACGCCTGGCTCGCCGGGATGCGCACCGCGCCGGTCGTGATCGTGCCGTGCAGCAGCAAGGCGGCGTACCTGGACCGCTACGCCGAGCCCGACAAGGGCTGGACCGACCGCGACGAGGCCCGCTGGCCCGTGCCGTTCTGGCATCTCGACACGGCCATGGCCACGTTGATGATCCTGCTGACCGCCGTGGACGAGGGTCTGGGCGCCTGCTACTTCGGGATCCCTCCCGAGCACGTCGGTGCCGTGCGTGAGCGCTTCGGCATCCCCGTCGCCTTCGACCCCATCGGGGCGGTCACCCTGGGTCACCGCCTGCCGGACGCCGGCGTGAAGGGGTCGGCAGCCACGCGCCGGCGCCGGGACCCGGCCGAGGTCGTGCACCGCGGCCACTGGAGCTCACGCGTCGGTCTCGTCTGACCGCTCCACCGGCGGTCGGGCACTAGATTGCGAGCGTGCCGCAGGACCGGGTCGTCGCCAAGCTCCAGGCGCTCGTGCGCATCCCGACCGTCTCCGACCGCGATCCGGCACGCGCCGACACCGCCGCCTTCGACGCCCTCCTCGACGAGCTCGCCCGGGCGTTCCCGCTGCTGCACGAACGACTCGAGCTGACCCGCATCCCGCCCCATGCACTGCTGTTCCGGTGGCCCGGCCGGGAGCAGGACAGGCCCGTGGTGCTGATGGCGCACCTCGACGTCGTGCCCGTGGACCCGTCGGCGCCGTGGCAGCACCCGGCCTTCGGAGCCGAGATCGTCGACGGTGAGATCTGGGGCCGCGGCACCCTCGACGACAAGGGCTGCGTCGTCGCGATCTGCGAGGCAGTCGAGCGGCTCCTCGAGCAGGACGTCACGCCGGCGCAGGACGTCTGGCTGTCCTTCGGCTGCGACGAGGAGGTCTCGGGTGGCGCCGCGCAGGCCGCGGTCGAGGAGCTGCGCCGGCGCGCCGTACGCCCCTGGTTCGTGCTCGACGAGGGTGGCGCGGTCGCGCACGGCGCCTTCCCCGGGGTCGAGCCACCCGTGGCCGTCATCGGCGTCACCGAGAAGGGCGTCACGTCGCTTCGCCTCACCGCGGAGGGCCGCGGCGGCCACGCCTCGACCCCGGCGCGCCACGGGCCCACGGCCCGCATCGCCCGGGCGATCACCAGGCTCGAGAACGCGCCGTTCGCCGCCAGCCTGCCCGCACCCACCCGGGCGCTGATGACCCGACTCGCACCGCACGCGCCCCGCGCCCTGCGACCGCTGATGGGCAATGCCGAGCGGCTCGCGCCGGTGCTCGCCCGCGCGCTGATCGTCGCCGGGCCCGAGTCGGCCGCGATGACGCGCACCACCCTCGCGGTCACCACGCTCAGCGGATCGCCTGCGCTCAACGTCATCGCCTCGCGCGCGACCGCGGGGCTCAACCTCCGCATCATGGTCGGCGACACCGTCGACGGGGTCATCGCCCATGTGCGCAAGGTGGTGGGCGACAGAGGCATCGACATCGAGGTCGTCGAGGCCAACGAGCCCAGCCCGGTCTCGCCGTACGACGGCGACGAGGCCTTCGAGCTGCTGGCATCGACGATCGCGGCCGACTTCCCGGACGCGATCGTGTCGCCGTACGTGATGATGGCCGCCACCGACGCGCGCTTCTTCACCGGGATCTGCGACCGCGTCTACCGGTTCGCGCCGTTCCGGATGAGCAAGGCCCAGCGCGAGGCGATCCACTCCTACGACGAGCGCATCGGGATCGACGACCTCGTCGCCGGCGTCGGCTGGTACCAGCACCTGATCGAGGGTCTCGACGAGCTCGACCACCGGGTGAGGGAGGAGCCGGCGTGAGCACGACCCAGATCAAGCCGGTCCACGGGCTGGCCGCCGTCGTCGGCTTCCTCGTCATGGTCGAGGTCGCCAGCGGGGTGCTGCAGGGCTACTACACGCCGATCTATCCGCAGATCGCCGAGCACCTCTCGATCCCCGAGGGCGACGTCAACTGGTTCGAGGCCGCGCAGCTCATCGTGTCGGCACTCTGCATCCCGATCCTGGCGCGCCTCGGCGACCTGGTCGGGCACAAGAAGGTGCTCCTGCTCTCGACCGCCGTCACCGCGCTCGGCTCGTGGATCCTGGCGTTCGCGCCGTCGTTCACGACGTTCCTGATCGGCTGGGCGATCCAGGGTGCGTACGTCGTCTGGCTGCCGCTGGAGATCGCGATCATCCACCGGCGCACCCGTGCCTCCGGCCGACAGGAGCTGCTGACGAGGCGGGGCGCAGGCGTCCTCGTCGGGGCTCTCGAGCTGGCTGTGATCATCGGCGCGGTGACCAGCGGTCTGCTCGTCGACACGATCGGGATGAACGTCCTTCTCGCGCTGCCCGCGATGGTCGTGACCGCGGTCTTCTTCGTGATCCTGTTCGGCATCGAGGACGCACCCGGAGACGTCGACCGGCGGCATCGACTGGGTGGGCTTCGGGCTCATCACGCTGGCGCTGTCGCTGGTGATGGCGGGCCTCGTGCTGATCCGCGTCGACGGGCCCGGCAGCGTGCAGGCGTGGCTGGTCGTCCTGCTCGGCCTCCTGATGTTCGTCCCGTTCGTCCGCTACGAGCTGGAGCTCGCCGAGCCCATCATCGACGTACGGCTCCTCGCCAAGCCCGGCGCAGTGGCCGGTGCAGCTGACGGCGTTCCTGTTCGGCATCCCCGTGCTGGGCGGGCAGATCCCGCTGTCGACGTTCGCCCAGGCCGATCCCGAGGTGCGCGGCTACGGGCTCGGCGCGGACTCGGCCTTCATCTCCACGCTCATCGGGCTCTACGTGATCACGCTGGCCATCGGCGCGTTCACGCTGCCGCTGACGTCGAGGTGGCTCGGCGTACGACGGGCGCTGGTCGTCGCGTGCTCGATGGTGGGCCTCGGCTACCTGCTCTGGCTGCCCTTCCACGAGGCCACGACGTCAGGCGCTGATCAACATGGGCATCGCCGGTCTCGGGTCCGGCGCGCTCGTCGCCGCCCTCCCGCCGCCGCGGCCGCCGCCGCGCCTCCCGACCGCACCGGCATCGCGACCGGCATGACCAACGGCACCAAGACCCTCGGCGGCGCCATCGCCTCGGCCATCTTCGCGATCGCGTTGACGGCCACCGGCTCGCTCGACGCGGCCGGCGAGCAGGTCGCTCCGCTGTCAGGGCTACCTCACCGTGTGGGCGGTGTGCTCAGGAGCCGCCTTCCTCGCGGCGCTGGCCCTGCTCGCCGCGCCCCCGCACGCGTTCTCCGACCGGCCGCTCGCGGTGCCCGAGCCGTGGACGCCGCGCCACGGCCTTCTGTCGGCCAGTGTCGCGGCGTCGTACCGTAGATCCATGACGAAGCGCGACTCCGCGCCAGGAGCGCGACGAGCGCACCGGGAGCGCCGCCGCCGCCAACCGGATGCGCAGCAGCAGGGCAAGTACGTCGACCTGCAGATCCAGCAGGCCGTCGCGCGCGGAGACTTCGACGACCTGCCGGGCCTCGGCAAGCCGCTCGCCGAACATCGGCCACACCACGACCCGGACTGGTGGGTCAAGCAGCTCATCGAGCGCGAGCAGATCACCGGCGTGCTCCCGCCGGCGCTGCAGCTGCGCACCGACGACGCCCAGCTCGACGACCGCCTCGACCGGCATCACGACCGAGCGCGAGGTGCGCGCCGAGCTCGAGGACTTCAACGACCGGGTCCGCAAGGCCCGCATCCAGCCGCTCGGCGGCCCGCCGATGATCACCCAGGAGCGCGACGTCGACGCCGAGGTGGACCGCTGGTCGGCTCGGCGCGCCGCGCGTCGCGCGGAGCAGCGCACGGCCATCGCCGAGCGGCAGACCGACGAGCCGCCGCCGTCGCTGGCGCTTCGAGTGACGCCTCGTCGCCGGCCCTGTCCGCCGCGACGCACCGGCCCAGGCTGAGCCGTGGTCGTGACGCTGGTGGCCGAGGCGCGCGAGGCCTACGCGCGGCGGGACTGGCGTGCGGTGTACGACGGCCTCCAGCCGTCGCGCGACAGCCTCGGCACCGACGACCTCGCCGCGCTCGGCGAGGCCACCTGGTGGCTCGGTGACACGACCACCTCGATGGCGGTGTCCGAGGACGTCTACCAGCGGCTGCGTCGCCGAGGGCTCGGCCGAGCGGGCCGCCGACTGCGCGCTGCGGCTCTGCCTGGCCTGGGCCACCCGTGGCGACGTGCAGGTCGCCCTCGCCTGGATGAACCGCGCCGAGCGACTCCTCCGCGACCTGCCGCCCGGGCCCGTGCACGGCACCGCGCTCTACGTCGACGGCGCGTTCAGGATGGACATGGAGGGCGAGCCGGGCCCGGCCGAGCGGGCGGCCGCGCGCGTCGCGCGCCCTCGCCGAGGAGCACCACGACCAGACCCTCGCCTGCTTCGCCCTGGTCCTCGACGGCATGGCGGCGGTACGCCGCGGGCGAGACCGCCGCCGGCTTCGCCTGCCTCGACGAGGCGATGCTGCCGGTGCTCGCCGGCCGGGTCGACCCGCTCTGGGCCGGCGACATCTACTGCACGACGATCCACCTCTGCGACGGGCTCGCCGACCTCGCCCGGATGCGCGACTGGACCGAGGCGCTCGGCGCGCTGGGCGTCGCCGCTCTCGGACGACGTTCATGTACGCCGGCGTCACCCGGGTCCACGAGCTGCAGGTGATCAGCGCCGAGGGCGACTGGGACGTCGTCGAGGAGGAGCTGGGTCGGCACAGCGAGAGCCTGGTCGGCGCGCACGGCTGGCTCTCCGGCGCCGGCTTCTACGAGCTCGGGGAGGTACGCCGGCTGCGCGGCGACCCGGCCGGCGCCCGGGCGGCGTACGCCCGCGCCGCGGTCCTTCGGCATCGACCCGCAGCCGGGCGCGGCGCTGCTGCTGCGCGCCGAGGGACGGCCGGCCGACGGCGCTCGCCGAGCTGCGGGTGTCGCTGTCCGAGCAGGGCCGGCTCGAGCGCGCGCGGCTGCTGCTCCCCGCGGTCGAGCTCGCCCTCGAGACCGGCGACCGGGCCGGCGCCGAGACGCTGGCGGCCGAGCTCGACGCGACCGCGACGTACTACGGGACCCCCGGGCTGCTGCCCGCGCCGCGCAGGCCCGCGCCGCTGCTCGCCGTCGCGGCCGGGCGACCGGCCGACGCGATCGCCGACCTCGAGAGCGGCCGCGGCGGTCTACCGCGACCAGCGCTACCGGCACGCGGTCGCCACCGGTCCACGAGCAGCTGGCCCTGGCCCACCGCGCGCTCGGCGCACACGACAGCGCCGACGCCGCCGAGGCGACGGCGCTGGCGATCTACGAGCGGCTCGGCGCACGCGCCGACCTCGACCGGCTCGCGCCGCGCACCCTGCCGGGTGGGCTCACCGCACCGCGAGGCCGAGGTGCTGGCCTGCGTGGTCTCGGGGGCCAGCAACCGCGAGGTGCGCCGACAGCTGGTGATCAGCGACAAGACCGTCAGCCGGCACCTCGCCAACATCTTCGCCAAGGCCGGCGTCTCCTCGCGGACCGCCGCCGCCGCGTGGGCCCGCGAGCACGGCCTCTGACGCCGTGCACGGTCCGCCCCAGCTGCGCCTGCGCGAAGATGGGGCGTCCGCCCGATGAGGACGGTCCGCCGCCGGCTTCCTAGCGTCGCGGGCACCGACCACGACAGACCGACACCGACGACCGACACCAGCCACCGACACCGCACCGCACCCGCGACCCCGAGGCCGTCGCCGAGCGGCTGCGTGCAGATCTTCAACGACGGCGCGCATCGCCGTGCTCGCCAGCATCGGCCACCAGCTCGGGCTGTTCGACGCCGCTGGCCACGCTGCCCCCCGCCACCAGCGAGCAGGTCGCCGACGCCGCCGGACTCGACGAGCGCTACGTCCGCGAGTGGCTCGGCGGCGTCGTGACCGCCGGGCTTCGTCGACTACGACCCGGCCGCCCGACACCTACGCCCTCGGCGAGCAGCACGCGCCGTTCCTCACCGGTGCCGGCGCCGGACAACCTGGCGCGGGCGATGCGCTACGTCACGCTGATGGGCCAGGTCACCCCACAGATCGTCGAGAAGTTCCGCACCGGCGGCGGGCTGTCCTACGACGACTACCCCGGCTTCCACGATGTGATGGCCGAGGAGAGCGCCGCCGTCAACGACGCCGCGCTCGCTCGACACGATCATCCCGCTCACCGGGCTGGTCGACCGGCTCCGCGCGCGGCATCGACGTCGCCGACGTCGGCTGCGGCGAGGGCCACGCCATCAACCTGCTGGCCCGCGAGTTCCCCAGCAGCCGCTTCACCGGCATCGACTTCAGCGACGACGCCCTGATCGCCGGTCGCGCCGAGGCGGCGGCCTGGGGCCTGACCAACGTCAGCTTCGAGACCCAGGACGCCGCGACCGATCGACGACGAGGCGGAGTTCGACCTGGTGACGGCGTTCGACGCCATCCACGACCAGGCCCACCCCGGCCCGGGTGCTCGCGCAACATCCACCGGGCCCTGCGGCCGGGCGGCACCTTCCTGATGGTCGACATCGCGGCCTCCAGCAACCTCGAGGACAACGTCGACCCGCCGTGGGCGAGCTTCCTCTACGCGATCTCCCTGACGCACTGCATGTCGGTCTCGCTGGCCCAGGGCGGCGACGGGCTGGGCACCGTCTGGGGCGTGCAGACCGCCGAGCGGATGGTGCGCGAGGCCGGCTTCGCCTCCGTCACCCGCCGGGCCCTCGAGGAGGACCCGTTCAACGCCTACTTCGTCGCCACCGCCTGAGCGACCTCACCGGCGGCGAGTGGAACAGGTCATACCGAGCGTGGGTCGCGTGCGCGGTACGTTCCGCCGCATGCGATCCGCCAAGGACTTCTTCCGTCCGCTCGCCGTCGGCGCTCCCGAGCCGCTGCGGGAGATCCCGGCCCGGCCGAGCCGGGCGATCCACTTCTTCGACCCGAGCAACGAGAAGATGGCGGCCAAGGTGCCGCAGCTCGTCGGCACGCGTCGACGTGCTGCTCGGCAACCTCGAGGACGCCGTCAAGGCCGACCGCAAGGAGGCCGCCCGCGCGGGGCTGGTCGAGATCGCGAAGGCGACCGACGGCCTCGGGGGCGGCGGGCCCACCCAGCTCTGGACCCGGGTCAACTCCCTCGACAGCCCCTGGGTCCTCGACGACCTGACGACGCTGGTCGCCGAGATCGGCGACCGGCTCGACGTGATCATGGTGCCGAAGGTCGAGGGCGCCGAGGACATCTGGTACGTCGACCGGCTGCTGGCCCAGCTCGAGGCGAAGGCCGGGCTCGACCGGCCGATGCTGGTGCACGCGATCCTCGAGACCGCGCGCGGCGTCGCCAACGTCGAGGAGATCTGCGGCGCGAGCCCGCGCATGCAGGGCCTGTCGCTCGGCCCGGCCGACCTCGCGGCCGACCGCCGGATGAAGACGACCCGCGTCGGCGGCGGCCACCCGGGCTACCTCGTGCGGGAGGATCCGGTGACGGACAGCGACGGCATCGAGTCGCCGCGCCGGGCGACGTACCAGCAGGATCTCTGGCACTACACGATCGCGCGGATGGTCGACGCGTGTGCGATGCACGGGATCTACCCCTACTACGGCCCCTTCGGCGACATCGCCGACACGGTCGCGTGCGAGGACCAGTTCCGCAACGCGTTCCTGCTCGGCTGCGTCGGCGCGTGGAGCCTGCACCCGGCGCAGATCGACATCGCCCGCCGGGTCTTCTCCCCGAGCGTCGAGGACGTCGCGCACGCCCGGCGCGTGGTCGCCGCCATGGGCGACGGCACCGGTGCGGTGATGCTCGACGGCAAGATGGAGGACGACGCCTCGCTCAAGCAGTGCCTGGTGATGGTGCGCCTCGCCGAGGAGCTCGCCGCGATCGACCCGGAGCTGAAGGCGGCGTACGACGGGATCGAGGCGTGAGCGCCGTGCTCCGGCCGCGCCGCTCGGTGCTCTACCTGCCGGCGTCCAACGAGCGGGCGCTGGAGAAGGCCAAGGGCCTGCCGGTCGACGCGCTCATCCTCGACCTCGAGGACGCCGTCGCCCCCGATGCCAAGCCGGCGGCACGCGAGGCGGCGTGCGCGGCTGCGCGGTCCGGTGAGTACGGCGACCGCGAGCTGACCATCCGGGTCAACGCGGCCGGCACCGAGTGGCACGACGACGACCTCGCCGCGGTCTGCTCCGCCGGGCCCGACGCGATCGTGGTCCCGAAGGTCGACTCGGCCGAGGCGGTCTCGGTCCTCGTCGCCGCGATGGAGGCGGCGGGCGCCCCCGACCACACCATGCTGTGGGCGATGGTCGAGACGCCGCGCGCGATGCTGCACGCCGAGGAGATCGCCGGCGCGTCCGAGCGACTGACCGTCCTGGTGATGGGCACCAACGACCTCGCCAAGGAGCTGCTCGCCGAGCACGTGCCCGGCCGGGCCCCGCTGCTGACGGGGCTCTCGCTCGCCCTGCTCGCCGCGCGCGCGACCGGCACCGGGATCGTCGACGGCGTCTTCAACGACGTCAAGGACACCGACGGCTTCCTCGCCGAGTGCCGGCAGGGCCGTGAGATGGGCTTCGACGGCAAGACCCTGATCCACCCCGGCCAGGTCGAGGGCGCCAACGCCGCCTTCGCGCCCAGCGACGAGGCCGTCGCCGACGCGCGCGGCGTGCTGGAGGCCTGGGAGGCCGGCCGCGGCTCCGGCGTGGTCACCTACAACGGCCGGATGGTCGAGCGCCTGCACGTCGACACCGCCGAGCGCACGCTCGCCCTGCATGAGGCGATCAGCGCGCGATCCCTGCACCGCCTGTGACACCATCGCCGGCGTGACATCGGAGGCGACCAGACCGCTCACGACCAGCGTGCCCGCCGACCGCGGCGTCGTCGTCCGCCTGCTGATGGCGAGCTCGCTGATGCTCTTCCTCGAGCTGGCGCTCATCCGGTGGTTGGGCGCCAACGTCGTCCACCTGTCGCTACTTCTCCAACTTCGTCCTGCTCGGGTCGTTCCTGGGCATCGGCGCCGGCTTCCTGATCAGCCGGAAGACCTGGTCGGTCTGGCCCATCTCGCTCCCCCTGCTCACGGCGCTGGTGGTCGGGGTGCTCGCCTTCCCGGTCACCATCGAGCGCCAGGGCTCCGACGTCATCTACTTCACCTCGCTCGAGGTCAACGGTCCCCCCGCGTGGCTGGCACTGCCGGTCGTCTTCCTGGTGGTGGCCGTCGTGCTGGCCGGCCCGGCCGAGCTGGTGGGGCGCTGCTTCGGGAGGCTGGCGCCGCTGACGGCGTACCGCTACGACCTGATCGGCTCTCTCATCGGCATCGTGAGCTTCACGCTGCTGAGCTTCCTGCGCGCGCCGTCGGTGGTGTGGGGCCTCGTCGCGTGCGCGCTCTACGTGATCCTGAGCCGCAGGCGCCTGGGTCGCCTCGTCGCGGGGGCCTGCTCGGCCGTGGTGATCGGGATGCTGCTCATGGAGACCCTGACGCCCGGCGTCAGCTGGTCGCCGTACTACAAGGTCCAGACCGAAGAGGTCGGCACCGACGACGACGGCTTCCTGCTGATCAAGGCCAACGGAGTGCCGCACCAGCTGATGGCGCCGGCGCAGTGGAAGGTCGAGCAGGGCGAGCGCATCTACGAGACGCCGTACCTGCGCACGCCGGGCAACTCCCTCGGCGACGTGCTCGTCGTCGGCGCCGGCTCGGGCTCCGACGTCGCGATCGCGCTGCGCGAGGGCGCCGACCGCGTCGACGCGGTCGACATCGACCCGCGCATCCTCGAGATCGGCCGCGAGGGCAACATCGACCGGCCGTACGACGACCCCGGCGTCCGCGTCCACACCAACGACGGCCGCGCGTTCCTCCAGGGCACCGACCGGACCTACGACCTCGTGCTCTTCGCACTGCCCGACTCGCTGACCCTGGTGAGCGGGGCGTCGCAGATCCGGCTGGAGTCGTTCCTCTTCACCGAGGAGGCCATGACCTCGGTCCGCGAGCACCTGAAGCCCGACGGCGCCTTCGCGATGTACAACTACTACCGCGAGACGTGGCTCATCGACCGGCTCGCCGGCACCGCCGCCGACGTCTTCGGGCACGCGCCGTGCGTCGACACCTTCGCCGGCGCGCAGGCGGTGATCACGGTCGGGATGACCCAGGCTGCGCAGACCTGCGAGACCGTCTGGTCGCCCACCGGCCCAGTGGTCGGACCCGCCACGGACGACTCGCCGTTCCTCTACTTCAAGGGTGACTCGTTCCCGACCCTCTACGTGGTGACCCTTCTCGGCATCCTGCTCGCGTCGTTGCTCACGGTGCGCGCGCTCGGCGGTCCGCTGCGCTCGATGCGGCCGTACGCCGACCTGTTCTTCATGGGCGCGGCGTTCCTGCTGCTGGAGACCAAGAACGTCGCGACGTTCGCCCTGCTGTTCGGGACGACGTGGTTCGTCAACGCGCTCGTCTTCGCGGGCGTGCTCGTCGTCGTGCTGGCCGCGGTCGAGACGACCCGTCGCTTCCGGACGCCGCCCCTGCCCGTCGTGTTCGCCGCCATCGCCGCGTCCCTGGCGCTGGCGTGGGTCGTCCGGCCCGAATGGCTGCTCGGCCTGCCGTTCGGACCGCGGCTCGTGGCCGCCACGCTCATCGCGTTCCTGCCGATCTACCTTGCCAACGTCGCGTTCGCGAAGCGTTTCGCGGAGTCGTCCGACTCGCAGTCGGCGTTCGCGGTGAACCTGCTCGGCGCCATCGTCGGCGGCTGCCTCGAGTACGCCGCCCTGTTCACCGGCTACAACAACCTCCTGCTCGTCACCGGGCTGCTCTACCTCGCCGCCTTCCTGCTGATCCCTCGCGGAGCTGTGGCCGCCCCTGCCTGAGCTCGCCGCAATATTTCGATAGTCCCTCACGTATGGCACCGAAATTCGGGTGAGTCGGTGCCATACGTGAGGGACTATCCCGGGTGGATCAGGTGTGCGTGAGGCGCTCGACCTGACCCGTGCGCTCGAAGAAGGCGTCCAGGGTCTCGGGCGGCGTCACCCACGGGGGCGGACGTGACGGTCCAGGCACGGGACTCCGGCGCGAGGAACCTGCTGCGCAGGCGAGCCTGCTCCATCCGCTCCCGGACCACGTGGGTCGCGTCCCCGGCGACCACCGTGAAGTACTCGAGTCCGACGTTGCGGAAGCGCTGCTCACGCGCGACATCCTGGCGATGTTGGTCGCGCCGCTTGTGGTGAGCGCCGTCGTACTCACCGACGAGACCGGCCTCGGGATCGAACAGGTCGGGCACCCCCACCAGTCGCCCGTCCAGGTCGTACACCGGTTGGTTGCACATCGGCGGGGGAAAGCCGCAGCCCACCCAGACGAGTCGCATCCGGGTCTCCCGCGGCGACCGGCTGTGGTCGATCGCCAAGGTCATGGCCTCTCGAACCGCGGGTACGCCGGTCCACGCCGGGCGCCGAGCGACGTAGGCGTTCTGCAGGGCGACCGTGGTGAGTCTGGCCGCCACCGCCATCTCGATGGTCACCACCCGATGCAGACGCGAGTCGACGCGGCGCATCTCGTCGAAGATCGCGCGCTGCACCGTCGTCAGCCAGATGCCATCGACGAGCTCGCACTCGGTGGGTCCGAGCTGCTCCCAGCTCAGGGCCGAGCCAGGGTGGGGCCGCAGATTGTTGTCGCCACCGAGAAGGAGCGGCACCGGGAGCGGCTCGCCGGCGATGCCGGTGCCGTCGAAGTACGCCGCCCCACGCCACCTCAAGGCCGCCCAGCCGGTGACCGCGGCGTCGGCGGGAAGTCGGGCGCTCTGCTCGAGGATGCGCTGCTCGACGCTGTCGGACCGCACCGCGGGGACGTACAGCCCCGGCGCGATCCGCTCCCACTTCGTCCGGTTCGCCACCTGGCGAGGGGTGGGACCACCGCCTCCCGATCGGTCAGCCCTGACGGCTTGCACCAGGTCGGGCGGGCGTTGGCAGCGTGCGGTGTCGAGGCCTCCCATGCGAGAGGTCGTGCCCGCGGTGTCGCAGACCCCACCAGCGAGGACTCGTGCCTGTGGGAAAGTGCGCGGCGCGATGCCCTGTGGACGGGAGCTGGGCCGCCGTGCGCGCGACGTCGAGATAGTCCCTCACGTATGGCACCGAAACTACGGAGGTCTCGGTGCCAAACGTGAGGGACTATCCGAAAGGGGGCGGGCTAGCCCTCCGACATGGGGATGCGGACGTGGCGGTCGCGGGCGACGTCGGCGGGCGGAGTCGTAGCCGGCGTCGACGTGGCGGATGATGCCCATGCCGGGGTCGTTGGTCAGGACCCGCTCGATCTTCTCGGCCGCCAGCGGGGTGCCGTCGGCGACGCAGACCTGACCGGCGTGGATCGAGCGGCCCATGCCGACGCCGCCGCCGTGGTGGATGGAGACCCAGGTGGCGCCGGACGCGGTGTTGACCAGCGCGTTGAGCAGCGCCCAGTCGGCGATGGCGTCGGAGCCGTCGAGCATGGCCTCGGTCTCGCGGTACGGCGACGCGACCGAGCCGCAGTCGAGGTGGTCACGGCCGATCACGACCGGCGCGGACAGCTCGCCCGAGGCGACCATCTCGTTGAAGCGCAGGCCGGCGAGGTGGCGCTCGCCGTACCCCAGCCAGCAGATCCGCGCCGGCAGCCCCTGGAAGTGCACCCGCTCACCGGCCATCGTGATCCACTTCCGCAGCCGCTCGTTGTCGGGGAACAGCTCGAGGATCGCCCGGTCCGTCGCGGCGATGTCGGCCGGGTCACCCGACAGGGCCGCCCAGCGGAACGGGCCCTTGCCCTCGCAGAAGAGCGGCCGGATGTACGCCGGCACGAAGCCCGGGAACTCGAAAGCCCGGTCGTAGCCGCCCTTGCGTGCCTCGTCGCGGATCGAGTTGCCGTAGTCGAAGACCTCCGCGCCGGCGTCCTGCAGCTCCACCATCGCCCGCACGTGCACGGCCATCGACTCGCGCGCCCGCTTGGTGAACCCGGCGGGGTCCTCGGTGCGCTCGCGGTCCCAGTCCTCGAAGGCCGTCCCCACCGGCAGGTACGCCAGCGGGTCGTGCGCCGAGGTCTGGTCGGTGACGATGTCGATCGGCGCCTCCATCTCGAGCAGCTGCGGCAGCAGCTCGGCGGCGTTGCCGAGCACGCCGATCGACAGCGGTCGCCGTTCGTCCCGCGCCGCCACCGCCCGGGCCACCGCATCGGTCAGCGAGGAGGCCTGCTCGTCGAGGTAGCGGTGCTCGATGCGCCGGGTGATCCGCGACTGGTCGACCTCGAGGCAGATCGCGACGCCGTCGTTCATCGTCACGGCGAGCGGCTGGGCGCCGCCCATGCCGCCGAGCCCGGCGGTCACCGTGATCGTCCCGGCGAGCGTCCCGCCGAATCTCTTGTCGGCCACCGCCGCGAAGGTCTCGAAGGTGCCCTGCAGGATCCCCTGCGTGCCGATGTAGATCCACGAGCCGGCCGTCATCTGGCCGTACATCGTCAGACCGAGATCCTCGAGCCGCCGGAACTCCTCCCAGTTGGCCCAGTCGCCGACCAGGTTGGAGTTCGCGATCAGCACGCGCGGCGCCCACTCGTGCGTGCGCATCACCCCGACCGGCTTGCCCGACTGCACGAGCATCGTCTCGTCGTCCTTCAGCGTGCGCAGCGTGCGGACGAGCGCGTCGTACGACGCCCAGTCGCGAGCGGCCTTGCCGGTGCCGCCGTAGACGACGAGGTCCTCGGGACGCTCGGCGTTCTCGGGGTCGAGGTTGTTCATCAGCATCCGCAGCGGCGCCTCGGTCTGCCACGACAGCGCGGACAGCTCGGTGCCGTGGGCGGCGTGGATGGGCAGTCGCGGGTTGGTGACGGTCATGCGAGGTCTCCGATCACGGACTCGACGGCGCGGACGACGGCGCCGGACTGGACGAGCGAGACGGCCGTCTCGATCTCGGGTGAGAGGTGGCGGTCGGGGCCGGGGCCCTCGATGCCGGAGGAGCGCAGCAGCGCCACGACGGCAGCCGTCGCCGGGGAGGGCGTCAACGGCGCGCGGAAGTCGAGCGCGCGGGCCGCGGTCAGCACCTCGACGGCGAGCACCCGCGAGAGACCGTCGACCGAGCGGCGCAGCTTGCGCGCGGCCGACCAGCCCATCGAGACGTGGTCCTCCTGCATCGCCGACGACGGGATCGAGTCGACCGACGCCGGAACCGCCAGCCGCTTCATCTCCGAGACGATCGCGGCCTGGGTGTACTGCGCGATCATGTGCCCGCTGTCGACGCCGGGGTCGGAGGCCAGGAACGGCGGGAGCCCGTGCGAGCGGGCCTTGTCGAGGAACCGGTCGGTACGACGCTCGCTGATCGACGCCACGTCGGCGGCCGCGATCGCGAGGAAGTCGAGCACGTAGGCGACCGGAGCCCCGTGGAAGTTGCCGTTCGACTCGACGCGCCCACCCTGCCCGTCGTCGGCGAGGAGCACGACCGGGTTGTCGATGGCCGAGGCCAGCTCACGAGACGCCACGAGCTCGGCGTGCGTGACGGTGTCGCGGGCGGCGCCGTGGACCTGGGGCGAGCAGCGCAGCGAGTAGGCGTCCTGCACGCGGTTGCAGTCAGGGCCGCGGTGCGAGGCGACCACGCCCGAGTCGCTCAGGATCGCGACCAGGTTGGCCGCAGACGCGCCCTGGCCGGGGTGAGGGCGCAGCGCTTGAAGCTCGGCGGCGAAGACCCGGTCGGTGGCGAGCTGACCCTCCACGGACATGGCCGCGGCGATGTCGGCGGTCCGCAGCAGCACGCGCAGGTCGGCCAGCGCGAGCACGAGCATGCCCAGCATCCCGTCGGTGCCGTTGATGAGCGCGAGCCCCTCCTTGGCCCCGAGCTCGACGGGCGTGAGCCCAGCTGCCGCGAGGGCCTCCGCGGCAGGCAGCAGCGCACCGGAGGAGTCGCGCACATCGCCCTCACCCATCAGCGCCAACGCGCAGTGCGACAGCGGCGCGAGGTCGCCCGAGCAGCCGAGCGAGCCGTACTCGCGGACGACCGGCGTGATGCCGTGCGTGAGCAGGTCGGCCAGCAGCTGGGCGGTCTCGGGACGGATGCCGGTGTGGCCGGTCGCCAGCGTCGAGAGCCGCAGCAGCATCAGGCCGCGCACGACCTCACGCTCGACCTCGGGGCCGGACCCGGCGGCGTGGGAGCGCACCAGTGACCGCTGGAGGCGCGCCCTCATCTCCGTCGGGATGTGCCGGGTCGCGAGCGCGCCGAAGCCGGTCGAGATGCCGTAGACCGGCGTCGGCTCCGCGGCCAGCTCCTCGACCAGCGCGCGGGACCGGGCCATCGCCGCCAGCGCGTCGTCGCCGAGCATCACGGCGGCGCCGTCCCGGGCGACCGCCACCACGTCGGCGGGCGCGACGGGGGCGACGCCGATCGCGACCGTCGTACCTGCGCCCTGCCCCTGGGTTCCTGGATGGGCCGTCGTCGTCATGGCCCCATCGAACTCCCGCCGAGGCATCGCGGCCAGAGCCGCGGGCGACCAGGTGTCTCGGATCCGAGACCGGCTCGCGCGCCCGGGCCTACGCCAATTCGCGTATTCCACGGAGCCGCGGACCGCCCTACTCTCGAAGGGTCCGAGGCAGGAATCCGAGGAGAACGAGCATGGCCGAGCTGGTGCTGAGCGACCGCGAGCAGAAGGCGATGCGTGCCCTGCTCGCCGCCGAGCCGGTCGCGGGATCGGCGATCCCGACGCGCGACTTCCTGGAGCACCTCGCCGTCCTGGTGCCCGGCGACGCCGTCGGGGCGGTGGTCGCCCTCAACGAGGGCCTGATCACCGACTTCCGCGAAGCGCCGGGCGGCTACTACGAGCGGTTCCACAACGACGAGAAGAAGCACGACGGCCAGCCGTTCAAGATCGGTGTCGTGCACTGGACGCGTCGGCCGCTGGAAGCCGAGGCCTGCCAGGCGATCCTGCCCGGCCACCGGGACGCGCTGGCCGTCGGCTTCCGCAGCGGGCCGGACGCGGTCGCCCAGGTCTTCTGGGACCGCCGTCGCCACGCTTTCAGCCGACGCGACCTGGCGGTCATCGACCTCCTGCTGCCGGTGCTCCAGCGCCACCTCCGGCAAGCGCACGCCCCGCACCTGCCCCCTGAGCTCACCCTCCAGGAGCGGCGCGTGCTGATGCAGGTGGCCACCGGCCTGTCGAACGCCGAGATCGCGGCCGCGCTGTTCATCTCGCCCGCCACGGTGCGCAAGCACCTGGAGAACGCGTTCCGCAAGCTCGGAGTCACCAGCCGCCTGGCCGCCGTCGTCGCGTTCGAGGGGAGACAGCTCGTCGGCGCGGCGTCCGACCGCGGCGCCAGGGTCGCCCGCAACGCCTGACGGGGCGCCTGAGGGGGCGCCTGAGGGGCGACCGAAGCCATGGCCGGGTGGACCAGACCACCGGGTCCCCACTGAACCTCGCCGCCTGGTCACGCCTCTGGAGAGGGTGGAACGTGGAGGACGGCTCGGGGTGGCCTCACCTGAATGAGGAGTCCTGATGCGCAGCACCGATCGAGGAGAGTTCGAGCAGGTCTTCCGCTCGTCCTACTCCGTCGGTGCTGCGCACGGCGTACCTCGTCCTGCACGACCGCGGCCGGGCCGAGGAGGTCACCCAGGATGCCTTCCTGCGGCTCTACGAGCGCTGGTCGCAGGCGGTGACCTACGACCACCCGATCGCCTGGGTGCGCACGGTCGCGGTCAGGGACGCGATCCGTCGTGCCGAACGGGAGCGTCGCCAGACGGTGACCGCCGTGCTCGCCGACCGGGGGACGCCCGACCCGGTCCCCGACCTCGACCTGCTCGACGCGATCGCCGCCCTGCCGCCGCGCCAGCGGGCCGCCGTCGCCCTCTACTACCTCGAGGACAGGCCCGTCGACGAGATCGCCGTGCTCATGCAGGTCTCCTCCTCGACGGTCAAGCAGCACCTGTTCCAGGCGCGCGGTCGGCTGGGCGCGGCTCTGCTCGAGGGGGTGAGCGACGATGCTCAGTGACCAGGACCTGCGCAAGAGGCTCACCGCCGCGACGGCGCACCTGACACCGGACCTCGAGGCCGAGCTCGAGGGGGTGTTCCGGCGCGCGCAGCGGCGCCGGTGGACCCGCAGGGCGGCGTACGCCGTCGGCGTGGCCGCCGCCGTCACCGCCGCCGTGCTGCTGGTCGACCACGACTGGCGCCAGGCACAGGCCCCGGACCCGGTCGACGAGAACCATCTCGATCTCGGCGCGGGTCCTCATCCCGGGACGAGGGACCTTTGCGCTGCCCGAGGAGATCGAAGCCGACCGGTACAAATGGGGTTCACCGGCACCACGGCGGCTCCGCGCCGAGGTCGACATCCCCACCGGGTGGATGCAGGACGACGACGTCTCGCTGGCGACGGGCTTGCCGGAGGGGTCGGACACGCGGCGTCTCGACCTCTTCAGCTCGGTGATCGCCACCTTCCCTGACCCGTGTCGGCACGGCTGGGAACCCGTCGGTCCCAGCACCCTGGACCTGGCCGGGGCCACGGCACGGTCCGCAAGATCACAGCGACCTCGCCCGAGCCGACAGAGCTCGACGGTCACCCCGGCTACTTCGTCCAGTTCCAGGCGCCGAAGAAGCTCGCTCCCGTTGTGTACGGCTTCGCGATGGTCTACTCGCTCCACCTCGTGGCCCTTGCCGGTGCCGGCGGGCTGGACGAGCCGGATCTGGGTCGTCGACGTCGACGGCCGCCGACTCGTGGTGGCCGCCACCACGGTCCCGACTCCACCCCCGACGAGATCGACGAGCTCGTCGGGATGGTCGAGTCCATCAACTTCGTCGATCCAGCGCCGGAGCCCGACGACTAGACCCCTCGGCACAACACCACATCCCCACTGGTCCGGCTCGCTCGCGAGTCCGGCGAAAGGAGCGCGCCATGATGCGTGCACAGAAGAAGAGGGCGGCGATCGCCGTGACCGCGTTGCTCGCCGCGCCACTGGCCCTCGTCGCCACCACGTCGACGCCGGCCACCGCCGGTGACGAACCGGTCGCGACCTCGATGGCGGTCTCCTGGCAGCGGACCGCGCTGCGGACCATCTTCACCGAGACGGTCCCCACCCCGCCGCCGCCCGTGATCTCGGTCTACCTCTCGTTCACGTCGCTGGCGGTGTACGACGCCGCGCGCGAGGCCCAGCATGGCGGTGGGACACCGGCGGCCGCCGCCGCCGTCGCCCAGGCTGCCCACGACGTGCTCTGGGAGTACTTCCCCGCGTCGCGCGCCAACCTCGACGCCGACCTCGCCGACTCGCTCGCCCTGATCAAGGACGGGAGCAAGGAGGACCGCGGCGTCGCCATCGGCGCAGCAGCGGCCGACCGGATGATCGCCTCCCGGGTCGGCGACGGCCGCGGCAACGCCTCGATCGTCTACTCGAAGGCTGGCGGGCCGGGCGTCTGGCAGCCGCCCGCGACCGGCATGGCACTGGCCTGGCTGGCGTTCCTGAAGCCGGTCGTCGACGTCCCCATCGTCCAGCTCGACGGGCCCGACCCGCTGGGCAGCGCGGCGTACGCCGTCGACTACAACGAGGTGAAGCGCGTCGGATCCACGACCTCCGAGACGACGGGTGACCGCACGGCAGCGCAGACGGAGACCTCGAGGTTCATCAACGGCAACATCACGGCCATCTACCGGGACGCGCTGATCCGCTACCTACGAGGCGAGCCGATGGGCCTGATCCCGACGACGCGGCTCTTCGCGCGCATCGACGCCGCGCAGGTCGACAGCTTCATCCAGACCTGGCGGCTGAAGTACGACGTCGGCTTCTGGCGTCCGTTCCAGGCCATCGCCGGCGCCTGACCGACGGCAACCCGGACACCAACCTGCACCCGACAACCTGGGCACCGCTGATCACGAACCCGGCGTACTCCGACTACACCAGCGGGCACGCGGCCGCGACGTCGCCGTTCGTCGAGGTCCTGCGGCAGACGCTGGGCGACGACACACCGCTCGTGCTGAAGTGGCCGGGCTTCGCGGACCGTCCGTACTCGACGCTCACCGCGCTCGAGCACGACGCCTTCATGGCGCGGATCTGGGGCGGTCTGCACTTCCGGGACGCCATGGAGGACGGCTACCTGCTCGGGCGCACCGTCGCCCGCGACGGTGATGTGCAGGGTGCGCTGACCGATCTCGGTGGGCCGGGCGGGCGCGGCGGCCGTGCGGGGGACGGCGCCGCGGGTCAGTCACCCCGGATCGCCAGCCCGGTCAGTCGACCAGCTCCGTCGGCTCCGCGACGGCGTCCACCAGGGCTCCGTTGCGGAGCACGGTGATCTCGACCCGGGGTCCCGATGGCGTCGTCGAGAAGCCGGCGCTGCAGCGACTGGGCGTCCCCCAGGGTGGTGCCGCCGACGGCGAGGACCATGTCGCCGCGGCGCAGTCCACTGTGCTCGGCCGGGCTGCCCTCACCACCTCGACGACGCGGAGCGCGTGCGCTGCCCCCGCGCTCCGGTCCAGAGCGGGTGGCAGCGGACGCCGGGCCTGCTCACGAGGCCGAGATAGGCGCGGCGTACGCGCCCGTCGTGAAACAGCGAGTAGATGATGCGGTTGGTCGTCACGTTGACGGGTACGGCGAGGCCCCAGCCCGATCCCCGCGACGGCGGTGTTGATGCCGACCACCCGCCCGCGGGAGTAGGACGGTGCGCCGCCGGAGTTGCCCGGGTTGAGCGCGGCGTCGGTCTGGATCACGTCCTCGATGAGGCGGGCCGTGCCTGCGCCCCGCCGCGGGCAGGCTGAACGGCCGAGCGCGCTGACCACGCCCGCGGTCACCGATTCCGGCCAGCCCGAGCGGGTTGCCGACGGCGACCACCAGCCGAGCCGACGCGCAGAGCTGTCGGCATCGCCGTACTCCGGCGGGCTCGGCACCGAGCCGATCGGCGCGTACGACGGCCAGGTCGCTCAGCGCGTCGCGCCCCACGACCTCGAAGCGCGCCAGCCCTGCCGTCGGCGACTCCGCCTCGCCGGCGGTCGACGTCGCCCACGACGTGGGCGTTGGTGATGAGGTGGCCCTCGGCGCCTGAGCACCACCGCGGACCCGGCCGACTCGCCGCGGCGGCCGCGCGGTGCGCAGCGCGGCGACGCGCGGGGTCAGCAGCGTCGGCGACCCCGACCCCACGACCGCTGAGTAGGCATCGAGAGGCTGCTGCTCCTCCACACCTCTCACAACCCGTCGCGCGGCCGGATCGTTCCCGCCGTTCACCGTAGGCGTAACCGCGGGATAGTTCGCCGCAAGTTACCACCGATGTGAGCGCTCACCTGGTGCAACTTGCGGCGAACTACCGGAGGAGCGGCGAGGGAGACGGAGCCAGGCCCAGGGTCAGGCCCAGGGTCAGGCCCACACCCATGAGGGTGTGCCCCCTCGCCGTGGGCTGTTTCTAGGGTCGAACGGCCGGGGGCGGACCCCGGCCGAGGGAGGAACTCATGGACAGCACCGCGCTCATCATTCTCGTCGTCGTGGTCGTCATCGCCTTGGCCGTCGTCGGCATGGTCGTCGCCCGGGGCACCAAGAAGCGCGAAGCCGCCCGCGCACAGGCCGAGGAGCTGCGCAGCGACCCCGTCGCCAGCGGCGCCGGCGTGCACGACGCGAACCTCGAGGCGCAGCGCGCCGCCGAGGAGGCAGAGCGCCTGCGGCGCGAGGCCGAGCAGGCCGAGGCGCAGGCCCGGCGGGCCGAGCAGGGCGTCACCGTCGAGCAGGCGCGTCAGGAGGACCAGCTGCGCGAGGCCGACCGGGTCGACCCCGACGTGAACCCGAAGTCCGACGACTACGACCCCTCGCAGCCGGCCGCCGGGCCCGTCGCCCCGCCGGAGCAGTCGGACACGCGCACGGACGCCGATGAAGGCGTGGCCACGCACGGCGACGACCCGCGGACGGAATCCCCACCCAGGCGGTGAAGCCGTCACTTGGTGGCTGTTGCAACGGCCACCAACTGCAGGAATCCCCGGTGAGTTCCAGGGGTCGGCGCAACATCCGTCTAGTGATGGGTGTGTTGGGTGAGGGATTCCAGGTTCAGTCCGCGCATGGTGCCCGGTGTGGTGCAGGCGATGTGGGACAAGTACGTCGAGACCTCGAGCGGGCCCGTGGCTGCGGCGTGGGTGGGGGTTGATCGCAAGACGGCGTTCAACTGGATTGAGTCCTCCGGTGGGATCCGGCCACGTCAGGGCAGGCATCTCTCGGGGAAGCGGCTCTCCTTTGAGGACCGGTGCGCGATCGAGGCGGGGTTGGCGGTCCACGAGACGCAGACCTCGATCGCGGACCGGATCGGGTTCGACAAGTCCACGGTGAGCCGTGAGATCGGTCGTGGCCGGTTGGCCTCGGGCAGGTACTCGGCCACGCGGGCTCAGGCGGCGTCGGTCATCCATGGGAAGAGGCCCAAGGCGTGCAGGCTGGCGACCAACAGGCGGCTGCGGGACCGGGTCGAGGAGGATCTGGGCAAGCGGTACTCACCGGAGCAGATCTCGGCTCGGCTACGCCGCGACTTTCCCGACGACCCGGAGATGTGGGTGCACCACAACACGATCTATGAGTCGCTCTACGTCCAGGCCCGGGGCGCGCTGCGCGCCGACCTGGCCAAGTGCCTGCGGACCGGGCGGATCCGTCGTCGACCCCGCCGACCCGACGGCACCCAGGAGCGCCGCGGCCGGATCCCGGACATGGTGATGATCAGCGAACGCCCCGTCGAGGTCACCGACCGGGCGGTACCGGGCCACTGGGAGGGCGACCTGATCGTGGGCAAGCTCAGCGGCTCGGCGATCGGCACGGTGGTGGAGCGGACCACGAACTACACCCTGCTGCTGCACCTACCCGACGGGCACGGCACCCAGGCGGTCACCGACGCGCTCCTCGCACGACTGCGTGAGCTGCCGGCCCAGCTGCGCCGCTCGGTCACCTGGGACCAGGGCAAGGAGATGTCCGCCCACAAGAACCTCACCAGCGGCGAGCTCGGCGATGACTTCAAGGTCTACTTCTGCGACCCACGCTCGCCATGGCAGCGCGCGGTCAACGAGAACACCAACGGCCTGCTCCGCCAGTACTTCCCCAAAGGCACCGACCTCAACGCCCACAGCGCCGAGGACCTCGCCTGGGTCGAGCACGAACTGAACGACCGCCCCCGCAAACGCCTCAACTACGCTCGCCCCTCAGAGGTCATCAACGACCTCCTGTTGCGTTGACCGCCCGAGACCGCCCCGCCCAGGCGGGGAAGCCGCCGGAAGTCCCGCGCCTACGATGGCGAGGAGGCGGGAGGACGGGGAGGTCGCGATGAGCCAGGTGCCGGCGGCTAGCGCGCGCTCTGCGCGTGCTGCGCTTCCTGGCCAGCCAGACCGACCCGGTGCCACTCGATCGGATCGCCCCGGGCGTGGGCTTCCGCGCTCGACGGCGTACCACCTTCGTGGGCACGATGATCGAGGAGGGCTTCGTCACCCACCTCCGCCGACGAGCACCGCTACGGTCTTGGGCTCGCCGCGTTCGAGGTGGGGAGCGGGTACACCCGCCAGGACCCTTGCAGCGCCTCACCCGCCGGCCTCGTGGCGCTGGTCGACCGCACCGTCACAGCGCGCGCCTCGCGGTGCTGCACGGCCGCGACGTCCTCTACATCCTCGAGGAGCGCGCCCCGCGTCGGCCGCCCCTGGTCAGCGACATCGGCGTCCGGCTGCCCGCGGCGCTCACCGCGAGCGGGCGCGCCGATCCTCGCGGGGGCTGCCCCCCGGCGCAGGTGCGGGCACTCTTCCCCGACCGGGCGTCGTTCGTGCAGCGGCACGGTCGACGGGCCGACCAGCCTCCCCCCGCGCGCTGCGCACGCTGCTGACGGAGCCCGCCAGCGCGGGTACGCCACCGAGGACGGCGAGGTGACTCCGGGCTTCGCCAGCGTGGCCGCGGGCCGTACGAGACCACAACGGGCACCCGGTCGCGGGGGTGGCCTGCACGTTCCCCAGTGAGGGTGTCGATGCCGCGACCGCCGCCTCGACGGCCGCGGCGGTCCACCAGACGGCGCTGGCCCTGAGTCGGCGGATCAGCGGCCACGGGGGGTAACCTGCGCGAACAAATCCGGCACCGTGAGCGTCAACACGGTCGACCACACCTGATCACGCGAAACGGGGACCTCTTCATGCGTCGCACGCTCGCGCCTCTGGGCGCCCTCCTGCTCGGGGCGGCGCTCGCCGTCGTACCTGCTGCTGCTGATGCTGTGGTCTCGACCGAGGTCTCGACCGAGGTCTCGACCGAGGTCTCGACTGATCGCTCGCTGCGCTCGCTGCTCGACCACCGGAGGCAGCTCGACCACCGGAAGCTGCTCGACCTCCAGCGCGGAGAGCCGAGCGGGTCCTTCAGGCAGTACGGCGAGGCGCCGGTGCGTCAGTCCGCGACCGAGCAGCCGATCGTCATCAGGTTCAAGGGCAGCCGGGGCGACAAGGTGACGCTCACCCGCGGTAACCGTGGCGCCGACGTGCTCGTGCTGCCGGGCAGGCTCAAGGGCCCCCGACCACGGCACCGATCCCCAGCAAGGGCCGGCCGTGGTGGAAGCTGACGCGCGACGGGTGGCACCACGTGCGCTTCGACTCCTACGTCGGCACGCAGCCGATCGCCGTCCAGCTGACGAAGCTCCGCTTCACCGACGTCGAGCGCGACGGCAAGGCGCGCACCCTCCCGGTACGACGCGGCTTTGTGTGGGCGGCGGGCTTCGAGGTGCCCGAGAAGGGCCTGACGTCGGGCGTCGTGCTGGGCGACGGCATCCAGCAGCTGGTGCGGCCGGACAGGTCCAAGACGATCTACCTCGGCCGAAGCACGGTCGTCCTCGGCGCCGGGCTGCCGGTGGCGATCGGCGAGCTGTACCGCTTCCCTCGCTCACGGGCCCCGCAAGCAGGCGCCGTTATGCGGGTCCTCACCGCAGGCGGCGTCGCCTCGGCCGTCACGCCCGAGCGGGTCACGGGCGCCCTCGACGGACCGGCCGTGACCGCGGACCCGAAGGTGGCGCAGGCCGTCGAGGTGGTCGTCGACGGCACCGACGGACAGTGGGTCAGCACGACCGGGCCCGCGCTCGGGAGGTTGGGGCTCCAGACTCTCGTGATCGGACCCGACGGCACGTTCGTGGACCCGGCGTCGTACCCCAACGTGTGGCAGCTCCAAGGCACCGGCCAGAGCCGCCTGCTCCTCTTCCCCCATCAGGACCTGCCGGCGACCTCGATGACGCTCTCCTCCGTCGTCGTGGGGCCGACCCTGGTGCCGAACGCACCGGCCACGCGCGTCACCGCCGACCCGACGCGCGGGACGATCCTGCCGGTCGGGGCAGCCCGTTCTACAAGACGATCGCGGCCACCAACTCGACGCTGACCGGTGACTGGTGGGGCTACCTGTTGATCGCCCACGTGCCGTACTACGACCCGCACTGCCTCGGCTGCGGCGAGAACGACCTGGTCTACGTGAGCCAGGAGTCGCCGACGAGCATGCCCGGCGGCGGCTCCTGGCTCTACCTGCCGCCGGGCAACGGCACGGGCACCATCGACGTCCAGGCGCTGGTCCCGGGCTCCTGACACCGAGGCCGCCCCGCGCGGCCTCTGGCAAGCCTGCCTTGCGGCGGGCACGATGGGCTCACGATGTCGCGTGCCGCCCGGCTGCTCGTGATCGTGGCCGCCTGGGCGGTACCGGTGGCCTGGGTCGCGATCGCCCTGTTGTCAGGCCCGTCGGACGGGACGACGGTCTCGCCGACGACGGGCCTGTCCGGCGCGGCCCGGTGGGGCGACAGCGTCACCGTCGTCCGGACGTACGGCGACACCTCGCTGCGCCCCGGCGACCGGGTGCTCACCATCGACGGTCGCTCGATGCGGGAGTGGGTGACGTCCGGACGACCGGCCCCAGCGTGACGCCGGCGACCGCCTGGTCTACGAGGTACGCCGCGGCGGCTCGACCGTCGTCGGTCGCTCTCGACCTCGAGGTGGGTGTGCGCCTCACCGGCTATCCGGTCCGCGCCGCGCTCGCCGCCAACACGGGCGTGCTCGTGCTCTGCGGGCTCGGGCTCGCGGTCGCCTCCCTGGTCTTCTGGCGGGCGCCGACGGCCGCGCCCGCGCGGGCCTGGCTGCTCGCCGCCGCGCTCGTGCCGGCCGTGCTGACGTCGTCGCCGCTCGGACTGGGCGCGGTGGACCTCGCGGGCGGCCGCGGCGTCTGGCCGCACCTGGTCGGCGAGCTGGTCGCGGCGGTGGGCGTCGCCGCCGGCGTCGCCGTCGCCGTCACCCTCACCGCACCGCCGACCCGCCCGCGATGGGGCTGGGCGGTGCTGGCGGCCCCCCTGGCCGGCTATGGCGTCTGGGCGCTGGTCGTCGCCGGGCGCGACGACCCCGGCCGCGCGGCTGCAGGGGCTGCTCACGATCGCCGCCCCGGCCGCGCTGGGCGCCGTCGCGGGCGCCGTCGTCGTGCTGCTGGCGGCGTACCTCCGCAGCGAGGAGCGCACCGACCGCCTCGCCACCCGGTTGGTCCTCCTGGCCCTGGCCGGCGGGCTCGCGCTGCGGCTGCTGCTCGGCGACCTGCCCGACCGGCTGGCGGGGCGGGCGCTGGTGCCGCATGCCCGTGCTCACCGCCGTCGTCGCCGCTCGCCGTGCTGGCGGCGTGTCGCGGCCGCCGTGCTCCGCTTCCGCCTCGACGAGATCGAGCCGCCCGTCCGCCGCGGGCTCGCCCAGGGCCTCGTCGTGGCCGTGGTCGGCGGCGCGTTCCTGGCGGGCGTGGGCGCGGTCGACCGTGGCCTCGCGACCGCAACCTCGAGTCGATGCTCGCCGGGGGGCGTGGTCGCCCTGCTGTGCTCCCTCTGGCGTTGCTCGTGCAGCGGACCCTCCAGCGCCTGGTGTACGGCGACCGCGACCTGCCCCGCCGGGTCGTGTCCGACCTGCGGCGGCTCGACCCCACAGCGCTCCCGAGGAGTCGCTGGCCGAGAGCCTGACCCTGCTGTCGCGACGGCTTGCGGCTCTCCTACGCCGCCATCGAGGCCGCCCCGACCGGCGACGTCGCGGTGGGCGCCCGGCGCGGGACGCCCGTGACCGTGGACCTGGTCGTCGGCGGGAGCCAGCTCGGCCGGCTGCTGCTCGAGGTCGACGCCGTCGCGGGACCCGTTCGGGCCCGGCGACCGGCGGCTGCTCGAGGACGTCGGCGCGCAGGTCGGGGCGCTCGTGCAGGCGGTGGCGATGAGCAGCGAGCTCCAGCGGTCGCGGCAACGGCTGGTGACGGCCCAGGAGGAGGAACGCCGACGCCTGCGCCGCGACCTGCACGACGGGCTCGGGCCGTCGCTGGCCACGATCGCGATGCGCCTGGAGGCGACCCGCGACCTCATCGAGGAGGACCCCGAGGAGGCGGCGGCCGCCGTCGGCCGGCTCGCCGACCTCGCGCGTGACGAGATCGCCGAGGTACGCCGCCTCGTCGAGGGGCTGCGCCCGCCCGGCGCTCGACCAGCTCGGCCTGGTCACCGGCGCTCCGGCAGCGGGCGGACGGCCACGCCGCGGTCGTCCGACCCGGCGGGGGTCGCACCTGGCCGCTGGACCGTCGAGGCCGACGCCGACGTCGAGCCGCTGCCGGCCGCCGTCGAGGTGGCGGCGTACCGGATCGCGATGGAGGCGGTCACCAACGCCGATCCGCCACAGCGACGCCGACACCTGCACCGTCGACGCTGCGCCGCGACGGACGGCGTGCTCGCCGGTGCTCGTGCGCGACGACGGGGCGGGGCTGGCCGCGACCCCCGGCGTGGGTGTAGGCCTGACCTCGATGAGGGAGCGCGCGGAGGAGCTCGGCGGCTCGTGCACCGTGACGTCCGGCGCCCGGCGCCGGGACGGTCGTCGAGGCCCGCCTGCCGCTCGGCGGGTCGGCGGACGTCATGAGCGGCCGAGCCACTCGCGGGTCCTCCTGGTCGACGACCACGAGGAGTTCCGCGCCGGGCTGGCCGCGCTGCTGGCCGCCGCCGACGGCTGCGAGGTCGTGGGCAGCGCCGCCGACGGCGCACGGCGGTGGCGATGGCGCTCGACCTCCAGCCCGACGTGGTGCTCATGGACCTGCACATGCCGCAGCTCAACGGCATCGAGGCCACCGCGCGCATCGTGCAGTCGTCGCCGCACATCAGCGTCGTCGTGCTCACCATGATGGAGGACGACGACTCGGTGTTCGCCGCCGTGCGCGCGGGCGCCCGCGGCTACCTGCTCAAGGGCGCCCGGCGCCAGGAGATCGTGCGCGCCATCCAGTCGGTCGGCGCGGGCGAGGTGATCTTCGGGCCGGGCATCGCCGACCGGGTGATGACGCTACTTCAGCATCGTGCGGCACCGGCCGGCCGCCGAGGCGTTCCCGCGACCTCACCGACCGCGAGCGGGAGGTCCTCGGCCAGATCGCCGCAGGGCCTCGAGAACGCCGAGATCGCCCGCGAGCTCGGCCTCTCGGTCAAGACCGTGCGCAACCACGCGAGCAACATCTTCGCCAAGCTGCAGGTGGCGCACCGCGCGCAGGCGATCGTGCGGGCCCGCGAGGCCGGCCTCGGGTGAGCCGTCACGCAGCGGGTCCGGCGCAGGTACGCCGCCCGATCGACCGCGTCGTCCGCCGCGTCCGCGCCGATGCGCTGCGCGGCCGGCCTCGTCGAGCAACACGACGCTGGCGCCACTCGGCAGTCGTCCGGCGTGACCCGGGAGCACGCAGCCGGTCAGCCGGCGGGTGTCGACCGCCGTCATCGCCTGCGCCAGCCGGTAGAGCGTCCGTCGGGCGAGAGATCGGTGTCGACGACGCCCAGCGCCGTCAGCGCGGCCGCCTCGACGAACCCGGCATCTCCGCGCGCGACTGGTAGGCCTCGAGCGCCGCAGCCATCAGCCGCTGCTGGTTGGCCGACCGGCTGAAGTCCTGGTCGACGAAGCTGAGCCGGTGCCGCACGTAGGCCAGCGCCTCGTCCGGCGTCGAAGGTGTTCTCGCCCTCGCGGACGACGACCCCGTGGCTCTCGAACGCCTCCGGGCGACGTGAGCGTCACCGGGCCCACCTCGCCGAGCAGCGCCTCGAACGCCGCGAAGTCGACGACGGCGAGGTAGTCGGGGAGATGCCGACCAGCTCGTCGACCACCTCGGTGACGACGTCGGGCCCTGGTCGGGGTACGCCGTGTTGATGCGGTCCTCGCCGACCGGGCAGCTCGACCCAGGCTGTCGCGCGGGATGCCGATCGTGGTGGCCGCACCCGTGCGCGAGTCGATGCCGACCAGCTGGATCGCGTCGGTGCGCCCGTCGACGTCCTCGCCGAGCAGCGAGCACCCAGACGATCGGTCCGGCGACGTCGACTCCCTCGGCACCGCTCGACGCGAGGTCAGCGTGATCGCGGCCGGCCGGCACGCCGCCGGCCGGGCACCACCAGCAGCGCCACGGCCAGGATGAGCGGCCAGCCGGCCACCGCGCAGGAGGCCGGTCACGACGGCGTCCTTCCCGAGCGCGGCGCCGTCGTCGCTGGCGACGTCGTACCCGAAGACCGCCCAGCCGTCCCGCGTGCGCGGTAGCAGCAGCCGCCCGTCGAGGCTGAGCCGCTGGGTGCTCTCCGTCGGCCGTGTCGCGTCGAAGGCGAAGTGCACCCTCGCCGTCGCCCCGAGCGACGTCGCCGTCGACGACGTAGAGCGACAGGTCGGTGTCGAGCCGGGTCGCGCGGACCGCGGTCAGGTCCTCGACGCCCGACGCCGTGAGCACGTCGAGGTCGCGGGCGGCCAGCTCCGCGGCACCGTCGGTGAAGCCGTCGAGCGCCTGGATGTAGCCGGTCCGCGGATGAGTCGCCGAGGAAGGCCTGCGACGACGTACGCCGAGAGCACCTCGCCGATCGCGCTCTCGACGTCGGTGCGCTCGTCCTCGGCGCAGCTGGTCGCCGCCCGTCGCCGTTGTCATCCGCAGCGCCACCGACCCGGGCTCGCAGGGCGGCCCGTCATCGGCGGGCGGGCTCCGGTGCAGCCGCCGAGGACGCAGCGACGACAACCGTCGCGAGGATGCCCCCGCCGGGCGCGGGCCATGCGCCCCATGATGGCTGATCGACCCATTCGATCGTCGCTCCGGCGTCAACTGGCGGAGACCGTGTTGACCGCCGAGAGCCCGGAACGCGTCGACGTTGTCGCGCGCCGGGCGCCGCTCGCCCGACCGGACCCGCGGCGAAGACGCGCAGCAGGTTGTCGGTCACGCTGCCGGCGAAGTCACTGCGTCTGCGCGCCCGAGCGGCCGCTCGCAGCGGTCGGCCAGCGCGCACACCCAGCGCAGCGTGCCGGCGTTGAACACCGCCGCCCCGCTGGGCAGTCGTGAAGTAGACCGAGTGCGCGACGGTGCCGACGCCGCGGCAGTCGTACGGCGACGCGCTCAGGATCTGCATCGGCCGCGGCAGCCGCCGGTCGGGGTAGACCCGGTCGGCCTCGGGCCCGACCAGGCCGGGGATCGCGTCGCCGGCCTCGACGCCGGTGCCCGCGAAGCCCCACCAGCCCGGCGTCGCCACGACGTAGTCGGTGTCGACGGGGTAGCACTCGTACTGCATGCCCAGCAGCGCGTGCTCCGGCCGCGGGTCCGGCGCGTCGCGGAAGCGGGCCGTCGTCTCGGCGGGGTCCGTCGAGCCGCATCGGGTCGAGCGCCGCGGAGTCGCGGTAGCCGACCAGCCGGCGCGCCGGCCGCCCGCCGCCGTCCTCGAGCCGCACCCGCCAGTACATCGTGTTGGCGCCCAGGATCGCCAGGTTGGTGCCGGCCGCCGCGCGCCGTCGTCACGACGTCGCGCATGGTCGTCGTCCAGTACTCGTCGTGCCCCATGGACACGTAGCCGCGGGCGCCCTCGAGCGCGCCGGGGCGCAGGTGCAGGTCGACGTTCGTGAAGTACGACAGCGGCACGCCGAGACGCTCGGCGCGCAGCACCAGCGGGACGGTCGAGGTGCGGAAGTCGTTGGCCGGGCCCATGCTCCAGGAGTAGGGCCGGTCGAAGCTGACGACGTGGCTGCGGCTGTCGCCCGCGGGACCGTGGTAGAGGCTGTAGCCGCCCCACTGGTTGTAGGCCTGCCAGGTCGTCACCGGCGCGACGAGGGCGACGCGTGCCGGCGGCCGAGGGCGACGACACGACGTACGGCACCTGCGTCTCCCACCGCGAGGGTCACCAGCTTCACGACGTGGAAGCCGGGCTCCCAGCCGGCTGTGTCGATCGCGCACGTCGACGGCCCAGGGAGCGACGACGGTGCGGGTCGACACCGGGCTGCAGCACCGGCCGCCGGCTGGACCCGGCCGGCCACGCGCTCGGGTCCGTGCACGAGCCGCGCACGACCCACCGGCGTACGCCCCGAGGCGGTAGACCTCGACGCGGTACGACGGCGCCATGGTGGAGACCTTGAGCTCGAGCGGCTCGCCCGGGAGGACCGCTCACGGCCGTGGTGAAGGCGTCCAGCGCGCCGTCCGGTGCCGGCCGGCTCATCCGCCAGTCCTCGGTTCCCCGGGCGGCTCGTCCCGGACGGACCGGTCCGGGGTGGCCGGCGCCGTCGACTCCCCCGTGCTCGACGGCGCCGGCCTGGCGTGCGCGTCCCCCTCCCCGGTCGCCTCGCGCGCCCCCTGCGTCGATCGCCGCCGGCGGTCCGGCGACGCTGCAGCCGGCCAGCAATCCGGCTGCGAGGGCGAGGGTGGCGAGGGGAGTGAGGAAGCGCATGCCCCGACGTTCCGGCGCAGCGGTGTCCCGGCGCCTGAGGCGGCGGTCCCGGTCGGCACGGGAGGATCGGCCGGCGGTCCCGGACCCGGGACGCGCGTGCGGCCATGACGTTACCGATTGGTAGTCTCAACATCACCTGCTGGGGGACTGACGGCGCCGACACGGCACATCTAGGCTCCCCCACGTCGCCGTACCGCCCGCGCCCCCGCTGGAGGCGACCGACTGGAGGAATGCGTTGTCCTGGGTCCTTGTCGTCGCACTGCTGATGAACGTGATCGCGCTGCCCATCGCCGCACGTCGCGTCGCGTGGCTCTACCGGCTCATCACGAGCGGGCAGCCGGCGCCGGAGCGGGTCGCAGGAGTGACCGGCAAGCTCGGCAACGCCGTCAAGAACCAGCTCGTCGAGGTCTTCGGCCAGCGCAAGCTGCTCAAGTGGAGCGTCCCCGGCGCGGCGCACTTCTTCGTGTTCTGGGCCTTCGTGATCCTCGGCAGCGTCTACGTCGAGGCCTACGGCGCTCTCTTCGACGAGGACTTCGCGATCCCGGTCATCGGCCACTGGGCGATCCTGGGCTTCGCCCAGGACTTCATCGCGGTGATGGCGCTGGTCGGCCTCGTCACCTTCGCCGCGATCCGGCTGAAGAACTCTCCCGAGCGCCTGGGTCGCGGGTCCCGGTTCAAGGGCTCGCACCTGGGCGGGGCCTGGCTCGTCCTGTTCATGATCTTCAACGTCATCTGGACGATGTTCCTGTTCCGCGGGGCGGCCTCCGCGACCGGCAACCTGCCCTACGACAGCGGGGCGTTCGTCTCGATCGCCCTCGGCAACCTCTTCGACGGGTTGAGCCACGACGCCCTCGAGGTGCTCGAGGGCATCGGCCTGCTGCTGCACATCGGCGTGATGCTGACGTTCCTGATCATCGTGCTCAACAGCAAGCACCTGCACATCTTCGTGGCGCCGATCAACGTGCTGTTCAAGCGCGAGCCGATCGCGCTGGGCGCCGCCAAGCCGCTCACCTCGGGCGGCCTGCCCGTCACCCTCGACGAGATCGACGAGCTCGAGGACGACGCCACCTTCGGCATCGGCCGGATCGAGGACTTCAGCTGGAAGGGCATGCTCGACTTCGCGACCTGCACCGAGTGCGGCCGCTGCCAGTCGCAGTGCCCGGCGTGGAACACCGAGAAGCCGCTCTCGCCCAAGCTGATGATCATGGCCCTGCGCGACCACGCGTTCGCCAAGGCGCCGTACATCCTGGCCGGCGAGGCCGGCCGCGACGGCGTGCCGGCCGCGGCCCTGGCCGAGGCCGAGCGCCCGCTGGTCGGCGAGACCGAGGGCGAGGCGTGGCACCCGAGCGGCGGCGGCATCATCGACCCCGACGTGCTGTGGTCGTGCGTCACCTGCGGCGCCTGCGTGCAGCAGTGCCCCGTCGACATCGAGCACGTCGACCACATCGTCGACATGCGGCGCTACCAGGTGCTCGTCGAGTCGTCGTTCCCCGCCGAGCTGAACCAGCTCTTCAAGGGCCTCGAGACCAAGGGCAACCCGTGGAACATGTCGGCCACCGCGCGGCTCGACTGGACCAAGGGCCTCGACTTCGACGTGCCCGTCGTCGGGGACGACCTCGAGTCGCTCGAGTCGGTCGACTGGCTCTTCTGGGTCGGCTGCGCCGGCGCCTACGAGGACCGCGCCAAGAAGACCACCCGGGCCGTCGCCGAGCTGCTCAACATCGCGGGCGTCTCCTTCGGCGTGCTCGGCAACGGCGAGACCTGCACGGGCGACTCGGCGCGGCGGGCCGGCAACGAGTTCGTCTTCCAGGGCCTCGCCCAGCAGAACGTCGAGACGTTCAAGGAGTTCAAGGTCAAGAAGGTCGTCTCGACCTGCGCGCACTGCTTCAACACGCTGAAGAACGAGTACCAGCAGTTCGGCATCGAGCTCGAGGTCGTCCACCACACCCAGCTGCTGAACCGCCTCGTGCGCGAGGGCCGGCTGACCCCGGTGCCCGACGGCGCGGGAGCGGCGAAGCGGTCCATCACCTACCACGACCCGTGCTACATCGGCCGTCACAACCAGGTCTACGAGCCGCCGCGCGAGCTCCTCCAGGTGCTGCCCGGCGCCGACTTCGTCGAGATGGAGCGCAACTCCGAGCGCTCCTTCTGCTGCGGCGCCGGCGGCGCGCGCATGTGGATGGAGGAGACGATCGGCTAGCGGATCAACGTCAACCGCACCACCGAGGCGGTCGGCACCGGCGCCGACCAGATCGCGGTCGGCTGCCCGTTCTGCCGGGTGATGCTCTCCGACGGGCTCACCGCGCTGCAGGCGCAGGGCGAGGCCCGCGAGGAGGTCGAGGTGCTCGACGTCGCGCAGATGCTGCTCGCCTCGGTCAAGGGCGAGTCGGCCACGCGCTCCGCCGCTCCCGGCGGCGCGGGTACGGCGTCCGCCGGTCGCCACCGCCCCCGTCGCCACCGCGCGCACCGTCGAGACCAAGGCCGAGCCCGAGCCGGGCGACGTCACCCAGACCCCCGACACGGTCACCGACACCGCCGATGTCGGGCCGGCCGCGAAGGCCTCGGGCGGTGGCTCGCTCTTCGACACGCCTGCCCCACGCCGCCGACAGCGCCCGCCGCCCCTGCCGCCCGCCGCCGCCGGCGGCTCGCTCTTCGACACCCCCGCCGCCGAGGCCAAGCCCGCCGCCCCGGCGGCCGCGCTCGACACCCCCGCCGCCCCGGCCGAGGACAAGCCCGCCGAGCCGCCGACAGCCCGCAGCCGCCGCGCCGGTGGCTCGCTCTTCGACGTCGCCCCCACGACCCCGGCCGCCGAAGCGCCGGCCGAGCCGCCCGCCGAAGCCGGTGCCGCCGGTGGCTCGCTCTTCGACGTCGCCCCCACCGACCCCCACCGCCCCGGCCCAGCCCGGCCCAGGACACGCCGACCGAGCCGGCCCGCGCCGCCGGCGGCCGCCCCGGCCGAGGACAAGCCAACCGAGGCGCCGCGCTCACTGTTCGACGTCGAGCCGCAGGCCGCACCCGACCCCGGCGAGCCTGAGCCAGGCCGCCACGCAGGCCGCGTCCGACGAGCCGGGCGACGTACCCGACGACCCCGAGACGAACCTCGACGAGCCCCGTTCGCTGTTCGACCTCTAAGCGGTCCCGCGGGGATAGTCCCTCACGTTTGGCACCAGAATTGGCCGCTGGTCGGTGCCATACGTGAGGCTGTGCCCGCGGGCGGGGGTGGCGGTCCGCCGGAGGCCCCTTGTCCACCCCGGAGTGCGGGGCCGTCCGGCGAACCAGAGCTCTGGGTCGGCCCTCCCGGCGGGTCGAGACTCGGAGCTCGGATGGGTCCCCCGAGCCCGGTACGGCGGACGCCGCGCGATGGTCGGGGGGTACCACCGCGAAAAGGGTGGATCACCGAGCGGCCTTCGCGCAGCGGAACCCGCCAAGTTCCTCCCCCGATGACGGCACCGAGACCGGGCCCGGACGCTGAACGCCGACTGACGACGACTGACGCCATCCGACGCCACACATTGATGTCAATTGACATCGCGAATGCCTTGACATGACGTCACTGTGATGTCACGCTGATGCACATGGACATCACCCCGTACGTCGACAGCCTCCGGCGGGACCTCGTGGCCGCTGCGGAGAGTGGCGGCGATGACATCCGAGGCGCCGCCGAGCGGCTGAGCTACGCGCTCGACGCCGCCGCCCGCCTCGCCTTCATGGAGGTCGTCTCGCAGGCCGCCGCCGAGATCACCGCCGAGCTCCCGGCCGGCAGCGTCGACGTCCGGCTCAACGGCCGCGAGCTCGACTTCGTCGTCCAGGCCCCCGTGGCGCCGATGGCGCCGCCCGCGCCCCCGGCCCCGCCGCTGCCGCCCGGCCCGGAGGGCGAGGACGGCGAGGACAACCTGGCGCGCGTCACGCTCCGGATCCCCGAGTCGGTCAAGCTGAAGGCCGAGGTCAAGGCGGCCGAGGCCGGGCAGAGCCTCAACACGTGGCTGGTCAACATCGTCCGCGCGGCGACCAACGACCACGCCATCAACGTCGACATCGACCTGTCGAGCCTCGCGTTCCTCGAGAACTTCGACCCCTTCAAGGGCAAGGGCAAGCCCGGCAGCAAGCGGATGACCGGCTGGCTCTGAGCCGCAGCAGCACCCAGCAAGACCCATCAAGCACCCACCCGGGACCAGCAACCAGGCTGGCCCCACGGTCGAACACACCCTGGAGGCGACCATGAGCACCACCACCACCGTCGAGCGCCGGTTCGAGGCACACCGTCCGATGCGCCTGTACGTCGAGAACGGCAGCGGACTCGTCCACATCACCGCCCACGACGCAGGCCGAGGCGACGGTCCTCGTCACCGGCCGCGACGCCGAGGAGGTCACCATCACCGAGGTCGACGGGCAGCTGAGCGTGCTGGCCCCGCAGCGGCGTACCGGCTTCTTCCAGGGCGCCTCCTCGCTCGACATGCAGATCACCGTCCCGGCCACCAGCGAGATGATGGTCAAGACCGGATCGGCCGACATCACCGTCGTCGGCACCGTCGGCCCGGCCCAGTTCAAGTCCGGCTCCGGCGAGGTCACGCTTCCCGAGCTCGCCGGCCCCGCGCAGGTCGAGACCGGCTCCGGCGACGTCGTCGTCGACGTCGCGCACGCCGAGCTGCGGGTCAAGAGCGGCTCCGGGGACGTCCAGGTCGACAGGGCGGCGTCGGCCGTCGCGGTCAGCACCGGCTCCGGAGACGTCCGTGTCGGCACCAGCCAGGGACCGGCCGTCATCAAGACCGGCTCGGGCGATCTCCGGATCGTCGACGCCGGCGACGACGTGTCGATGGCGACCGGCTCCGGCGACATGCGGATCGACACCGGCCGCAAGGGCCGCTTCACGATGAAGGGCGCCTCGGGCGACGTCGAGATCGGCATCCCGGCCGGCATTCCCGTCTGGACCGACATCAACACCCTGAGCGGCCAGATCCGCTCCGACCTCTCGGGAGCCGGCCAGCCCGAAGCCGGCGCCGACCACGTCGAGGTGCGGGCCAAGACCGTGTCCGGCGACGTCATCCTCACCCAGCTCTGAGCACCTACCCCGCCTCGCGGGCCACCACGGACCACCACCAACCCGAAGGAGCACCGCCATGCACGCCATGACCGACGTCGAGCTCATCGCCCGCCAGCACATCGCCGAGCGCACCCACCACGAGCCGCACCTCCCCCAGCGCCGGCACGCCGGCCGGGTCCGGGTCGCGACCACCCTGCGCCGCCTGGCCGACCGGTTGGACGACTGACCCACCCCGCTCGAGATCCATCCCGCTCCCGAGGGAGGCGCACGTGCCGGTGCGCCTCCCTCGTGGCACGTCCGGCCCCTGGGGCGAGCCCGGCGCCCGCGAAACTCCGTCGCGCGACCGATGTGACACGCAGGCCGATCGCCTACGGTCGTGCCGTGAAGCTCCGCCCACCCCTGACCGACGTCTACATCGCCCTGGCGTTCGTGGCGATGACGGTCGCCGAGGGACTGTTCAGCCCCGAGGTGACCGACCCGGCCCGGCACATCCTCGTCGCCGGCACCGCGATGGCCGCCTTGGCCTGGCGCCGCCTCTACCCCGTGCCGGTCGCCGTCCTCGTCGTCACCGCGAACCTCGTCGTCAACCCGCAGGGCGAGTTCACCCTGCTCCTCTCGCTGGTGCTCGTCTGCTTCACGATCGGCTACGAGGCCCGGCCCCCGATGCACTACGCAGGACTGGCCCTGGTGCTCGTGCCGTTCCTCCTGGTCTCGATCCAGGAGTCCCTGGAGCCCAGCGACCTGGCCGCGGCCTGCGTGTTCTTCGTGGGTCCGTGGCTGGTCGGCAACCTGCTGCGCAGCCGCGTCGCGCACGCCAACGAGGCGGTGGCCCGCGCGGCCCGGCTCGAGCGCGAGGCAGAGCTCGAGGCCGCCGCCGCCCGCGCCGAGGAGCGCACCCGGATCGCGCGCGAGCTGCACGACATCGTGTCGCACTCGATCAGCGTGGTGACCATCCAGACCCAGGCAGTACGCCGCCGGCTCGGCCCCGACCACGCCCGCGAGGCCGCCGACCTGGCGGCCGTGGAGGCCACCGCCCGCGAGGCGCTGGCCGAGATGCGACGGCTCTTCGGGGTGCTCCGTGAGGAGGGCGGCGACTCCCCCGACCTGGCCCCCCAGCCCGGCCTCTCCGAGCTCGAGCGGCTGGTGCGCAACGTCAATGCCGGCGACCTGCACGTGCGGCTCGAGGTGGAGGGCGATGCCGTCCCGCTCAGCCCCGGCGTCGACCTGGCGGCGTACCGCATCGCACAGGAGGGCCTCACCAACGCCGTCCGCCACTCCGGCGCGACGGAGGCGGTGGTGACCGTGCGCTACACGCCGCGGCGGCTGGAGATCGAGGTCGCCGACAACGGCCGCGGCCTGCGGGACCCCGAGCACCCAGTCGGGTCCGGGAGCGGCCACGCCGGCGGTCACGGCCTGGTCGGCATCCGCGAACGCGTGGCGCTCTACAACGGATCGGTCAGCCTCGAGCCGGGGCCGGCCGGAGGAACGAGGCTCGCGGCGTCCCTGCCGCTGGCAGAGGAGGCGGTCGGACGATGAGCGACGTCATCAGGGTCGTCATCGCCGACGACCAGGGGATGGTGCGGGCGGGCTTCCGCTCGCTGCTGTCCGACGAGCCCGACCTGGAGGTGGTCGGCGAGGCCGCCAACGGTGAGGAGGCCGTCGAGACGGTACGCCGCCTCGCTCCGGACGTGACGTTGATGGACATCCGGATGCCCGTGCTGGACGGCATCGCAGCCACCCGCCAGCTCGTCGAGGCCGGCGTCGACACCCGCGTCCTGGTCCTGACGACGTTCGCCCTCGACGAGTACGTCTTCGAGGCGCTGCGCGCCGGGGCCTCGGGCTTCCTGCTCAAGGACGCGCCCGCCGAGGAGCTCGCCGACGCCATCCGCACGGTCGCCGCCGGCGACGCACTGCTCGACCCCGCGGTGACGCGCAGCGTCGTCGACGCGTTCGTCCGGCGTGGCCCGACCTCGCCGGCTCCCCGCCGCGACCCGCGCCTCGACCAGCTCACGCCTCGCGAGCTGGAGGTGCTCGGCCTGCTCGCCCGCGGCCGCTCCAACCAGGACATCGCCAAGACCCTCTTCGTCTCCGAGGGCACCACCAAGACCCACGTCAGCAACGTGCTGATGAAGCTCGACCTGCGCGACCGCGTGCAGGCCGTCGTGTTCGCCTACGAGAACGGCGTCGTGGTGGCGGGCGGGGCGGGCGACCTCCCCTAGGAGGGTCGCCAGATCGGTCGCTCGACCGATGCCGGAATCCGTCGTCGGTGGGATCCGGTTGAGGCGCTCGCCGAGAAGGCTTGGACCAACGACACACACACCCAAGCCATCACGAGGAGACCGACATGACCACCATCGCCACCGAGCCCCGCTCGTCCCGCACCGCGACCCCCGAGCGACCGCGTGCCTACCGCTCGCTGGCCCTGCGGCGCGCGTTCCTGGTCTCGGCGCCGGTGCTTGCCGGGCTGTTCCTGATCGTCGGCGCCGTCGCCGACCCTGCATCGGGGATCGCCGGTCAGCGGATGCACGAGATCTACACCGCGAACCCGGAGGCCCTGCAGTTCAAGTCGCTGGGCTACAAGTGGGCCTACGCCCTCTGGATCGCCCCGGCGCTGCTCGCCGTGCCCTACGTCCGGGCCAAGGGCTCGGCCATCGCGACACTGGCCGGCTTCGTCGGCTTCGGCGGCCTCACCACCATGCCGGGCCTGCTGGCCTCGGACTGGTTCGAGTCGGCCATCGGCCAGCTGTACGGCGTCGACGCCATCGACCGCGTCTTCACGCACATGGAGGACACCATGTGGGGACTGCCGGTCTTCATGCTGCCGGGCATGATCGGGCTGTTCCTCGGCCTGCCGCTGATCATGGCGGCGCTGTGGCGGGCCGGCCTGGCGCGCTGGTGGGGCTTCGCGGCCAGCGTCGCGGCGTTCGCGGTCTTCATGATCTCCGAGGCCACCGTGTGGGGCGCGTCGGTGTCGGCCGTGATCCTCGTCGTCGTCGCCGTCGCCCTCGGCCGGGCCACTGCCGCCCGCCCGCAGGAGGCCTGAGCCCGCTGGGCGGTCGTGTGCTGGGGTGGTTGCCCGGGCAGCCACTTCAGCACACGACCCATCAGGACCGCATCGAGACGCCGCGTCGCCAGTCGTCGACCAGGTTGCGGCTCGGCCGTCGTCGTACTCCTGCAGGTAAGGCTTCTCGACCTCGCCCCGCCTCAGATGGACGTCCGGTGGAAGCTCTGGAACGAGCGCGACGGTGTCGGGCCGCGCTGGCCCTGGTAGCGCGAGCCGTACTTGGCCGAGCCGTAGGGATGCTGGCTCGGCGAGGAGAGCCGGAAGAAGCAGAACTGACCGATCTTCATACCGGGGTAGAGCTTGATCGGCAGCGTCGCGACGTTGGCGAGCTCGAGCGTGACGTGACCGGAGAACCCCGGGTCGACGAACCCGGCCGTCGCGTGGGTGAGCAGGCCGAGCCGGCCCAGGCTCGACTTGCCCTCGACGCGCGCGGCGATGTCGTCGGGCAGCGTCACGACCTCGTACGTCGACCCGAGCACGAACTCGCCGGGGTGCAGGATGAACGGCTCGTCACCCTCGGGCTCGACGACGCGGGTCAGGTCGGACTGGTCGGCCGCGGGATCGATGTGCGGGTAGCGATGGTTCTCGAACACGCGGAAGTAGCGGTCCAGACGTACGTCGATCGACGACGGCTGCATCATCTCGGCGTCCCACGGGTCCAGCGCGACGCGGCCCGCGTCGATCTCGGCGAGGATGTCGCGGTCGGAGAGCAGCACGGCGACAACCTACCCGCCGCTCACCGCGCGGCGATTGCTACCATCTCACCGCTTGCCTGCGGATGTAGCTCAGTTGGTAGAGCGCGACCTTCCCAAGGTCGATGTCGCGAGTTCGAGTCTCGTCATCCGCTCCACATAAGTGCAGGTCGGACGTGGCTCTGGCCGCGACTGCGCCGCTGCGGAGGTTCCCGAGACCTCCCGAATGCCCCCGCATGCCCCCGTCGCCCTGCCTGTCTCACGAGTCGTCAAAGGCATTGCTCCCTCAGGGGCAGCATGCATGCAAGAGTGCAAACATCCCTTCACTCTCGGTGTCGAATGGCTGGGTTCCTCTGGTCACGCGGGTAGGTAGTCGGCTGAACGCTGGTGGTCCCGGGCGTTGAGGGGCATCCTGAAGCAGTGGAGCGCGCGATCGTCTCCGAGGCCGGCGTGATCGTCGCGACGGCGGCGCGGGATGGGGGTCGGTCCTACCTCGTTATCAGGAGGGAGGCTGATTGGACGCTGCCCAAGGGGCATTGGGAATCCGGCGAAGAGCTGGTGGGAACCGCCACGCGGGAGCTCGCGGAGGAGGCGGGGGTCACGTGCCGCGTGACGGGTCCGGCTGGGGTGTTCACCTATGAGACGGGGAGCGAACATCGGGTGGTGCAGTACTTCCATGCCGAGTATCAGGGTCCCTCGATGCCTCCGAGCGGGCTGGACGGGGTCGTGCAGACTCAGTGGCTTTCGCGGCTGCAGACGGCGGAAAGACTGACGTACTCGGACCTGCGAGACTTCTTCTTGTCCGTTACGTTGGGGGGACCGCAGCAGGGTGTCCTGCCCACATCAAGAGCTATCCTGCGGAACCCGCGATTAGATCGGCTGTTGACGTCGATCGACGTCTTCTCGGCGGAGCTTCCCTACACGCGGTCGAACTCGCTGATAGCGGCGGGCACCGCGGCCGCCTGGCGTACGGCGATTGACGAACTCGTCGAGTCGGCGAGAGTGTTCGCCCACGCGCGGCGGATCGACGCCGGCTGGGAAGCGCTGCAGGCGGCCATCCGCCTGAACTTGAACGAGCTCACTCCCGATCAGGTGGAGTCTGCGGTCATCTCCCGCCGGTTCGAGGTCGGAGCGAAGTTGCAGGGCTGGCGCAGGAGGTCCGCGGAGGAGTTGCTGTCACGGAAGGAGGAGGAGCAACCGATCTCCTCCGCGCGGCTCATCGAGGCCAGTCGCCTCCTAGACGAGCAGAGTTCCAACATGTACTTGAAGCTGCGCCTGGGGAGAGCGGCACTACCCATCGCAGCGGTCTTGCTGAGCGTCATCCTCGGACTGCTGGCAGTCGCAGTGCTGCTCGACGCGTTCGACCTAGCGGGCCGGCAGACGTTCGTGCTGACCGACTTTGGCTTGTTTTGCGGCGCGGCCGTGCTCGGCGCATTCGGCGCGATGCTGAGCTTGGCACTAGACCGTGACAACTCCTCTTTGATCAGTCGTCGCATCTATGAGGTCGCGGTGGCGCACTATGCCGTGCCCGTCGCTCGCCTTGCTATAGGCGCGTCGTCCGGCGTGCTGGTCGTCGCGGCAACGCAGTCGACGCTGGCCGGCTCCGGACAGGAGTGGGCGATCCTCACCGCGATCCCCGCTGGCTTCAGCGAACGCCTTGTGCGGCGCTCCGTGGAGGCATTGGATGCCGAGGCCGGCGGCACACCGCGCGTACCCGGTGGTTGAGGCCGCGCTCCGGTGGTGAGGGTCGCGCAGGTGCCGGTGGTTGAGGAGGTCGCGCAGCGACCGTCTCGAAACCCCCGCCAGGTTCTGTGACGGTTGCGGTTTCTGGGACTATTGGGGACAGTGGGACGAGTCCACTTCCCCGGACGAAGGCGTTTCAGCATGTCCCACCGCACCCGATACCTCGTCGTCGCAGCCGTCCTGGCCGCGGCGGTCGGACTCGCGCCGCTGTTGCCTGACGCGACGACGCCGAGCGGCGGCCACGGAATCCGGTACGACGGCGCGCTGACCCCCCTCGCCGAGCCGGGCCCCATGCCCGCCCGTCCCCCCGCGCTGGCCGCCTCCCCCGGCCGAGGCGAGGTGACGGCGAGGATGCGCCGGGAGATCGCGCAGGTCGTCGCAGCCGGGCGCTCGCTGGGCCCCGACTCCGGCCGGGTGACCACCGCGGCGCTCGTCGACACCCAGGTTCGGTGCGCGGTGTTCTCGGGGCAGCGCTACTGCCTCGGTGTCGGCTGGACGGACCAGAGCGAGGCAGAGGTCCGCGAGCGGGTCGCGGTCGCGGCGGCGGTCGTCGGGCGGCGTACCACCTCGGCCACGACCGGTGATCTCGACCTCCTCACCACCTTGCGCACCAGGGCTGCGCGGTCCGAGGGCGAGCGGGTCGAGAAGGAGACAGCGGAGCTCACCGATGCGGCCGCGTCGGTCGCCAAGGTCTGGTTGCTGCGACACGAGGTGCAGGGCGTGCCGCTGCCTGCCGGCTTCCTCGACGACCACCCCGAGGCGGTCGCGAGCAACGCCGACGAGCAGGCTGCGGCCACCCTCACGAAGCCGAAGAAGAAGGGGCGGCTCTATCCGCGCAAGGCCAAGATCATGAAGTCAGCCCGGACGAGGGAGCAGAACCGCAGCTGGTGGTGCGGTCCCACGGCGATGCAGACGATCGCGTGGGGCTGGCAGCACGAGAAGCGGCCGCAGAGCTACTGGGCGCGCAAGCTCGGCACCACGACGGACGGCAGCGCGATCAGCGAGATCGTCCGGCTGGTCAATCGCAAGACCGGCTACGACAGCCCGCGCCGAGCGGGGCCGTACGTCGTCCTCGACGTCTCCGGGCTCAGCTACCGCGAGTGGTTCCGGATGGCCAAGCGCCACATCGCCCGGCTGCGCGCGCCGCTGGTGCTGCATCCTCAGCTCCTGCAGCGCTACTACCCCTACCTGAGCTTCGACGCCTCCGGACACTTCCAGGTCGGCCGCGGCTACAAGGACAAGCGCAACGGCGTCGAGAGGATCGGCTTCTTCGAGCCGTGGAACCAGCAGGCCTTCGACCCCGGCTCCCCGTACGTCGACCGGGTGCAGTGGCGCAGCGCCTACCGGTCGTTCCGGGCGAACAAGGCGCACCCCATGCAGAACATCGGCCTGTGAAGCAGCTCCTCGCGCTCGCCGCGATGCTCGTGGTGGCCGGCTGCGCTCCCTCGGACGATCCCGACCCCGACCCGGCCACCCGCCCGACACGAGCACGACGCCGAGCCCGACGACGAGCGCGACGACGAGCCCGAGCGAGCAGAGCGCGTCGGCCTCGACCTCGGGTACGCCGCCGGCCGACCCGTCACCCACCCCGACAATCGCCCTGCTGGCCTGGGAGACCACCGGCCGACCGGTCACCGAGGAGGTGACGACGGGCGGTGGCTGGACGGCCGTCGTCGACGAGGAGCGCAGCCTGGTCACGCTGTCGGGGACGAAGAACGTGACGGTGTCGGGCGACAAGCGCTTCCGCGTCGACACCGTCCTTCTCGACGAGGGCTGGGCGGTCGTCGTCCTCCGCGACACCCTCCAGCAGCGTCCCTCGCGAGCGACCGTCGTCGACCTGGCGAGCGGTGGGACCACCGTGCTCGACGGAGCCTCCGACCCGCCGACGGTCAACGGCGGCACCTGGGCCCTGCACGGTGGCCTGCTGGTCCACGCCACGCGCGGACGCCTCAACGACTACTGCCTCGCCGCGCGCAACCTCGCCACGCGCGGGCCCGACGCACGCGGAGCCGTCGTCTACTGCTCGCCCGAGAGGCACGGCTTCACCAACGCGCGCATCTCCCCCGCCGAGGTCGCCCTGATGGTCTTCGACGACCAGCGGCCGTCGTGCCGGTCACTGGGCACGCTCGCGGACGGCGACCTCGTGCCCCTGCCGGAGATCGAGCCGTGCAAGGGCTGGGAGGCCGTCGTGACCGAGAGCGGCCCGGTGTGGTCGGAGATCCCGCGCCCCAACGTGCTCGACGAGTCACGCGTCCTCGCCGGCGCCGCCGACGGATCGGTCGTCGACCTCGGTCCGGCCACGTCAGGGAGCCTGACCTGGTGCGCCGGGCGCGACGTACTTCGTGCGCGACCCACAGACCCCCGGCGACCCGGCCCGCCTGCTGCGCTGGACCGACGCCGGCGCGTTCGAGGTGGTCTACGAAACGCCCGCGGGAGGCCAGGCCTTTCTCGACGGGCCCCGCTGCGGTGGCGACCGGATCACCATCTCGGCGTACGCCGAGTCGGGCGACCAGCAGGTCTCGGCCGCGGTCCCGTAACGTCGGAGACGTGACGTTCACCGGCTTTCCCGTCGCGGCCCTGGACTTCTACGACGACCTCGAGATGGACAACACCAAGTCGTTCTGGGAGAAGCACAAGGCGGTCTACGACGAGGGCGTCAAGGCGCCGATGGTCGCGCTGCTCGCGGGCCTCGCGCCGGAGTTCGCCCCCGACGGACAGCCCGGGAAGATCTTCCGGCCCTACCGCGACGTGCGGTTCGCCAAGGACAAGACGCCGTACAAGACCCATCAGGGCGGCTACGTGCCCGTGGGCCCGGCGACCGGCTACTACGTCGAGCTGTCGGCCCGCGGGGTCCGGGTGGGCGGCGGCTTCTACGACGCGAGCACCGCGCGCCTCGGGTCGATCCGCGACGCGATCGCCGACGACAGCTCGGGCCCGAGGCTGCGTCGGATCGTCGACAAGCTCGACAGGAGCGGCTGGGAGATCGGCGGCGAACGCCTCAAGACCGCACCCCGCGGCTACGACGCCGACCACCCGCGCATCGACCTGCTGCGCCACAAGTCACTGACGGCCGGCCGCTCCTACGGCTTCGACGACGTGATCCACTCAGCCGCCCTGCTCGACCGGGTCCGCGACGACTGGCGAGCCCTGCGCCCGCTCGTCTCCTGGGTCCTCACCCACGCGCGCGACGACTGACCCTCTGGTGGGCGGTCAGCGGGACTGGACGGCCAACCGGGCGGAGAGCGCCACGAAGGACAGCGCGAAGAACTGCCGGATACGGACGACGAGGCGCGGGCGGGCCAGGACCCGGTCGCGGAGCCGGGCGGCGCAGGCGCCGTACGCCGCGAACACGACGAACGTCATCGCCATGAAGACCGCGCTGAGCCCGAGCATCCGCCAGGTGGTGTGGGGGGTGCCGGCCGGTACGAACTGCGGGAGGAACGCGAAGAAGAAGATGGTCAGCTTGGGGTTGAGCAGGTTGAGGGTGATGCCCGAGGCGATGATCGCTCGGTCGGAGGTCTCAGGAGCGTCCTCGACCACCAGGGCGCCGCGGTCGCGCCCCTTGGCACGGGGCAGGGTTCCCCAGGCCATGACGAGCAGGTAGGCGACGCCGAGGTACTTCAGCACCGCGAACGCGACGCCGCTCGCGTGCAGGACGGCCGCCAGTCCGGTGATCGCGGCCAGGAGGTGCGGCACGGTGCCGAGGGTGCAGGCGAACGCCGCCACGATCGACGCGCGGGTGCCGCGGGCGAGGCCGACGGCGATCGAGTAGAGGGCGCCCGTCCCCGGGCTCGCGACGATGACGAGCGCGGTGACCAGGAAGGCCCAGGTCATGACAGCGTCCTCGCCCCTCGCAGCCGGCTCAGTGTGGCTGCCAGGCGTCCTCGTCGGCCGTGCGCGACGTCACCGACTCGGGGAGCGCACGGTCGGCCAGGCTCTGGATGGTGACGGTCTCGAAGACGTCGCGCAGGGAGTGACGGGCGGCGATCCAGACGTGCTGGAGCACCTCGGCCGACTCGTTGTACGTGACGGCCTCGGGCCGCAGGCCGTAGACCGACACGAGGGGCCCGTCGACGGCGCGGATCACGTCGGCAACCGAGACCTTGTCGGCGGCGCGACCGAGGCGCCACCCGCCGGACTGGCCGCGTTGCGACACCACGACGCCGGCCCGGCGCAGGTCGGCCAGGATCGCCTGCAGGAACCCGTGCGGGATGTCCTGGAGGCGGCCCAGCTCCTCCGCGCTGACCGGGGCACCGTCCGTGCGTCCGGCCATCTCGATGAGCGCCCGCAGGGCGTAGTCGGACTTGGCGGAGACGCGCATGGCTGCAGTCTCGCAGATAAGTCGATGAGTTTTGTGGCCGAGGCGCTCGGCGCCGGCGGGTCAGACCCCGGCGTACTGCTCCTCGAGCTCGGCGACCTCGCGAGAGCGGCGCTCCTGCTGGACTGCCCAGACGATGCCGCTGATCCAGCAGGCGGCGATGATCGCGGCGAGCAGGGCCACGCCGGTGCCGCTCACGCCGACCGCCTCGGCGATGGTCTTGCTGTTGGTGAGCACGATCAGGCCGCCGGCAGCGACGCCCAGGACGCGGGCGGCGAGGTGCCTGACCAGCCACGCGGCGATCGGCGCGGCGATGACGCCGCCGACGAGCAGCGCTCCGGCGTAGCCCCAGTTGATGCCCTGTGAGCCCAGGGCAATGATGAAGCCGAGCGAGCCGCCGACGGCGACGACGAACTCGGAGGTGTCGATCGAGCCGACCACCTTGCGGGGCTCGAGTCTGCCGGAGGAGAGCAGCGAGGTGGTGCCCACCGGGCCCCAGCCACCGCCGCCGATCGCGTCGAGCGCGCCGCCGACGACGCCCATGGGCATCAGGAACGCCGCCGACGGGCGCGCCTTGAAGGTGGGCCGGCGACCGCCGAGGGCGAGGAAGCGCCAGATGACGTAGAGACCCAGCGCGAGCAGGATGCCGGCCACCCACGGCTTGGCCTGGTCGCCGGGAAGGCTGGAGAGGAACGTCGCTCCGGCGAACGCGCCGACGAACCCCGGGATCGCGAGGATGCTGACGGTGCGCCAGTCGACGTTGCCGAGCCTGTGGTGGGAGAAGCCGGACACCAGCGAGGTGCCGATCTCGGAGAAGTGCACGGCGGCGGAGGCGGCGGCGGGCGCGACGCCGGCGGCGAGCAGGAGGGTCGAGGAGGTCACGCCGTAGGCCATGCCCAGCGATCCGTCGATGAGCTGGGCGAGGAGCCCGACAGCGGCGAGGACGAGGAGCTTGCGCATCAGATGATCCGTTCGACTACAGGGGAAGGTAATTCGATCAAGTTTGTATTCTGACTAGATCGCGCGACATATGTCCAATCACCTCTCCGGGGCAGTCGCGGTGGTTCGCCGGTCCGACGTGACTCGTGGGTCACATTCCGGGGCGTTCCGCTTGCGCGGGTCCGCAGACCGAGGCAGACTCGTTGTTACTGGTGAGTATTGATACTCACCGGTAGGAACTGGCCCACCGAGTCTGGCGAGGTGCGACACATGACCCACTACAAGAGCAACCTGCGCGACATCGAGTTCACCCTCTTCGAGGTGCTCGGGCGCGACGAGGTGCTGGGCCGGGGCCCGTTCGCCGAGATCGACGGAGCGACCGCGCGGGAGATCCTCATCGAGGTCGACCGGATCGCCCGCGAGGACCTCGCGGCGTCGTACGAGGACAGCGACCGCAACCCGCCGGTCTTCGACCCCGAGACGCACACGGCTCCGGTGCCGGCGTCGTTCAAGAAGAGCTACGAGGCCTGGATGGGCGCGGAGTACTGGCGCCTGGGGATCCCCGAGGAGCTGGGCGGCACGCCCGGCCCGTCCTCGCTCAACTGGGCGATGGGTGAGCTGGTGCTGGGCGCCAACGCGCCGGTCTGGATGTACGGCTGCGGCCCGAGCTTCGCCGCGGTCATCTACCGCGCCGGCAACGAGCGCGACCGCCGGATCGCCCAGATCATGGTCGAGAACGCGTGGGGCGCGTCGATGGTGCTGACCGAGCCCGACGCCGGCTCCGACGTCGGTGCGGGCCGCGCCAAGGCCACCCTGAATGACGACGGCTCGTGGAACATCACCGGCGTCAAGCGGTTCATCACCTCCGCCGAGCACGACCTGAGCGACAACATCGTCCACCTCGTGCTGGCCCGGCCCTCGGGTGTCGAGGGCATCGGCGGCCCCGGCACCAAGGGCCTGAGCATGTTCATCGTGCCCAAGCAGCACTTCGACCACGAGACCGGCGAGCTGACCGGCGAGCGCAACGGCGTCTACGTCACGAACGTCGAGCACAAGATGGGCATCAAGGTGTCCAACACCTGCGAGCTCACCTTCGGCGACCCCAACATCGGGGGCGGCGAGGCAGCCAAGGGATGGCTCCTCGGCGAGGTGCACGACGGCATCGCGCAGATGTTCCAGGTCATCGAGAACGCCCGGATGATGGTCGGCACCAAGGCCATCGCCACCCTCTCGACGGGCTACCTCAACGCGCTCGACTACGCCAAGGAGCGCGTCCAGGGCGCCGATCTCACCAGGGCCGCCGACAAGACGGCGCCGCGCGTCACGATCACCCACCACCCCGACGTACGCCGCTCGCTGATGACGCAGAAGTCGTTCGCCGAGGCGATGCGCGCGCTGGTGCTCTACACCGCGTCGTGGCAGGACGAGGTGATGCTGGCCGAGCACGCCGGCGAGGGCGGCTCCGACCGCGCCGAGCTCGCCGCGGCGGTCAACGACCTGTTGCTGCCGATCGTGAAGGGCTACGGCTCGGAGCGCTCGTGGATCCTGCTCGGCACGGAGTCGCTCCAGACGCTGGGCGGGTCGGGCTTCCTGACGGAGTACCCGATCGAGCAGTACGTCCGCGACGCCAAGATCGACACCTTGTACGAGGGCACGACGGCGATCCAGGGCCAGGACTTCTTCTTCCGCAAGATCGTGAAGGACCAGGGTCGCGCCCTGGGCCACCTGGCGAAGGAGATCGGCACGTTCGTCGAGTCGGCGGCGGGCAACGGCCGGCTCAAGCGGGAGCGGACGCTGCTCGCCGAGGCGCTCGACGATGCCAACGCGATCGTGGGCCACATGATCAACGACCTGATGTCCGCCGACACCGGCGCCGAGAACGGCGACGTCCGCAACATCTACAAGGTGGGCCTCAACACCACCCGCCTGCTGATGGTGCTGGGCGACGTCGTCTGCGCATGGCTCTTGCTGCGCCAGGCCGAGGTGGCCCTCGGCAAGCTGTCCGGCGAGGTGTCGGCCAAGGACAAGGCGTTCTACGAGGGCAAGGTGGCCGCCGCCCAGTTCTTCGCCCAGAGCCTGCTGCCGATGGTCGCCGCCGAGCGCGCTGTCGCCGAGGGCATCGACCTCGACCTGATGGACCTCGACGAGGCCGCGTTCTAGTCCTGGCCGTCTGTCAAGATTTCTTGTACACCTTGGGGTGAAGACTCAGGTCCCCTGCACGCGTTGACTTGTCTCCGGGTGCCGCGCGTTCGGGTCGCTGGGCCCGCGTGCAATCTCGGGCGAGGGGCCGCTGACGGGGGTAGCGGCCCCTCCATCGCGTCCGAGGCCGTGGCCGTGGCTGCCTGGCTGGCCCTGGCGAGGGATAGTCCCTCACGTATGGCACCGAGATCCGGCTCGTGGCGGTGCCATACGTGAGGGACTATCGCCTCAGGCCAGCGCGGGCGGCGCGGCGTACGGCGTCGGTCAGCTGGTCGAGCAGCGGCGAGTCGAGGCGCCAGCGCTGCCAGTGCAGCTCGACGTCGGCGTACTCCCGCCGGTTGAGGACGACGAGCCGGCCGGCCTCGACGTCGGGCAGCAGCTGCGGCTCCGGCAGCGTCGCCCACCCCAGGCCGAGGCGGACGGCCTCGTGGAAGTCGGCCGACGTCGGCACGGTGTGCACGACGGGCGGTCCCTCGATCCCACGGGCGTGCAGCACATCGTGCTGGAGCGCGTCCTTCTCGTTGAAGACCACCATGGGCATGGCTCCCCAGTCGTGGCCGCGACCTGTCCGCCAGCGCGCGGCGAAGGCCGGCGCCGCAGCCGGCAGGTAACGCAACGCACCAAGTCGCTCGACGCGGCAGCCTTGCACCGGCGTCGGGCTCGCTGGTCACCGCCGCCAGCGCCTCACCGCGGCGCAGCAGCTCGTGGGAGTAGGCCTGGTCCTCGACGTGGAGGCGCAGCGCAACGCCGTCCCAGCCGGCCACCTCCCCCAGCGCGGGCCGCAACCAGGTCGCCAGGGAGTCGGCGTTCACGGCAACGGGGAGGTCGACCGGAGCGTCTCCCGCGGTCGGCAGCACGTCACCCACCTCGGCCAGCAGCAGCTGGGTCTGGCGCGCGACGGCCAACAGCCGCTGGCCGGCCACCGTCGGCTCGCACGGCGTCGACCGGCGCACCAGCACCTGCCCGGCAGCGGCCTCGAGCGCACGGATGCGCTGGCTGATCGCGCTCGGGGTCACCTGCAGGTGCCGGGCGGCCGCCTCGAAGGTCCCCCGGTCCGCGATCGCCACGAGAGCCGTCAGCTGTGCCATCGAGAGGTCCATGAGGCCAGCCTAGTGAAGCATTTCTGATGCAGATGCAGAAAGTTTCGCTGGCCTACATCTCATTCGGTCTCTAGCGTCGGGGCCGTGACCACCTCGTTCCTGCCCGGCCTCCTCACCGGGCTGTCGCTGATCGTCGCGATCGGCGCCCAGAACGCGTACGTGCTGCGCCAAGGACTCCGGCGCGAGCATGTCGGCGTGGTCGTGGCGATCTGCTCGCTCTCCGACCTCGTCCTGATCGTGGCGGGCGTCGCGGGCATCGGCACTATCGTCGAGCGAGCACCGGCCGCCCTCGAGGTGATCCGCTGGCTCGGTGTCGCGTTCCTGACGGCGTACGGGCTCACGTCGTTGTGGCGGGCCCGCACCCCCGACGCGTTGCACGCCGCGACGGCCGGGACCACCAGCCGGGCCAAGGTCGCCGGCCGCGCCATGGCGCTGACCTGGCTGAACCCGCACGTCTACCTCGACACCGTCCTGCTCCTCGGCGGCATCGCGGCCACGCATGGCGATCCGGGGCGTTGGTGGTTCGCCGCCGGCGCATCGCTCGCGAGCCTGCTGTGGTTCGGCGCGCTGGGGTACGGCGCCCGACGGCTGCACGGCGTCCTCTCCTCACCTCGCGCCTGGCAGGTCCTCGAGGTGCTGATCGGCCTGACGATGCTGGCCATCGCGGCCAGCCTGGCGTTTGGTTCAATGCCGGGATGACCGTGATCGGGATCGTCTCGCCCGGCGCCATGGGCTCAGCCCTGGGCCGCGCCTGGGCGGCGGGCGGGGCGCGCGTCGTGGCCACTGTCGCCGGGCGCTCGTCGCGCACGCGCGGCCTCGCGCACGGCATCGACCTGCTTCCGACGCTCGGCGACGTCGTGCGGGCCAGTGACGTGATCGTGAGCGTGTGTCCGCCCGGCGCCGCCGCCGACGTGCTGGACTCCGTGCTCGCCGCGGCGCCCGGCTCCACACCTGTCTACGCCGACCTCAACGCCATCTCGCCAGCGCTCGTCGAGGCGTTGGCCGGTCGCGCCGCCACCCACGGCCTGCCCTTCGTCGACGGTTCGATCAGTGGCGGTCCGCCCGTCCCTGGCGGCGACACCCTCGTCTACCTGTCCGGCGCGCAGGCCACCATGCTCGCCGCGCTCCCCTCCGACGGCATCCGCCCTCGCGTCGTCGGCGAGCGGCCCGGCACCGCCTCCGCGGTCAAGATGTGCACCGCGTCGGTCTACAAGGGCACCACGCTGGTGTGGCTGCAGGCGCTGGCGACGGCGTACCGCCTCGGCGTTCTCGACCACGTCCTCGCCGACCTGGGCGAGGAGTTCCCCGACGAGGTGGCGGGGGCCGCCCGCCGGCTCGCGATGGCGGCGAGCAAGAGCGGGCGCTTCGTCGGGGAGATGGAGCAGATCGCCGCGACGCAAGGCCACGTGGGTGTGGGCGCGCAGCTGTTCGAGGGGATGGCTGCGGGTTACGTCCGCGTGTCCGGTACGCCGCTCGCGGGGCTCACCCCCGAGGACGCCCGGGGGGTCGAGGACCTGCGCGAGGTGCTGCGCCGTCTCGGTGCGGACGACGGCTAGTCGTCTACCCGGTCGGCCGGGTGGATCAGCGGCACCGCTCACAGTCCGCGGGCGGGGACCGAGGTGGGGAAGAGGGCCGAGTAGGCGTTCAGCGCCGGCTGGCCACCGAGGTGCGCGTAGAGCACGTTGCTCGTCCGCGGGATGTCGCCGGAGGCGACCAGGTCGATGAGACCGGCCATCGACTTGCCCTCGTAGACGGGGTCGAGGATGACGCCCTCGAGCTGGCCGGTCAGGCGCATCGCCTCGAGGGTCGACTCGACCGGGATGCCGTAGAGGTCCCCTGCCCAGCCCTCCATCACGGTGACCTCGTCGTCGCGCAGGTCGCGGCCGACGCCGATGAGCTCTGCCGTACGCCGCGCGATCCGGTCCACCTGGTCGCGCGTCTTCTCCAGCGTCGCCGAGGCGTCGATGCCGATGACGCGCCGCTCCCGCGACTGCGCCGCGAAGCCGGCGATCATGCCGGCATGCGTCGAGCCGGTGACGGTGCACACGACGACGGTGTCGAAGAAGACGCCGAGCTCCTCCTCCTGGCGGGCCACCTCCTCGGCCCAGCCGGCGAAGCCGAGGCCGCCGAGCGGGTGGTCGGAAGCGCCGGCAGGAATGGCGTACGGCGTCCCTCCGCGCGCCTCGACGTCGGAGATGGCCTGCTTCCACGAGTCGCGGAAGCCGATGTCGAAGCCGGCCGGGTCGAGCCGCACCTCCGCACCCATGATCCGGCTGAGCAGGATGTTGCCGACGCGGTCGTTGACGGAGTCGGGCCAGTCGACCCACTTCTCCTGGACCAGCACGCACTTCAGGCCGAGGTGCGCCGCCACCGCGGCCACCTGCCGGGTGTGGTTGGACTGGTAGCCGCCGATGCTCACCAGGGTGTCGGCCCCGAGCGCGAGCGCCTCGGGGATCAGGTACTCCAGCTTGCGGACCTTGTTGCCGCCGTAGGCCAGGCCGCTGTTGCAGTCCTCACGCTTGGCCCACACGGTCGCGCCGCCGAGGTGCGCGGTCAGGCGGTCGAGCCGGTGGACCGGGCTCGGACCGAAGGTGAGCGGGTGCCGGGGGAAGTCGGAGAGCGGCATGGTCAGGGCTCCTGGGCGTCGAAGGTGTCGAGCGAGTGGAAGGTGTCGAAGGACAGGGCCGCGGCTGCCTCGGCGCAGCCGTCGGCCAGCAGCCGCACGAGCTCGTCGTGGCGGGCCGCCGACGCGCGGCCGGCCAGGGTGGAGAACCGGGCGCGCTCGGCACGGCGTACGACCGGGGTGTACTGCTCGAGGACGGCGCGCAGGGCGGCATTGGCTGCCAGCCGGACCGGTACGGCGTGCAGCTCGTCGTCCGCGGCGAGCGCCGCGTCGACGTCGCCCGACCGCAGCGCCGCCCGGAACCGCCGGTTGGCGGCCCGCATCTCGGCGAGGTCCTGCCGGGTCAGGGCGGCGGCGGACTCGACGACGGCCAGCCGGTGCATGGCGGCCACGACGTCACGTGCGTCGCGCACCGCGCGCAGGTCGAGGGTGGCCACCGTGGTCGAGCGACCCGGGCTCGCTTCCACCAGGCCCACCTCGCCCAGGCGAAGCAGGGCCTCGCGCACCGGCGTACGGCTCACCCCGAGCCAGTCGGCGAGCTCGAGATCGCGCAGCTGCTCGCCCGGCGCGAAGGTTCCATCGACGATGGCCTCGCGGAGCCGGGCGAACACCTCGTCGCGCAGCAGCGCCCGCGGGACCGGAGCGGCAGCCGATGGAATGGGCATGCGATATATTGCATCCTGCGCGCCTCGTCGTCAAGGACGATCCGGAGGTTTCGAGACGGGCCTGGCGGCCCTCCTCAACCACCGGGAGGGGCGCGCCGCTTCGCTGGTTGAGGAAGGACGAAGTCCTGTCTCGAAACCTGCTGCTCGGCTCCGGTCGCGCGGGTCCGGTGAGCGCGGGCACGGCATCTAGGCTTCGAGGATGAGCGACCAGGAACGCCTTGCTGGGTACGTCGCGATCTGGTGGCAGGCGGTCGGTGACCTGACGGCGCTCCTCGAGGAGCTGCCTGACGAGGACTGGTCGGCGCCCACCGACCTGCCCGGCTGGGACGTCCGAGCGATCGCCGCGCACACGGCTCACCTCGAAGGGGTGCTGGCCGGCAACCCCGAGGAGACCGTCGAGGTGGGCGAGCCCGACCACGCCCGCGGCCTGATGGGGCTCTACACCGAGCAGGGCGTGGTCGCGCGCCGCGACCGCACGGCCGACGAGCTCATCAACGAGATCCGTGAGGCCGCCACGAGACGACACACCGCGCTGCTGGCCGACCCGCCCACCGACGGGTCGGCCAAGCCCGACCCGATCTTCGGCGGCGTCGGCTGGGACTGGCAGACCCTGCTGCGCAACCGTCCGCTGGATCTCTGGATGCACGAGCAGGACGTACGCCGCGCCGTCGACCGACCCGGCGGGCTCGACTCACCCGCCGCCGCGCACACGGTCGACTACCTGTCCGAGAGCCTGGGCTACGTCCTCGCCAAGCGCGTGGGCGCGGCCCCCGGCACGACGGTGCGCCTCGACGTCGACGGGCACGAGCCGGTCGCGTACGGCGTCGACGACACAGGCCGCGGCCGGCGGCTGCCCGCGCTGCCCGACGAGCCGACGGTCGTCATCTCGACGGACCGGGAGTCCTTCGCCGTCCTCGCCGGCGGGCGGCGGACGCCACCGGAGGGCGCAGTCCGCATCGTCGGAGATGTCGAGCTCGGCCGCCGGCTGCTCGGCCTCCTCGCGGTCACTCCGTGACCTCCGACCCCCGGCGAGCCCTGAGCGCGCATCCAGCACCCACGACAAGGGGACTTGGGTCCCTCGGGTGAGGGCCACCTGACACGTAGCGTCATCGTGGATCACTGTGTCGCGTCAGGACGTCGTCAGGAGCATGAAGTGCAGCAGAGAAGTCGGGTCATCGCGAGCCTCGCCGCCACGAGTCTCATCTGGTCCGCGCTGCTGGCCGTGGGTCCACCCGCCTCGGCCGCGACCCGGATCTTCACCCAGCCCGCGCCCGTCGCCGGGATGAACGACGGGCCGTATTCCATCGCGACGGAGACCGGCCAGCTCGGCGACCCAGTCGTCCCTGACGAGGATGGCGAGACCTCGACCCTGACCGTGGCCGGTCCCGCGCACGCCCGGGTCGTCGACGTCGGCGTCCGGATCGAGCTGACCCACCCCTCGATCGACGACCTCGACTTCGTGCTGGTGGCTCCCGATGGCCGGGCTGCGACCCTCGTCAGTGACGTCGGCGGTCTCACCAGCGTCGATGGGCAGCTCACGATCGGAACCTTCGGAATGGGTCTCGATCGCGCCCCGTTCGCCGACGGCTCCATCAATCCGGCCGGCGGGAGCGGTGCCCCGACCGACTTCGACACCACTGCCGGCGACGACGACGCCTTCCCACGTGCCGCGCCCGCATTCCTCAACCACCTCGCCGGCAACGACGTCTCGGGCGCGTGGACGCTCCACGCCTACGACGACACGACCGGCAACGTCGGCTCCGTGAGCAGGTGGAGACTCCAGATCTCGTACGGGATCGATGCCTCGCCCAGCCCGTCGACGCTCGTCGTGAGCGGGGCGCAGGAGGTGGTGACCGACGTCGACCTCGTGCTGCACGACGTCGACGCCGGGCACCTTCCCGACACCGAGGTGTTGCTCGAGAGCCCGGACGGTCGCTACGCGCACGTGCTCAGCGACGCGGGAGGCGGCGCGGTGTCCGACCTCGACCTGACCCTCGACGACGAGGCCGGCGCGGACATTCCCGAGGCCGAGACACCGTCCACCGGCGGCTACCGGCCGCGGAACTATGACGGCGGGGATGCCGCCGAGCCCTTCGGCGATGTCGAGGCCATCGCGATGAACGCCAACCTGTCGGTCTTCGACGGCGGCCCGGTCACCGGCACCTGGAAGCTCTGGGTCTTCCTGGAGTGCTGTTCCGGGAACGTCGCCATCGGCGGCTGGTCGCTCCGGATCACCACCGACGACCCACCGCCGGTCCCGACTGCCGCGGTGAGCGACACAACCGCGCCGGTGCTGTCGGGGGCGCGGCTGCGTCCGGGGCTCCTGCCCACCGGTGCGGGCGCCCGCTTGACGGTGACCAGCTCGGAGCGGGCGTCGCTGGCCGGCGTCGTCCAGCTCAGGCGCAAGGGCACCTGGCGCGCGGTGGGCACCAAGCGGTGGTCGGTGCAGGCCGGAGCCAACGACAGGATCTTCTACGGCAGGACCTCCGAGCAGCGGCTGCGGACCGGGACGTACCGGGTGCGCCTGGTCGCTACCGACCCGGCTGGCAACAGCTCGGCCACCGCCACGATCGGCTTCCGGGTCGACCGGGGTTGACGCGACCTGGCTCGCCTCGACGGCTGTCGTCGCCAGCAGGAAGAGCCGAATTCACACCCGCTGACAGGCACAAGGGGATCTGAGTCCCTCGGATCCAGACGGAATGCACACGTAGCGTTCGCACAACCGGCCGCTCGGGCTGCCTCAGGGACCAGCCCGCGCCACGTGTGGCGCTCGACCAGCGCCCGCGGCCCTCCCGCCGAGCGCTCCGAAGTGATCCGAGGAACTCGGCCATGCCACTGCCCCGTACCCACCGACTGCTCACGCTGAGCGCTGTCGGCGCCCTTCTCATCGCCCTCGCCGTCGCCAACCCGGCCGCCGCATCGACCGCGACCTTCACCCAGCCAGGCGTCATCTCCACCGCGGACGGCGGGAATGTCTCTCAGGGCGCCGAAGGAGCCGCCGCGCCGATCCCCGACGCCGGCACCGAGTGGTCCGGCGCGGCCACGTCGGTGATCCGCCTGGAGCCCGTGGCAGGCAGAGTCGCGACCTCGGTCCAGGTCCAGGTCACGATCACCCACCAGCGCCTGGACGACCTCGACCTGGTGCTCGTGGCGCCTGACGGTCGGGCCGTCACGCTCGCCAGCGACATGGGCGGTGCGTCCGACGGCACCACCACCTTGACCTTCGACGACATGTTGCCGCCGTTCCCCGACGAGGCCCTCGCCACCGGCGGGGCTCCCGTCGACTACGACACCCTCGGCGACCGCGACGACCACCCTGGCCTCGCGCCCGCGTCCCTCCGTTCGCTGGGCGGCGTCAGTACCGACGACGTCGCCTGGACGCTCTTCGCCTACGACGACACGATCGACAACACCGGGTCCATCGACAAATGGTTCCTCTCCGTCCTCTACGGAGCGCCGGCTGCGCCGAACCCGTCCCCGCTCTCGGTGACCGGATCGGCGGGCAACGTCACCGACGTGAACCTGGTCCTGCAGAATGTCGACGGACGCCCCTACGACACGGAGTTCCTGCTCGAGAGCCCCGGCGGGCGCTACGCGCACGTCATCAGCGACATCGTCGACGAGGGTGACGAGCTGGACGACGTCACCCTGCGCCTCGACGACGAAGCCACCGAGGACGTCCCCCGGCTCGACGCGCCGGTCTCCGGCAGCTACCGTCCCCGCAACTACGACGACGGCGACCAGTCCGAGTTCTTCGGCGGCGTCGACACCATGGACATGGACGCCAGACTGTCGACCTTCGACGGCGATCAGGCAAACGGCGTCTGGAAGCTGTGGGTGTTCCAGGAGTTCTGCTGCGAGCTTGTCACGATCGGCGGCTGGTCCCTCGAGATCACCACCGAGGAGCCGCCCGTGCCGCTACCCGCACCCCCCGCTGGACCGTCCCCGCAGGCGCCGACCGCTCCGACGCCATCGGTCGCCGACACCGTCTCCCCCACCATCACCAGGACCACACCCGCCCACCGAGCCAGGCGCGTCAGGCCCGACGCGTCCCTGACGATCACCTTCAGCGAGGAGATGCGGGTCTCCTCGTTCTCCAAGCGCACCGTCAGGCTGGTCTCGACGACCGGGACGAAGGTCCGAGCCGCGCTGCGCTACCGCGCGGGCAAGCACCTGGTGGTCGTCGACCCCACGAAGCGCCTCGCGCCGGACTCGACGTACACGCTCACCGTGACGACCGGCGCAACCGACCTGGCCGGCAATCCATTATCGAGCGCGAAGAAGATCCGGTTTCGGACCCGCTGACCCGGTCGCGGGCCCGGTCCGGGCCCGTCCGCGGCCCGCTCATGGGCCCGCTCATGGGCCCAGGTCGGTCTCCGCGTCGCGGTCTGGCCGGCGCTGAGGGGGCAGGCGTCGGCGCGCGCTGGTCGTCGAGCCACATCCCGAGCAGACCCTTGAAGTGGCCCATGAACTCGTCCTGCTCGTGGGCCGGGTAGGTGCTCTGCACCGTCTCGGTGAGCAGTCGCAGGAACGACTCGGAGGCGACCCAGTCGACGACCGCCTCCTCGAGGTGCGGCAGGTGCTCGGCGCACCAGTCCCAGTAGCGCTCGGTCTCGAAGTGCTCGTCGGCGATGGCGAGATAGGCCGCCAGCTTCTCGTCGTACGACAGGTCGGGGTCGTCGGCGATGGCGAAGTAGCGCGAGGTGTGCAGGTCGACGTTCGCCGACCGGCCCGTGACGGTGCAGTACGTCGACCAGCGCACGAGCGCCGTGATCGCCCAGGGGAAGTAGTAGTGCAGCGAGGTGAGAGCGACGTCGGGGCAGGCGTTGGCGTAGTCGATCGGGTAGACGTCGTTGCCGGCGACCAGCATCTCGCAGGAGTTGAACTCCCAGCGGAAGAAGGCGTTGACGATCCGCGAGATCGCGACGGTCTGCTCACCGGCCGACTCCGAGAGGAAGCCGTGCGAGACGTGGTAGCGCTGGTGCATCGGCTGGTCGGGCCGGAAGTCCATCACCATCGTCTCCGGCCCGATCGAGAGCGCGCGGGCGAAGTGCTCGTACTCGACGGTCGCCTGGAGGTGCATCGAGCATCTCGCCGGACTCGTCGTAGGCCCGGTGCAGATCTGCCTTGTCGTTGATGCGCGAGACCCCACGCCAGCCGCCACCGTCGAAGGGCTTCATGTACATCGGGTAGCCGAGCTCGGCGGCGATGGCGTCGAGGTCGAAGTCACGGTTGTACTTCTCCGACGTGTAGGCCCATCGGACGTTGTCGACCGGGTTCTTGTAGGGAACCAGGATCGTCCTGGGGACCTTGAGTCCGAGGCGGAGCATCGCGCAGTACGCCGAGTGCTTCTCCATCGCCTGGAAGGTGAACGGGCTGTTGAGCAGGTACGTGCCGTTGACCAGCGCAGCCTTCTTGAGCCACTCGCGAGGGTGGTAGTACCAGTGGGCGAGCCGGTCGATGACCAGCTCGGGGCGCGCGGTGTCGAGGAGGTCGAAGGGCTCGATGCTGAGCCGCTCGGTGCTGAGGCTGTGGGTGGTGCCGCCGAACGCGACCGGCCCCACCATCCGCAGGACCTGTTCGAAGGCCTGGGGCCAGTCCTGCTCGGCTCCCAGCAGCAACCCGATCAGGTGGTTGCGCCCCGTGGCGCCCGACGCGGTCGTCGTCATGCGGTGGCTCCTTCGCCCTCGTGGTCGTGCAGCTCGATGCGGATGCGCTTGTTGTCCTTGCCCTTCGACTCCGTGCCGCTGACGCGCACGCCGCCGACCTCGGCGGTGGACACGACATGGGTGCCGCCGTCGGCCTGGCGGTCGAGCCCGACGATGTCGATGACGCGCAACGGGTCGACCTCGGCGGGGATCAGGTTGGCCGCGGTGCGGATCAGGGCGGGGTCGGCGTCGGCCAGCGAGCGCGGCACGAAGTCGACGACGATCTCGTGCGCCTTCGCGATCTCCTCGTTGATGCGCCGCTCGACCTGGGCCCCGAGGTCGGCCGACATCGCCGGGAACGGGAAGTCGAGCCGGCCCCGTGCCGGGCTCCATGTTGCCGCCGGTCACGGGGATCCCGTGGTCGGCCCAGATCACCCCGCACAGCACGTGCAGGGCGGTATGGGTGCGCATCAGCCTGTGCCGGCGCGACCCAGTCGAGCTCGCCGTGCACCTCCGTCCGACGGCGGGCAGGTCGGCCTCGCCGTCGAGGGCTGTGCCAGATCGGGCCGCGGTCGCGCTTGACCGTCGCGACGGCGTACGTCGCCTCGCTGGTGGCCAGCGTGCCGACGTCGCAGGGCTGCCCACCCCCGCCGGGGTAGAACGCCGTCCGGTCCAGCCGGACCCGCCGTCCCTCGCGGTCGACCTCGACGACCCTCGCCTCGAAGTCCCGCCGATAGGCATCGACCGCGAACAGCTCGGTCGCCGCGAGCTCCGGAGGAGCCTTCGCTGCGGGTTGCCGGGGACGCCCATGCGCTCGACCCTAGGAGACGTTGGCCTCCCGGGTCACTCCCCCTGGTCCGAGCAGGGTGTGCTTCCAGGTTGTACGCACGTGCGTTCAAACCCATGTTTTGAACGCACGTGCGTACAACCGGAAAGGGGGTCTGCGACGGAGGGGCGGGCAGCGGAGGGTACGCCGTTGGTTGAGGAGGTCGCGCAGCGACCGTCTCGAAACCACCGGCGCCCACGCGCTCAGCAGAAGCGAGGGAGGTGGTGCGCGATCTGCTTCTGCCACCACGGCCAGTCGTGGGCGGAGTCGTGGCCCCAGATGTCCAGCTCGTGCGGGATGCCGCGCTCGGCGAGGAGGCCGGCCATCTGCCTGGCCTGCGGAAGCGACTCGGTGGGGTGCACCTCCCACGGACCCTCGCCGGCGACGCAGCAGGATGTTGGCGCGCGAGCGGAGCCAGTCCAGGTGCTCGCCGTGCAGGTGCGGGACGAAGTCGGTCGGGTTGGTGAAGTACGACGCGTCGCCGCGCTCGCCCCAGGCGTTCCAGCGCGACGGGTCGTAGGAGCCCGACTGGCAGATCGCGACCGGGAACAAGTCCGCGCGGGTGAGTCCGAACACCAGCGCGTGGAAGGCGCCCATCGAGCAGCCGGTGGCGATCGCCTCGCGCTGACCGGAGTCGTGCTCCACGAAGCCCATCACCCGATCGGTGACCCAGGCGGCGTACGCGCCGTGCCGGTGGGCGCGCTCCTCCAGCGGGACGGACTGGTCGGACCAGGTGATCTGGTCGAACGAGTCGACGCAGTAGAGCTTGACCCGGCCCGCCTCGACCAGCTCGGCGACGGCGCCGACCATGCCGTTGTTCTCGTAGTCCCAGGCCCGGCCCTGCTCGCTCGGGAACACGACGACCGGGCGCCCCCAGTGGCCGTAGCGGATCACCGTCCCCGGCCGGTCGAGTCCGGTGTCGAGCTCGATCTGATGACGCTCCACTAGTGGGCTCCTCCCCAGACGCTGACGAGCAGGTCGGTCAGCGCCGGATCGAGCTGGTCGCGCCAGCAGGTCCAGGTGTGGCCGTCGCGCACCTCGAGCCAGGAGACGTCGGCGCCGGTACGCCGCAGCTGCTCGGCCATCTGCAGGTTGTTGGCGAGGTTCTCCTCGGCGCTGCCGCAGCCGAACGCGATCGTGGCGACACCGGGCGCTGCTCGCTTCGCGGCCAGCACGGTCGCCACGAAGCCCGTCACCTCGGGGAAGAACTCGAACCCCGACTCCTGCGGGTCGAGCTCGGGGGTGAAGAACGACCCGCTCTGCAGGAACAGCCCCGCGAAGACGCCGGGCGCCGTCCACGACGCGTGCAGCGCGGCGAGCGCACCGAGGCTCTGGCCCATCAGCACCGGCAGCGTCCGGCTCGGGCACGCCTCGGCGAGCATCGGGACCACGTGGTCGACCAGCGTGGTGGCGTACGCCGGGTTGGCGGCGTAGCGCCGGTTGCGCTCACCCGGCGCGAGGAGCGCCACGCGGATCGGGCGGCAGGACACCCGCGTCGACCATCGCCCCGACGTAGTGGGTCAGGCCCCCGAAGGAGTCCATCTCCGGCCCGTCGTGGGAGATCAGCAAGGGCAGCGGCTCGTCACCGTCGGCCCCGGCCGGCGCCCACACCTCGAGGTCCAGCCGCCCGACCGGGGTGTCCTCGAGGGTCGCCTCCGCGCGGTCGCCCAGCACCGGCGCCCGCTCCAGCCAGGCTGGCGGCGCGTAGCCGGGCAGCGGCAGCCACGAGTGGTCACCGAACGCGCCGGGCACGACCAGCGGGTTGCCGGGATCGAGGCCGAGGGCGCCGTCGACATCGAAGAGGTACTCGATGCGGTCGACCGCAGGGTCGCCGGCACCGCCGTACGGCAGGTCGAGCGCCCAGCCTCCGGGCACCGGCGCGAAGGTGGTGTCCTCGAGCTCGAGATCGCACCACAGGCTGACGGCCTCCCGGGAGGTCGTCCGGATCGGCCAGCCGGAAGGCGATCGCGTCGTCCTCGACCGACGTCGTGAGCAGGGCGGGCATCGGTCCACGGTAGTAGGTCCCGATCCGGGTGAATCTCGTTGGCCCCGCGTCGGTGCCGCCACATACCCTCGACACAGAGATGCGCGACTTCCCACCGACCACGACCGCGTTCCTGCCCGTGCCGGACGCCCAGGCCCCCGACACCCCCAGTCCGGGGGCGTTCCTGCGTTGGCACCTGGGCCAGCAGCGCAGCGTGATCGTCGCCTCCGCGCTGGTCGGGATCCTGTGGCAGCTGCCGCTCACCGTCGGCCCGTGGCTGGTCGGCCGGACCGTCGACGCGGCATCCTGCCGGGCGACTCGGGACGCCATCTGGCTCTGGTCCGGGCTGCTGCTCCTGGTCACCGCTGGTCGGCGCGGTCTTCGGCATCGCGATGCACACCCTGATCGTGCGGTCCTGGCTGATCGCGCTCTACGGCACCACCCAGATGGTCGCCCGCAAGGCCGTGCAGATGGGCCACGTCCTGCCCCGGCGCGCGCCGACCGGCGAGGTGCTCAGCGTGGCGTCCAGCGACTCCGACGAGTTCGGCGCGCTCACCGAGATCACCGCACGGGCCGTCGGCGCAGCTGGTCGCCTACCTCGATCGTCGCGGCGATCGTGCTGAGCACCTCGCTGCCGCTGGGCATCCTGGTCCTCGTCGCCGCGCCGGTGCTCGTCGGCGTCGCCATCCCGATGCTGCGCCCGCTGCACCGCCGGCAGGCCGTCGAGCGCTCCCGCAGCTCCGAGCTGACCTCGATGGCGACCGACATCGTGGCCGGGCTGCGGATCCTGCGCGGCATCGGCGGGGAGCGGACCTTCGGCCGCAACTACGCGCAGCAGTCCCAGCGCACCCGGCGGGCCGGCGTCTCGGCCGGGATCTGGCAGGCCGCGCATCGAGGCCATCGGCGTGCTCCTGTCGGGCTGCTTCCTGGTCGTCCTGATGTGGGCCGGCACCCGCGAGGTGCTCGCCGGCGACCTCACCGTCGGTCAGCTGATCAGCTTCCTCGGCTACGGCCTGTTCATGGTCGGCCCGATCCGGACCTTCTTCGAGTTCGCCCAGAAGCTCACCCGGGCGCTGGTCTCGGCGCGCAAGGCGATCGCCCTCTTCGAGCAGGCGCCGCCCTGGCACGAGCCCACGGAGCCGCAGCCGCTGTCCGGTCGAGGGCGACCTGGTCGACGAGGCCAGCGGGTTCGTCGCGCGCCCGGGTCGGCTCACCATCGTGGTCAGCGCGCGTACCGGAGGCCTCGCGCCGAGCTGGCCGACCGGCTGGGTCGCTACCTGCCCGCCGACACCGAGCCCGTCGCCAGTCGACGACGACGACGGGCTGAAGGGCCGCGCCCGGCGCCGCTCGCGCGCCGAGCGGCAGGCCGAGCGCGAGCGCATCGCCGCGCTCGACGAGGCGCGGGCCCGCGCGGCAGTGGGGGGTCCGGCTCGACGACGTCGACCTCGGCCAGCGCGGCCTCGAGGACGTACGCCGCCGCATCGTGGTCAGCGACACCGGCAGCCAGCTCTTCGCCGGCTCCCTCCAGGACGCCATCGACCCGCACGGCGTGCTGACCCGGAGCAGGCGGAGGAGACGCATCCGGGTGGCCAACGCCGAGGACGTGTACGACGCGCTGCCCGGCGGCTGGCAGGGCGTGCTCGACGAGCGCGGCCGCGGGCTGTCCGGCGGCCAGCGGCAGCGGGTGGTCCTCGCCCGCGCGCTCGCCACCGACGCCCCGATCCTCGTGCTGGTCGAGCCGACGTCCGCGGTCGACGCGCACACCGAGGCACGCATCGCCGAGCGGGTCGCCGAGCACCGCCGCGGCCGGACCACCGTCGTCGCGACGGTGTCGCCGCTGTGGCTGCACCACGCCGACGAGATCGCCCTGCTCGAGGACGGCCGCGTCGTGGCCGTCGGCACCCACGAGGAGCTGCTGGCCACCGACCCGGCGTACCGCCGCGTCGTGATCCGCGCCATGGACGAGCCGGGCGACCCGACCGACCCGACCGGACCGACGGACGCCGAGATCGAGGAGTGGGAGCCGAGCAATGTCTGACCTGCTGGCCACCTCGGCCGACACCTGGCGCGACCGGTCCCTCGACCCGCCGGCGATCCCCGCCGAGCTCGTGCCGCCGCCGACCGACGCGCCGGTCGGCGATCGGCTGCGCGCGCTGCACCGCCGCCACCTGCTGCGCGAGCAGCGGGCGAAGGACGTCTACGCCGCCTCCCGCAGCCCCGAGCGCGGCTGGCCGGTGGCCGACAACGACGCGGTCTTCGCGTTCTTCCGCCGGCTGCTCCGGCGCCGGCGGGGCGCGTTCGCCGCGATGGTCGTGCTCAACGGGCTGGCGGCGGCGGCAGGGCTGCTCGTCCCGCGCCTGCTGGGCGACCTGATCGACCGCACCGTCTCCGGCGACACCTCCGCGTCGGGCGTCACCTCGCTCGCCCTGGTGATCCTCGGCGTGGTGGTCGCCCAGTCGCTCTTCACCTTCCTGGGGCAGCGCACCTCGACCCTGTTCGGCCAGGACCTGCTGGCGTCGGCACGCGAGTACATCATCGACACGATCCTGCGGCTGCCCCTCGGCCGCGTCGAGGGCGCCAGCACCGGCGACCTGGTCACCCGGGTGACCCGCGACGTCGGCACGATGAGCCGCTCGGTGCAGTACGGCGTTCCGATGGCCATCATCTCGCTGCTGACCGTGAGCCTCTCGATCGTCGCGATGCTGCTGAACTCCGTCCTGCTCGCGGTGCCGGCGCTGCTGCTCATCGGCTCCTCGATGTTCCAGGTGCGGCGCTACCTCGTGCGCGCCCAGAAGTGCTACATCGCCGAGGGCGCGACGTACTCCCGCATCAACACGACGCTGACCGAGACCGTCGAGGGCGCGCGCACGGTCGAGGCGCTCGGCCTGACCGCGGCCCGCGTCGACGCCGGCGACGACGACATCGCCCTCTCGGCGCAGGCCGAGCGCTACGGCATGACGCTGCGCAACCTGCTCTTCAGCGTCATCGACGTGGCGTTCAACGCGCCGCGGGTCATCACGCTGCTGGTCGGCGGCTACGGCTACGCGCAGGGGTGGGTGACGCTCGGTGAGATCACCGCCGCGGTGCTCTACGTCGAGGCGCTCAGCGGACCCCTCGACCGGCTGGTCGGCGAGGTCGACCGGCTCCAGGTCGGCGCCGCGTCCACGAGCCGGCTGCTCGGCATCGCCCAGGTGCCGCCGGACCGCATCGCCGGCGACGCGCCTGCCGGACGGGCCCGGACCTGGTCGGGCGAGGACCTCCGGTTCGCCTACCGCGAGGGCCACGACGTCCTGCACGGCGTCGACCTGACGCTGCGCACCGGCGAGCGGCTGGCCATCGTCGGCCCGTCGGGCTCGGGCAAGTCGACGCTGGGCCGGCTGCTGTCCGGCATCAACGGTCCGCGCACGGGTTCGGTGACCATCGGCGGCGTCGAGCTCACGGCGCTGCCGCTGGAGAGCCTGCGCACCGAGGTCGCCCTGGTCACCCAGGAGCACCACGTCTTCGTCGGCTCGGTCCGCGACAACATCCTGCTGGCCCGCGAGGACTCCGGCGACGACGCGGTCTGGGACGCCCTGGCCGCCGTCGGCTCCGCCGACTGGGTACGCCGCCTGCCGGCCGGTCTCGACACGATGATCGGGTCGGGCCAGCAGTCGCTGACGCCCGCCCAGGCGCAGCAGATCGCGCTGGCGCGGCTGATCATCGCCGACCCGCACACCCTCGTGCTCGACGAGGCGACCTCGCTGATCGACCCCCGCACCGCTCGCACCCTCGAGGGCTCGATGAACTCCCTGCTGTCGGGACGCACCGTCGTGGCCATCGCCCACCGCCTCCACACCGCCCACGACGCCGACCGGATCGCGGTCGTCATCGACGGTCGCATCGCCGAGCTCGGGTCGCACCACGAGCTCGTCGAGCGCGAGAACGGCGAGTACGCCGCCCTCTGGCGCGCCTGGACGAGCTAGGTCTCACCCGCCGTCCCCGAGATGGACGGTCCGCTCACCGGGTCTCGACGCCGTCCCGGACGCGCCTTCGTCGCTAGCGGCTGTGCTTCACCTCAGCTGCTCTCGGCGGCGCGCACCCGCGCGCAGAGCACCTTGAGGAGCTGCTTGGAGACCTCGGGCTGGTCGTCGAGGATCGGGAGGAACGACCACGACGCCAGGGAGACCGTGGTCAGCGGCGTCTCGGCGCGCACGGTGGCCGAGCGCGGCTTTCCGTCGATGAGCGAGATCTCGCCGAAGTAGTCGCCGGGACCCAGGGCGGGCTTCTGCGCGCCGTGGACGGTGACCGACGCCTCGCCCTCGCGGATGAGGTGGAAGCCGACGGCGCCGCCGCCTTCCTCGGTGATCTCCTTGCCCGCTTCGTGCTTGCACCACGCGGGCCTGCTGGGCGATCGCGTTGAGGGCTCGCTTGCTGACCCCCGAGAAGAGGTCGGTGTTGCCGAGCGCCTGGACGATTTCCTGGTCTGCCGCCATCGGGGCTCCCCTCTCCCGGCGCCGCCAGTCGGCACCCGCGCGCCAACGTATCCCGGCCCCTCCGCGGCGGCAACAGTCCCGCCGCCGCCGTGACCCGACCGTCACGTGCCCGCCTGGGTCGAGTGCCCAGATAGTCACCGAGGCAACCACCTGAGCACTCGACGCGGACGTGCTACCCGGTGATCTTCGCGGTGGGCTTGGTGGTCACCGTCTTGGTCGTGTAGCCGGTGGCCTTGGCCGTCACCTTCACGGTCAGCTTCTTGCCCTGCTGCTTCACCGTGATCGTGAACTTCTTCTTCGTGGCCTTCTTGATCGACTTGCCGTTGGCCTGCCACTGGTAGGTCAGGCTCACCGAGCCCGGCGTCCACGAACCCTCGGTCACCTTGACGACCTTGCCGACCTTCAGCGTGCCCTTGATCTTCGGCATCCCCGCGTTGACCACCGCGCTCGGAGCCGGCGGTGCCGGCGGAGCGGGAGGTGCCGGGGGTGCGGGCGGTGCCGGCGGAGTCACGACCGCAGCCGCGGCGACCGCGGCGGTCGGCAGTGACGTGGCGACGTCGTCGGAGTAGCCCGCCTTCGAGCCCTTCACCCGCACGGTCAGCTGCCTGCCGACGTCGTTCGGGGACGGGACGTAGGTCTGGCCGGTGGCGCCACCGATCTCGACGCCGGCAGCCAGCCACTGGTACGTGAAGCTGACCCCGCTCGGCCACCACAGGCCCGGCGAGGCTGTCAACGTCTGGCCGACCTGCGGCGTACCGGAGATGGTCGGGAGCGTGTCGTTCTCGACCGGGACCGGGTGCTCGCCGGGCACCAGCACGGCGTTCTTGCCCGCGACGTCCGCCGCCGCGGCGACCACGATCGGGTCGGCTTCGGAGAGCGAGGCCTTGTTGTCCCAGTACTCCGACGCCGAGGTGTCGTAGTCATAGAACTCGAGCTTGTAGGTGCCCGCCGCAAGACCGTCGAGGTCGTAGTCGCCGTTGCTGTTGGTCGAGGTGGAGGCGACGTACTCGTAGGACCCACCCTGGAGCCGGTAGGAGAACACGTAGCCCGTCGCGACGCCCGAGCCGCCCTGGTTCGTCAGGCGGCCGGTGATGTGCGCCGCCTCGCCGAGCTGGGCGTTCTTGCCGGAGGTGGTCGCGCCAGCGGTCACCGAGATGTCCTGGGCGAGGTACACGTCGGCCTTGTCGTCCCAGTACTCGGTGGCCAGGCTGCCCGAGTAGTGCCGGAAGCCGATCCGGTAGGTGCCCGTGGGCAGCGAGCCGACGTCATAGGTGCCGTCGCTGCGGGTGTAGCCGTAGCCGGCCTCGACCCATTCGCCGCCGTCGAGCGCGTACGCCGTCACGTCGACGTCGTCCTGCGCGGTCCCGGTCGGGCCGGTCACCATCCCGGTCACGTGACCCGCCAGGGCGAGCTGCACGTTCTTGCCGGACTGGGTGCCCGGCGCCGTCACCACGATGTCACCGGCGTTCTCGACGGTGGCTGCGCCGTCCCAGTACTCCGTGATGTAGAGGCCGTCGTTGCTGGCGAACTCGACGCGGTAGGTGCCCGACGGGAGACCGCCGAGGTTGTAGGTGCCGTTGGACGCGACGCTGGTCCGGCGAACCACGTCCCAGTAGCCGCCGACCTGAAGTGCGTACGCCGACACCAGGACGTCGGGCGATGACAGGGCGACACCGCCGGGTCCGGTGACGGTGCCGGTGATGTGGCCGGCCAGCGCCAGAGACGCGTGGATGCCCGGAGTCGTCTCCCCGACGGTGACCGACACGGGGTCGGCATCGAAGAAGTTGTGCACGTCGTCGTAGAACTCGCCGACGTGGGTGCCCGTGGGGTCGATGAACTCCAGCACGTAGGTGCCGGTCTGCAGCCCGCCGATGTCGTAGGTGCCGTCGGACTCCGTGAGCACCTCGGTGTAGCTGCCGTCCCCGTCGGCGGCCACGTAGATCCCCCCGAGCCCGGTGCCGGTGGGGCCGGTCACCGTGCCGGTGAGATGGCCGGCCTCGGTGAGCACCGCGTCCTTGTTCCCGACTGCCTCGCCGTCCGCGACGACGATGTCGTCGGCGTCATCGACCGTGACGGCGTCGTCGAAGTACTCCGCGGCGTACACCCCGGAGAAGTCCTCGAAGCCGATTCGATAGGTGCCCGCGGCCAGCCCCCCGATCTCGTAGGTGCCGTCGACATCGGTGGCGACGGAGTCGTACGGCTCCCAGTCGTCGTCCAGGGGTGCGTACTCGTAGACGGTGACGCCGATGTTCGCGAGCGCCGTGGTGCCGTTGCCCACGGTGCCGGCGATGCTGCCGGCGGCGGCGGACGCGCTCGGCGCCATTCCGACGACAGAGCCAGCTAGGAGGGCGGAGAGGGCGAGCAGACTGCCCGCACGCACTCGAGATGGTGTGCGTTGCATGGTGAGAGACCCCGATTGGTCGGTCGACGTCGGGCCTCGCGCCCGAACGCTCTGTGTGCGCAACGTAGGCGTCTCCGTCCGGAAATCGGTGCGAAGGCTCAGAAGACACCCGAACGGCCGGACTCTGCCTTCATCGGTCTAGACGTCGCTCACCCCAAAGGATGCGATGGCGCGCTCCCCGGTCCTTACGGCGCGACCCGGGCGGCCTCGGTCCCGACCGGGACCCAGGGTCAGGCGCGGCCCGACATGACAGCGGCGAGCCGCTGCGCGCGCTTGTCGGTGAGCACCTTCTCCAGCGGGAGCAGGCCACCGTCGGGGCCGGTGAGCGGGAGCCGCCAGTTGGGGTACTCGTCACTGGTGCCCGGCTGGTTGATGATCCGCTGGTCGCCGACGAGGTCGGCCAGGGCGACGCCGAGCATCCGCGACGGCGTCAGGCGCAGGTAGCGGTGCAGCGCGACCACCTGCTCCTCGACGTCCGCGTCGGGGGCGAGCAGGCCGCGCTCGACGAGCGCCTCGCGCACCTTGTCGATGGCGGCGAGCTCCGTGGCGCGCTCCTCCTCCACCGACAGGGTGAGCAGCCCGAGCCGCTGACGCAGGTCGACGTGCGCGAGGTCGAGGTAGCCCGCGGTCGGCGGCAGGTCGTGCGTCGTCACCGTCGCCAGGCAGAGCTGGCGGTACGCCTCAGGAGCGAGCAGGCGACCGTCCTCGCCCCACTCGAACCACAGGATCGAGGTGCCGAGCAGGCCGCGCTCCCACATGTAGTCGCGCGCGGCCGGCTCGACCACGCCGAGGTCCTCGCCGATCACGACCGCGCCCGCGCGCGCGGCCTCCAGCACCAGGATGCCGATGAGCGCCTCGTGGTCGTAGCGGACGTAGGCACCCTCGACCGCACTCATGCCGTCGGGGATCCACCAGAGCCGGAAGAGGCCGATGACGTGGTCGATGCGCAGGCCGCCCGAGTCCTCCAGCAGCGCGCGCACCATGTCGCGGAACGGCGCGTAGCCGAGCTCGGCGAGCCGGTCGGGGTGCCACGGTGGTTGCGACCAGTTCTGGCCGACCTGGTTGAACTGGTCGGGTGGCGCTCCGACGCTGACACCGGCCGCGAGTGCGTCGCGCAGGCCCCACGCGTCCGCTCCTTCGGGGTGCACGCCGACCGCGAGGTCGTGGACGACGCCCAGCGACATGCCCGCCTGCACTGCCGTGCGCTGCGCAGCCGCGAGCTGGCGCGCCACCAGCCACTGGAGCCAGCAGTGGAAGGTCAGCCGGTCGGCGTTGGCGTCGACGTACGCCGCCACTGCGGCCGGCTCGGCGGCATCGAGGTCGGCCGGCCAGTCGGCGCCGGCCGTGCCGTGCTCCTCGGCCAGCGCGCACCAGGTCGCGAACCGGACGAGCCCGTCACCCTGAGCGGCTCGCCACTCCTCGAACTCCGGTGGCCGCGACGTCGCGGCGTACAGCAGCTCGAGCGCGGATCGTTTCGTCTCCCAGGCCGTGTCGCGGTCGAGGGTGTCCTCGGTGTTGAGCAGCTGCGCGGCGACCGCGATGGTGTCGACCTGGGCACGGACCGCGGCCGGCGCGGCGGCGTACTCGTCGATCTCCTCGACGCGGAGATACGCAGGGTTCGCGAAGCGCCGGGTGGTCGGGAGGTACGGCGAGGCCTCCACGGGCGCCACCGGCTCGGCCGCATGCAGCGGGTTGACCAGGACGAAGTCGGCGCCCTGCTCGGCCGACCAGCCGGCCAGCGTCGCCAGGTCGGCAAGATCGCCGACGCCCCACGACGCGGCCGAGCGCACCTGGTAGAGCTGCGTCATCACGCCCCACACGCGGTCGTGCTCGAGCACAGCCGGCAGCTGGAGCCGCGCCGGCGAGACGATCAGCGTCGCGGTCGCGCGGCCACCGCCGTCGAGCTCGGCACGCAGGTGGTGCCAGCCCGGCGGCAGGTCGCCGGGCAGCTCGACGGTGGCGCGACCGACGAGCGCACCGTCCACCTCTCGGGGGTCGACCCAGTTGTCGACGGCCCGGACGTGACGGCGACTGCCGTCCTCCAGCTCGACGTGGACGTCGACGCCGGTCCCGTGCGGGACGTGCACGGACACCCACGGTGTCCAGCCCTCCCGCATCACGACCGTCGGTGGCAGCACCCGGCGCCATTCGCGCAGGTCTGCCTCCTCGTGCGCGGTGCGGACGGCCTCCGGCGAGCCGGCATCGACTCCGAGGCCGGCCAGCACCGCCACCAGCGCCTTCGCCGTGACCGGCACCTGTCGTCCCTGCCAGTCCCAGTACTCCGTCGCGATCCGGTGCTTGGCCGCGAGGTCGAGCAGCGACTGGTCGGCCGAACCGTCGGGGGGCGAAGTCACGCCCGGCAGTGTCCCACGCAAGGGCGTAGGGCTGCCCTCGGTCATTCCGGGTACTGACCTGCTGCACATCGACGGACCCGACTCGGAGGGACCCATGAGCAGCACGACCGACCGCACACCCGCGCCCACGCCTTCGCCCCAGCCGTCCCCGGGACGCGACAAGACGCACTATCTCTACGTCGCGGTCATCGTCGCGATGGTGCTCGGCATCATCGTCGGCTTCCTCGCCCCGGAGTTCGCGTCCGACCTGAAGTGGCTCGGCGAGACGTTCGTCGCGCTGATCACGATGATGATCCAGCCCGTCATCTTCTGCACCTTGGTGCTCGGCGTCGGGTCGGTGCGCAACGCGGCCAGCGTCGGGAAGGTGGGCGGTCTCGCGCTGGGCTACTTCCTCGCCATGTCGACGGTCGCCCTCTCGATCGGGCTCGTGGTGGGCAACATCATCGACCCGGGCGAGGGGCTGAACCTCTCCGACGAGCTCGCCGCCGAAGGCGCCGCCCAGGCCGAGGAGGCGGGTTCGACCACCGAGTTCGTCATCGGGATCGTGCCCGACTCGCTGTTCTCCTCCCTCACCTCCGGCGAGGTGCTGCAGACGCTGCTCGTCGCCCTGCTCGTGGGCTTCGCGCTCCAGTCGATGGGGCGCACGGGCGAGCCGATCCTGGTCGCGGTCGGCTACCTGCAGCGGCTGGTGTTCCGGGTGCTCGCCATGGTGATGTGGGCCGCGCCGATCGGTGCCTTCGGCGCGATCGCTGCCGTGGTCGGTGAGACCGGCTTCGACGCACTCAAGAGCCTTGCGGTCATCATGCTCGCGTTCTACCTCACCTGCGCGATCTTCGTGTTCGGGATCCTCGGCACGCTGCTGAAGCTGGCGACGGGCGTCAACATCTTCTCGCTCTTCAAGTACCTCGCCCGCGAGTTCCTGCTGATCCTCTCGACGTCGTCGTCGGAGTCGGCGCTGCCGCGGCTCATCGCGAAGATGGGCCACGCCGGGGTCGACCGCACGACGGTCGGCGTCGTGGTTCCCACCGGCTACTCGTTCAACCTCGACGGGACCGCGATCTACCTGACGATGGCGTCGATCTTCATCGCCGACGCGATGGGCCAGCCGCTGTCGATCAGCGAGCAGATCTCGCTGCTGCTCTTCATGATCATCGCGTCGAAGGGGGCGGCGGGCGTCACCGGCGCCGGGCTCGCCACGCTGGCCGGCGGCCTGTCCTCGCACCGGCCCGAGCTGCTGGACGGAGTCGGCCTGATCGTCGGCATCGACCGCTTCATGTCCGAGGCGCGCGCGCTGACCAACTTCGCCGGCAACTCCGTCGCCACCGTGCTCATCGGTCACTGGACCGGCACGATCAACCACGGCCAGCTCGACGAGGTCCTCTCCGGTCAGGACCCGTTCGACGAGCGCACCATGATGGACGACGACCACTCCGAGGGCGACCGGTCCACTGCGATCCCCGGCGTCGACGAACCTGAGCCCGCCGGCCGCCGCTAGTCGCTCCCGGTGGTTGAGGAAGGACGAAGTCCTGTCTCGAAACCCCGGGGCCCCTCCCTCCGCCGGTGGTTGAGGAAGGACGAAGTCCTGTCTCGAAACCCCCGGGGCGCTGGGTTTGAGACGGGCGCCAGCGCGTCCTCAACCACCGCCCCGCGACGGCGCCCCTTCCTCCGCGGTGGTTGAGGAAGGACGAAGTCCTGTCTCGAAACCCCCGGGGGCGCCGCAGGTTTCGAGACGGTCGCCAGCGCGACCTCCTCAACCACCGGCACCTGCGTACACCCCTCCCTCCCCGGTGGTTGAGGAAGGACGAAGTCCTGTCTCGAAACCCCTGGGGGCCGGAGGTTTCGAGACGGTCGCTAGCGCGACCTCCTCAACCACCGGCACCTGCGTACACCCCTGCGACTCGGCCGGTGGTTGAGGAAGGACGAAGTCCTGTCTCGAAACCCCCGGGGGGCGCCGGGTTTCGAGACGGTCGCTAGCGCGACCTCCTCAACCACCGGCACCTGCCCCCCGCGGCGCACACCTTCGGGGCGGTGCGCCACCGGCGTCGGTGTCCTACGTTGGAGGACATGCCCGAGTCGCGCGCAGGTACGCCCGCCCAGCCCTCCGACCTGGTCGACGTGGCCCACCTCGTCACGGCCTACTACACCGGCGTCCCCGACCCCGACGACCTCGACCAGCAGGTCGCGTTCGGCACGAGCGGGCACCGCGGGACGTCGCTCAAGACGGCGTTCAACGAGACGCACATCCTGGCGACGACGCAGGCGATCTGCGACTACCGCAAGGAGCAGGGGTACGACGGCCCGCTGTTCATCGGGCGCGACACCCATGGTCTCTCCGAGCCCGCGTGGTCGACCGCGATCGAGGTGCTCATCGCCAACGACGTGACGGTGCTCGTCGACTCGGCCGACGGCTACACGCCGACGCCGGCGGTGTCGCACGCGATCCTGCGGGCCAACGGTCCCGACCCGGCTCGACCACCGGCAAGGGCGGGCTCGCCGACGGCATCGTCGTCACGCCGTCGCACAACCCGCCGAGCGACGGCGGCTTCAAGTACAACCCGCCGCACGGCGGACCGGCCGACACCGACGCCACGTCGGTCATCGCGACGCGCGCCAACGAGCTGATCCGCGCCGGGCTCGGCGACGTGAAGCGGACGCCGTTCGCCCGGGCCCGGGCCGCGTGCGCGGCGTACGACTTCATGGGCACCTACGTCGACGACCTGCCGTCGGTCGTCGACATCGACGCCATCAAGCGGGCCGGCGTGCGGATCGGCGCGGACCCGCTGGGTGGAGCGTCGGTGGCGTACTGGGGAGCGATCGCCGAGCGGCACGGCCTGGATCTCACCGTGGTGAACCCCTTGGTGGATCCCACGTGGAGGTTCATGACGCTCGACTGGGACGAGAAGATCCGGATGGACTGCTCGTCACCGAGTGCGATGGCGTCGCTGATCCATCGCAAGGACGAGTACCAGATCGCGACCGGCAACGACGCGGACGCCGACCGGCACGGCATCGTCACGCCGGACGCCGGGCTGATGAACCCCAACCACTTCCTGGCCGTCGCGATCGCCTACCTCTTCAGCGGCAACCGCCCCGACTGGCCGGAGACGGCGCGCATCGGCAAGACGCTGGTGTCGTCGTCCATGATCGACCGCGTCGCGGCCTCGCTCGACAAGCCGATGGTCGAGGTGCCGGTCGGGTTCAAGTGGTTCGTGCCCGGGCTCGATCGACGGGTCGTTCGGCTTCGGCGGCGAGGAGTCGGCGGGCGCGTCGTTCCTGCGCCGCGACGGGTCGACGTGGACCACCGACAAGGACGGCCTGATCCTCTGCCTGCTGGCCTCGGAGATCCTCGCCGTCTCGGGCAACACGCCCAGCGAGCTCTACGCCCAACTCGTGGAGTCGCACGGCGACCCGGCGTACGCCCGGGTCGATGCTCCCGCCAACCGCGAGCAGAAGGCCAAGCTGGCCGCGCTCTCTCCCGACGACGTCTCGGCGACGACGCTGGCCGGCGAGGAGATCACCGCCAAGCTCACCGAGGCGCCGGGCAACGGCGCCAAGATCGGCGGTCTCAAGGTCGTCACCGAGAACGCGTGGTTCGCCGCGCGCCCCTCGGGCACCGAGGACGTCTACAAGATCTACGCCGAGTCGTTCAAAGGCCGAGACCACCTCGCGCAGGTCCAGGAGGAAGCGCGCGAGGTGGTCTCGGCTGCGTTGGGCTGAGGACTCAGCCCTGGTCGCCCCACTCCGACTCGGGAGCCGGTGTGGATGACACCGCGCTCCCTGGTCGGCGCCACCCGCTGGTCGAGCGCGATCGCGGTGAGGGCGTCGGCCGAGGGCAGCCGGCTCGATGCTTGCGTCGTCGCCCATCACGCTTGCGTCGACCGAGACTGTCGGGCCTGGCACGTCGTTGGCGGGAAAGACATCGACGTGGCGCCACAGGATGCGCGTCCTTGCCCGGGAAGCGGCCTTCCGCGACGCGCACCACCCGGTCGCCGACGACCGTCTCGGTGCACTGCGAGACGTCTCCGTCTTGTCCGGCCGGAGTCGCAGGCCCGACGCCCTTCGCCGGCCATCGTACGGTCGAAGGAACTGTTGATGCCCACGCGGGCGCCGTTTCCGAGCTGTGTAGGTCTGGCCCCAGACCCAGCCGAACCCCCACGAGTCGATCGGCATGTCAACCACGGCGTCGGGCACCGACTCCGTCACGGCGGCGGTCATGTCGGCGGCGTACTGCGCCTCGTACTGCTCGTCGGTCAGGCTCCTCGATCGGGGCGGCCGCCGGCTCCGCGGCGAAGCCGGGCGTCGAGGGAGCAGTAGTGGTGCCGCCACCGACGAGCAGCGCCAGCGGAGCGACGACGGCAGCGGTCGCGAGACCGCCGGCGGTGATGATGGCGCGGGTACGCCGGCGGCGCCGCCGCGCGGCGGAGATGATGCCGGAGACGTCCGGGTCCTGGGTGATGCCGGTGTCGAGCCGGTCGATGTCGTCGAGCAGGGTGAGGTCGTGTCATGAGGGTGTCCCTTCCAGGGTTGGGCTGGGGATGCGGAGGCGGGCGAGGGCACGCGAGCAGGTGCTCTTGACGGTGCCGACGGAGCAGTCGAGCGCGGTGGCGACGTCCTGCTCGGAGGCGTCGAGGTAGTAGCGCAGCACCACCATCGCCCGCTCCCGATCGGACAGCTCCAGCAGCAGCTGCCGAAGGTCGGCCCGCTCCTCGGCGTCGGCGATGCCGCCCTCGACGAGGGTCTCCGGAAGCGAGTCGGAGGAGTCCATCTGGATCCTGCGACGCCGACGCCAGCCGTCGACGTACTTGTGCACCAGCGCCCGCCTCGCATAGGCCACCGGGTCGGTGTTCACGTTCGACCACCGCAGGTAGGTGCGCTCGAGCACCGACTGCAGCAGATCCTCCGCGTCGTGCCGGTTGCCCGTCAGCGCGTACGCCGCCTGGCTGAGCCGGCGCCACGACGCGCGGACGAACTCGTCGAACTCGGCGTCCCTCGTCTCGCGTGCCATCTTCCACCTTCCGCATCCGAGGGCCGGAAGTGGCCCTCACTGCTAGCGACGAGCGGCACCCCTCGAAAGGTTGAGTGGGTGGCTTCTCGTCGTCCCCAATGCCCAAGAGCACCGGCTCGGAGGTTCCGAACCGGTGCTCCTGGTGATCAGCCGTCCCTCACTCCGTCGGCGGCGCCAGCCGCTCGTCGAGCGCGAGCTCGGTCAGCGTCTCGACCGACGGCAGCTTCGCCTCGGCCTCCTCCCACGTCGTCGCCTTCACGAAGGCGTTGATCTCCACCTTCTCGGTGCGGCTCGGGTCGGTGGGATAGACCGACACGAGCCAGAACGCCTCGCTCATGTCGGGAGCGTCCTGGCCGCCGCATACGTGGACCGTCATGTCACCGACCTGGGTGCAGGACGAGGTGGGAGAGGGGGTGCTCTTCTCGTGGCAGTCGGTCCGGTAGCCGTCCGTGCCGCTGTAGACGTCCAGCCTGTAGGAGCCGGCACCTTCGGACTCGAGCATCCTCTCGGTCGCGACCACTCGCTCGCCTGCCGCGTTGCCGGTCACGTCGTCGTCGCTGTGCCTGGCGTACGAGGTGTGCAGCCCGGGCAACCGCTCCTCGATTGCCGCCGACATCTCTGCCAGAGCTGCGGTCTCGCCCGCCGCCTGCTCGGTCCAACCGGACTCAGGCTTCATCCGCACGTCGGCAGCGAGCTCGGCGAGCACCTCGTCCGCAGGCAGCTGCGCCCGGCCCTCCGACTCCTTCTCGGTGACGAAGCTCGCCTCGACCTCGACCTGCATCGCCGAGCCGTCCTCTGCGCGTCACGGGAGTCGTCGTGGCGATGGAGGACCAGGTCGTCGGCCCGTTGGAATCGCCCGCATGGCCGACCCAGATCTCCTGGTCGCCCACCGAGAGGTGGGAGCAGGCGTCGCAGGCGAACTGCGCGGCCGGCCCGGAGCGCACCTCGAGGGTGACGCCGTTGGCCAGCGTGAACGTACCCGGGGTGGTCTCGTCGGCCTGCGCACCGGGGAAGAGGCCGAGCACGGCAGCTTCGATGGCGGCCGGATCCGCTTCGGTCGTCGCCGCCGCGGTTGCGGCGGCGAAGCCGGTCGTCCCGGACGGGCTCGTGGTGGCGCCGCCGCCGACCAGCAACGCCAACGGGGCGACGACGGCGGCAGTCGCGAGAGCACCGGCGGTCCAGATCGCGCGGGTACGCCGGCGTCGCCGCTGGCCGCCTGCCCAGAGCCCGGCCAGGTCCGGGTGGTCGGAGATGCCGGCGTCGAGCCGGTCGAACTCCTCGTGCACGTCGATGTCGCTCATCAGATGTTCCCTTCGATCGAGACAGCGGGGACCCGGAGGCGCGGCGAGCGCCCGCGAGCAGGTGCTCTTGACGGTGCCGACCGAGCAGCCGAGCTCGGCGCGACCTCCTGCACGGAGCAGTCGAGGTAGTAGCGCAGCACCACCATCGCCCGCTCCCGGTCGGACAGCTCGGCCAGCAGCCGCGTCAGGTCGAGCGCGATCCTCGACGCCGTCCATCCCGGCCCGGCCGCCCAGCACCGGCCGCGTCCGGAACGGTGTCGGTCGGGTCCACGCCGGACCCGGCGCTTGCGGCGCCACCCGTCGACGTACCCGTGCACGAGCGCCCGCCTGACATAGGCATGCGGGTTCTCGTGCACGATCCTCGACCAGCGCGCGCAGGTGCGTTCGAGCACCGACTGGAGCAGGTCCTCGGCGTCGTCCTTGTTGCCGGTCAGGGCGTACGCCGCCTTGCCGAGCCGTCGCCACGACACGAGGACGAACTCCTCGAACTCCGCCTTGTGCTGGTCTCGCGACATCTGTCCGCCTCAGTTCCACAGTCCCCGAGGGCCGCGGTGACCCTCGCCCGCCTCAACGCCCGCCTGCCCGCGCGGGTTGAGTGACGGGCCGGTACGAGTCGGTCGCACGAGCCAGCGAAGAGCACCGGCTCGGTGGTCCGAACCGGTGCTCCTCGTGGTCAGGCTTCGACCTCGTCACAGGACGGGCGGCACCAGCCGCTCGTCGAGGGCGAGCTCGGTCAGGGTCTCGACCGACGGCAGCTTCGCCTCGGCCCCCTCACGCGACGTCGGCGACCACGAAGACGCTCACGTCCACCAGGGCGCCATCTGCACCGTCGGCAGGCGTCACCTGGACGTTGCGGATCCACCTGCCGTCGCCGCGCCCGGAAGCTGTCGTTCACGGTGACCACGCGATCGCCGACCTGCGTCGCCGTGCAGTCGTGCGAGTCGTCGCTGCACGGGTTCCACGGGCGCGCCTCGCCGAACTCCGAGTCGGTGGTCGTGGCAGTGGTGAGCAGCACCTGCTGGATGCCGTCGGCGGCGTAGGTCTGCGACCAGCCCGCCTCCCACTCACCGTCGGCGGTCGTGGTCTCGCGGGTGTAGAAGCCCGAGGTGCCCCGGTTGTTGGTCACGCTCTGGTTGGCGAGCTCCGCCGTGGGCAGCGCCTCGGTGACGGCGGCCGTCATCTCGAGGCCGTGGCCGTCGACGGGCTCGACGGATGATGCCGGACCGGGTGCCGCGGCGACGCCGGGCATGGGCGGGGTCGTCGTCCCGCTGGTCACGACGAACGCCGCGGGCGCGACGATCGCGGCAGTGGCGAGACCGGCGGCGGTCCAGGCCAGGCGGGTCCGCCGGCGGCGCCGACGACCGCCGGCCATGATCGCCGGCAGGTCGGGCTGCGTGGCCCGGCCGGCGGCGAGCCGGCCCAGCTCGTCGATGCAGCTCATGCTGCAGGTCGAGGTCGGTCATGAGGTGATCCCTTCGATGGACGCAACGGGGAGCCGGAGGCGCTGCATGGCCCGCGAGCAGGTGCTCTTGACGGTGCCGACGGAGCAGCCGAGCTCGGCCGCGACCTCTTCGACGGAGCAGTCGAGGTAGTAGCGCAGCACCACCATCGCCCGCTCCCGGTCGGTCAGCTCGGCCAGCAGCCGCACCAGGTCGACGCGGTGCTCCGCGCCGTCCAGGCCGTCGATCCCGCCGGGCACCGCCGTCTCGGGCGACGGTGTCGGTCGGGTCCAACCGGACCTTCCGCCGCCGCCGCCACCCGTCGACGTAGCCGTGCACCAGCGCCCGCCTGACGTAGGCCACCGGGTCCTCACGACCCACCGTCGACCAGCGTGCGTAGGTGCGCTCCAGCACCGACTGCAGCAGGTCCTCGGCCTCGTGCCAGTTGCCGGTCAGGGCGTACGCCGCCCGCTCGAGCCGTTGCCACGAGGCGCGGACGAACTCCTCGAACTCGACGTCGCCAGCTGCTCGTGGCATGCGTCACCGCCTTCGGTTCCCCGAGGGCCGGGGTGGCCCTCACCCGCTCCCACGGACGGGCCGGCGAATTGGTTGAGCCCGCCGGGACGATCGATCGGACCTTCCCGGCGGGCTCTCCACGAGCGTGCAGGCCGCCGAGGATCACGTCGAGGGACCAGAGGAACTGCTCCTGGGCGACCCAGGTCGCCTGTACGTCGGTCGCGGCGGGGTAGTCGCGGCAGCGCGGACATGGTCGTGTGCCCAACTGGTTGCCCGAGCAACCACTTGAGCACACGACCTGCCGCTGGGCGTCAGCCGACCAGCTCGGGCGTACGACGCTCGGCCGGGTCGGCGACCTCGGGCTCGGGGGCCTCGACCTGCACGTTCGGCAGGATCCGGTCGAGCCAGGCCGGCAGCCACCAGTTGCGCTCGCCGAGGAGGCTCATCGTGGCCGGCACCAGCACCATCCGGACCAGGGTCGCGTCCAGGAAGATCGCCACGGCCATGCCGAAGCCGATCATCTTGATGACCACGCCCTCCTCGGTCGCGAACCCGAGGAAGACCAGCACCATGATCGCGGCGGCGGTGGTGATGACCCGGCTCGTCGACGCCAGGCCGCGAGCCACGCTGCCGTGCGCGTCGCCGGTGCGCTCGTAGTCCTCGCGGATCCGCGAGAGCAGGAACACCTCGTAGTCCATCGACAGGCCGAACAGGATGGCGAACATCAGGATCGGCAGCCAGCTGGACACCGGCACGGCGTGGTCGAGGCCGAGCAGCTCCTGGCCCCAGCCCCACTGGAAGACGGCCGTCAGGACGCCGTACGACGCCGTGACGCTCAGCAGGTTCATGACGGCGGCCTTCACCGGGATCAGCACCGAGCGGAACATCACCATCAGCAGCAGCACCGAGATGCCGACGACGAAGGCGATCACCAGCCAGATCCGGGTGTCGAGGATGTCGACGATGTCGCTGAACATCACCGAGGAGCCGGCGAGCTCGACGCCGTCGGGCAGGTCTGCTCGCAGGTCCGCGATCTGGGCGGGCGTGCCCTCGTCGTTGTCGCGCAGCACCGACTCGGCGGTCACCAGCGAGATCGCGCCGTCCGGCGAGACCATGGGCGGGGTGACGTTGAGGAGGTCGGACCGGTCGGACAGTGCCGTCCACCATCGCACCGACCTCCGCGTCGCTGACGACCTCACGGTCGGCCACGAACAGCATCGGAGTGTTGGCGCCGGGTCCGAACTCCTCGGCCACGATGTCGAAGGACTGCCGCAGCGGGCTCCCCGCGACCTCGTCGCCGCCGCTGCCCGGCCAGGTGCGCATGTCGAGCACCGGGGCGGCCAGCACGATCATCACGGTGGCGGCACCGATCAGCCACGGCAGCGGACGGCCGGCGACCTTGCGTGCCCACCGCTCGGCCCGCGCACCGACGGGACGGTCGGCCCGGGCCAACGCCGCCGGGCGGACCCGCTTGCCTTGCGGGCGCGGCGGACGGCACGCGGCTCGATCCACCGGCGGCCGAGAGCGAAGAGGGCCGGAACCAGCATCAGCGCGGTCACCATCACCGCGACGACGGTGATGGCCGTCGCGAACCCGAAGGCCGCGAAGGTGGCCAGGCCCGACAGGCGCAGGCCGAGCAGCGAGACCAGCACGGTGGTGCCGGCGAGGACGACCGCGCGACCAGCCGTGCGGTTGGCGGCGGCGGCGGCCTCGACGATGCCGAAGCCGGCGCGCCGGTACTCCAGGGCACGGGTGAGCATCAGCAGCGCGTAGTCGATGCCGACACCGAGTCCGACCATCGTCGCGACGGTCGGCGCGAACGGGCTGACCGACATGAAGCCGCACAGGATCGTGATGCCCGCCGAGCCGACGGCCAGCCCGGACACCGCGACGACGACCGGCAGACCGGCCGCGACGACCGACCGGAACATGAGCAGCAGGATGATCAACGCCGCGACGACGCCGATGATCTCCCCCGTGCCCTTCATGGCACTTCCTGCAGTGCTCGGCAGCTCACCGCCGAGGACGACCTGGATGCCGGCCTCCTGCGTGGGCTCGACGGCCTTCTCGAGCGGTCCGGCGTCGCCGTACACGTCGTTGTGGGTGACGGGGACGTCGTACTGCACGGTCAGCAGCGCGGTGTCACCGTCGGCGGACATCCGCGGCGGGGTCACGCCGATCACGTGCGGCAGCGCGCCCAGCCGGTCGACGAGACGCGGTGAGCTCGCTCTGCGCGAGACGGTACGTCGTCGTGGACGACGACCTGGGCGGAGGTGTTGCCCGACTCGGGCAGGTGCTCCCGGAGCAGGTCGACGCCCTTCTGGGCCGGGGCGGCGGGCACGTCCCAGTCCTCCTGGGTCTGGCCGCCGACGGCGCCGGCGACGCCGAAGACGGCGACGGCGACGACCAGCCAGACGGCGAAGGTGCGCCACGGGTGGGTGGCGGCGAACCGGCCGAGCCGGTCGAGCATGCGGTTCATTGCGGGATCTCCTGGGTCGAGGTGATGCGGATCGAGGTTGGTGAGGAGACGTTCCCGCGCGGCGCTTGCGGGCCACTTGAGGCCGACTGACAGAGCGACCCACGGATTCTCCAAGTCGCGCCCAAGTTCGGGTTGCGGGTCTCGACACCGTCCCTGATCTCTGCGGGGCTGCTCGACCTGGCTGAGCCCACGGCGTTCGCTCGTCCCTCGCGATCGCCTGCTCAGCGCATATGCTTCCCGCCGGAGGAGGGGGCTTGGCCGATGAACGCCGGATGATCAGCGTCGACGTGCTCGGGCCCCTGCGGGTCCGCATCGGCGACGACGAGCGGTCCGTGGGCGGGCGGCGTGAGCGCGTGCTGCTGGCCCTGCTCTCGACCACCCCCGGCCGGCACGTCGGCGACGACCGGATCATCGACGAGCTCTGGGGCGACGACCCGCCGGTGGGGGCGACCAGCGCGGTCCAGGTCGCCGTCTCGCGCCTGCGTCGCGCGCTCGGCGACGACGCCGAGGTACGCCGTGACGCGGCCGGCTACGCCCTCGTGGGCGCCGAGGTCGACGCCGACCTCCTCACGCTCGCCGTCGAGCGGGTCGGTGCCCTCGACCCGGCCGCGGCGCTGGAGACGACCGCCGCCGCGCTGGGCCTGTGGCGTGGCGCGCCGTACGTCGGCCTCGGGGCTGCACCCACGCTCGCCCTGGAGGCGACCCGGCTCGAGGAGGTGCGGCTGGTCCTGGTGGAGGCTCGCGCGCAGGCGCTGCTGGACCTCGGCCGACCCGGAGGAGGCCCACCGCGCCCTGTCTCCCCTGGTCGGCGCACGACCACCCCTTCCGCGAGCGCCTGTGGTCGCTCCTGGCGCTCGCCCTCTACCGCAGCGACCGCCAGGCCGACGCCCTCGAGGCGCTGCGGCTGCTGCGCGCCGCCCTCGTCGACGAGCTCGGCGTCGACCCGTCGGCGTCGGTCCGCGAGCTCGAGCAGCGCATGCTCGCCCAGGACCCCGGCCTCGACGGGCCGGGCTCGACCGGCTCGACCCCGGGAGCCGGTCGACCAGACTCGGCTCGACCCGCTCGGCTCGACCCGCAGCCGGACTCGACCGCCGGGTCGGCTCGGCCACACCGGCGGGCCGCGGTCGACGCCACCCGCGCCCGCGTGCCTCCGGCGTCGTCGGTCGGGCCGCCGCGCTGGCGGCGATCCACGCCGCCCTGTCCGACCTCGTCGACGCGGGCCAGGGCGGGCGTCCTGCTGATCAGCGGCGACGCGGGGATCGGCAAGTCCATGCTCGCCACCGAGGTCGTCCACCGCGCCCGCGACGGTGGCGTCCGGGTCATCGTCGGCCGCTGCCACGAGGCCGACCTGGCGCCGCCGTACTGGCCCTGGCTGCCCGTGCTGCGCGACCTCGCCGACCACCGGGACCGCCGTGCCGTCCGAGGTCGCCGACCTGCTCGAGGGCGAGGCCGACGGCGACCCCGGCCCCGGACGCCGGGCGCCGCCGCGGCCACGACGCTGCGGACCTTCGCCGCGGTCGCGCGGCTGCTCGCCGCGCAGCCCGGCCGCCTGGTCGTGCTCCTCGAGGACCTGCACTGGGCCGACCAGACCTCGCTGCGGCTCCTGGCGTACGCCGCCGAGGAGCTGCGCGGCCAGCCCGTGCTGTTCGTCGCGACCGTGCGCACGGTCGACCCGCGGCTGCACCCGCACCTCGCCCACGCCCTGGCCGGCCTCGCCCGCCTGGCGGTGCGCCGGGTGCCGGTGCCGCCTCTCGACGCCGCAGCGGTCGCCGAGCTGCTCGAGGAGGTCGTGCCCGACGCCGGAGCCGGCCCTGGTCGAGGTGCTGACGCGGCGTACCGACGGCAACCCGTTCTTCGTGCTCGAGATGGCGCGCCTGCTCGTCGCCACCGGCCGGTCGACGGCCGAGGAGGCCGAGCGGCTCGAGGTCCCCGACGGCATCGCCGACGTGCTGCGGCTCCGCGTCCTCCAGCTCGCGAGCCCGACCCGGGCCGCGCTCGGCGTGGCCTCGGTGGTGGGACGCACCTTCGACACCCGCTGCTGACGGCCGCGCTGGGCGACCGCGTGCTCGACGACCTCGACCCGGCGGTGGCGGCCGGCGTCGTGGAGGAGGCCGGACGGGCCGGGGCGCTTCCGCTTCGTGCACGCGCTCACCCGCGAGACGGTCTACGCCGACCTGCCGGCCGGGCAGCGGGCCCGCTGGCACGCCGTGGTCGGCCGCAGCCTGGCCGACGCGGCTGGCGGCCGACCCCGAGCTGCTCGGCGACGTGGCGCACCACCACGCCGTCGCGGCGCCGTACCTCCCGGACGCCGCCGAGGACGCCGTCGCCTACGGGCGGCAGGCCGCGGTCGCCGCCGAGCGGCGCGGGGCCTTCGACGAGGCCCGGTCGCTGTGGAGCCGCACCGTGGAGGTCGAGCGCGTCCGCCGACTCCGCCCGATCCGGTACGGCGCCACGAGCTGCTGCTCGCGCTGGCCACCGCCTGCCAGCGGCTCGGCGACATGCACGGCATGCGGACCGCCCTCGACGAGGCGGTCGCGCTGGCCCGACCGCGGCAGGACTACGTGCGGATGGCGGAGGCGCTGACCAGCTTCCGGTCGTCGGGCGTGTGGCACTGGCGCGAGATGGGCGACGCCGACCCCGACGCCATCGCCTTGATCGAGGAGTGCCTCGAGCACGTCGAGGACGTCGGGCTGCGCGCGCGGCTGCTGGCGACGCTGGGCCTCGAGCACTACGTCGGGATGGACTCCGACCGCGGCGACCAGGCCGGCGCGGAGTCGCTGCGGCTGGCCCGGGAGAGCGGCGACGCCGACGTGCTCCGCGACTGCCTCGCGGCTCGGAGCATCGCCGTGTGGTCGCCGACCAAGTCCGTCGAGCGGGTCGCCCTCGCCGAGGAGGCGCTCGAGGCGGCGGCCTCGCCGGAGCACGAGATCTCCGCGCGGTTCCAGCTCGCCACGGGCCTGCACCACCTGGGCCGGGCCCCGGAGGCCGACGCGGTCATGACCGCCGCGCTCGACCTGGCCGACCGGCTCCGGCACACCGGCTCCGACGTACCTCTCGGCTGGTGGCGCTGGCTGCGGGCCGTCGAGCGCGAGGATCCCGAGGCCGAGCGGATCGGGCACGAGACCCTCGCCCTGCATCGCCGGACCACCGTCGTCGGCCTGCCGGAGCTGTCGTGCCTCTACACCCTGGAGTGCCAGCCGCGGGGCGCGCCGGTGCCGGCCGACGTGCTGGCGACCGCCGTCGGGCACCCGTTCCCACCCTTCCGCGCCGCCGTCGCGCACGCCTTGAGCGTGGTGGGCGACGTCGAGGCAGGGCTGCGGCTGCTGGGAGAGCCGAGCGGTCTCGGCGGCGACTACGCCGGCCTCTTCGGTGGCTGCCGGGCTGTCCAGGTGCTGGCCATGGCCGAGCACCCGCTCCTGGCCGACGCCGTCGAGTGGATCCGGCCGTCGGCCGACAAGGTGGCGACGTACGGCAGCGTCTACTCGCTGGGCAGCACCGCCTACTTCGTCGGTGTCGGGCTCGCGGCGCTGGGGCGGGCCGGCGAGGCACAGTCCTACCTCGAAGAGGCGCTCGCGGCCAACAAGGCGGCCGGCAGCCGCCGCTGGGTGCGCGCGACCCAGAACCGGCTCGACAGCCTCGCCCGCGCTTGATCGCCCGGACGTTCCTCAAGCCGTCCGCAAGCCCACGTCAAGCCGGCGACAAGCGCCCGCCTCCACGGTGGTGCCCGCGCCGGTCGACCGGACCGGCTCCATCGCCTGGAGGACCTCATGACCACCATCGCCACCACGCCAGCTCTCGACGCCGACACGTGGGACTCGCTGCGCTCGGCCGTGTCCGGCCGACTCGTCACGCCTGACCAGCCGGAGTACGCCGGCGCCCGGCTCGGCTGGATCGTCAACGTCGACCAGCAGCCCGCCGCCGTCCTCGAGGTCGCCCATGTCGCCGACGTCGTGACGGCCGTTCGCTGGGCCCGCGACCACGACGTCGCGGTGAGCGTGCAGCCCGGCGGCCACGCCGCCCGGACGACCCTCGACGACACGCTGCTGCTGCGCACCGGAGCCCTCGGCGGCCTGGAGGTCGACCGCGCCCGCGGCACCGTGACCGTCGGCGCCGGCGTCAAGTGGGGCGAGCTGTGCGCCGCCCTCGACGGCACCGGTCTGATGGCGCTGGCGGGCAGCAACCCCGACCCGACCGTCGTCGGGCTCGTCCTCGGCGGCGGCGTGTCGTGGTTCACCCGTGCGCACGGCTTCACCGCCAACAGCGTGGTCTCGTTCGACGTCGTGAACGCGTGCGGCGAGCTCGAGCACGTCACCCGCGCCTCGGACCCGGAGCTGTTCTGGGCACTGCGAGGGGGCGGCGGCGACTTCGGCATCGTGGTGCGGATGGAGCTGGCGCTCTTCGCCGCTCCGGAGCTGTACGGCGGCCAGCTGCTCTGGTCGATCGAGCACGCCCCGGCGGTGCTCCGCGCCTTCCGCGACCTGGCCCTGGTCGCCCCCCGCGAGCTCACGTTGTGGGCGCATGTCATGCACTTCCCGCCGATGCCCGAGCTGCCGGAGCCGCTGCGCGGCCGGTCGTTCGTGACGGTCGCGGCGACGTACCTCGGCTCTCCCCGGCTCGCCGACGCCCTGCTGTGGTCGCTCCGTGACGCCGCCCCTGTGGAGATGGACCTGATGCGGCCGCTCCGACCCAGCGAGCTCGGCGCGGTCGCCCAGGAGCCGGTCGACCCGATGCCGGCGATGGAGCACTCGATGCTGCTCACCGGCCTCGACGACGACGCGATCGACGCGCTCCTGGCCGTCGTGGGCGACCGCGAGCGCACGCCGCTGACGATGACCCAGGTCCGCGGCCTCGGCGGTGCGTTCGCCGAGGACAGCCCTGCCGGCGGCGCCGTACGCCCCGTGCCGGAGCCGTTCCAGCTGATGTCGATCGGCGTCCCCGCCGTTCCCGAGCTCGCCGCGGCGATCCCCCACGCGTTCGCCGGCCTCGACGCCGCCCTCGGCCGGCTCGCGTCGGGCCACCGGATGCCGAACTTCACCGGCGCCGGCCAGTCCGACGCCGCCGGCTACGACACGGCCCGGCTCGAGCGGCTGCGCGCGATCAAGCGCGACCGCGACCCCCAGGGCGTGATCCGGAGCAACAAGCCGGTCCTCGGGCGCGTGAGCGCGGGGGAACTGACTGCTGCGGTGCTGTGGTCGGTTAGGGGCCCGCGGGCCACGCACTAACCGACCACAGCACCGCGCTAGTCGGTCACCGGCGCCCGCGGGAGCGTGGGTCGCTGTCATGGGACCAGGACAGCGGGCCTGACTTGTGCCGCTCTTGGAGCGTCCCGATCAGCCGCCCGACCGACCCCGGAATCCACCGCGGGGCCGATCCGGTCCGGGCGCGCACGCGGCAGAGTCGGGTCATCGGTCACCAGGGCCTCAAGCGGTTCGCAAGTCCGCCGCAAGGGCGCCGGTGTCTGATCGACCCAGACCACGAAACGGTCTCACCCACAGAGAGGAACGAAGAGCCATGTTCAACAAGATCCGCACCACCGGCCCGACCCGGCCCACCACCCGTCGCCACCGCGACCACGTGCACCCGGCCCCGTTGCCGGTCCGCGACCGCTACTCCGCGGCGCTCGCAGCGGGCTGGAGGCCCCTCGGGTGAGGCGCAGGCAGCTCGTTGAGCTGGCCCCCCTTGTTCGGGATAGTCCCTCACGTATGGCACCGCGTCGCGGGCCAAACAGGTGCCAAACGTGAGGGACTATCCCGGACATGGGGGCTGCTCCCGCCACCATTCGGGCCAGGTCGAAGGGGGTTCAGACCGGGGTTCAGATGCCGAGGCGTTCGCGCCACGTGCGCAGCCACGCGACGTACGCCGTGAAGCCCCACTGCCGGGCTGTCGCCAGCGCAGCGTCGGCCGACCGGGAGGCCGCGGCCGGGTCGCCGACGAACGCCTCGAGAAGCGCGAGGTAGCCGTCGACCGGGCCGCTGACCGCGGAGGCGCCCGCGACCGACATGCGCCCGGCGAACGGCCGGAGCCGCTCCAGGGCGAGCATCGCCAGAGCACGGTCCTCGGCCAGCACCGCCGCCTCCGACTCGAACACCCAGTCGTTGATCGTCGACCAGTACAGGTCGGTCTCCGCCGGCATCGGGCTGCGCTCCAGCAGCGGCCGCACCTCCTCGACCCGGCCGGCGCGCGCCAGCATCACGTGGGTGACCGTGGCCGTGCCGAACATGTCGCGGAACGCCGCCAGGAGCTCGTCGACCTTCCCGAGCAGCGCCTCGCGGTCCCAGATCCTGCTGAGCAGCTCGGCGGCCGGCGCCTGCGCGTCCTTCATCGGGATCGCGACCTGCGGCGCGGTCTCACTCATCGCGGCGTACTCGCGCGCCACCTCGGCGCGGTCGCCGCGCAGCCCCGCCAAGGTCATCCGCAGCCATTGGAGGGAGATCGAGACGTACGGCAGCCGCTCCCGATCGGCGAGCCGGCTCGCCTCCTCGCTCACCCTGAGCCACCCCGGCAGGTCCGCGCGCTCCAGCGCGTCGAGGGCCATCACCAGCAGGATCACGGCGACGCCGGCGGGATCTCCGGCCTGGCGGGCGGCCACCAAGCCCTCCTCCGCCCAGGGCTCCCGGACGTCGAGGAGGTGCGGTGACCAGGCCGCCCATCCACGCGGTGCGGCATGCCCACCACACCAGGGCGGGGTGCTCCCCGCGCGCCAGCGCCAGCCCCGCCTCGAGGAGCGCACGGCGCTCGGCCGCCGTGTCCGGCGACGTAGTAGAGCTCGACCGCCAGCACCAGCATGAGCCGGGCTCGCGTCGGGTGGTCGGCGTCGTCGACGTGGGCGAGCGCCCAGCGCAGGTCGTCGATCACGTCCTCGAAGACAGCCTCCGGCTCGTGCGGCAGTCCACGCGCAGTAGCCGGTGAGCACGGCCGCGGCCTCGCCCACCCGGGCCGGCGAGCCCGTCGACCGCCCCAGCGTCATCGCGTCGAAGGAGGCCCGCTCGACGGCGGGCCACCAGGCCGCTCGCGCGGCGTCGTGAGCCAGCTCGAGCAGGAGCGTGAAGCGCTGCTGCCTCGTCGCCGTCGGCGCTGCGCCGGTGCGCCTCGACGGCTGCCGTGCGCAGCTCCATCGCCTCGCGGTACGCCGACAGCGCGCTCGCCTGGTCGGCCGCGGCCCGAGCCGCGCGCCAGGCGCGGTCGAGGTGGGTGGGTCCCGCCGCCAGCCAGTGCCGTGCGAGCTCGGCGGTGCGTTCGTCGTCGTCGAGCAGGCGGCGGACGACGGGGTCGCTCTCCAGCGCGTGCGCGATCTGCGCGTGCAACCGGGCCCGCCGGGAGGGCGGCACGGCCTGGTGCACGGAGTCGCGGGTCAGCGCGTGCGCGAAGGAGTAGTCGCCGGCGTCCTCCTCGACCACCAGCCCGGCAACCCGGGCGTGCTCGAGGTCGTCGAGCACCTCGTCGCCGTCGAGCCCGCCCGCCGCGGTGATGGTCGCCGCCTGGAAGCGACGGCCGGCGACGGCGGCCAGGCGAAGCGTGTCGAGCGCGCGGTCGGGCAGCGTGGTCAGGCGGCGCGTCACCACGTCGCGCACCGTCACGGGCACCTCAGCGGCGTCGGGCTCGTCGAGACGAGCCAGCTCCACCAGGAAGAACGGGTTGCCTGCGGCCCGACGTTGCCAGGCGTCGGCGATGTCGTCGGCGATCGCGGCGCCGGCCACCGACCGCACCAGGGCGCGGGCATCGGCGGTGCCGAGCCCGGCGAGGTCGAGCCGCAGCGCGTGGCGGCGCGCGAACGCCTCGCCGACCTCCGCGAGCGCGCCGGTCGGCTCCGGATGGGCGCGCCTGGTCGCCACGACCACGAGCCGCGTGTCGGGCGAGGTCTCGGCGAGCACGTGGCGCAGGGTGCGCAGGGTCGCGTCGTCGGCCCAGTGCAGGTCGTCGAGGAGAACGAGGACCGGGCTCTGGTCGGCGGCGCGGAAGAGCGCCCGGGCGATCCGGTCGGAGGTCTCGAACGCCTGCCGCGCGGCGCTCGCGTCCTCCAGGCTCCGCTCCACCACGGCTGCGAGGTCGGTCTCGCCGTCGCGATCGAGGGTGCGCAGGATCCCGAGCCAGGGCCACAGCGGCGGCGCCCCGTCGTCCTGCGAGCAGGCGCCGCTCGCGACGACGTAGCCGCGTCTCCGCGCCTCGTCGGCCAGGTCGTGGGCGAGCCAGGACTTGCCGATGCCGGGCTCCCCGACCACCAGCGCGGCCCCGGCAGGACCGTCGAGCAGGGCGTACAGCCGGGTCCGCTCGGACGTCCTGCCGACGGAGTCGGCCTCGCCGGGCGCCGCCTCGGCCTCGCTGGGTGCCACGGCGCGCCGCACCGCGACCTCGGCGACAGCCGGTCGGTCGTCGAGCGCAGCGAGCAGCCAGCCGTCCTGTCTCAGGATCGCCTGCTCGAGGTCGCGCAGCTCGGCTCCGGGATCGAGTCCCAGCTCCTCGGCGAGCAGCTCGCGAACGGCCCGCAGCGCGTCGAGCGCCTCCGCCTGGCGTCCGGCACGGGTGAGGGCGAGGGCGTGCAGCGCCCACCAGCGCTCCTGCAGGGCGTTGGTGGCCACCCTCGACTCTGTCGTCGACAGGACGCTCGCGTTCTCGCCGAGCGCGAGCAGCCCGAGCAGCCGGGCCTGCTCCGCCGAGGCGCGAACCTGCTCGAGCGCGCTCCGCTCCGCGACCACGTCGGGGTGCTCGAGCAGGTCGGCGTACGGCGTCCCGGTCCAGGTGGCCAGCACCGCGTCGAGCTCGTCGAGGGTGGCGGTCAGCGTCCCGCGGCCCGGCCAGCCCGTGCGGTCGCCCGTCGTGAGCTGGGTCGCGAGGGGGGCCAGGACCCGCTCGAGCCGGCGTACGCCGACGACGAACCGGTGCGCGTCGACGTCCTCGGGACGCACCCGCAGGACGTAGCCGTGGTCGGTCGTCTCCAGCAGTGAGACCGCCGAGCGCGACGTGCGCTCGGGGTCGAGGACCTTGCGGAGGCCGGAGATGTAGGCGTGCAGGGCTCCGTGCGCCGCCCTCGGCGGCTCGCCGGCCCAGACCAGGTCGGCCAGCAGGTCCGCCGTCACGGGCTTTCCCGCGTGCAGCGCGAGCGCCGCGACGATCGAGCGCGGTTTGCGCGCGCCGACGTCGACCCACTCCCCCGCCGGCGCCTCCCGGGCGATCCGTACGGCGCCGAACACCGCCACCTGCACGCGCGAAATGTATGCCAAGACCGGTCCAAGTCCGCCACAAGTTCGCCACGGCACCGTGGACGCCATGAGCACCCGACAGATCCTTCTCCCGGGCCAGGCGCACGTCGCCGAGGGTCCGCACGACCAGACCGGCATGTACGTCATGCACCACGCCTTCCGGCGCGACCTCGCGAACGTCGAGGCGGCGGTGCGGCAGACCCCGCTGCACGAGGCGCCGACCTGGCGTGCACTCCAGCAGCGTTGGGCGAGGTTCGCCGAGGTGCTCCATCACCACCACGACGTCGAGGACGTCGCCTTCTGGCCGGTGCTCCTGCGGCACGCCGACGCGGCAGGCGACACCGAGGCGGCAGCGATGCTCCGGGCGATGGAGGACGAGCACGAGCAGATCGACCCCGCGCTGGCAGCGGTCACGGCGGGCTTCGCCTCGATGGTCGAGCACCCGTGCGCCGACCACCGCAACGCCCTCGACGTTCACGTCACGTCGACGCGGACCGCGCTGCTCGACCACCTCGCTCACGAGGAGTCCGACGCTCTTCCGTTCCTGCAACACGTCATGTCCGTCGAGGAGTACGCCGCGTGCGAGAAGGCCGCCGCCGGCGGCTATCCGCTCAGGCTGGTGCCGTTCCTGGTGGCGTGGGCCTTCGACGGCGTCCCCGACGACGTGGCCACTCGCTTCCTCGCCGACGCCGGGGCCGGCTACCGCATCGCGCTGCGGGTCTTCCGCCCCGGGTTCGTCCGTGGCGAGCGGCGGGCGTTCCGCTACGTCTGACCCCGTCGTCCAGCCAGCTCGACCTCCTTGTGCCAGGACTCGGTGATGTACGCCGTGGACCAGCCCATCGACGTGTAGAGCCCGTTCGCGCCGGTGGGTGAGTCGCCGTCGACCTCGAGGCCGACCCGGTTGCGTCCGCGGCCGGCCGCGTCGGCGATGACGGTGGTGAGCAGGGCCTTGGCGACACCGCGGCCGCGGGAGCGGCGGTGGACGCCGATGTAGTCGACGTAGGACCCCGGAGTGCCCGACTCGTCCGGCGCCAGGCGGGTGCTGACCAGCGCGCCGCCGGGCAGGAGAGCTCCGTCCGCCTCGACGAAGGCCAGCCACCAGTGGTCCCAGCGATGACCGGGGTCCTCGCGGAGTCGCTGCACGAACTCCGGGAAGCTCTCGCGGTAGGAGTTGAAGTGGTCCTCGAACGACTCCTCCAGCATCCGGTGCACGGTCTGGAGGTCGGCGGCGTAGGGCATCGTCGTGCCGTCGCCGAGATCGTGGGTCCGCACCTGTCGCACCGAGACTCCGGGGCGTACGTCGGGGACGGTCTCGTCGGCAGACACCGGTCGCGACATGTTGAGCCAGGTCCGCGCGCAGCGGTGGCCGGCGGCCTCCGCCCAGCCGCGCAGCTGCTCGTCGCCGGCGTCGAGGAGCAGCTCGAGTCGGGTCCGGGACAGGTCCCGCTCGGCCGCGATGTGCCCGGCGACGTCGGAGGTCCAGCCGAAGAGCGCGGCGGCCAGCGCGTCCGCGCGGGGGAAGGCAGGGTCGACCACGACGCGAAGATCGCAGCGGCCGGCGGCCCGGTCGTGGACGCTCGCCCAGGCCACGAGCGACCCGGCGGTGGACTCGGCGGTCGACTCGACGACGACCTGGCGCCGGGTCCACGAACCGATGCCGACCACCTCGCCCCGCACGAGGTCGGGGTCGACCGGCCCGTGCTCGGGCGCCAGCGCGCGCCTGAGGTCGACGAGGGCGACCAGGGCCGGGACGTCGTCGGCGAGCGGCGTCCGCGCCGTCAGGCCGCGCGGGAGCTCGGGATGCGGGTCGGCCGGCTGCTCGGCGAGGGGGCGGTCCACCCGGTCATCGTTCCACCCACCCCGAGCGGCCGCGCGGCTGGCCACGTCACCACCACCGACCCCAGCAGCCCCGACCGCACCACCCGGGCCAGCACCGGTTCAGACCAGTGACAGGTGGCGCTTGTCAGCGACCCGCGTTCGCGATAGCAAGGACTGTCGGCCCGCGCGGTAGCCACCCCCCAACAGGGTCGGGGATGCCTGATCGACGTGGGCCAACACTTCGGGGGGGGTGGATGAGCACCGAGCGCGCTGAACGACGGTCCGGTGGCTGGTCGGTCCAGGTCCTCCTGGCCACCCTGCTGGTCGGAAACGCGGCACTGGTGGTGCTTCTTCTGCCCAGGAGCGACCTCCTCCCGCACGTCGCCCAGGTGGCCGAGCTGGTCGCGTACTCGATGCTGGTGGTCGGCGCAGGCCTCCTCTACGTCCACCACCGGCTGACTCCTGGCCACGCGACCGCCTGGTTGACGACCGCGGCGGTCTTCGGCTCGCTGCAGGCGGTCGGCTACTCCGTCATCCGGATCGCCATGGACCACCAGGTGGCTCATCACGGGCTCGGCCTCGGCGCCATGGAGGTCCTGGTCGCCCTCGTGCTGGTCGTCATGCTGGCCGCCGGCCCGCGGTCCCGCGACCCGGTCGCGCCGCTCCTGCTGGGCGTCTCGATGGCGCTGCTGGTCACGACTGCCCGCGTCACGATGCTGGCGCCCCCCCACCCACCCACGCCGGTGGACGTGGAGATGAAGACACCGCTCCTGGTGGCGACCGCGCTGGTGCTCTACGGCGTGATCGCCGTCCTGGTGCTGAGGCGCGCAACCCTTCCGGCCTGGGCCACCCGCAACCTGGCGCCGGCCGCCGTGGCGCTGGCGGTGGCCCACGTGCTCACCTACCCGGTGGCCCCGAACGACTGGCGCAGCGCGATCGGGGCCGGGCTGGACGTCGCGGGCGGACTGCTGGTCGCGCTGACGGCGCTGCGGCTCGTGCGTGGCGCCCTGGAGCAGCGTGCCGAGACCGACCGTCAGGTCGACGAGCTGGAGGCCCGCGTCCGGGAGGACCAGGTGTTGCTCCACGAGGTCGCCAGCACCGTCGCGGGCATCGTCGCGGCGTCCCACCTCGTGGCGAGCGCGCCGCAGCTCGCAACCGCCGACCGGCAGCGCCTGCAGGGGCTGCTCGACTCAGAGCGCGCCCGGCTGGACCGGCTGCTGTCCCGGTCCGGCAACGAGCTGGTCACCGAGGTCGACCTCGACGAGGTCCTTGCTCCGATCGTGCTCTCGCACCGCATCCGGGGGCGGGCCGTCGACTGGAACGCGGCCGGGACCCGGGTGCGCGGACGGCCAGGCGCTCTCACCGAGGTCGTCGACATCCTCCTCGACAACTCCGCGGTGCACAGCGGCAGCGCGTCCGTGCACGTCGACGTCGTCACGCACCGCGACGTGGTGCGGCTGCGGGTCTCCGACGACGGCTGCGGGATCCCGCCCGAGCTCTCCACATCGGTGCTCGACTGGGGGACGCGGGGCGCGAGCTCCAACGGGCACGGGATCGGCCTGTGCGTCGCCGGGCGGCTCGTCTCGGAGATGGGCGGTCGCCTCGACGTCCACTCCGACGGCACGACCGGGACGACCGTGGCCGTGACGCTGCCCCGCGTGGACACCGCCGAGGCGCCTCGGGCCAGCACGATCCTCGACCGGCGTATCGGCTGACATGCGCGTCGTCGTCGTCGAGGACCACGTCCTGTTCGCGGAGTCGCTCTCGTTGGCGCTCCGGCTCGAGGGCCACGACGTACGCCGTCCGGCCGTGCGACCCGGCGCCACGGCGCCCGACCTGGTCGCGGCCGTGCTCAGGAGGCAACCTGGCGTCGCGATCCTCGACCTGGACCTGGGCGCCGACGTCAACGGGGCGGACCTCGTCGCCCCGCTCACCGCGGCCGGCATCGACGTCCTCGTCGTGACCGGGGCTCGCGAACGCGCGGAGTGGGGCCGATGCCTGCACGAGGGGGCGCAGGCGGTCATCTCGAAGCACGCGCCGCTGGCCGAGATCCAGGGCGCGGTACGCCGGTTGGCGACGGGCCGGCCCGCGATGTCACCGAAGCGACGCGCCGACCTCATCGCCGCCTGGCGCGACGAGGAGCGGCTCGGTGACGCCGAACGCCAGCGGCTCGCCCGCCTCACACCCCGCGAGCGCGCGGTGCTCGGCGGGCTTGCCGACGGGCGGCGCATCCACGACATCGCCGAGGCCGACGTGGTGTCGGAGGCGACCGTGCGCACCCAGGTGAAGTCGATCCTGAGCAAGCTGGAGGTCAGGTCCCAGCTGGCGGCGGTGCTGCTGCTGCACGGCAAGCGGCCGAGCCGGGGCTGACCCGGCCCAGCCTGGAGCAGCGACTCAGGCGGCCACGCGGGCAGCCTCGGCGCGGCGGGCCTCCTGGACCAGCCGGGCCTGGAGGGCGCGGCGCTCCTTCGGCGTGCCGGTCGCCATCTTGTAGAGCTTGGTGAGCTGCTCGGGGGCGTTCGAGACCTTCGTGGTCTGCAGCCACCCGTTGGGCAGCGAGAGCCGGACCACGCGGTGCCACGCGGAGTAGACCTGCGGCACGATCGGGCGGGCGCAGTAGTTGAGGCCGTACTTCTCGAAGAGGGCCTGCACGCGCGGGGCGATCTCGGAGTAGCGGTTCGACGGCAGGTCGGGGAAGAGGTGGTGCTCGATCTGGTGGCTGAGGTTTCCGGTCATGATGTGCAGGAGCTTGGAGCCGGAGATGTTGGCCGAGCCGAGCATCTGACGGACGTACCAGTCGCCCTTGGTCTCGCCCTCGATGGAGCGCTTCTCGAAGGTCTCGACGCCCTCGGGGAAGTGGCCGCACATGATGACCGAGTGGCTCCACAGGTTGCGGACCGTGTTGGCCACGAAGTTGGCCGCCATCGTGTGCAGGAACGACGGGCCCGACAGCGCCGGGTGGATGACGTAGTCCTTCGCGACCTGGCGGCGGACCTTCTTGAGGACCTTCTTGGCCTGCGCGCGGAACTTCGGCTCCTTGAAGCCCTTGGTGCCGCTCTTCTTCAGGGTCGCGCCGACCTCGAGGTCGTAGGCGGCGATGCCGTACTCGAAGAACATGGCGTTGACGAAGTTCCACAGCGGCTGGCCGAGGTGGAAGGGGTACCACGGCTGGTCCTCGTCGACGCGCATGATGCCGTAGCCGAGGTCGTTGTCCTTGCCGATGACGTTGGTGTAGGTGTGGTGCAGCTCGTTGTGGCTGTGCTTCCACTGCTCGGCGGGCGTGGCGCTGTCCCACTCCCAGGTGGTCGAGTGGATCTTGGGGTCGCGCATCCAGTCCCACTGGCCGTGCAGGATGTTGTGGCCGATCTCCATGTTCTCGAGGATCTTCGAGATGCTCAGCCCGGCGGTGCCGAGGATCCAGGCCGGCGGGAAGATGCTGACGAGCAGCACCGCGCGGCTGCCGAGCTCGATCGAGCGCTGGGTCTTGATCATCTTGCGGATGTACGCCGCGTCGCTGGCCCCGCGGGAGTCGATGACGTCCTGACGGATCGCGTCGAGCTCGACGCCGATGGCCTCGATGTCCTCGCGGGTCAGGTGGGCGATGGGGCTGACGGGCTGCTTCTGGATGACGGTCATGGGATCTCCTTCTCGTCGTTGGTTGAGGAGGGCCGGTAGGCCGGTCTCGAAACCACGGTCATGGATCAGTGGTCAGTGGTCGAAGTGACAGGCGCCCGCGGGCGCGTTGATACAGGTCTGGACGAGGGTGCCGCCGATGTTGGTCTCGCCGGCGACGGCGGTGGTGACCTGGCCGTTGCGCAGGTCGCGGACGGCGCCCTCCTTGAGGGGAAGCACGCAGCCGTAGCAGATGCCCATCCGGCACCCGCTCGGCATCAGCTGACCGGCGTCCTCGGCGATGTCGAGGATCGGCCGGGATCCGTCGCCCTCGACGGTGAGCCCGGTCTGGTCGAAGGTCACCGAGCCACCGTCGCCCGCGACCACGCGAGCGGCGCGGAACTGCTCGGTGAACAGCTCGAGCCCGCGCGCGGCGTGGTGGGCCTCGATGGCGTCGAGGAGCCCGCCCGGGCCGCACGCGAACGTGACGCGCGCGTCGAGGTCGGGGATCAACGTCGGCAGGTCGGTGATGTCGAGCACGCCGTGCTCGTCGTCGTAGCGGGTGACCAGGGTGATCGCGCCGGAGTCGGCCAGGGCGTGCAGGTCGTCGGCGAAGATCGAGTCGGGGGCGGAGGGGGCGACGTGCAGGACGACGATGTCGTACGCCGCACTGCGCGGCAGCCGCAGCACGCCGTCGTCGGTGACCGGGAAGAGGTTGCGCAGCATCCCGATGACCGGGGTGATGCCGGACCCCGCGGTGACGAAGAGCAGCTTGCCCCCCGAGGTCGGCAGCACGAACTCACCGGCGGCCTGCTCGAGGTGGATCAGGGTGCCGGGCTTCGACTCGCGCACCAGGTGGGTGCTGACCAGGCCGTCGGGGACGGCCTTGACGGTGATCGAGATCAGGCCGTCGCGGCGTGGGCCGTGGGTGAGGGAGTAGGCGCGCCACTGGCGGACGCCGTCGACGTCGACGCCGATGCGCAGGTACTGCCCTGGGACGTGCCCGGCCCAGTCGGCGCCCGGCTTGATCACCAGCGTCGCGGCGTCCTTGGTCTCGGGGGTCACCGAGACGATCCGGCCGCGCAGGTCGGCTCCGGGCCGCAGCGGCGCGAAGAGGTCGAGGAAGTCGGCCGGCACGAGCGGGTGGGTCGCCACCTCGGCCAGCCGGCGGACGTGCGCGCGCAGACCCGGGGTCCCCGAGGTACGCGGCAGTGTGATGCTCATGTACTTCAGTCTGTCCGTTCAGTAGTGTTAATTCCTGACCGGACGACGTGAATCCGGCCCACTTCTTTGTTCGCAAAGGACAAACGTCGGGAGATGGCATGGTAGACGGTCCCCTGCTCACCCCTGGTCAGGCGTTCGCGCTCGACCAGGGCCTGGTCGACCTGCTGCGCGGCAAGCTGCCCGAGGTGGCCGAGCACACCATCGCCGCGGTGATGGACGAGGTGCCGTCCTACGCCGGCGCCTTCGGCGGCCCGATGGGCAACACCATCGAGCAGGCGGTGCAGATGGCGCTGGCCGGCTTCCTCCGGCTGGCCACGCGTGGGCGGGCCCTGGACCCCGGCACCCCGCTCTCCCCGGCGCTCGAGGGCGCCTACGCGCTCGGGCGGGGCGAGGCCCGCAGCGGGCGTTCGGCCGACGCGCTGCTCTCGGCGTACCGCGTCGGGGCGCGGGTGGCCTGGCGCGAGCTCGCCGCCACCGCCGTGGCCAACGACGTCCCGGCCGACACCGTGGCGGCGTTCGCCGAGCTGGTGTTCGCCTACATCGACGAGCTGTCGGCGGCCTCGGTGGCCGGCCATGCCGACGAGCTCGAGACGAGCGGGCGGGTCCGGCAGCGCTACCTCGACCGGCTCACCTCGGGCCTGCTGCGCGGCGACTCGGCCGACGCCCTGGTCGCGGCGGCCTCGCGCGCCGACTGGAGACCGCCCAAGACCCTGACCGCCGTGCTGCTGCCCGAGGCCCAGGTGCGCCCGGTGGTGGGCCTGGTCGACGCCCGCACGCTCCACGGCAGCGAGGACGTCAGCGGGCTGCCGGCCGGGATGACCGTGCTGCTCGTGCCAGACCTCGGCGGGCGTTCGCGAGGTCGGCTCATGCGCACCCTCGCCGGGCGGGGCGCGGTCGCCGGCCCGTCACGGCCGTGGCTCGAGGCGCGCACGTCGTACGCCCGGGCCGTGCGGGCGCTGCCCCTGCGCAACGGCCAGACCTCGCTCGACACCGAGGAGCACCTGCCTGCCCTCGTCCTCGGCGCAGACCCGGAGGCGCTCGCCGACCTGCGCGCCCAGGCACTGGCGCCGCTGGCGGACCTCAAGCCGGCCGCCGCCGAGAAGCTGGCGAGCACGCTGCGTGCCTGGCTGCTGCACCAGGGCAGGCGTGAGGACGCGGCGGCGGCACTGTTCGTGCACCCGCAAACGGTGCGCTACCGGATGGGCCAGCTGCGCGAGCTCTACGGCGAGCGGCTGGACGACCCGGAGACGGTGCTCGCCCTGACCCTCGCGCTGGGTGCGGATGCGCTCCCCGCAGAGGTGGGATCGGAAGCAGCCGACGGCGAGGGCTTGCATTTTGTCTAAGGTTTGTCCTAGGTTTGCGCTGTTCTTCAGACAGCCCCTGGAAAGGACAACCCCATGCTGAAGCTCCTCGGTTCGGCCGCCCTCGCGGCCGCCGTCGCCGGTTCCCTGCTCACCTCCGCGCCCACCCAGGCCCAGACCGCCCACGAGCCGAGGCAGGCGCAACGCGGCACCACGAGCCTCGCCGAGGTCCTCGGCGCCGACGGTCAGAAGTTCGACCAGAAGTGGGGCGACTTCGACATCGTCGAGGCCGCGGCGTACGCCGTCCTCGACGCCAAGCCGAAGAGCCCCGTCGGCGTGCTCGGCCTCGGCAGCGAGCGCATCACCGCCTTCGTGCCCACCGACAAGGCCTTCCGCGCGCTCGTGCAGGACCTGACCGGCAAGAAGCTCGCCTCGGAGAAGAAGGTGTTCAAGAAGGTGGCGGGCCTGGGCATCGACACGGTCGAGGCCGTGCTGCTCTACCACGTCGTGCCGGGCGCCACGCTGACCTCCGACAAGGTCCTCGACGCCGACGGCGCCGTCCTCACCACCGCCTCCGGCGGAGCGACGCTGACGGTCTCGGTGTCCGACGACTCGGTCAAGCTCATCGACAACGACCCCGACGCCGCCAACGCCAAGGTCGTCGTCCTCGACATCAACCGCGGCAACAAGCAGATCGCCCACGGCATCAACAAGGTCCTGCGCCCGCTCGACCTCTGACCGCCCCGCGCCCGTCCGCCTCTTCGGGTGCGGACGGCCCAGAGCACCGCCGCCCCCGGATCCGCCGGTCCGGGGGCGTCGGCCTGCGCGGGTGAGACCGACTGGTGCGGTCCTGTGGTCGCATAGGGGGTGGCGGGCCGCCACCTAAGCGACCACAGCACCGCGGTAGTCGGCGCCCGCATCGCGCAGTCGCCCGCGAGCGCCGACTCCTCGAGCGGCGCCCGTCGGCTCGCCCGGTCGGCCCGCCCGTCGGCCCGCCCATCGGCTTGGGCCGGAGGAAGACCCCGCCGACCACGGCCGCGCCGAAGGCGCAGACCGCGCCCGCCAGGAACGCCGCGTGCAGACCCTCGTTGAGGGCGACCACCGGGTCGGCACCCGTGGCGGCGACGGCGGCGGTGCGGGCCGAGGAGATCGCGACGAGCACGGCCAGCCCGAGCGCGCCGCCCATCATGAAGCTGGTGTTGACCACGCCAGAGGCCAGGCCGGCCTCGTGCGGCTCGACGTCGCCCATCGCGGCCAGCAGCACGGGGTTGAACGCGATCCCGGCGCCGATGCCCAGCAGCACCATCGCGGGCAGCACGTCGGCGACGTAGGTGCCGTCGACCGGCGCCCGGCTGAAGAGCGCCAGGCTCACCCCCGCCAGCGCGAGGCCGACCGTCAGCGGCACCCGGATGCCGAACCACATCACGATCTTGTCGCTCAGGCCGAGCGAGCAGGCCGCCATCACCAGGCACGAGGGGAGGTACGCCAGGCCGACCGACGAGCGCGTCGTACCCCAGCACCTGCTGGAGGTAGAGCGCGGAGAGGAAGAAGCAGGCGAACATCGCGGCGGCCCACAGCACGCCGACGACCTGGCTGACCGCCACGTTGCGCAGCCGGAAGAGCCGCAGCGGCACCAACGGGTGCGCGGCCGTCGCCTGGCGGACCACGAACGCCACCAGCAGCACCGCAGCGGTGCCGAGCAGCGCGAGGGTGCGGGTCGAGGTCCAGCCGGCCTCGTTGCCGCCGACGACGCCGTAGACCGCGATCATCAGGGCCAGGGTGACGAGCCCCGCGCCCGGGACGTCGAGCGGCCCGCGGTCGGCGAGCGAGCCGTCGGCGGGCAGCACCCGGCCGGCGAGGACCAGCACGGCGATGCCGATCGGCACGTTCACCAGGAAGATCCAGTGCCAGCTGAAGAGGCCGGTCAGCACGCCGCCGAGAAGTACGCCGACGGCGCCGCCACCCGACATCACGAAGCCGAAGACGCCCATCGCCTTCGCCCGCTCGGCGGGGTCGGTGAACAGCCCCATGATCAGGGCGAGCGCAACCGCGGAGACGGCCGCGCCACCGAGACCCTGCACGGCGCGGCCGACGACCAGGAACGCGCTGTTGGGCGCGAGACCGCAGGCGATCGAGCTCAGGGTGAACGCGACGACGCCGCCGAGGAAGACGCGGCGGTTGCCGTAGAGGTCGCCGAGCCTCCCGCTCAGCAGCAGGAAGCCGCCGAAGGTCAGCATGTAGGCGTTGACCACCCACGCCAACGCGGTCTGGCTGAAGCCCAGGTCGGCCTGGATGGAGGGCAGGGCGACGTTCACGATGTTCGTGTCCAGCACGATCATCAGGTCACCCAGGCAGAGCACCCACAGGGCCAGCCAGCGGGCTCGTGTCTCGTTCATCGCGGTTCTCCTCCAGCGTCGTCGGTGGGCCTGCGGTGGACCCGTCTCACCCACTCCACGAACGGTGCGGTCCCGATACGACAGCCCGCCCGAACTCTCTTCGCTGGTGCTGACCCGGCCCGTGTGCCGCACTCATCGGAGGGGCGTCGACCTACGCTTGCCGGGTGACGAGCGACGAGTGGCCGGAGCACGTGCGGCGCATGTGGGACGACGACCGCGCCAGCCGGAGACTGGGCATGGCCCTGGTCGCGGTGACGCCCGGGCGGGCCACGGTGTCGATGCCGGTGACGCCCGACATGGTCAACGGGCATGCCATCGGGCACGGCGGGCTGACCTTCGCCGTCGCCGACACGGCCTTCGCGTTCGCGTGCAACTCCCACGGCCCGGTCACGGTGGCGCACAGCGCGGACATCCGGTTCCATGCGCCCGTCCACGCCGGCGACGAGCTCGTGGCCACCGCCGTCGAGCGGTCCCGCGAGGAGCGCCGCGGGGTGTACGACGTCGAGGTGACCGCGGCCGGCCGGCTGGTCGCGACGTTCACGGGCCGGTCCACCCAGCTGCGCACGGAGGCGGCCTCGTGAGCCGCTCGGGCCGGCTCCTGACCGCCCTGGCGCTGGTCGTCGCCCTGGCCGCAGCCGGCAGTCTTCTGGCTCCGCGACGACGCCGAGCCCGCGCCCGGTGGCCCGGCATCGTCGGCCGGCCCCACGGGCGACACCCCCTCCGAGCGCGCCGGGGACCGGAGGCGAGGACGGCACCGACCCGGCCGTCCCCGAGGAGCTGGCCATCGCCCAGAGCCTGCCGCGCGAGGACAGCTACTACCCCGACGTCGGTGACCCGTCCGTCGACTCCTTGCACCACGACCTCACCCTCGCCTGGGACGTCGAGCAGCGCGTGCTGACCGGCACCGACGTGCTGACGTTCCGGGCCACGGCCGACGCCGAGGAGTTCCAGCTCGACCTCGGCGAGCCTCTGGAGGTCGCGCACGTACCTTGCTCGGCGGCGAGCCGCGTCGAGCACGAGCACGACGGGAAGAACCTGGTGATCGACGCGCCCGTCGAGGAGGACGAGGTCTACGAGCTCGAGGTCTCCTACCGGGGCACCCCCGAGCCGGTCGAGGCGCCGACCACGCGCGACGACTTCAGCACCCTGGGCTGGACCATCACCCCGGAGGGCGAGGTCTGGACGATGCAGGAGCCGTTCGGCGCCTACACCTGGTACCCCGTGAACGACCAGCCCGCCGACAAGGCGCTCTACGACTTCTCCATCACGACGCCCCGGCCGTTCGTCGGGATCGCCAACGGTCTCCTGGAGTCGCGGACCGACGGCAAGCGCGGGACGACGACGACGTTCCACACCGACGAGCCGATGTCGTCGTACCTCACCACCATCGCGATCGGCGACTACGACAGCGAGCAGCAGGAGACCGACAGCGGCGTCCCGATCACCCTGTGGGTGCCGAAGGACAAGCCGGACGCCATGTCCAGGATCCGCTTCGCCCGCCAGGCACTCGAGTGGTGCGAGGACAAGCTCGGCCCCTATCCGTTCAGCACCGCCGGCATCCTGGTCACCGACTCGCAGCAGCGGCATGGAGACCCAGACGTTGATCACGCTGGGAGACAACGACTACGTGCTGTCGAAGCCCGTCCTCGTCCACGAGTTCGTGCACCAGTGGTACGGCGACCAGACCAGCCCGACCGACTGGCGCGACGTCTGGATGAACGAGGGCATGACCATGTACCTCCAGGCCGTCTACACCGACGAGTCAGGCGGGCAGTCGCTCGACGCGACGATGGCCGACTACGCCGCGGCGGACGCCTTCCTGCGCGAGCAGAGCGGTCCTCCGGGCGCCTACGACCCCGAGACGTTCGGCGAGGGCAACATCTACTACTCACCCGCCCTGATGTGGCACACCCTGCGCGAGGACATCGGCGACGACGCGTTCTGGGCGATGGTCCGCGCGTGGCCGTCGGTGCACGACAACGCCAACGCGACCCGGGAGCAGTACATCGACTGGGTCGAGGAGACCACCGGCGAGGAGCTGTCTGCGTTCTTCGCAGAATGGCTGGACAGCACGGAGTCCCCCACCGCCGAGGCCACGTCCGGAACCGGCAGCTGACTCCCCACCGTTGCACCGGTGGTCGATCAACGCACGAACGGCTGGTTGAGGAAGGACAAGTCCTGTCTCGAAACCCCCCACCGCTGGTTGAGGAAGGACGAAGTCCTGGCTCAAGCCCCCGCCGCTGGCTTGAGGAAGGACGAAGTCCTGTCTCGAAACCCCCCACCGCTGGTTGAGGAAGGACGAAGTCCTGTCTCGAAACCCGCCACCGGTGGTTGAGGAAGGACGAAGTCCTGTCTCGAAACCCACCACCGAGTTCAGGAAGGACGAGGTCCCATCTCCCTGCGGAGGTTTCGAGACGGCGCTGGCGCGCCTCCTCAACCACCGAATCCGGGCCGAGGTCCCATCTCCTGCGGAGGTTTCGAGACGGCGCTGGCGCGCCTCCTCAACCACCGAATCCGGGCCGAGGTCCCATCTCCCGCGGAGGTTTCGAGACGGCGCTGGCGCGCCTCCTCAACCACCGAATCCGGCCGAGGTCCCTCCCGGCGGAGGTTTCGAGACGGCGCTGGCGCGCCTCCTCAACCACCGAATCCGGGCCGTCCCCACACCGGTGGTTGAGGAAGGACGAAGTCCTGTCTCGAAACCTCCGGGCCTAGCGCGAGCGAGCCTCGGCGTCCTCGTCGACGGGCCCGGTCTCGTTCTCGGACATCTCGGCAGCCTCGGGTTCCGGTCCAGCCTCGGGTTCCGGTGCGCCTCGAGGTCCGCGGCGGCCTCGGGTTCCGCGGCAGCCTCGGGCTCGGCGAACGGGTCGGAGAAGCCGGCCGTGCCCGACAGCGTGGCCAGCATCTGCCGGACGTTGACCAGCTGCTGGTTGATGCTGTCTCGGCGTTGGGTCGCGGCCGTCAGCTCGCGGTCCGACTCGGCGCGGATCCGGTCGGCCGTGGCCCGGGCCTCCTCGACCATCGCCTCGGCCCGGGTGCTGGCGTCGTGCGTCAGGCGGGCGGCCTCGGCCTGTGCCTGCTCCAGCTCGCGGCGCCCCTGCGCGCGCTGGTTGTCCACCTGGGCGCGCATCGACTCCAGCTGCGCCTGGGTGGCCGACTGCTGCTCCTGGAACTCTGCGGTCGTACGCCGCCGCCGCTCGGCCAGCGTGGACTCGAAGTCGGCCGCAGCGGCCGCCGACTTCGCGCGCTGCTGCTCGTAGAGGGCCTCCGCCTCCTGCCGGTGGGCTGCGGCGTCGCGCTGCGCGGTCTCGCGTTCCTGCTCGGCGGCCCGCTTCGCGTCGTCGAGCAACCGCTCGGCCTGGGCCTGCACCTCGCCGAGATGCCGCTCGGCGTACTGCTCGGCCTCGGTGCGCACGTGCACCGCGGCCTGCTCGGCCTCCTTGGCGGCGACCTCGCTGTCGGCCCGGGCCTGGTCACGGATCGCTGCGGCCTCCTCCTCGGCGAGGGCGAGGATCCTGCCCACCCGCTCACCGAGGTGGCTGAAGCTCGCGGGCTCGGGTGCGGCGGCCGCGGGTGTCTCCGGCGACTCGTTGCGGCTCTGCTCCTGGCCCGACTCCTCCAGCTGGCGGACGCGCTCGTGAGCCTCGTCGAGCTGCTCGAGCAGCCCGCGGACGGCCCGGTCGACCTCTGCAGGCTCGTACCCGCGGAAGGCGAAGGGAAAGGTGGGTTCGTCCGGGGTGTCGCGGGGGGTCGGGCTCATCGGGCTACTCCTGGGGCGAGGCTCCTGGTGTTGTCACGTCAGAGACTGCCAGGGCTTCGATGACTCCGGATAGATGCGTGAGCTCGGTAGCGATCTCGTCGCGCTGGGATCGCAGGGATTCGGCCTCCGCGCGGGCCTGCTCGAGCACGGCTGCGGCGTCGGAGCGCAGCCGCTCGGACTCGGTCTGCGCCTGGGCCAGGATCCGGCTCGTCTCCTCGCGGGCGCGGCGCAGCTCCTCCGAGGCCTCGGCCCGCAGCTGCACGACTTCCTCGGCGACCAGCGCGCGCAGGCTCCGGGCGCCCTCCTCGGCCTCCAGGCGCCGGCGCTCGGCGCGCTCGACCGTGGCGGCGGCCCGGTCCTCGGCGTCGCGGAGCCGGGTGGTCGCCTCGCGCTCGGCATCGGCGATCCGGCGCCGCGCCTGCTCGTCGGCGTCTGCGGCCGCGATCTCGGCCGACGCCGTCAGGTCGGCGATGCGCAGGTCGGCCGCCTCGGTGCGCTCCCGAAGGCCCTGCGCGGCCCTGCCCAGCACCTCCTGGATGCTGCGCCGACGCCCGCGGACCAGGGCGGCTGCCTCGGCGTGCCCGGCGTTGCGGATCATCCGGGCCTCCTGGGCGGCGGCGGCCAGCACGGACTCCACGGTGGCCTTCGTCCAGGCGGTCTGCTCGGCCGCCCGGGCGAGCTCGACCTCGCTCTCGGCGCGGGCCCTGGTCACCAGGTCGAGGGCGTGGCGACGCGCGTTCTGCAGCACCTCCTCGGCCTCGACGCGACTGCGCTCGAGCTGCTGGTGGGCGAGGATGCGCCGTTGCGCGACCTCCTGCTCGGTCGACTCACGCAGGGCGGTCGCCTCGGCGGTGGCGGAGGCCAGTCGGGCGCCGGCCGTGTCGACGGCCTGTCCGCGCATGGCCTCGGCCTCGACGCGAGCCTCCTCGAGGGTGTCCTCGGCCTGCTTGCGGGCCTGGGCCAGCAGCCGGGTCGCATCGCGGGCTGCTCCCACCCGGACGTCGTCGGCCTCGTCCTCGGCCTCCTGCCGCTCGCGGAGGGCGGTGGCCCGCAGCTCTGCGGCATCGGCACGCGCCTCCTCGATCACCTTCTCGCGTTGGATCTCGACCGACCGCATCAACAACGTCGCCTGCTCGCCCGCGTCGGCGATCAGGTCACGCGCCTCCTGGGCGGCCGCGTCGACGGCCTGCTCGGCCTGCTGCCGCAGCCGCTCGGCCTCGGACCTGGCGCGTTCGGCCTGCTCGTGGGCACGACGGGCGTCGGCCTCCCAGCGCCGGGCGTCCTCGGTGGCCTTGCGAGCCTCGGCCGCGCTCTCGCGGGTGAGCTCGTCGGCGATCGCCTGGGCCCGCTCGAACAGAGCGGCGGCCGACGACTCCGGGGCGTCCCGCGGCGGCGCACCGGACTCGGGCGCGCGTACCACCGTTGGATCCCCACCCACGAGGTGATCCTCCGTTCCGTCGGGGGCCAGGTCAACGACCCGCGCCGACAACCTGGCCCTCATTGTCCAACGTGGAACCAACACCGGTCCAACGGCGTCGCGTCCCGGACGTCACGCGACCGCCTGGGGCACGGCCGCCTCGCGTCTATTCGGTGGAAGACACTTTCGGTTAGAAGAACTGTGAATTCAATCTCAATTGCGTCCTTGTATTTCGTTTCAATCACAATTCTGGTCTAGACCTTGCGCATTTCTCGACGGTTCTCGACGTACCGTTCGAGAGCCGTCACCCGGTCGCAATTCGGAGCAGTCGGGGACGGCGCGAAGAAAGGGAAGTAATGCGTCGTCTTCTTAGTTTCGGGACGGTCCTGTCGGCTCTGGCGGCCCTGCTGCTGGCAGCACCCGCACAGGCCGAGGACCAGTTGACGAGCGAGCAGCTCGCGCTCTCGGTCTACCTCGCCGCCGACCCCGCCGCGGTGATCGCGTCGCTGGACGAGGGCGAGCTGGCCATGCTGGCCGCACGCGTCAGCAGCTGGACGGCGGTCGAGGTCGTGGGCGAGCCGGTCAAGCGCCTGCCCACGGTCCAGGAGAAGTCCGGCCTGGGCGCTGCCGCCGCGGCAACGAGTTGCTACTCGTACAAGCGGACCTACAAGTGGTCCGACCTGGGCGTCAACACCGGTGAGACCTGGATGACGGCCAACTGGTGCGGCAACAACAACGGCATCACCTCCTACTCCCTGACCAACCGGGGCGGCGCCGGCAACAACGGCGTCAGCTACCAGGGCCTGGGTGCCTACTCGGTCAACAACGTCGGCTGGGAGGTGCGCCAGGCCCAGGTCTTCAAGTTCAGCTTCGCCTGGACGAGCGCCACCCCGTGCATGCAGATCCGCGGCGGCAAGACCGGCTCCACCTCGTTCCAGCCGAACTGCAACCTGTCCTGATTGCTGCCCCCGGCTGCATGGCCCCTCCCGAGATGGAGGGCCATGCAGCCGGTGGGGTAACGCTCGCGCGATCCCTACCCGAAATTAAAGGGATCGTGCTTTTCGGCATTTCCCGGCACGTGAACGATCACTTTCCGAAATTGCATGCTGTCCGCACAGCAGGAATTGTCGAAACTGTCCACATTGCACAGAAGAGGCCGCGACCGTCCCGCGGAGCTGCAGCTGCCCCGCGCGGCGGTCACCACTCGAGGGAATTGTTCGCAGACCCCTCGGAATGTCGGAGGCGAGCAATTCCCGGCGGCGCCGGGCGCTCGCGTCGGGTCAGTCCCTGGACCGGTCGGGGCCGAGGACGCGCTCGTCCCACCCGTGCGACCGGCGCCGGGCTCGGAGTCGGCGGGAGATGCCGACCGTCGCTGCCCACAGGAGGCACACCACGACCACCAGGGCCGCGAGAAGGATCGACACCTCCAGCCATGAGATGTCGAACATCTTCCGCAGGCTACCGTCGTCGCCATGGCGGGTCACCCCTCGCTCGGAGACAGGGAGGCCAGCACCGCGCCGGCCTCGTCGGTCGCCGCGACGGTCACCGGAGCGGCCGACGTGGGCCACCAGGCGGCGAAGTAGCCATCGCCGACCGACGCCGTGACCCTGTCGCCGTCCTCGGTCACGACCGTGACGCCGCTGCACCTCGTCGGCGACCCGGCCGATACATTAGCGAGGACCCTCGAAGCACGCCGGCGTTGCCAAGCAACGACATCGTCTCCTCCTCGCGCAGCGGCGCGGCGCGGCCAGCTGCCCGGCGAAGAGGAAGTCGTCGTCCGACGATGCAGATCGAGAGGTTGCACCGCCCCGGCCATCAGGAACGAGGCGAAGTCACCACGCCGCTCGCCCAGGAGCGGCTGCTGCGCCAGTTGTCCGACCCGCCCTTCCCACTCTCATCGCCGGCGCAACGCCTTGATGACACGGCTCCACCTCCGGATCGGAGACGCTCACCCGGATGGCGTCGGCACCTCGGTCCAGCTCGCGAACGACGAGGTCGGCGCCAGGAGGGCGAATCCGAGAGCCCCCGCCACCGAGGTGGCCACCGCCGAGATCCCGATCGCGCGGCGCCTGCTCGTCGTGGCCCGCTCCCTCACCGCGGTCTCGCGTACGTGCGCCCACACCCGCTCAGCCCGAGCGGCGGAGATGTCGGGGACGTCGATCATCATCAGATCAGGCATCGCGACTGCACCTCGTCGTGGTCTCGTGCGGCGGCCTCGGCAATCTGGCGCCGCACTCGGTGGAGTCGGGACTTCACGGTCCCGACCGGGATGGAGAGGATCTGAGCCGTCTCCTCGTGGGACATCTCGGCGTTGATCACGAGGTCATAGACGTCACGGTCGGCGTCAGCCAGCGACCGGGTGACACCGGCCAGCCAGGCGAGCTGCTCCGCCGTGATGAGCGCCTGCACCACGTCGTCGGCCACATCGCCCACGTCGGGCGAGCGCAGGCCCGCGTGGCGTTGGATGAGACCGTGCCGGCGTACGTCGGCACGCTGCCGCTTCTGGACGATCCGCTTGGCGACGGCGAGCAGCACCGGGAGCGCCGAGTCGCGCACCTGGAAGGAGCGCCTGGCCCGCCACGCCTCGAGGTAGGCCTCGGACAGACAGTCCTCGGCGTCGTCGGCCACGAAGACCAGGCGCAGGCAGTAGCGGTAGACGCGTGCGTGGTGGCGGTCGAACAGCTGCCCGAGCGCGTCGAGACTGCCCTTCCGGCAGCTCAGCCACAGCTCGGCATCGGTGGCGACGTCCTCCTGCATGACCGTCTATACCCGCCGGGCGCTGCCGGGTTCACGGAGCCGCCGCCGGCGCTCCGCGACCGTCTCGTCCGGGTCAGAACAGCAGCGCCGACGCAGGGTCCTCGAGGATGCCGGCGACGTCGGCCAGGAACTGCGAGCCCTTCTCGCCGTCGATGTGCCGGTGGTCGAAGCTGAGCGCCAGCGTCGTCACCTGCCGGACCACGATCTCGTCGTCGACGACCCACGGCTGCTTCTTCACCGCGCCGAAGCACAGGATCGCGGACTCGCCCGGGTTGATGATCGGCGTGCCCGCGTCGACGCCGAAGACGCCGACGTTGGTGATCGTGAAGGTGCCGCCGCTCATGTCCGCCGGCTGCGTCTTCCCGTCGCGCGCCGTCGCGGTCAGGCCGTTGAGCGCCGATGCCAGCTCGAGCAGCGACATCCGGTCGGCGTCCTTGACGTTCGGCACGACCAGCCCGCGGGGCGTGGCCGCGGCGATGCCGAGGTTGACGTAGCGCTTGTAGACGACCTCCTGGGCGCTGCTCGTCCCAGAACGAGTTGATCTCGGGGGTACGCCGGGCGGCGAGGATGACCGCGCGCGCCAGCACCAGCAGCGGCGAGACCTTGACGTCCTTGAACTCGCGGCGCTTCTTGAGCCGGTCGACGAACTCCATGGTCCGCGTCGCGTCGAGGGTGACCCACTCGGTGACGTGCGGCGCCGAGAACGCCGACTGCGACCATCGCGCCGGCCATCATCTTGCGCACGCCCTTGACCGGCTCGCGCCGCTCGCGCTGGCCACCGTCGACGTGGTCGAGGTGGAAGCCGCCCACCAGACCCTCGGCGGCCAGGGCCGGCGAGCCGTCACCACCGTCGGCGGCCAGCTGGACGTCGTCGCGGGTGACCGTGCCACCCGCGCCGGTCGGGGTGATCGCGCCCAGGTCGACGCCGAGATCCTTGGCGAGCTTGCGCACCGGCGGCTTGGCGAGCGCGCGCGCCTGCCCGGACGACAGCGGCTCCTCCGGTGCCGCGTCGGTGCCGACGCCGGTGGCGGGCACGGCGTCCTCCTCGGCGGCATCGGCGACCTCGGGCGAGGGGAGCCCGGGCTCGAAGGAGCCCTGCACCTGCTGCTGGGCCGCCGAGCCGGCGGCGGTCGCCGGCGCGGCCGCGCCCCGACGGGCGCGGCGTACGGACGTGCGCTCGGCCTTGTTGCGACCGACCAGGCTCTCGCCCTCGCCGCCACCGCTGGCGGCCGGGTTGGACAGGTCGATCTCGTCGGTCGGGGTCGCCGACGGCGCCGGGCGCCGCGGCCTCGGTAGCCGTCGCCGATGGCGATGATCGGGGTGCCGACCGCGATCGTCTCGCCCTCGTTGACCAGCAGGGCGGTGACGGTGCCGGCGTAGGGCGAGGGCAGCTCGACCAGCGACTTGGCCGTCTCGATCTCGACGACGATGTCGTTGATCGCGATGACGTCGCCGACCTTGACCTTCCAGGCGACGATCTCGGCCTCGGTCAGGCCCTCGCCGACGTCGGGCAGGAGGTACTCAGGCACTGCTGCTCCTCTCAGAACTCGAGGCTGCGGTCGACGGCGTCGAGGACGCGGTCGAGGTCGGGGAGGTACTCCTCCTCGATGCGCGACGGCGGGTAGGGCGTGTCGAACGCGCCCACCCGCAGCACCGGCGCCTCGAGCGAGTAGAAGCACTCCTCGGTGATCCGGGCGGCCAGCTCGGACCCGAGGCCGAGGTTGACGTGCGCCTCGTGGGCGACGACGGCGCGGCCGGTGCGGCGTACCGAGTCGTAGACCGGCGCCATGTCGAGCGGCGACAGCGTGCGCAGGTCGATGACCTCGAGCGAGCGGCCCTCGCCGGCGGCCGCCTCGGCGGCCTTCAGGCAGGTCTTCACCGTCGGGCCGTAGGCGAGCAGCGTCGCGTCCGAGCCCGGCCTTGACGATGCGGGACTTGAAGAGCGGGTCGGGCGTGGCGGTCTCGTCGAGCTCGGCCTTGTCGGCGTGGTACTGCCGCTTGGGCTCGAGGAAGATCACCGGGTCGTCGTGGGCGATGGCCTGCTGGATCATCCAGTAGCCGTCGACCGGGTTGGAGCAGGCGACGACCTTGAGGCCCGGCGTGTGCGCGAACTGCGCCTCCGGCGACTCCGAGTGGTGCTCGACCGCGCCGATGCCGCCACCGAACGGGATCCGGATGACGATCGGCATCTTGATCTTGCCCTGGCTGCGGAAGTGGATCTTCGCGACCTGGCAGACGATCTGGTCGTACGCCGGGTAGACGAACCCGTCGAACTGGATCTCGACCACCGGGCGGTAGCCGCGCATCGCCATGCCGACCGCGGTGCCGACGATGCCGGACTCGGCGAGCGGGCTGTCGATGACCCGGTCCTCGCCGAAGTCCTTCTGCAGGCCGTCGGTGATGCGGAAGACGCCGCCGAGCTTGCCGACGTCCTCGCCCATGAGCAGGACCTTGGGGTCGTCCTCCATCGCCTTGCGCAGGCCCATGTTGAGGCCCTTCGCCAGGGTGATCTTCGTGCCGCTCATGCGTGGCTCCCCTCGAGACGAGCTCGAGGTACGCCGCGTAGCCGTCGCGCTGGGCGGCGAGCTCGTCGGTCATCTCGCTGTAGACGTGGTCGAAGATCGAGAGCGGCTGCGGGTCGGGCAGGGCCTTGCAGCCCTCGCGCAGGCGGGCGCCGAGGTCGTCGGCCTCGGCCCTGATGCCGTCGATGAAGTCCTCGTCGGCCAGGCCGTTGCGCTTGAGGTAGACCTCGACGCGGGCGATCGGGTCGCGCAGCTTCCACTTCTCGACGTCGTCGCTGAGGCGGTAGCGCGTCGGGTCGTCGGTCGTGGTGTGGGCGCCCATCCGGTAGGTGTAGGCCTCGACGAACGTCGGGCCCTGGCCCTCGCGGGCCCGGTTGAGGGCGGCCTTGGTGACGGCGTGCGTCGCGAGGACGTCGTTGCCGTCGACGCGGAGGCCGGGGAAGCCGAAGCCCAGCGCCCGCTGGTAGAGCGGGATGCGCGACTGGCGCTCGATGGGCTCGGAGATGGCCCACTGGTTGTTCTGGCAGAAGAACACGACCGGAGCGTTGTACGACGCCGCGAAGATGAACGCCTCGTTGACGTCGCCCTGCGAGCTGGCGCCGTCGCCGAAGTGGGCGAGCACCGCGCTGTCGCGCTCGGCGTCGCCGGTGCCGACGACACCGTCGCGCTGCATGCCCATGGCGTAGCCGGTGGCGTGCAGGGTCTGCGCGCCGATGACGATCGTGTAGAGACCGAAGTTGTTGTCGCGCGGGGTCCCAGCCGCCCTGGTCGACGCCGCGGAAGAGGCCGAGCAGGTTGAGCGGGTCGACCCCGCGGCACCAGGCGACGCCGTGCTCGCGGTAGGTCGGGAAGACGAAGTCCTGCGTGCGCAGCGCGCGTCCGGCGCCGATCTGGGCGGCCTCCTGGCCGAGCAGCTGGGCCCAGATGCCGAGCTCGCCGTGGCGCTGGAGCGCGGTGGCCTCGACGTCGAGCCGCCGGGTCAGGACCATGTCGCGGTAGAGGTCGCGCACGTCCTGGTCGGTGCCGTCGAAGGCGAAGTCGGGGTGCTCGACCCGCTCGCCCTCGGGGGTCAGCAGCTGGATCAACTCGGGGCCGCCGTCGCTCTGCGGCGGGCCCGAAGACCTCCGCGAGGTCGGGCCCGAAGCCGTTGTGGTGGGACACGTCAGACTCCTCATCGCTCACCGCCGCACCGGGGTCTCCGGGGCCGCTCCTGCGCGCCCGGCATGGGTGTGACCGGGGGCACATCGTGGTGCCGCCCAAAAGTACCGGTGCGACCGGTCGCTGCCGCCAATCGGGCGTCGTCGCCGCCGGGGTCAGCGCTTGACGGCGGCGAGCAGGGCGGAGAGCTCGGCGACGACCTCGTCGAGCGGGTCGGCCGAGCGTTCGGCCCGCGACACCGCGACGGCACCCTCGAGCGAGGCGATCACCAGGCGACCCAGGCTGGCGGCCCGGCCGGGCAGGCACGCCGTCGGCCGCGAGCGCCGTCGCGATCGCCTGCTGCCACTCGGCGAAGACACCGCGGGCGACCTCCTGCAGGCGCCGGCTCGGCCTCGGTGGCGACGGCGAGCACCGGGCAGCCGGTCGCGAAGTCGGTGCGGACCAGCAGCACCCGCCAGTGCTCGGCGAAGCTCCGCAGCGCCGCCTCCACGCCCTGCTCGCGGGACTGCTCGAGCAGCCGGCTGACCTGCCGCCCGGTGGCCGCCACGGCCTCCTCGACCAGCTGGGCCTTTCCGCCGGGGAAGTGGTGGTACGTCGAGCCCAGCGGGACGCCCGCCGCGCGGGCCAGGTCGCGCAGGCTCATCGCCGCGGCTCCCTGGGTGCCGATCGCCTCGGCGGCGCCGGCGATCATCCGGCGACGCGTGTCGGTGGCCACCTGGTCTCCCTTGCCTGGAACTCGACTTGCCTGTCTATGACGACTGTCATACTATCCTGCCATGAACTATGACAGCCGTCATAACCTGGCCGTGACCGAGCCCTCCGTCGACACCCGCGGCGTCGTGCTCGTGCTGCCCGCGATGGCGACCCCGGCCCGCTACTACACGCCCTTCGCCACCTGGCTCGCCGACCGCGGCCTGCGCGCCGTCGTCCTCGAGCACCGTGGCACCGCCGACCGTGCGGCCATGAAGGCGTACGACGGCGACCTGCTCGACTGGTTCGACGACGCCCGCGACGCTCTCGACGTCGTCGTCGCGCGACGCGGGCGACCTGCCGGTGAGCCTGTCGGGCACAGCCTCGGCACCCAGATGCTGCCGCTCGTCGACCACGACTCCCTGGCCCGCGTGGTCAGCGTCGCCTCCGGCACCGGCTGGGTCGGCCACCTGCCCGGCCGTCGATGCGCCGCACCGCGCCGGTGCTGATGCGCACGGTCGCTCCGGTCGCCATGCGGGTCGCCGGCTACTACCCCGGCCGGACGCTGCGGATCATGGACGACATCCCGACCGGCGTGATGCGTCAGTGGAGCCGCTGGTGCCTCGACCCGGCGTACCTCGGCGTCGACGTGCCCGACGCCGACGACCTGTTCGCCCGCGTGAAGGCGCCGATGACGGTGCTGTCCTTCACCGACGACGAGCTGATGAGCGCCGCCGCGACCGCCGACCTCCACGACCGCTTCGTCAACGCCGACCGGATCGACCAGCGCTACTCCCCGGCCCAGCTCGACGTGGACCGGATGGGCCACCACGGGTTCTTCCGCGCCCGGCACGCAGGCCTCTGGGACGAGCTGGTGCTGCCGTACCTGGCGGGCAGCTGATCCAGGCCGAGGCTCGGCCGACCGGCTCACCTGAGGTCAGTGCGGCTCGCCGAGGTCCTCGTGGGCCCGGTGGGTCTCGGGCTCGACCTGGAAGGTCGCGTGCTGGACGCCGAAGTGCTCGGCCACGCAGTCGGAGAGCTCGTCGAGGATGCCGCCGACGCCACGGGCGGCGAGGGCGCCCTCGGTGACGGTGACGTGCGCCGACAGGCTGGGCATGCCGCTCGTGATCGTCCAGGCGTGCAGGTCGTGCACGTCGGTGACGCCGTCAGCGCCGAGCAGGTGGTCGTGGACCACGTCGAGGTCGAGGCCCGGGGGCGCGATCTCGAGCAGGATCACCAGCGCGTCCCGAGCAGCTTGACGGCCCTCGGCAGGATCAGCGCCGCGATCAGCAGGGAGGCGAGCGGGTCGGCGCGCAGCCAGCCCGTCGCCAGGATCACCAGGCCGGCCGCGACCGCCAGCACCGATCCGAGCAGGTCGGCGAACACCTCGGCCGCCGCCGCGCGCAGGTTCAGGGACCCGGTGTCGGAGCGGTTGAGCACCGTCAGCGACACCCCGTTGGCGACCAGGCCGACCAGGGCGAAGGCCACCATGGGTCCGGCGTCGACCGGGGTCGGCTCGCTCAGCCGACCGACGCCGGCCCACACCAGGAAGCCGCACACCCCGAGCAGCACGAGCGCGTTGACGAGAGCGGCGAGGATCTCGGCCCGGTGGTAGCCGAACGTCGAGCGCCGCCCGGCCGGCATCGCCGCGACGTACGACGCCCCGAGGGCCAGCACCACCGCGGCCGCGTCGGTCGCCATGTGCCCGGCGTCGGCGAGCAGCGCCAGGGAGCCCGTCACCCACGCGCCCACCAGCTCGACGAGCAGGACGACGACGGTGACCCCGAGCGCGATGCGCAGGCGCGAGCGGTCGGCCGCGCGTCCCGCGGCGTGCCCGTGACCGTGCCCGTGACCGGCGCCCATGGTTCGAGGGTAGGACGGTCGCCGTCCGGGCGGACGGAGTCAGTCCGTGGCCTGCACCACGTTCGGCGACGGGCGCCGCGGGGCGAGCGAGGTGTAGCGGCCGTCGTGGTACAGCAACGGCGCACCGGCGCGGGCCACCCAGGCGTCGTCGACCTCGGCGAGCACCATGACGTTGTCCCCGGCGGGACGCGGTCGGTGATGCGACCCAGCAGATAGGCGCCGCAGCCCTCGACCAGCGCCTCCCCCGACGGTCCCGACGTCCACGCCACCGCGGCGAACTTGTCGAGACCGCTCGTGGCGAAGATCCGCGCGACGTCGGCCTGGTCGTCGGCGAGGAGGTGGACGGCGACGCGGTCCGAGCTGCCGAGCACCGCCCAGGCACCCGACTCCCTCGCCAGCGTGAAGCTCACCATCGGCGGGCGGACCGACACCGAGACCAGCGACGTCGCGGTGAATCCGACCGGCCGCGCCCCCGGCGCCGAGACCGCCGTGACGACAGCGACCCGGGCCGCGTGGTCACGGAACACCGAGCGGAACGCCGCCTCGTCACCGCCACCGGAGACCGGATCGGGCGGCGGATCGGGCACCACGCAGAGCGACACGAGGGCCAAGAGTACGTCGCCACCGGCACGTCGACTTGATCCGGAGGGCGCCCGCGGCGTAGGAGAAGGGGTGCGCCGTCTCTCCCGCCCGCTGCTCGCCGGCCTCGCCATCCTGCTGGCCGGCCTCGTGGTGACGCCGTCCGACGCCGCCGACCCCGGCCCGGTCGTCGCGTCCGCAGCGCGGAAGCCCGTCGCCCAGCCGCTGGTCTGGGGCCGCGACCTGGCCGACCCGAGCGTCGTCGAGTTCAACGGCAACTACCTCGCCGTCGGCACCGGGCCGGTGGTCTCGCGGGTGCGCGCCCGAGGCGCCCGCGGGCCGTTCACCGATCTCGCGCCGCCGCTCACGACGTACCCGTCGTGGGTCCTGCCCGGCGAGATCTGGGCGCCCGACCTGGCGCAGGTGGCCGACGGGAGCTGGGTGCTCTACTACACGGCGCTCGCGGCCGGCATGCCTCCGGGCGGGCGGTGCATCGGAGCGGCGACGGCCGCGACGCCGGCCGGACCCTTCACGCCGTACGGCGACGTGCCGATCGTCTGCCCGCCGCGGGCCGGCTACCTGCCGGCGTCGGACCAGCTGCTCGACCGCGAGCTCGACCTGCCGGCCAGCGGGGTCATCGACGCGTCGCTCTTCACCGAGCGCGACGGCAAGCTGTACCTGCTCTACAAGACCCAGGGCCTGCCGTCGACGATCCGGATGGTCCAGCTGACCCCCGACGGGCTCGGCGTCCTGCCCGGGCGGCACAGCAAGCGGCTCCTGCGCAGCAGCGAGATCGTGGAGAACCCGACGCTCGTGCGCGAGGGGTCGCACTACGTGCTGTTCACCTCGGAGGGCTGGTTCGGAGACTGCGACTACCGCACGACGTACCGCAAGTCACGCAAGCGCTGGAGCTGGCCGACCCGCTCGACGAACCTCCTCGGCCCGGTGATCACCGGGCTGTGCGGGCCGGGTGGCGCCGACGTCGTCGTACCGAGCCAGGGCGGGCGGGCCCGGATGTTCTTCCACGCCTGGACCTGCTACCAGACCAACCAGCCGTGCCCGCGCACGTTCCGGCGCGACCGCGACGCGACGCTGCTGCCGATCCGTGGGATGTACGGCCTGCTGCTCGACTGGGGCGACTCGGACAGCCCGCAGGTCGCGGACTACCTCACGCCGCGCTGACCGCGCCGATGCGCGGTCACCAGGGCCGCGGCGACCAGGCACCCGGTCACGAGCACGACGAGCTGGACGACCAGCATGCGCCTTCCCCTCACTCCGACCGCGGTCGATGGTGACCGCGTCGACCCCCCCAGGCCTTGGGATCCATGGTCGCGGACCCGGGCGCGACACGCCATGGTCTGCGGGGCGATTTAACTTGCCTTTCGGTCGGTTTCCTTCGGTTTGCACCCGAGGTCGGCGCGACCGTGCGCGGTGCGCCAGATCGCGACGTCCGGGCCGTTCGGCACGACTCCGGTCGGGTTGATGTCGCGCTGCACCACGTAGTAGTGCCGCTTGATCTGGTCGAAGTCGACGGTCTCGCCGAACCCCGGGGTCTGGAAGAGGTCGCGCGCATAGCCCCACAACGCCGGCAGTGCGGTGAGCGTGCTGCGGTTGCACTTGAAGTGCGGGTTGTAGACGGCGTCGAAGCGGACCAGGGTCGTGAAGAGCCGGACGTCGGCCTCGGTGAGCTCCGCGCCCATCAGGTAGCGGCGGTCCGTGAGGCGCTCCTCGAGCCAGTCGAGCGCCGACCAGAGCGTGTCGTAGGCCTGGTCGTAGGCCTCCTGGGACCCGGCGAAACCGCAGCGGTAGACGCCGTTGTTGACGTCGGTGAAGACCCGCTCCATCACCTCCTCCATCTCGTCGCGGCACTCATCGGGCCACAGGTCCGGCGCGTCGGGACGGTGGTGCTCGGTCCACTCGAAGAACGAGGTCGTGGGTGATCCACCCGAAGTCGTTGGTGACCACCTGGCCGGACGGGATGTCGACCATCGCCGGCACGGTGATGCCCTTGTCGTAGCCCGGGTCGCGGGCGAGGTAGGCGTCGCGGAGCCGGTGGATGCCGAGCACCGGGTCGACGCCGCCCGGGTCCTCGTCGAAGGTCCAGCTGCGCTCGTCGTGCACGGGGCCGGGCAGGCCGACGGGCAGCACCCGCTCGAGGCCGAGCAGCCGGCGTACGACGAGGGCCCGGCTCGCCCACGGGCAGGCCGGCGCGGCGACCAGCCGGTAGCGGCCGGGCTCGACCGGCCAGAGCTCGCCCGCCACCGGTCCGTGCTCGGGACGGCGTCCGTCCCGGGTGATGCGGTCGGGGAGGTAGTCCGTGTCGCGCTCGAAGGACCCGGACCCGACGTACGAGGCAGCCATGCCGTCCTCGTACCCGGGGACAGCCCCCGCCACGCCATCCGCTCATCATTCCCAACGATTCTTTGCAGAATTCTCTTTGCAAAGATCTCTTTGCGGTTGTACCGTCGGCTCATGGACGAGCGCACCGTCGTCACCCCCGACGCCTCCGGCCTCAAGGCCCTCGGCCACCCCGTGCGGCTGCGCATGCTCGGGCTGCTGCGCATCGAGGGGCCCGCGACAGCGACCACGCTGGCCGCCCGGCTCGGGCTCAACACCGGGGCGACGTCGTACCACCTGCGCCAGCTGGCCCAGCACGGCTTCATCGTCGAGGACGCCGAGCGCGGCAACGCCCGCGACCGCTGGTGGCGGGCTGCCCACCAGTCCACGCACACCGGGGCGGCGACCGCCGGGTCCGAGGAGGCCGAGGCACACGACGCCTACTCACAGGCGCTCGCGGTGTTCTACTCCGAGCAGCTCCACAACGCCGTCGCCGAGCGGACGTCCCTGCCCGAGGAGTGGCTGCGCACCACGACGATGAGCGACTGGAACCTCAAGCTCGACGCCGCCCAGGCCCGGCGACTCATGGAGGCGCTCTTCGAGCTCATCGAGTCGGCCGACGAGGGCGACGCCGGCGACGCCGGCGTCGGCGACTACGTGATCCAGCTCGCCACCTTCCCGCGTCCCGGGACGATCTCGTGACCGCCGTGATCCGCGTGTCCAAGGCCGCGCGCCGGCCGCTCTACGGATGGCTGACCGCCGATGCCATCTCCCTCACCGGCACCCGGATCTCGATGGTCGCGATCCCGTGGTTCGTGCTCACCACGACGGGGTCGCCCACCCAGACCGGGCTGGTCGCCTTCGCCGAGATGTTCCCGCTGGTGCTGTGCAAGGTGCTCGGCGGGCCGTTGATCGATCGACTCGGGGCACGGCGCGTCGCCATCACCTGCGACCTCGGCAGCTTCGTCGTGGTCGGCCTGGTGCCGATCCTGCACGCGATCGGCGTGCTCACGTTTCCCCTCCTGCTCGCCCTGGTGGCGATGGCCGGCGCCCTGCGCGGTCCCGGCGACGCCGCCAAGGACTCGCTGACCCCGGCCATCGTGGCCGCGGCCGACGTTCCGATGGAGCGGGCGACCGGGCTGGCGTCGGCGGTCGAGCGCGGCGCCGGGATGGTGGGCTTCGCGCTGGCCGGCGCCCTCGTCGTCGCTGTCGGCCCGGCCACCGCCCTGGCGGTCGACGCCGTGTCCTTCCTGCTCGGCGCCGCCGTGCTCGGCTGGGCCACCGTCGGCCTGCGGCGCCGCGAGGAGCCCGCGCCCGAGGGCGTGTCCGGCGGGCGTGCCCGAGATCGCTCAGGGCGCCGGAGGGCTTCTGGCGAGCAGCTGCACGAGGGCTGGACGTTCCTGCGCCGCGATCCGGTCCTCATCGGCCTCACCCTGATGATCGCGGTGACCAACCTCCTGGACCTGGCCTGGGCGAGCGTGATGATGCCGGTCTGGGTGCACGACTCCGGCCTCGGCGCCGGTCTGCTCGGAACGCTCTTCGCGGTGTTCGCTGCCGCGTCCATGGTCGGCGCGCTGGTCGCGGCCGCGTGGGGCGAGCGGATCCCGCGGTTCCGCACCTACCTGCTCGCCTTCCTCGTGACCGGGATCCCGCGCTTCGTGGTGATGGCGATCGACGTACCGCTCTGGGTGGTCGTCGCCGTCCTCGTCATCGCCGGCGTCGCGTCGGGCTTCCTGAACCCGATCCTGGGGGCGGTCTTCTTCGAGCGGATCCCCGAGCCGCTGGTGGGCAGGGTCAGCTCGCTGTCGACGTCGGTGTGCTTCGCGCTGATGCCGCTCGGGGGCCTGCTCGGCGGCGTCCTGATCGCCGGGATCGGCCTGTCGCCCGCCTTCCTGCTCGTCGGCGTCGCCTACTTCGCGGCCACCATGGCGCCGGCCTTCTTCCCGTCGTTCCGCGAGATGGACCGGCGGCCGGCCGCTCTCGACCGCAGTCGTGTGCCCGAGCCCGCGGCCTAGCGCGTTCTGAGGCACACGACCCGCCAGGACGGGACCTGGGTCCCTTGGACGTCGGTCGAACCGGCGTGAGGGTGGGCGGGACGGGCCTCGCGACCGGCCCACCCCCTTGGAGGAGCCCCCAATGAACCACGTCGCCCTGCGCCCGCGGCGCGTCGTCACGCTCAGCGCTCTGATCGCGATCACCGCGCCCGCCTGGGTGATCGGCTCGCTGTCGGGAGCCGCTGCCGCTCCCGACAAGACGGTGACGGCGTCGAACGCCACCTCGATGACCGTTCCCGACTACGGCAACGCCGACCCGTTCCCCAGCTCGATCGTCGTTCCAGCCCACAGCGGCGTGGTCAGCGACGTCGACGTCACCCTCGTCGGCCTGGACCACACCTCGATCTCCGACCTGCGCGTCGTGCTCGTCGGACCCACGGGGATCCGGTCCTCGATGCTGTACGCCCGCGGCAACTACCTCGCGAATCCCGCGCCCGTGACCCTCACCCTCGACGACGAGGCGCTCGACTCCGTGCCCGCCACCCCCACCATCTCGTCCGGCACCTACCAGCCCAGTGACCAGAGGGTCATCAGCAACCCCGGCCAGTTCCCTGCCGATCTGGCCTCCAGCCTGTCCGCCTTCGACGGCACGGCCGCCAGTGGCACCTGGAGCCTCTTCGTCGACGATCGATTCCCCGACGACAGCGGCGTGCTCGCCGGCGGCTGGTCGCTCGACATCGACTACAACGACACCGTCGCGCCGGGCGGCACGTTGTCCGTCGGCGGCGGAGCCACCCTGACCGGCACGCCCACGACGACCCTCACGTTGAGCGCCACGGACCCGGACCCGGGCACGGGCGTCGCCCAGATGCGCTTCAGCAACGACGGCAGCACCTGGTCGCCGTTCCAGGCCTATGCCCCCACGGCCTCGTGGAGCCTGAGCCCCGGCGACGGGCCCAAGACCGTCTACGCGCAGTACGCCGACACCTTCGGCAACCTCTCGGCCCCGGTGTCGGACACGATCGGTCTGGACACGCCGGCTCCCCGGCCGACCAAGCTCTCACCGAGGAAGGACGCCACCGGCGTACCGACCAGGACCGCGGTGACGTTCGTGGCCTCCAAGGCCCTCGACCCCGCCACCGTCACCAGGCGGACAGTGCGGCTCACCGGAAACGGGATGACCGTGCACGCCAAGGTCTCCTATGCGCCGGACACGAGGAGGCTCACGCTGACCCCGCAGAAGGCTCTGCCCGCCCGACAGTCCTTCAAGGTCAAGATCTCCGACACCGTCACCGACCTCGCCGGCAACGGCTTCGTTAGCCCGACCTGGACCTTCAGAACCCGCTGAGGGGATCTGGGTCCCTTGGCCAACGGGTGTGCTCGCTCCAGCATGGGCGAGCCGGGGGCCCGCCAGGTGGTCCCATTCCCTTGAGGACAGCCATGACTCACCAAACCCTGAGCCCGTCTCGCCGCGCCAGGCTCATCGCCCTGGTGACGCTGATGAGTCCCGCCCTGGTGCTCGGCTCACACTCGGACGCGGCGGCGGCACCGGACAAGACCGTCAGCGCGACCAGCACCCGGACCGTTCAGATTCCCGACCGCGGCATTGCCGACACCGGCTCGGCGACCCTGACGATCCCCCAGGGGCACGGGAGAGTCACCGACGTCGACGTGACGCTCGTCGGCCTCAACCACCGGTGCCCAGAGGACCTCGATGTCGTCGTGGTCGGGCCCTCCGGCCAAAGGGCGACCCTGATGTTCGATGTTGGCGCGTGTGCTGACCCCTCCGACACGACTCTCACCTTCGACGACGAAGCTGACGAACAGATCGCCAACGACGAAGTTCCGGTGAGCGGTATGCGGTACAAGCCCACCAACCTGTTCGGGGGGACCCAAGCCCCTGCTTCGCTCCAGGCCTTCGACGGGCTTGCAGCGAGCGGAGCATGGCAACTGGTCGTCGTCGACATGAGCAAGGGCGACGGCGGCACGCTGGCCGGCTGGTCGATCGAGATCGACTACAACGACACCGTCGCCCCGTCCGGCACGGTCTCCATCGACGGTGGAGCCGCACAGACGAACTCGCCCACGACCAGGCTCGCGCTCAGCGCCGCCGACCCGGACCCGGGCACCGAGGTCACCCAGGTGCGGTTCAGCAACGACGGGACCACCTGGTCCGCCTTCCGGCCGTACGCCGCCACGACGACCTGGACGCTCGCCACCGGCGACGGCACCAAGACGGTCTACGCGCAGTTCGCCGACGACTTCGGCAACCTCTCGCCCGCCGTCTCGGACACCATCGTGCTTGACACGCGCGTGCCCGACACGACGGCCCCGACGACCAAGAGGCTGACGCCGAAGCACAAGAAGAAGAACGTGTCGGTCAACACCAAGGTCTCGTTCGTCGCCAGTGAGCGGCTCGACGCGGCCACCGTCACCAAGAGGACCGTGAAGCTGACGGCCGACGGCAAGAAGGTCAGGGCCATGGTCTCCTACTCGGCCGCCAAGGCGAAGGTCGTCCTGACGCCGGCCAAGGCGCTTACGGCCGGCACGACGTACAAGGTCACGATCTCCCCGAAGGTCACCGACCTCGCCGGCAACGGCTTCTCGACGAAGCCCTGGCGCTTCAGAACCCGCTGATGTCGGAGAAGGCCGCGGCCACCTCGACCAAACGGTCGTTCGCCTCGGGCTCACCGACGGTCGCGCGGACTCCGTCACCCGCGAACGGGCGGACCACCACGCCCGGCCTCGTCGCAGGCCGCGGCGAGGTCGAGGGCCCGGTCGCCGACGCCGAACCACACGAAGTTGCCCTGGGCATCCGGCACGTCGACACCCGCCGCGCGCAGGGCGTCGAGCACCCGGGCGCGCTCGGCGACCAGCGCGTCGACGCGCTCGAGCAGCGCGGGCTCGGCAGCCAGCGACGCGACGGCCGCCGCCTGCGCGACGGAGGTGACGCCGAAGGGCAGCGCCACCGCGCGCAGAGCGGAGGCGAGCGGGGCCGGGGCGACGGCGTACCCCACGCGGAGACCGGCGAGGCCGTAGGCCTTGGAGAACGTGCGGGTCAGCACGACGTTCTGGTGGCGGCGGTACGTCGCCACGCCGTCGACCGGGTCGGACATCCGCACGAACTCGACGTACGCCTCGTCGACGACGACCAGCACGTGCGGCGGGACCGCGGCGATGAACGCGTCGAGCTCCGTCTGCGTCACGGCGGGCCCGGTCGGGTTGTTGGGTGTGCAGACCAGGACGACCTTCGTGCGGTCGGTGATGGCGGCCAGCATCGCAGCGAGGTCGTGACGGCCGTCCCCGGTGACCGGCACCCGCACCGAGGTCGCCGCGGCCACGGTCGCCGCGATCGGGTAGGCCTCGAAGGAGCGCCACGCGTAGACGACCTCGTCACCGGGCTCGCAGAAGGTCTGCATCAGCTGGTAGATCAGCGCCACGCTTCCGGTGGCCAGCACGAGGTCGGACGCCGGCACGCCCAGCTTGGCAGACAGGGCGTCGTACAGGTCGACGCAGCCCATGTCGGGGTAGCGGTTCATCGCGGCCGCGGCCGCCTCCGCAGCGGCGAGCACGCCGGGCAGCGGCGGGTAGGGGTTCTCGTTCGACGACAGCTTGTACGTCGTCAGCCCCTCGCGCGGCGTCGGCGGCCGCCCCGGCACGTACGCCGGGATCGCGAGGACGTTCGGCCGGGGCTGCGGGGCGGTCATGCCCGGCAGGCTAGACGACAGGGCCACGAGGGGATCCTGGTCCCCTGCGCATCGCTACGAGGGCACCTAGCCTCCCCATCATGAGGACCCGCTTGCCGTCTTCCCGTCGAGCCCGGCTGCTGACTCTCGCCCTCGTCTCGGCGACCCTCGGCCTTGTCCAGCCCCCCGCGCACGCCGTGCCGACGCGCACGACGTTCTCCCAGCCTGGCGCGATATACCTGGGCGATCCGGCACCCCAGCAGAGCGCGACCTCCTTCAGTGAAGTCGCGATCCCTGATTCTGGGCCGGCGGACCCCTATCCCTGGTCAGTGGGCTTCGCCCGTCCTGGAGTCATCACGGACGTCGACGTCACCATTGCCGGGCTCACCCACGCCTCGCCGGATGACCTTCAGCTGCTGCTGGTCGGCCCCGGAGGGGAACAAGCCCTGCTGATGTCGCACGCAAGCAACGGCGGCGCCGTCGAGGGCATCAACCTCCGCTTCGACGACGAGGGGACGAGCTTCGAGTCGGACCAACCGCTGCAGGCGAACGCTGCCTACCGGCCCACGAGCATCGCCCCCGTCGCCCTTCCCACGACCGGCCCCGATCCTCGACGGCAACACCGCCCTCGACGTGTTCAACGGCACCTCTCCGATCGGCGAGTGGCAGTTGTTCGTCCACGACTCAGTGGCCGAGAACGCCGGCTCGATCACCGGCTGGGGGCTCGACGTCACGCTCGCCACCTCGCCGTACCCCTCGACCTGGAGGTTTCGGGCGTGGGCGCGGTGACCGACGTCGATGTCATGCTCCACGGCATCGAGAGCACCTTTCCCGACGACATCGACCTGTTGCTGGTCGGCCCGCAGGGCCAGCAGGCGGTCTTGATGTCGGATGTGGGCGGTGGGTTCGACGTGTCGGATGTCGACCTCGTTCTCGACGACGGGGCCACCACGTGGCTTCCTGCGAGTGACGAGCTTGCCGCGGGGTCGTTCAAGCCGACGAACGATGCCACCGGGGCGAGCGACTTCCCCGGCGTCACCGCAAGCCTGACGGTGTTCAACGGAACCGACCCCGACGGGGCCTGGGCTCTGTACGCCGTCGATGACACCCGGAGCGACCTCGGCGCCATCCTCGGCGGCTGGTCCCTCGACATCGAGTACGAGCCCGACACGACGGCGCCCACCGGCACCGTCACCGTGGCCGCGGGCGCGGCGTACGCCACCAGCGCAGCGGTCACCCTCGCCGTGAGCGCGGCCGACACCGGATCCGGCGCCTCCGGCCCCCGGCAGATGCGGTTCAGCAACGACCTCGCCACCTGGTCGGCCTTCCAGCCGTACGCCGCCACCGCACCCTGGACCCTTGCCCCCGGCCACGACGGCCCCCGCACCGTGTACGCCCAGTTCCGCGACGCCAGCGGCAACCTGTCCCCCGAGACCGCCGACACCATCGGCCTCGACACCCGCAGCCCCAGGGTCCTCAAGGTCAAGCCACGCCAGGACCGCAACCGCGCGCAGCCCGGGGCCACCATCAAGGTCGTCACGAGCGAGCCCCTCGCCGCGGCGACCGTCACCTCGACCAACGTCTTCCTGACCAGGAAGGGCGGCGCCACCGTCGCGGCCACCCTGCGCGTGCGGGCCGCGAAGATCAGCCTCGACCCCACCAGGTCCCTCAGGCCCGGCACCTACCGCGCCACCGTCACCACCGCCGTCACCGACCTCGCCGGCCACCCCCTCGACGCCAAGAGGAAGCCCGGCACCCAGACCC
>CAVYCK010000025.1:0-33822 GCA_963767095.1 uncultured Actinomycetota bacterium | reverse complement strand
TCGGCACCCCGCGTGCTTCTAGGACGGTGGAGAGCCGTGCACGAGGTTGTAGACGTCGCGCTTGGGGATGCCGGCAGCGCGGGCGGCCGTGGCGATGGCGTCCTTGCGCGAGAGCCCGCCGGCCTCCGCCTCGGCGACAGCAGCGAGGACGTCGTCGGGCTCTGTGGAGGCCGTCGTACGCCGGGCGCCGGCCACGACGATGGTCACCTCGCCCCGTACGCCCTCCGCGGCCCACGTCACCAGCTCGCCGAGCGGGCCGCGCCGGACCTCCTCGTGGGTCTTGGTCAGCTCGCGGCAGACCGCGGCCGGTCGATCGGCACCGAACGCCGCCGCCATCGCCTCCAAGGCGGCCGGCGTCCGGTGCGGCGCCTCGAAGAAGACCAGCGTCCGCTCGTCGTCGGCCACCGCAGCGAGCCGGCGGGAGCGCTCCCCCGCCTTGCGGGGCAGGAAACCCTCGAAGGCAGAACCTGTCCACCGGCAGCCCCGACACCGCGAGCGCCGTCAGGACCGCCGACGGCCCGGGCACGGCGGTGACCCGGACGCCGGCCTCGACCGCCGCGGCCACGAGGCGGTAGCCCGGGTCGGACACGCTCGGCATCCCCGCGTCGGTCACCAGGACGACCCGCTCCCCCGCGAGCAGCGCGTCGACCAGGGCCGGCGTACGCGCTCCTCGTTGCCCTCGAAGTACGACACCACCCGTCCGCCGATGGTGATCGACGAGGTCGGCGCACAGCCGGCGCAGGCGGCGGGTGTCCTCGGCCGCCACGACGTCGGCGCCCGCGAGCTCGTCGGCGAGCCGCGGCGGCGCGTCCGCGGCGCGGCCGATCGGCGTCCCCGCCAGGACCAGCACGCCCGCGTCGTCCGCCAGCCCCGATCATCCTCCGAGCGAAGCGAGCAGGTCGACCGAGGCATCTCCTGCGGGGCGACGATCGAGCGAGTGGACTCCCTCGGCCCGGACCGTAGAGTTCCGGTCGTGAGCGCCACCCTCGAGACTCCGCCCACGGGGCGGACCCGACGGGTGAGCCTCTCCCGGACGTCGTCGGGCGAGGTGCTCCCGGACGCGACGACCCGGCCAACCGCGGCCTCGACCTCGAGGACCCGTTCGTCGGCTGGAGCGGGGCGATCGGCATCGCGCTGCTCGGCCTCTTCCTCCGGCTCTGGCACCTCGGCGAGCCGAAGGCCTTCAGCTTCGACGAGACCTACTACGCCAAGGACGCGTGGTCGCTGCTCAACAACGGCTACGCGCGCGATCACGTGGAGGACGCCGACAAGCTGATCCTTCCGGACAGACCACGGCCTCTGGCAGGACACCCCGTCGATCACGGTGCACCCCGACGTCGGGAAGTGGCTGATCGCGCTCGGCGAGAAGGCGTTCGGGATGGACCCGTTCGGCTGGCGGATCGCGGCGGCCGTGGTCGGCTCGCTGATGATCCTGGTGATGTGCCGCTTCGTCCGGCGGGTCACCGGCTCCACCCTGCTCGGCTGCGTCGGCGGACTGCTGCTCGGCCTCGACGGCCTCCATCTCGTGCTGTCGCGCCTGGCGCTGCTCGACATCTTCCTGGCGTTCTTCCTGTTCTGCGCGGTCGCACTGCCTGGTCGCCGACCGCGACTGGCTGCGGCGGCGGCTGGCCGCGACCGCCGACCTCGACGACCGGGCCACGTCACGGCGCCCAGCCGTGGGGCCCGGTGCGGCGACTGCTCTTCCGGCCCTGGCTGCTGGCCGGAGGTGTCTGCTTCGGGCTCGCCGTGGGCACGAAGTGGGCCGCGCTCTACCCCCTCGCGGCGTTCGGGATCCTGGTGTGGGCGTGGAGCGCGGGCGCGCGACGCTCCTTCGGGGTGCGGTGGCCGGTGCTGCGCTCGGCGCTCACCGACGGCGTTCCGGCGTTCGTGTCACCTCGTCGGCGTCGGCCTCGTCGTCTACCTCGCCACCTGGACCGGCTGGCTCGTGCACGCGAGCGAGTACGAGGAGCACCGCTCCGAGACGCAGTACACGACGTACGACGGCGGCCAGCAGTGGCCGACCGCCACCGAGCCCGACGCCGACGGACTCGGCGAGGTCGTCCAGTCGCTGCGGTCGCTCTGGTACTACCACCAGGACGTCTACGTCTTCCACACCCACTTCCTCAACGACTCCGACCATCCCTACGAGTCCAAGCCCGCCGGCTGGCTGCTGATGAACCGGCCGGTCGGCGTCGACGCCCAGAACGACATCGAGGTCGGCACGCAGGGCTGCGACGCACCGCCGGACAGCAACTGCATGCGCCAGGTCCTGCTGCTCGGCAACCCCGTCATCTGGTGGGCGGGCTGCCTCGCCCTGGTGTGGGGGCTGGTGATGTGGGTCGGCGCGCGCGACTGGCGCTACGGCGTCGCCGTCACCGGCGTCGCCACCACCTGGCTGCCCTGGTTGATGTACGACGACCGGCCGATCTTCATCTTCTACGCCATCGCCACGCTGCCGTTCCTGGTGCTCGCCCTGACGCTCGCGCTCGGCCAGATCCTCGGCCGGGACCGCGGGCCCTCGGCGCGCCGGACGGCCGGGGTGATCGTCGCCGGCTCCTTCGTCGTGCTGGCGATGCTGACCTTCGCGTGGTTCTGGCCGGTGTGGACCGACCAGCTGATCACCCGCAGCGAGTGGCTCGACCGGATGTGGTTCCACCGCTGGATCTGACGCGCGTCATGCGAAGGCCTGGCGCTCCACCAGGACGTGGCGAGCGCTCGTGCAACGACCGGTGCGACGGAGTCGAGCATCCTGACTAGGGTCGACGCATGGGCAGCAGCGTCTACGTCGCGTCCGTCGAGGGATTCACCGGCAAGTCCGCGGTGGCCCTCGGCCTGCTCGACGCGCTGTCCCGACGCGTCGAGCGGGTCGGCGTCTTCCGGCCGGTCGTCCGCTCGGACCCCGACGGTCGAGCGCGACTACGTGCTCGACCTGCTGGTCTCCCACGAGGCCGTCCAGCTGACCTACGACGAGTGCGCCGGCGTCACCTACGACGACGTGCACGCCGACCCCGACGCGGCGATGGACCGGATCGTCGACCGCTACCACCGGGTCGCCGAGCAGTGCGACGCCGTCGTGGTCGTCGGCAGCGACTACACCGACGTCGGCGCGCCCGACGGAGTTCGCCTTCAACGCGCGGATCGCGGCCAACCTCGGCGCGCCGGTGCTGCTCGTGCTCAACGGCAACGGCCGCGGCCTCGACGAGCTGCGCACAGCCGCCGACCTCGCCACCGCCGAGCTCGCGGCCCACCACGGCACCCTGTTCGCGGTCATCGCCAACCGCGTGACCGCCGGTCCCGAGAGTGCGCCCGACGCGTTGTCGCGCCGACGGCGTGCCGGCGTACGCCATCCCCGAGGAGCCGCTGCTCGCGCGCGCCCTCGGTCGGCGACCTGATGGCCGGCCTGCGAGGGCACCCTGGTCAGCGGCGACGAGTCCCTGCTGGCGCGCGAGGTGCCCGGCCTCGTGGTCGCCGCGATGACGCTGCCGAACGTGCTCGACCGGCTCTTCGAGGGCGCGCTGGTCGTCACGCCGGGCGACCGGCCCGAGATCGTGCTCGGCGTGCTGACGGCGCACGTGTCGGCGAACTTCCCGCAGATCTCGGGCATCGTGCTCAACGGCGGCCTGCCGCTGCCCGACCAGGTGCAGCGGCTGCTCGACGGCCTCGGGGTGACGATGCCGATCATCGCCACCGCCCTCGACACCCACGCCACCTCGACGGCGCTGACCAACCAGCGCGGCCGGCTCGACAAGGACTCGCCCGCGCAAGATCGCCACCGCGCTCGCGCTCTTCGCCGAGCACGTCGACGGCGACGCGCTGCTCGACCGGCTCGAGGTCGCCCGCACCGAGGCGGTGACGCCGCTGATGTTCGAGCACCAGCTGATCGACCCGCCGTCGTCCGACCGCCGGCACATCGTGCTGCCCGAGGGCGAGGAGGAGCGGATCCTGCGGGCCGCCGACATCCTGCTGCGCCGCGGCGTCGCCGACCTCACCCTGCTCGGCGACCCGATGCTGATCCAGCAGCGCGGCCGCGACCCTCGGCGTCGACATCTCGGCGGCCACGGTGCTCAGCCCGCTCGACCCGGAGCTGCGCGAGCGGTTCGCGCGCGAGTACCCCGAGCGCCGCGCGCACAAGGGCATCGACCTCGACGACGCGCGCGACATCGTCGTCGACGTGTCCTACTTCGGCACGATGATGGTCGAGCTCGGCCTCGCCGACGGCATGGTCTCCGGCGCGGTCCACACCACCGCGCACACGATCCGGCCCGGCGCTCGAGGTCGTGAAGACCGTGCCCGGCGTCTCGGTCGTGTCCTCGGTGTTCTTCATGTGCCTGCGCAACCAGGTGCTGGTCTACGGCGACTGCGCGGTCAACCCCGACCCCACCGCCGAGCAGCTCGCCGACATCGCCATCTCCTCGGCCGCGCACGGCGGCCGCGTTCGGGATCGAGCCGCGGGTCGCGATGCTGTCCTACTCCACCGGCTCCTCCGGCTCCGGCACCGACGTGCGAGAAGGTGACCGAGGCGACCGCGCTGGTGCGCGAGCGTGCCCCCGACCTGCTGGTCGAGGGCCCGATCCAGTACGACGCCGCGATCGACGCCGCCGTCGCCCGCACCAAGCTGCCCGACTCGGCGGTCGCCGGCCGGGCCACCGTCTTCGTCTTCCCCGACCTCAACACCGGCAACAACACCTACAAGGCGGTGCAGCGCTCGGCCGGCGCGGTCGCCGTCGGCCCGGTCCTGCAGGGGCTGCGCAAGCCGGTCAACGACCTGTCGCGCGGGGCGACGGTGCGCGACATCGTCAACACCGTGGCGATCACCGCGATCCAGGCCCAGGCAGCCTGGCGCATGGCGACGCTTGATGCCCGCCTCGCTCGTGCTGGTGGTCAACGCCGGCTCGTCGTCGCTGAAGTACAGCCTGGTCGACGGCGACACCGGGGCCGCCGCAGCGGTCGGGGCGTCGAGCGGATCGGCGAGGAGACCGGCTCGCTGACCCACGAGGTCGGCGGGACCGAGCATCGCGACGAGCGCAGCCGTTCGCGACGTTCGAGGAGGCGCTCGCCGCAGCGGCCGACGCCTTCGACGACGCACGGGCCCCGCTCGACTCGCTCGACGCTCGCCGCGGTCGGGCACCGGGTCGTGCACGGCGGGCCGCTCTTCTCCGCGCCGGCGCTGGTCGACGACGACGTGCTCGCCGCCGTCGAGGACCTGGTCCCGCTGGCGCCGCTGCACAACCCGGCCAACCTCGAGGGCCTGCGCGTGCGCCCGGCAGCTGTTCCCCGACGTCCCGCAGGTCGCGGTGTTCGACACCGCCTTCCACCAGACGATGCCGCCGGACGCCTACACCTACGCGGTGCCGCGCGAGTGGCGCGAGGAGCACCGGATCCGCCGCTACGGCTTCCACGGCACGTCGCACGCCTTCGTCTCGCGGACGCCGCGCGCGCTCCTCGGCGCGCGCGGTCGACGACACCAACCTCATCGTGCTGCACCTCGGCAACGGCGCCTCCGCCACCGCCGTGCGCGGCGGCGGTCGGTCGACACCTCGATGGGGCTGACGCCGCTTGGAGGGCCTGGTGATGGGCACCCGCTCCGGCGACGTCGACCCGGCCCTGCACGCGCACCTGCACCGCCAGCTCGGCTGGTCGATCGACGAGATCGACGCCGCCCTCAACCGCGACGTCGGGGCTCAAGGGCCTCGCCGGCCACAACGACTTCCGCGAGGTCCTGTCGCGCCGGGCGGCCGGCGACGAGGCCGCGGCGCTGGCCTTCGACGTCTACGCCTACCGGATCCGCAAGTACGTCGGCGCCTACTACGCCGTCCTCGGCGACCGTGCACGGCATCGTCTTCACCGGCGGCGTCGGCCAGCACAGCCCGGACGCTGCGCTCGGCCGTCGCTGTCCGGGCCTGGAGCGCCTCGGCATCGACGCTCGACCCGGCGCGCAACGAGCAGCAGCGTGCGCGAGCCCCACGTCGTGTCGCGCGACGGCACCGACGTAGCCGTCCTCGTCGTGCCCACCAACGAGGAGGGCGAGATCGCCGCAGGCCCTGGTCGTGGCGGCTCGCCGTCGTCCGCGGCGTTCGTCGAGCGCGCCTCACCGCCGTTGAGTCGCGCGTGAGTTCGTGGCACTCCCGGCGGATCAACCTCCAGGCGAGACTCGACGATTGCACGCGCGACTCAACGAACGCGAGGCGCGACTCGACGTCAGGACCGCAGGCGGCGCGGGATGCCGGCGTCGAGGGCGGGCGGCACGGCGAGGTGTGCCTTGACGTCGACGAAGTGCACGCCGTCGGCGTCGAGGAAGACGGGGTCGACGACGAGGTCGTCGAGGTGGGGTACGTCGAGCGCGAGCTGGCCGACGGAGACCACGAGGTCCTCGAGCGGCGCCGTGTCGACGGCCCGGGCGCCGCCGGCTGCCGACGAGCGCGGGCCAGAGCCGCAGGGCGCGCACGGCCCGGGCGGCATCGGCGGGAAGGACCGGCGGCAGGAGCAGCACCTCGTCGTCCCAGGAGCCGAGCGTGGTGCCCTCTCCGGCGGCGACGCGCACCAGCGGCCCGAGGTGCGGGTCGTGCACGAGCCCGACGGCGACCCGGTGACCCATCAGCAGGGGCTGCACGAGAACGTCGGCGTCGCCCACCGAGCGGCGTCGCGGAAGCCGGCGACCGCCTCCTCGACCTCGTCGGCGCGACGCAGGTCGACGCGCACGCAGTCCGCGGTCGGCCTTGTGCAGCTCGGTGGTCTCGGCCAGCTTGACCACCACGGGGAAGCCCACGCTCCGCGGCGACCCGCGGCGCGTGCTCGACATCGGGCAGACGGTGCCGGCGAGCGACGATGCCGTACGGCGCCAGCAGCTCGGTCATCGCGTCGGCGGGCAGCCACTCCGGATCGCCATCGCCGGCCGTCGAGCCGTGCGCGCGGCCCAGGTCCGGGCGTGCTCGCCCGCGGGTGCCGAGCTCGACGACGGGTCGGTCGTCGGCGACCCGGCGCCACTCGGCGTACCGCATCGCGCGGCCCAGCGAGGACGTCGCGCCCTCGATCGTCCGGTAGACGGTGACGCCGGGGATGCCGCGGGCGGCGGCGGCCAGCGCGCCCGGGCGCCACCAGCACCACGCGGCTTCTCCGGGACCGTCGCGCGGGCCCGGCCCAGGGCGGCGAAGAGGGCGTCGCGGTCGCTGAGCCGCGTCGACACCAGCAGGACCAGAGCGACGTCGACCTCGTCGGAGCGCGAGCAACGTCGCTCACGCACTGCTCGAGCCGCTCGGGCGTCACGTCGGCGCCGAGGTCGACGGGGTTCCGCGCTGTCGACGGCCTCGGCGCCGATGCGGCGGCCGCGCAGGCCCGGTGGAGAAGGCGACGACGTCGAGACCCTGGGAGTCGACGAGGTCCATCGCGACCGTGCCGAGACCGCCGGTGTTGCTGACGATGCCGATGCGCAGGCCCGCGGGGAGCGGCTGCTCGGTGAGCAGCAGCGCGGTCTCGCAGAGCGTGACACCGCTCGGGCACGCGATGACCCCGGCCTGCGTCAGCAGCGCGTCGACGCCGACGCCCGGCCCTCGGCTCCCTCGTGGGCGCGGTCCAGCCGGGCCCGTGACCGGCCACCGACCAGAGCCAGCAGCGGCTTGCGCTCGGCGAACCGCCGGGCGGTCCGGGCGAACTTCAGGCGTTGCCGAACGACTCGAGGTAGAGCGCCGCCGCGGTCACCCGCTCGTCCTCCATCCACGCGCCGAGCAGGTCGTTGCTCGACACGTCGACCTTGTCGCCCAGCGAGACGAAGGCGTGCACGCCGAGCCCGACGTCGCGCGCCAGGTCCAGCAGCGCGAAGCCCATGCCGCCCGACTGCGAGACCAGGCCGAGACCTCCGGGCCGCGGCAGCTCGTGCAGGAAGGTCGCGTTGAGGCCGAGGTCCTCGGCGTTCCCGAGCACGCCCTGCGAGTTCGGACCGACCATGCGCACGCTGTTGCGCCCGCGCGATGGCGAGCAGCTCGTCCGCACCGGTCGGGCGGCCCGCGAACCCCGACGACACCACGCAGCACCGGCGCCCGCGCCGGCGACCGCCGCCTCGCGCAGCACCGCGGCCACCGCCTCCGCAGGGACCGCGATCACGACGAGGTCGACGGGCTCCCCGATCGCCGCCAGGCTCGGCACCGTCGGCAGCCCGTCGATCTCGGTGGCCTCGGGGTGGACGACATGCAGCTGACCGGAGTACGCCGACGACCGGATCGCCTCGAGCACGCCGCAGCCGAAGCCACCGGCCGATCGCGTCGTACGCCGACCACCGCGACGCTGCGGGGGTAGAGCAACGGTCGCAGCGACAGCGCCTCGGCGCGCCACTCGCGCCGGTCGGCGGCGTCGACGACGTCCTGGGAGGCATCGGTGTGCAGGACGAACGCGACCTCGCCCTCGCTGGTCTGCCTGCTCGCCGCGAAGCCGGCCCGCTTGAAGACGCGCAGCATCCCGTAGTTGTCGGCGAGCACGTCGGCCTCGAAGCGGCGCACGCCGTAGCTGCCGCCCGAGCGCGGCGAGGTGCTCGAGCAGGAGGCTGCCCAGGCCACGGCCACGCTCGCCGTCGGCGACCAGGAAGGCCACCTCGGCCGACTCGGCGCCGATCTGCTCGGCGGTGGCGAGTCCGGTGATGCGGCCGCTGTGCCACGACGACCAGCGCGGCGGACGAGGCGTTCGCCGGGTCGAAGAGATGCGCGACGTACCGGCGACCCGCCTCCCTGTTGAGCGAGAAGAACCTCAGGCGCAGCGTGTCCTCGGACACCGACTCGTGGAGGGCGAGCAGACCGTCGCGGTCGTCCGGCCGCAGCGACCTGATGACCGCGATCGAGCCGTCCGCCAGCAGCACGTCGGCGGGCGGCGCCGTCCAGTCGCGCGGGGCGGTCCCGGTGTGCGTCATCACCACCACTCTGCCCGACCGGGGCTCAGGGCGTCAGCACCTGCCGCACGCTGCCGGCGGCCACGTCGCCCCACGCAGTCGGCGACCTCGGCGAGCGGGCGGACCCGGTGCTCGACGGTCACCCGGCCCTCGGCGGCCAGGGCGACGACGCCGGTGAGTGCCTCGGCCCGTTGCTCGGGGGTCAGCGCGTTGTTGGTGTAGCCGAGGACATCGAGGGTCTTGCCGCTCAGCACCGCCGACGAGAGTGTCGCGCCGTCGCCTGCGGAGCCGCCGAGGTTGACCAGTCGGCCGAGCGGCGCCAACGCCCGGCGTCGCCGCGTCGGCCACCCAGCCGAACACCGGGTCGACGACGACGTGGGCCGGACCGCCCAGGGCCTCGATCGACGCGGCGAGGAGCCGCGGCGTCGGGCTCGTCCGGCAGCGCGACGACCTCGTCCGCACCAGCCGCGGCGAGCGCGCTCGGCGGACGCCCCCGGTCGGCACACGCCGACCACGCGCGCGGCGCCGCGTGCGCCTTGCGCGACGCCGATCGCGGCCTGGCCGACGGCGCCTCCGGCACCCAGCACCAGCACCCGCTCGCCGTCCTCGAGCCGGCCCGCACCAGCGACGACCCCACGCGGCGACACCCGACAGCCCGATCGCCGCGACGGTGGCGTCGGGGAGGTCGACCCTCGTCGAGCCGCACCACGTCGCGGCCGGCACCGCGCAGCGCTCGGCGAGGGTCCCGTCGACCGGCGCCATGCCGGCCTGCGAGCTGACCCACACGCGCGCGCCGTCCTCGACTGACGCCGACGCCCTGCACGCCGGGCACGTAGGGCAGCGCGGGCGCTCCGAAGTACGACGTGCCCGACGCGCACAGCAGGTCGAGCGGCACGACGGGCGCCGCCGTCATCCGCACGACGCACGACGTCGTCGCCGGGCGCCGGCGTCGGGGTGCTCGGCGTACGCCGGGGCTGCGCCGTGGGCGGTGACGACGGCTGCTCTCATGAGGCTCCTCGCTGCCTCGGTGGGGTCGACGTAGACGGCGTTGCGGTCGACGGCGAGATAGGCGTCCATGCCGATCGGGCGCCGCCGCTCCTCCGCGATCTGGCCGAGGAGGCCTGCGGCGCGGGCCAGCAGCGCGAAGCCGCGCAGCAGCTCGACGGGCAGGCCCAGGTCGGCGAGCGCCGCACCGCAGACGCCGGCGCCGTTCAGCGGCAGCGTCCGCCCGAGCACCTCGGGGTGCACGCGGCCGATCGCCTCGAAGAGGCGCAGGTGCGGGCCGCGCAGCCCCTCCTCCTCGGCGATCTCGAGCAGGTCGCGGCGTGCGCGGGTCCGCGACCTTGTGCACCGGGTGGCCGAGCCCGGGCACGAAGGCGTCGCGCTCGCGGGTGCGCCGGACGGCGTCGAGCGCGAGCGCGTCCCAGCCCGCGTCGTCGCCGGGCAGCTCGCCGTCGACGCCGGCGAGGACGTCGTGGAGGTACTGCGCGCAGTCCTCGGTCACCCCGAGGAAGCGCGAGCCGCCGCCGAGCAGCCCGGCGGCCAGCGCGCCCTGGATCGAGTCGGGCGCGGAGAGGTAGGTCAGGCGCGCGGCGATCGCGGTCGGGGTGAACCCGTGGTCGGCGAGCGCCACCAGCACCGCCTCGAACACCCGGGTCTCCTGCGGCGTCGGCCGCCGCAGCGCGACCAGCCAGAAGGCGAGCTCGCCGAAGCCGACCTTGCCCATCAGGTCCGCGGTGAGGTCTGGCCGAGCAGCCGGATCTCGTCGGCCGTGGACGTGCCGAGCGAGGTCGGGAACCGCAGCGTCGTCGCTCATCGTCGTCCTCCTCCGTCCAGCCAGCGCCGGATCTCGTCGCCGTGCTGGTCCAGCCGCGGTGGCGGAAGGTCGTAGCGCACCGGCGTACGAGAGAACTGGATCGGGTTGCGCACCGACGGCACGGCGTCGGCGCCGGTGCCCACCACGACGACCGGGTCGAGGCCGACCTCCTCGGCGAACGCGACGCCGTCGTCGATCGTGTTGATCGGGCCGCACGGGACGCCGGCCGCGGTGATGTCGGCGAACCACTCCATCGCCGTGCGGGTCTGCAGCCGCTCGACCAGCAGCGGCCGCAGCTCGTCGCGGTTGGCCGTGCGGTCCTCGTTGCGCGCGAACCGCGGGTCGTCCGCGAGCTCGGGCACGCCGAGCACCTCGACCAGCTTGCGGAACTGCGCGTTGTTGCCCGCCGTCACGATCAGGTCGCGGTCGGCGCACGGCAGCGGCTCGTAGGGGTAGAGGCTGGGGTGGCCGTTGCCCATCCGCGTCAGGGCACGGTGCCACCGGCGACGTACGCGCTCGACTGGTTGACCATGCCCGAGAGCGCCGACGACAACAGGTTGACCTCGACGTGCTGGCCGAGCCCGGACTCGCGGCGCACCTGCAGCGCGGCCAGGACACCGATGGTCGCGTGGAGCCCGGCCATCACGTCGAAGACCGAGATGCCGGAGCGGTACGCCGGCCCGTCCGGGCTGCCGGTCAGGCTCATCAGGCCCGAGATGGCCTGGACGATCAGGTCGTAGCCGGGCAGGGCCGCCCCCTGCTCCTGGCTGCCGAACCCGCTGATCGAGGCGTAGACGACGCCGGGGTTCGCCGACGACACGGTGTCGTAGTCGAGCCCGAAGCGGGCCAGCCCGCCCGGCCGGAAGTTCTCGATCACGATGTCGGCGCGGGCGGCCAGCGCCTGGGCCGTCGACGAGGTCGTCGGGGTCCTTGAAGTCGAGGGCGATGGAGCGCTTGTTGCGGTTGACCCCGAGGTAGTAGGTCGCCACCCCGTCGCGCACCGGCGGCACCCACGTGCGGGTGTCGTCGCCCGCCGGGCCCTCGACCTTGACCACGTCGGCGCCGAGGTCGGCCAGCAGCATGGTGGCGTAGGGGCCGGCCAGGATCCGGGAGAAGTCGGCGACGACCAGGCCCGCGAGCGGGCCGCTGCTGTGCTGGCCGGTCTCGCTCATGGCTGCCCTCCGGCGAAAGTCTGCGGACACTCGTCCGGGCGATCCTAGTGACCCTTGACACACGCAACCTACCGGGACAAGGTGCTGAGATCGACTCGGGTTGACCGTCAGACGGACATTCGTCCGAGCAAAGGAGCCGCGTCCCATGACCAGCGCTGCTCGACCGCCGTCCCGTGCTCTTCCGCAACGGCACCGTCCTCACGATGGACGACGCCCACTCGGTGCTCGACCGGCGCCGACGTGCTGGTCGTCGACGACACGATCGCCGAGGTCGGCGCGGGCCTGTCCGCGCCCGACGGCGCCCTGGAGGTCGACGCGTCGGGCGGCATCGTGATGCCCGGCATGATCGACACCCACCGGCACATGTGGCAGACCGCGATGCGCGCCTACGGCGCCGACTGGACCCTGACGCAGTACTTCGTCTGGTACTACCTCGAGCACGGCAAGCACTTCCGGCCCGAGGACATCCACGCCGGCAACGTGCTGTCGGGCTGGGAGTCGCTCGAGGCGGGCGTCACCACCACGGTCGACTGGTCGCACGGCCTGCAGACGCACCGACCACGCCGACGCGGCGGCCGACGCGCTGGAGTCCGTGCCCGGGCGGTTCGTGCTGGCGTACGGCAACATCCAGGCCGCGCCCTGGGAGTGGACGGCCGACCCGGCGGTGCGCAGCTTCTTCGAGCGGCGTACCGCGCAGCGACCTGCTCGGCTTCCAGCTCGCCTTCGACGTCACCGGCGACCCGGCGTTCCCGGAGCAGGCGGCCTACGAGTTCGCCCGCGACCTCGGCCTGGCCGTCACCACGCACGCGGGCGTGTGGGGGGCCACGAACGACGACGGCATCCGGCTCGCCCATGACGCCGGCCTGATCCAGCCCGACGACGTCTTCGTGCACGCGGCCACGCTCGACAGCCGACAGCTATCACCGCATCGCGGCCGCCGGGCGGCTCCATCTCGGTGTCGACCGAGTCGGAGCAGAGCGCCGGGCCAGGGCTACCCGCCCACCTGGCAGGTCCGCCGCCACGGCATCCCGGTGTCGCTGTCGATGGACACCAGCGTGTGGTGGAGCGGCGACCTGTTCACCGCGATGCGCACGACGCTGGGCGCCGACCGCTCGCGCGAGCACCTCGAGGCGCACGTGGAGGGCGACACCGTCACCCACTCGCACCTGCGCGCCGAGCACGTCGTCGACTGGGCGACCCGCGGCGGCGCGCGCGGCGCTCGGTCGCGACGACCTCGGCCAGCTCGTCGCCGGCAAGAAGGCCGACGTCGTGCTGATCAAGAACGACCACTCGCCGGTGTCGTTCCCGCTGCTGAACCCCTACGGCCACGTGGCCTTCCAGGCGCAGCGCGGCGACGTGCACACCGTCGTCGTCGACGGCCACGTCGTCAAGCACGAGGGCCGGCTGGTCGGCGCCGACCTGCCGGCGATCCGCACCGCGGTCGAGAACACCGTCGACCACCTCGTGGCGACCATGGGCGAGGAGGCCTGGGCGGCCGGCATGAACCCCGACCTGCCCACCGACGACGTGCTCGACAACCCCTACCAGTACACCGACTACAAGTCCGACGCCACCCGCGAGGCGCGCGGGACGATGTTCGGCGACCCGTCGAGCTGGGTGGCCGGTCGAGGGCACGGCCCGGACTTCGTCGAGGCGCTCGCGCGCGGGCTCGACGTGGTGCGCGCCCTCGGCGGCCGGCCCGATGTCCCTCGCCGAGGTCGCGGCGGCCGCCGACCTCGCCCGGCCGACCGCGCGGCGGCTGCTGCTGACCCTGGAGGAGCTCGGCTACGTGCGCGTCGAAGGCGGCGCCTTTGCCCTGACGCCGCGCGTGCTCGCTCTCGGGATGGCGTACGTCGGCGCGCAGGGGCTCTGGGAAGTCGCCCGGCCCCATCTCGAGGAGCTCGTCGGCGCGCACCGGCGAGTCGTCGTCGATGGCCCAGCTCGACGGCTCCGACATCGTCTACGTCGCCCGCGTCTCGGTGCCGAAGATCATCGCGCTGCGCGTGGAGATCGGCACCCGCTTCCCGGCAGCCCAGACCTCCCAGGGGAAGGTGCTGCTCGCCGCCCTGCCGCCCGACCAGGTCGAGGCCGACGCTGGCCCAGCCGAGCCAGGCCGGCCTGCCGCCGTACATCGGACGGAGCCTGGAGCAGCTGCGCGACGAGCTCGCCCAGGTGCGCGCCCGCGGGCTGGGCCCTGGCCGACGAGGAGCTCGCCCCCGGGGTCCGCTCGATCGCGGTTCCGGTGCGCGACGGCGCCGGTCGCGTCCGGGCTGCCATGAACGTCACCGTGCACGCTGCCGAGACCAGCGTCGACCGCTGCTCGACGACCACCTCCCCCACCTGTTGCGCGCCGCCGGCGAGGTCAGCGCCGACTGGGCGCTCTGGCAGAGCCGCCCGCACGCCGAGGTCCCGCGGGCGGCGGACGCCGCCACCTGAGCCCGGGGGCGGCGCAAGCACGGTCAAGCGTCTGCTCGTCCGACCGGGCTGGTCTCCACACACGTTCCGCTCAGGTGGCGACTCGTGTCGATTCGGCCACCCGCCGTTCGACCTGAGGAGAACGACCGTGACGTACGGGCGTGGCGGGAGGCGACCGGCCAGCTGTGGCCCGTCTGCCCAGGATCGGCCGAAGAACAGCGGCCGTCAGGCCGTCGAGACGGTGCGGCAACGAGCGCGAACGCGACGTCCTCGAGCGCAAGCTGGCCGCCCTGGGCTGACAGCCTGGATCCACCGAGTCCAGGCTGAGCCAGTCACGACCAGAGGTGCTGGACCACGGCCTGGACCCGACGGTGGGCGTCGGGAGTCTCCGCGAGACCCAGGGCGTCGTAGACGTGGGAGACGTGGCGGACCACGGACTTCTCCCGGATGTGCAGCTCGCGCGCGATGGCGGCGTTGCTCAGTCCCCGCGCCATCAGCGCGAGCACCCGCTCCTGCTGGTCGGTAGGCCTCGCTCTCGATGTTGCCGCAGGCGGGGCCGGGCCCGGCGCTGGGACAGAAGCGGGGCACGCCGAAGGTGGTGTCGACGTTGACCTGGCCGACGCCGAGTGACCAGCCCTTGCCGACCCAGCCGTTCGGGCTGCTGGAGTTGTAGGACAGGTTGAAGCGGGCGTGGAGGCCGAGGACATCCCGGGTCCCCGGGGGATGTCGAACGAGTAGGAGAGCTTCGCGCGCGCCCGACGAGTTGGGCGTCGGTGGGTCGATCACCTCCACCTCGGCGGTCGGGTCGCCGAACCCGATGCCGTCGACGCTGTCGGCCTGGCCGATCAGATCGGGCGAGGGCAGCTGCGGCGAGGCCAGGAAACCGGACTGGTCCTGGGCGGCCGCCTGCTCGGGGGCAACCGTCGGCATCACCGTCAGAGTGAGTGTGAGCGCCAGCACAGAGAGAACGAGGAAGCGAACCCGACGACTCAAACCCATGGCAGTCTCCCGACCGAAAAGGTAATGCACGGTGCTCATTCCCGAGAGAAGCGGGCTGGAGAATGACAGGAGGGCGCCGGCAAAGGCAAGAGGTATGTCCAGAAACGTCGCGTCAGATATGCAGGGTGAACGGAAATGAATTGTCACCTGTGCAACATGCACAGGTGACATACCAGGTGGCGTACGCCGCCGGAACCCCTGACAACCCAGGGATATTGGCGTCCCGAGCCCTGCACCGGACTCGACCGATGTGTCGCGGACCGAACGCACCGTGCGTTCGGCCCGTGAATGTCGAGAATAGCGTGCCCTACTGTCAGCGGCCCGCTTGACAAATCACGACGACCGCAATTCCGCCGCTTATTCGCGCGTAAGGCGTCGGTCCTTTCGCGCGCAATTCAGTCGGCGCGAAAGGGGGATGAGTCGTCAGGATGCCGCGGCGGGCGCTGCTGCGGGAGTCGACACCGATTGGCTGCTGCCGTCTGGGGCGTGGGCGTCGCCCATGACCTGCCCGACCGTGCCGCGCAGCTCGTCGCAGGCGCGCGCGAGGATGCGCGAGACCTGGGTCTGCGTCACGCCGATCCGCGCACCGATCTCTGCCTGGGTCAGGCCTTCCCAGAACCGCAGCATCACGACGAGGCGGTCACGCTCGGGCAACCGCGCGAGAGCGGGCTGCACCAGCAGCCGTGCCTCCAGGGGTCTGTGGTCGTCGTGGTGCACGAGCCGCTCGGGCTGGGCGGTGCCCCCGCCGCCGTCCTCGACAGGCAGGTCGAGAGACGTGGGACGGAACGCACCATCGAGGGCCAGCGCCTCCTCGACGTCCTGGAGCGGCAGGCCGAGGTGCTGGGCGATCTCGCTGCACTTGGGAGAGCGGCCCAGCTGGCCGGCCAGCGTGGCTCGCGCCGTGAGGACGGCGAGCTGCACCTCCTGCAGCCGGCGCGGGGGACGCACGAACCAGCCGAGATCGCGGAAGTGGCGCTTGAGCTCCCCGGCGATGGTGGGCACCGCGAAGGAGAGGAAGTCGTCGCCTCGTTCCGGGTCGAAGCGCCTGACCGCGAGCACCAGCGCCGTGTAGGCCACCTGCTCCAGGTCGTCCTGGTCGATGCCCTTCCCCCGATGGCGCGCGGCCAGGCTGCGAGCCACCCCGAGGTTTGCCATGACGGCCCGTTCGTGGGCGGCTCTACGCTGCCGCCTGCTCCGGGCCGACGTCGCGTCCGCGAACGCCTGTTGGGTGAGTCTGCGACGCTCGTCGTCCGACGGCGCTGCGGGAAGCTTCCGGGCGGTGACCTGCATGATGCCGATCCTCTTCACCAGGGCCAGGCCCGCCCGTGTCTAGAGCGGGAGCGACTGGTCTAGACATTAGCCACCGACGAGTCGCTTGGCTAGCCCCCGCGGGTAAAAGACGCCTCCGCTGGCTCGGGTTCAGTCCGTGCGGGGTGGGGGCGGCCCGGGCGCCCGTGGGCCTGGACGCCCGGACCTGGAGGACGCCACCACCCGGGTGGCGAGCGTCTCCATGAGGCCCTGGTGCCCGATGCGCCGCCGAATGATGCGTCGCCGGGTCGTCAGTCGGGCTGCGCCAGGCGTTCGAGCAGCCCGGTGACGTGCTCCCCCGCCGGGTCGTCGCGCGACGGCGTACCCCGCTCGGCCGCAGCCGAGGTCAACCGCTCGGCCAGGACGCGCAGCTTGACGTTGTGGGTCTGGGAGTAGCGGCTCAGGATCGCGAACGCCTGGTCGGCGTCGACCGAGAGCAGCTGCATCAGCACGCCCTTGGCCTGCTCGATGGTCGCTCGATGGAGCTTGAACTCCTCGACCTCCGCCTCGACCGTTGCGGTGAGCAGGTCCGGCCTGTCCTGGGAGTCGACCCAGGCAGCACGGAGCTGCTCGACGAGAACGTCGAACTCGCTCATGACAAATGCTCCTGTTTGAAACACCTGCAACGAGAACGGGTCAACCCGAGGACCCGATGGGCAACATCTGCTTTTCAGCACCGCGGTCACCAGAAGACGGGTGGGGGCGGTCAGCTGCTGGAAACAGGATAGCCAGGCGGCCGACCGTCGCCAAGCCCGCGTCGCCGACGGTCAGGCGCTTCGTCACGCCTGACGACGGGAGCGGCACCACCCGTCCGGTGCGCCCGCGACCGTCTATCGTCACCAGATGCAGGGACATGCAGAGCGGGTGACCAGCGAGCAGGAGCTCTCGGGCAACGTCCGCCCGCTCGAGACCTTCCGCCGCGACGTCCTCCTGGAGCGCGGGGAGTGACCGAGCTGGGCGAGGCGGTGCTGACCAGCGCGGCCCCACGGTTCTCCGACGAGGCGATCGCCGGGCTCGTCGGCGCGACGTACGGCGTCGGCGGGCGGGTCCTCACGGGCCTGAACAGCGAGCGCGACCAGGTCGTCCTCTTCGGCGACGACGACCGACAGCTGGTGGTCAAGCTCTCCAACGAGTCCGAGTCGGCGACCAACATCGACCTCGAGGAGTCCGCCGCTCGCTGGGCCGTCGCCGCGGATCCGACGTTGCCCCTCAGCACTCCCCTCCCCGTCAACGAGAACGGCGACGGCGAACACCGCGTCGTCCAGCACCCGGAGCACCGGTGCGGCCCACTTCCTGCGCGCCTACGACCGGCTCCCGGGCCAGGCGGGCCTCATCGGGTCGGACCTCGAGCCCGGCACCGTCGCCGCCTACGGCGCCGTGACCGCGCGCACCGCCCGGGCCCTGCGCGGCTTCTTCCACCCAGCGGCCGGGCGCCGGCTGCTCTGGCACGTCGAGGAGCGCACCCGCACCCGTGAGCTCGCCCGCCACATCGGCGACCCGGCCGTACGCCGCCTGGTGGAGGCCGCCTTCGACAGCTTCGAGGAGCGGGTCGCGCCGGCCTGGCCCGCCCTGCGCGCCCAGGTCGTGCACGGCGACCTCACGCTGGACAACCTGCTCGTCGAGAACGGCGACATCACCGGGGTTCTCGACCTGGGCGACCTCACGCACTCGACGCTGGTCTTCGACATCGCAGCGGTGTTCGGGTCGCTGAGCGCGACCCTGCAGGGCGAGGACCTGTTCCGCACCCTGCGCACGTTCCTCGACGGCTATCGATCGGTGACACCGCTGGAGCCCGAGGAGCTCGCCGTTCTCGGCGACACCGTCGCGGTCCGCGCCGCCATGACGCTCTGCATCTCGCACTGGCGCGCGGCCGATCACCCCGACAACGCGGCGTACATCCAGGCCTGGGACGAGATCTCGCTCAGCCTGCTGCGTCAGTTCGAGGCGCTCGGCCCCCACGAGGTGACCCGCAGGCTCGGGGGGCCGACGCCGCCGCCCGGCACTGCCGAGCTGCTGGAGCGTCGAACCGCTGTCTTCGGCACCGCGCTGGCGGCGCTGACGTACGCCGAGCCCCTGCACCTGGTCAGTGGCAGCGGCGCCACGATGACCGACGCGGCCGGCGAGACCTTCATCGACGCCTACAACAACGTGCCCGTCGTCGGCCACACACATCCGCGCGTGAGCGGCGCGATCGCCGATCAGGCCCGGCTGCTCAGCACCAACCTGCGCTACCTGCACCCGCGCGCCATCGAGCTCGCCGAGCGCCTGGTGGCCACGATGCCGACGGGGCTCGACACCGTCCTGCTGGTCAACTCCGGCAGCGAGGCGGTCGACCTGGCCTGGCGCCTCGCGAAGGCCGCCACCGGCCGCTCGGGCGCGCTGGTGACCGACTTCGCCTACCACGGCGTCACCTCGGCCACGGCAGCGCTGTCGCCCGAGGAGTGGCGGGCTGGCTGGCGACCTCCGCACGTCGAGACGTACGCCGCCCCGCGCGGCCCCCGGCCCGACGCGACGTCCTTCACCGACGCGGTCAGCAGGCTTCAGCGGGCCGGCCACGACCCGGCCCTGGTCGTCGTGGACCCGCTCTACACCAGCGACGGCATCCTCGTCCCGGGCGCGGCGTACCACGTCGCCGTCGCAGCAGCGGCGCGCGCCGCGGGGGCACTGGTCGTGGCCGACGAGGTGCAGGCCGGCTTCGGCCGGACCGGCGACCACCTGTGGTCGTTCGTGGGCGCGGGCCTGGAGCCCGACGTGGTGACCCTCGGCAAGCCGATGGGCAACGGCTACCCCATCGCGGCGGTCGTCACGCGCAGCGACTACGTCGAGGCCCTCGGCGGCGAGGCGGAGGTCTTCAGCACCTTCGCGGGCAGCCCGGTCGCGGCGGTGGCGGCGCTGGCCGTGCTCGACGTCATCGAGGACGACGACCTGGTCTCGCACGCCGCCGCGATGGGCCGGCTGCTGCGGAGTCGGCTGGAGGAGGCCACCGCCGGCTGCGCCGCCGTGCGCGACGTACGCGGTCGCGGCCTCCTGGTCGGCGTCGACCTGGCCGGCACGTCGCCCGACCTCGTGGCCGCCGCGCAGGACCGGGCCCGCGAGCAGGGCGTGCTGATCGGCACGACCGGCCCTCGGTCCGACGTCCTCAAGATCCGCCCGCCGCTGCCGATCACGGCGGCCCAGATCGAGCGGGTGGCGGACACCGTGGCCGGTGCCCTACCCGACTGAGGCTCCTGCGCCGGAGCTCGACTCGGTCGATCGCGGCAGGCCGAGCTAGGCCGTTGCGCCGCTGAGCCGGTACGTCGGCACGAAACCGGGATCGGTGATGGCGGGGCGGTCGAAGCGGAACGGCTCGATCGGGTGCCCGGTCTGTCCGGTCGTCGCCAGCTCGGCCAGGATCTTGCCGATCAGGCTCGCGAACTTGGCCGCGTGACCCGCACCTACGGTGACCAGCAGGCGGGGCTCGCCGGGCGCGTGGTCCAGGACGAAGCCGCGATCGCCCGGCAGCTCGTAGACACACGACCGGGAGTACAGCTCCGGCCCGACGGCGCTGGGGAGCCGCTGGCGGAGGAAGTCGGCGACCAGCTCCACCTCGCCGGGATCTCGTCGCCGGTGCCGCGTCTCCGGCGTGACGAACTCGCCGCGAAGGTCTCGTGCGGCCTTCACCGCGGCCTCCCCGTAGACCGGGAACCCGTAGAAGAAGTCGTCGCCGTGCCAGATCCACACCGGCCAGCGGTCGGGTGTGAACCGGTGCGGCTCGCGGGTCGCGAAGTAGGTCATCTGCTCCTGGCTGAGGACCAGCGGCAGGTCGACGCCCGCGGTCGCCAGCAGGGGCTGGGTCCAGGCGCCCGTGCACAGCACGACGCTGCCGGCCAGGATCGTGGCGTCGTCGGTGTGCACGACGATGGCGTCCGCTCGGGGTTCCAGGGCGCGCACCGTGGTGTTGGCCGGGAGCTCCACGCCGTGGGCCAGGGCCAGCGCGGTGTGAGCGGCGGTGGCCCGGCGGATGTCGAGGATGCCCGCCTCGGCGTGGAACATCCCCACCGCCTCAGGAGGCAGCCGCCACTCCGGCCAGCGCGCGACGATCTCCGACGAGGTCAGCCGCTCGTAGGGCAGGCCCGCGACCGACATCGCGTGTGCATAGGTGTCCACCTCGTCGGCCCCCGCCGTGCCCTCGAGCGCGAGGTCGAGGCAGCCGGAGAGAGTCAGCAAGGACAGGCCCGCATGCCGCTCCACGTGTCGCCACGCGTCGTACATCGCCGGGGTCAGCGCCGTGTAGTCCGGTGAGTGGTAGGCGTGACGGATGATCCGCGAGTGGTCCTCCGACGCTCCGAGGGAATGCCCCAGCTCGTACTGCTCGAGGACCAGCACCGTCCCCGCACCGAGCTGGCTCAGCCAGTACGCCGCCGCACTCCCCAGCCCGCCCGCGCCGATGACGACGTGGTCGTAGTGAGTCTGCATGCCCTGCCTCACCTCGGGCCTGCCGTCACCGGCTCAGGACATCACCGGCTCAGGACAGGGCCTTGCGCTTGAGCGCCTCGTACTCGTCGTTGTCGATGGTGCCGGCGTCCAGCATGGACTTGGCCTTCTCGATCTCCGCGGTAGGCGACGACGACGACGTCGTCACCGACCGGATGTAGCTCTCCTGCTGGGCCTGCTGGTCCTGCAGCTGCCGCACCTGGCGCTCGGTCATGCCCGAGCCGCGGGCGATGATGTAGACCAGCGCGGTGAGGAACGGCACGAAGACCAGGGCGATCATCCACACCGCCTTGACCCAGCCCGAGAGGTCACGGTCGCGGAAGAGGTCGCCGATGATCTGGAACAGCATCATCAGGTAGGCGAAGAAGGCGAAGCTGACGAAGATGAACCACATGACGTCCCAGAAGGACATGACCACTCGCTTTCGTTGATGGGATGGCTGGCCTGCCTCGTCGATCAGGCGGGCTTGATCTCCGAGCCGTGCACGGTCAGCGCCAGGATGATGATGATGTCGAGCGCGACCATGATCAGGCTCCAGAACGGGTAGGCCCCGAGGAACGCCACGTTGGCGAGTGCGGACCCGAGGGCGAGGAGCACACCGACGGTGCGCGCCCAGACCTTGCCGGAGAACACACCGAACGCCGCGAACACGAGCAGTGCCCCACCGAGGATGTGCACGACGCCCCACGTGGTGTAGTCGACGTTGATGACGAGGTTCTCCGAGGCGACGAACACCTCGTCGCGGAACAGGGCCACGAGGCCTTGGAAGATGTGCAGGCAGCCCAGCATCAGCATGATCGCGGCGGCGAAGGCGATCCAGCCCACCCACCCGGAGTAGCCGCTGCCGGTCGGCGTGGTCGTGCGCTCTTGCGACATCTCGGTCCTCTCGGTCGCGGGCAGGGTGGCGCTGATGAGGCCACCCTGGCGCTCGGGCAGCCGCGCCGCATCCTCCGTTCCGGATGAGGTTCGTGTGGCGCCTGTGAGCAGTTCTGTGCGCAGGCCTGAGAGCGCGAGGGCTGCTAGCGGTGCGGGTGAGCCATGGTGTCGACGGCGATGGTGACCGCGAGCACGAGCGCCGCGTTGGTGTCGGGCGCCACCTCGACGCCGTACGTGTCTCGAACGCGGAACCACTTCTTGGAGATCTCGGCGATCTTCCGTCCGTCGGCCTCGATCGTGTACTCGTGGTCGACGATGTTGCCCTGGACCGACCACTCGACGTCATCGGGGAGGTCGACCTTCCAGCGCTCGCGAAGCGGTGAGATCAGCGCCTTGTGCACGAGGGCCAGCTGGCTCTCGTCAGCGTCCTCGATCGCCATCGAGTCGCGGATGTGCAGAACGCGGGTCTGGATCCGGCACAGCCGGGTCCCGTGGGCGTCCTCGAGCTCGAGGGTGTCGCGCAGGCGCAGCGCCTTGCCGTCGACACGGTAGACGTGGTCGCCCTCGCTGTTCTCGATCCAGAAGTCGTCGCCGATCGACACGAGTCGTTGGCGCATCTGGTACCGGTCGGCGGAGCCACGGCGGCCGAAGGTCGCGCGTTCGTCCTGGCGGTCCTCGCGTCGTTCCTGACGCCTGTCGCGCAGTCCCATGGTCGCTACTCCTGTCGTCGCGGGGTCGGCCTGGCCGGTGCCCGGACATCGGCAGCAGTGGATCTCCACCATGGCGCGAGCCACCGACGGGCAGACCATCCCCCGCGGATGAGGCGAAGGGGAAGTGGGGGGAGCACGGTGGGACGCCCGACCCCTACAGCGGAAGGACGTTGGGTGACCACGACCTACGAGGTCCGCATCGCCGGCCAGGTCGCCGAGGAGGTCCTGGCCGAGCTCGGGGACGTGACGATCACCGAGCAGGAGACCCGGACCATGATGCTGGGCTCCTTCGCCGACCAGGCGGCGCTGCACGGGTTCTTGCAACGGCTGCGCGCCTATGGGCTCGAGCTGGTCGAGATCCGACGGGTCACCTCACTCCAGGAGCCGGCTCCAGCTCCTCCCGATCCCGCAGGTGGGCCGGAGGCCTGATGGCTGGCCCGTGCCCAGCACCGTCGGACGGCGTCGCCTACGAGGTCGTCGTCCGCGGGCGCCTCGGGCCGGTGCTGCGGGCCGCCCTGGTCGGCGGCCAACCGATCACCAGCATCGAGGCGTGCTCGGTCCTCCGCGTGCGTGACGTCAAGGACCGCGACCTGACCGACCTGGTGGGCATCCTCGAAGGCGCCCACCTCTCCGTCCAGGACGTGCACCCCGTGCCGGAGCTGGTTGAGGAGGCGCACCAGCGCGGTCTCGAAACCTCGGCGGGTTTCGAGCAGGACTCGTCCTTCCTCAACCAGCGGGGGGTTCCGTGGTTGAGGAGGCGGCGTCAAGGTGGCTTGGACGGCGCTAGCGCGCCTCCTCAACCACCGGCACGTGCACACCTCCCGGTGGTTGAGGAAGGACGAAGTCCTGTCTCGAAACCTCCGGGGGCTGTTTCGACACGGGCCTGGCGGCCCTCCTCAACCAGCGGCGGGCGGGCTGGCGCGCCTCCCGGGGGTTCGAGGCGGGCTGGAGTGCCTGTCACGAAACCTCTCGGGGGCTGTGTGAACCGGCGGCGGTCCTCTCCCAGCGGCCGGGCGGCTGGCGCGCCCCTCACCCAGCGGCGCGGCGGCGCACGGGACTGGCGCGGCGTTCAGACGGTCCGTTGCTCGTCCGACAGCTCGGCGTCACCGATCAGGCCGAGGTCGCGGGCACGACGCACTGCCTCCCGGCGGCTGTCGACGCCGAGCTTGCGGAAGGCGCGCTTGAGGTGGGCTTTCACGGTGTTCACCGAGACGTAGAGGTCGGCGGCGATCTCGTCGTTGGTTCTCATCGTGGCGAGGTACCTCAGCACGACGAGCTCACGGTCGGTGAGCTCCTCGGCGAGGCCGGCGGGAGGCCCGGCGTCCGGCGTTCGCGGATCGAGGGGACCGAGCAGGTCCTGGGCCAGGGCCGCCGCGGTCGGGTCGATGTCGAGCAGCTGCTCCCGGAGCCTGGCCACGCGTTCGCGGTGCACCACGAACGGTCGCCTGATCCGGCCCGGCGCGGCGGCGTGCAGCGCTCGACCGAGCGCGCTCAACGCCCGGTTGTCCTCGCGTGCCGAGTCCGCGGCGAGGGCGGTCAGCAGCCACGCCTCGACCAGATGTGCCTCCGCACCCGACTCGCGCAACGGCGCCAGCACCGTCTCGGCGCGGCCGGGATCCCCCAGGGCGAGCAGGGCGCGGGCGAGGACCAGCTGCTCGTCGGCGTACGGCGCCTCGCGATCCGGCGACGTCCCCAGGGCCTGCACGGCGCCCTGTGCGTCACCGGTCGCCAGGCAGAGCTCGGCCCGCGTGACGGCCCACCAGCGCGCGAGAGTGGGAGGGGGCCGCCAGTCCGAGCACGCGAGGGTCAGCGAGGCGAGCTGCGCCGAGGCGGCGTCGAGCCGGCCCAGGTCGAGGTCCAGCCGCACCTGCGCCACCTCGACGGCGATCCGGGGGCTGCGCTCGTGGTGGGCGGCCTCGCGCGCCCGGACGACCTGCTCCTGGGCGGTCCCTACCTCGTGGCGCTGGAGGGCCACCAGCGCGAGGGCGAGGTGGGACGTCGCCGACTGGGGCAGCGGCGCCCAGCCGCGACGCTCGACGAGCGCCCCCGCCTCCTCCGCAGGCGCGACAGCGTCGCTGACCCGCCCGCTCAGCACGGCCGCGAGCGCCAGGTGCGAGAGCGCGTTGATCTCCGACACCTCGATCCGGCTCTCCCGGGTGATCGCGAGAGCGGCCTGCAGTGACTCCTGTGCAGCGGTCACCCGCCCGACCCACAGCTCGGCCGACCCGAGGTTGTTCTGGGCGATGGCGCGGTAGGCGGTCGCGGTCGGGTCCTCCACGCCCGAGCGCGACAGCAGCTGCAACGTCTCGGCCGAGTGGGCCGCCGCGGCTTCGGCGTCGCCCTGGATGCGCGCCATCGTCGCGGCGAACAGCAGGAGGCCCTCCCTCGTCCGGACCTGAGGAGGCCCGGCTTCCAAGCGAGCCCACGCGATGCTGAGCAGGTGCTCGAGCTCGGGCCAGCGTCGCTCGTAGAACATGCGGGCTGCGCCGCACGCGGCCAGGTCGACGCTCTCGCCGAGCAGCTCGGCGGGGATTCTCGACAGCGCGTTGTGGAGCGCCGTGCGCTCGGCCGTCACCACGTGCGGGAAGCCCTGCTCGACGAACAGGCGCCCCACGAGCTGCCAGTCCTCCGCGTCGGCGGCGTGGCCCAAAGCCTCGATGACCTGGCCATGGCCGGCGAACCATCTCGCCGCGGTCCGGTGCAGCTCGGGCACCAGCTCCGGCGAGTCGACTCGCAGCCGGTGCTGCAGCATCTCGCGGAGCAGGCCGTGGTAGCGGAACCACTCCCGGCCGGGCCCGAGGCTGACGACGAACGCGTTGGAGGCCTCCAGGGTCTCGAGCTGGTGCTGGGCTCGCTGCTGACCGGTGAGCTGGCGGGCCAGGTCGCTCGTGAGTCGCTCCGCGACCGACGTCCTGAGCAGGAACTCCCGAAGCTCGGGCGCCTGGCTGGCGAGCACCTCCTCCGCGAGGTAGCCGGTGACGGACTGGTCGTCCCCCGCGAAGCTGGCGGCCGCCTGGCCGCCCTCGCGACCGAGGTGCAGCGCGGCCAACCGGAGCCCGGCGGGCCAGCCCTCCGTGCGCTCGACCAGCAGCGCTGCGTCGTCGGCGTCGACGTCGAGGCCTTGCGACCTGAACAGGTACGTCGCGTCGGCAGCGCCGAACGCAAGGTCGCGCGAGCGCAGCTCACCCAGCTGGTCGTTCAGGCGCAGCCGGTGCAGTGGCAGCGCGGGGTCCGACCGGGTGAGCAGGACCAGCCGCAGCTGCTCGACGTGGTACGCCAGCAGCTCGGTGAGCCGCAGGTGCACAGCGGACTCGTGAATCACGTGGAAGTCGTCGAGGACCAGCACCACCGTCGTCGGGAGCGTGGCCAGCTCGGCCATCAGCCGGCTCATGAACTCGTTCTCGTCACCGAGGCCGGGCACGAGCTGGGCCAGCGGGTGATCGGCGGGCACCACGCCCGTGCCGGCCAGCGCGGCGACGACGTACGCCCAGAACGCGCGCGGCTCGTTGTCGCTCTCGGTGAGCGAGATCCACGCCACCTGACCCACGTCGGTCACGGACGCCCAGTGGGCGGTGGCCAGGGTCTTGCCCCAGCCGGCGCCGGCACTGACCACCGTCAGCGGCCGTCGGGCTCCCTCCTCGAGCAGGCGATCGACCTGCGGACGGACGACGTAGGTCAGCGGCACCCGGGGCCGGGCGAGCTTGCTCGCGAGCAGCCCGCGCGCGCCCGGTGCTCCGGCGGCGCCTGGTCGCGCACGTGCCGTGTCCACAGCCCTCCCCTGCCGCTCGACGCTGCCGCTCGACGTTGCCGGCCCTGACGCGGCCAGAACTGACGCGGCGCGCCGCTATCTGAACGCCGAGTCCATCACCTTACCCATTTCGGGTGCCCCGGCAGCCGGCGTCCTGCGGCAGGCTGGCCAGCAAGGATCCCAGCGAGGATCCCGGCAAGGATCGAGGGTCGTCATGGGACAGCAAGGCTTCGAGATTCATCTGCGCGGGTCGCTCCCGCCCGAGGCGATGGAGGACTTCGAGCACCTCGCCGCGAAGGAGGTCCCGGCCGAGACCGTCCTGTCCGGCGTGCTGCCCGACCAGGCCGCGCTCTACGGAGTCCTCACCCGCGTGCAGTCCCTCGGCCTGGAGCTCGTCGAGGTACGCCGCGTCCAGGATGACCCGGCACGGTGAGCGGCTCGGTCGACGCCGTCGACACGGTCAGGCTGACGGTCAAGGGACTCCTCGGCCCTGACCTGTCCGAGCGCTTCGTCGATCTCGACATAGAACTTCGGCCTCGCCATACTGTGCTGTTCACGGGCTCGGACGACATCTCCGACCTGGTCTCTCTGCTGCGACAGCTCGAACACCGAGGAGTCCCGGTCGATCGGATCACGTAGCCCGACGAGGGAGGGGCATGGCCGCGACCATCTCGCCCCGGGTGCTGATCACCAGCTGCGCGGCCAACGCGATCGAGTGGTACGACTTCGCCGTGTACGGCGCGATGGCCGCCGTCCTCGTCGACGTCCTGCTTCCACCCGGGACCGGCAGCGGCGGGCTGGTCGCGGTCTTCGCGGTGTTCGCGACCTCGTTCCTGGCCCGTCCGGTCGGCGCTGTCGTCGTCGGGCTCCGGGCCGACCGGTCCGGGCGACGGGGCGCGCTCGCCGCGATGGTGCTGCTGATGAGCGGCGCCACCGCCGCCATCGGCCTGCTCCCCTCGTGGTCGACGCTCGGAGTGGCGGCACCCGTCGCCCTGGTGCTGCTCAGGCTCGTGCAGGGCTTCGCGTCCGGTGGCCAGATCAGTCCGTCGATCACGTTCCTCCTCGAGTCGGGGACCCGCAGCCAATGGGGACGACTCGCGGGCTGGCACACGGCCACCATCGGGCTCGGGGTGGCCGCGGGCATCGCGGCTGCGGGCCTGGTGTCGGCCGTCCTCTCCGACGCCGCGCTGACGAGCTGGGGCTGGCGGCTGCCGTTCCTGTTCGCCCTGCCCCTCGGCCTGGTCGGCCTCTACCTGCGCCGTCGCCTGGACGAGACTCCCGCCTTCGCGGCCGCCACTCGACGGCCACATCCAATACGGGAGCTGATCTCGGACCACGGACCGGCGATCCGTGCCGGGTTCGTCCTGGTCGGCCTCCTCTCCGGTGCCTTCAACATGTGGTTCGTCTTCCTGCCGGCGTACCTGGCCGACGCGGGCTCGCACGAGCTGTCGACGGCGCTGGGGTGCGCAGCGGTCGGGCTCCTGGCCGCGGCGGCTGCCGCTCCCGCGCTGGGAGCGCTCTCGGACCGGGTCGGCCGGCGCCGGGTCCTCGTGGCCGGGACCGCGACCCTGTGCCTGCTTCCCCTGCCCCTCTTCGCGGCAGCCACCAACGGCTCCACGGCGCTGCTGCTCCTGGCCGACGTCGTGCTCGGCGCGGCCCTGGGCACCCTCGTGGTCGGTGCCTACCTCGCGGAGCGGCTGCCCGTCTCCCTCCGCGCCACCGGGATCGCGTTGAGTGCTGGCTTGGCGACGGCGCTCATCGGCGGCACGGCGCCCCTGGTGGGCAGCGTCCTGCATCGAGCAGGTGCCGTCATCGGCGTCCCCCTGTTCGTGGTCGCGCTGGGCGCGGCGGGGCTGGTCGCGGTGCTCCGGACCTCCGCGTCGGACCAGCACCTGGCTGTCCCCACCCCAAAGGGTGGGGAAGTACCCGTCCCGGGTGATGCCAGGGGGTTGGCGGAGCACGACGGTGGGACCCATGCCCGCCAAGCCGGACCGCCGTGATGAACCGACCGACGTCCGCCTCGCCGTTCCCGCAGTGCCCGCGTCCCACGTCGACCGCCCACGCCTGATCGGACTCCTGGACGAGGCGGCGGCCCTGCCCCTGACCCTCATCGGCGCCCCTGCGGGGAGCGGCAAGACCGCGCTGGCCGCCGCGTGGTCGACGCGGCGCACGACCCCCGGCCGGCTCGGCTGGATCACGTTCGAGGACGGCGACCAGGGGGCGTCCGCGTTCTGGCCCTTGGTGGGCGCGTGCCTCTCGGCCACCGGAGTCCAGGTTCCCAGCCCCCCGCGAGGCGGGTATGCGACACACCGCGCCATGCTCACCGCGATCTGTTCCGCCCTGACGAAGGCGCCCGAGCAGGTCACCTTGGTGCTGGACGGGCTCGAGGTCGCCGACCCGGCCCTCGGCGACGACATCGCCTGGGTCCTCGGCCACACCGGCCACCGGCTCCGGCTGGTCATCCTCACGCGGGTGGACCCGGTGCTCCCGCTTCACCGCTTCCGGCTGGACGACGCCATGGCGGAGCTGAGGGCGGCAGATCTCGCCTTCACCGACCGCGAAGCCGCCAGGTTGATCGAGACGTCGGGGTCGACGCTGCGCCCGGAGTCGGTGACGACGCTGGTCGCCCACACCCGAGGGTGGGCGGTCGGGTTGCGCTTCGCCGCCCTGCACCTCGCCGACGCCGAGGATCCAGACGCTGCCGTCGACGAGCTGGCGGGAGACTCCGGCAACATCGCGGAGTACCTGATGTCGGAGGTGCTGCAGACGCTGTCTCCGGCAGATCGCGAGCTCCTCCTGCGCACCAGCGTGGTCGACGTGTTGCGGCCCGGTCTCTGCGAGCAGCTGGGTGGTCGCGCCGCAGGACGCCGGTTGGCCAGGCTCGCCAACGCCAACGTGCTCGTGGAGGCGGTGACCGGTCAGCCCGGCTGGTACCGCTACCACCCCTTCCTCAAGGACCTGCTGCGCGCCGAGCTCTCGTTCGCCTCGCCGAGGCTGACCAGGCGGCTGGGCCGCCAGGCGGCGCGCTGGTACGCCGACGAGGGGATGCTCGGCGAGGCCGTGACACACGCGGCGGCCTCGGGATGGTGGGCCGATGCGGCGGCGTACGCCGTGGACGGACTGGCCGTCGCCGAGCTGATCGTCGGGGACGAGTCGACCGGGGTGGTGCAGGCCCTGCGAGAGCTGCCTCACGACGTCTCGGGACCTCACGCCGCGGTGGCCAGGGCGGCTCTGGCACTCTCTCGTCGCGACGTGCGGGAATGCGACCGCGAGCTCGCCCGGGTGCGCGAGGCCCGTGGGCGCTCGAAGGCGGAGATCGATCCGGGTCTCGACCTCGCGGTCGCCGCCGTCGTGGCGGGCCGCGCCTGCGCCGGCGACGACACCGATGCGGTCGCATCGGCACGCCGGCTCGTCGACCAGCTCGCCGCCCATCCCCGGCACGACGTGCGTGGTCACCGCGTCCTCACCGCCCTCGGTCACGTGAGCCTCGGAGTCGCCCAGCTCCGGGCCGGCGACATCGCGACCGCGGGCGACACCCTCGTCTCGGCAGCCGCCGCGGCCGAGGACGCTCCCTGCACTCCGCTGCGGGTCATCGCCCTTGCCCAGCTCGCGATGGCGGCGGCGCTGGAGGGCCGTCTCACGCGGGCCCGCGACCTCGCCCAGCGATCAGTCGGCCTGGCCGACGAAGCGAGCCTCGCGCCGTGGGCGCGGCCTCCCATCGCAGAGGTCGCGCTGGCGTGGGTCGCCGCCGAGCGGTACGACGTCGCGGGCAGTCAGCAGCACCTCGACGCCGCGCTGCGCTGGAACGGCGGCGACTCGCTGGCGACCGGGCTGTCGGCGATGGTCCGCACGCGCCTGCTGCGCATGCTCGGCGACCTGACCCATGCCGAGGCCGTGGCCCAGGAGAAGGCGGCTGCCCTCGCCGACGGCCCCGCGTGGCTCTCCGACCTGCTCCGCCGCGAGGCCGCCGAGTCCGCGATCGACCAGGACCAGCCCGACCGGGCGATCCAGATCCTCGCCCGGCTCACCCAGCCGGACGCTCGGGCCGCGGTCCTCGTCAGCGGTCGCGCCCGGCTTCGGTGCGCGGACTGGGACCGCCTGGACGGCATCGTCGAACGCCTCAACCGACCGGACGGCTCCGGTGGAGTCACCGAACGCGTAGACGTGCTGGTCCTCCAGAGCGCGCACGCGTTGCGCAGGGGTGAGGGGCACCGCGCCAGGACGGCATTGCGCAAGGCTCTCGAGCTCGCGGCTCCGGAAGCCCTGCGGCGGCCCTTCCGGGATGCGCCGGCTCCGGTGCATGAGGCTCTCGTGTCCGACCCTGCCTTGCTGGAGCAGCACGCCTGGCTGGGCATGGAGGCACCGCATCACACCTCCGAGCGATCCGGATGGTGGCCCGACCAGGAGACGGGCCCCGAGACCCTCCAGGGTCAGGTCATCGAGCCGCTCACGCCCAAGGAGCAGCAGGTCCTCGGACTCCTCGCCGAGCTGCTCACCACCGAGGAGATCGGCACCACGATGTTCGTCTCGGTGAACACCGTGCGAACCCACATCCGCAGCATCCTGCGCAAGCTCGGGGTGTCGCGTCGCAACGACGCGGTCCGGCGGGCGCGGGCCCTGAGCCTCATCGCGGGCTGAGAACGGTCCTGGGAGTGGTCATCCGTCAAGGGTGAGGTCCGGACGGCGGTCCCCGCGGCATGGTGGGCACCTACGAGCAGGCGGAGGGACGCATGAGCGAGTGGACGCTGCCCGTCGTGGCCGTCCTCTTGCTCGCGTACGGCGCGGTGTCCGCGCGCGCCCAGCGCTCGCCGGTCTCGCAGGCGATGGTGTTCGTCTCGATGGGACTTCTCGTGGGCAGCCGGGCGCTCGACTTCGTCGACGTGGGCGCTGCCAGCAGCTTCCTGCGCCACCTGGCCGAGGCGACCCTGACCCTGATGCTGTTCACCGACGCGGTGCGCATCAACCGCGGTGCCCTGCGCCGGGAGGCCCAGGTCCCGATCCGGCTCCTCGGCATCGGCCTGCCGCTCACGATCGCGGCGGGCACGGCGGGTGCCTGGCTCCTGTTCCCCAGCCTCGGGCTCTGGACTGCGGCCGCACTCGCGACGATCCTCGCGCCGACCGACGCCGCGCTGGGGCAACCGGTGGTGAGCAACCAGCGCCTGCCCTCGCGCATCCGCCAGGGACTGAACCTCGAGAGCGGTCTCAACGACGGCATCTGCGTGCCGCTCCTGCTCATCTTCCTCACGCTGGCGGAGGCGCAGGAGGGAGACGGCGGCATCGAGCCGCTGCGCGTGGTCACCGAGGAGATCGGGTTCGGGCTCGTCGCCGGGGTCGTCGCGGGTGGCCTGGCGGGGCTGGTGCTGCGCCAGGCCCGGCGCCAGGAGTGGATGGCGATGCCGTGGCAGCAGATCAACGGCGTGGCCACGCCCCTGCTCGCCTACACCCTGGCCGTCGCGCTCGGAGGCAGCGGGTTCATCGCGGCGTTCGTCGCCGGCATCATCTTTGCCATGGTCGCCGGCGCGGCCGCCGAGCACACGACGGCTTTCGCCGAGCAGTCAGGCGAGATGTTGAACGCCGTGACGTTCCTGATGTTCGGCGCGGTGCTGCTCGGGCCGGCGTTGACCGACCTGGACTGGCGGGTGGCGACGTACGCCGTCCTGAGCCTCACCGTCGTGCGCATGCTGCCCGTGGCGATCGCCACGCTCGGGATGCGGATGCGTCACGTCACGGTCGGGTTCCTCGGCTGGTTCGGGCCACGGGGCCTCGCCTCGATCGTCTTCGTGCTTCTGCTCGCGGAGGAGAGCGGGCTGCCCGAGGCACCGCTGATGCTCACGGTCGTGACCATCACGGTGGCCTTGTCCGTCGTTGCCCACGGCATCACCGCCTGGCCCGGCGCGAACCGCTACGCCGACTGGTACGACGCGCACAGTCACGACCACGACTCCATGCCCGAGAGCACTCCCGTCGCCGTTCCGCGGGGACGCCCCTCCGTGCTCGAACCCGCCCATCACCCCCTCCGAGAGCCCACCACCACATCCTGAGAGAGAGGCCGACGATGACCACCACCGACCACGAGCTGCCGGGTCGACTGTCCGAGCAGCAGCGCTCCGAGCTGAGCGAGCTGCTGACCGAGGTCGACAGCGTCGAGCTCAAGCTCACTGTCCCCGACTCGGACCGACGCGCCGCGGTGAGCGCCCTGGGCATGGACCCGCTCGATGCCCAGATCCGGCAGGTGTTCTTCTTCGACACCCCGGACCTTCGCCTGAACGCCGCCGGGCTCGTCGTCCGGGCCCGGCGCATCCAGGGCCGCGGCGACGACTCCGTCGTCAAGCTTCGACCGGTGGTGCCCTCGGATCTCGGGGAGGAGCGCGACTCCGAGAACCTCGGGGTCGAGGTCGACGCGATGCCCGGCGGGTTCGTCTGCTCCGCCACGCTCAAGCGCACCCTCGGACCCAAGAGCGTCAAGCGCGTCGCCGCAGGCGACAGGCCCATCCGCAAGCTGTTCTCCAAGGAGCAGCGGGCGTTCTACACCGCCCACGCCCCGGCGGACCTCGAGCTCGACGACCTGACGGTGCTCGGGCCCATCACCCTGCTGAAGCTCAAGTTCTCGACCCCCGACCGCGCCCACAAGCTCGTCGCCGAGCTCTGGTTCTACCCCGACGGCTCGCGCATCCTCGAGCTCTCGACCAAGGCCGCGCCCGCGGAGGCCTTCGAGGTCGCCAACGAGCTCCGCGTCTACCTCGACGGTCTGGGCCTGAACCTCTCCGGCGACCAGCAGACCAAGACGAAGACGGCGCTGACGTTCTTCGCCGCCGCTGCCTCGGAGACCACCTGACCGAGCCCGGGCCGCCCTGTCGCTAGGAGACGAGCACTAGCGTGTCCGTCGTGGACCCAGAGCACGGCCCGGCACCGCACATCGGCCCCTTCGACCTCGCCCACTCCGGTGGCCTGCTCTACGGCGCCATCGTCACTGCCGCCGTCCTGGTGACGGTGGGCGGTCATGGCGCGTCCGTGGCGCACGTCGTGGGCGCGTGGACGATCGTGCTGGGCACCTACTGGATGACGCACGTCTACGTGGTGACCTGGGAGGCGCAGTTCCGTGGCGACGACCGACACCTGGGCTCCCGGCTCGTCGACGGCGCACGCAGCGAGCTCACCGTGCTGGCCGGCGGCGTGCCGGCCATGGGCGTCTTCCTCGTCGCCTCGGCCACGGGTCTCGACGCGTTCGAAGCCGAGCGCATCGCCCTCTACTCCACCGTCGTGCTGCTCGCCACCGTCGGGTTCATCGGCGCCAGGCGGGCCGGTCGCGGGAACGTCGCCTCCTGGATGGAGGCGCTCGGTGCCGCAGCGCTGGGCCTGGTCATGGTGGCGGCGAAGTCACTGCTCCACTAGCTAGGGGTCGTCTCCAGGAGGTGTTGACCGCTACTGCCTCG
>CAVYCK010000024.1:0-46968 GCA_963767095.1 uncultured Actinomycetota bacterium | reverse complement strand
CCTGATCGAGGAGCACGGCGTGACGATCTGCTTCACTGCACCGACGGCCTACAAGGCGATGCTCGCGGCGGGGAAGACCGTCTCGTCGCTGACGAAGGCGGTGTCGGCGGGCGAGCACCTGCCGAGAGCGACGTGGGAGGCGTTCCGCGAGGCGACGGGCGTCGAGATCATCGACGGCATCGGCGCCACCGAGATGCTCCACATCTTCATCTCCGCCTCAGGAGCCGACATCCGTCCCGGTTCGACCGGGCGCGCCGTGCCGGGGTACGCCGCGACGATCCTCGGCCCCGACGGCACCGAGCTGCCTCCGGGCCAGCCGGGCCGGCTCGCCGTCAAGGGCCCCACCGGGTGTCGCTACCTCGACGACCCCCGCCAGGCGGCGTACGTGCACGATGGCTGGAACCTCACCGGAGACACGTTCTCGCGCGACGAGGATGACTACTTCTGGTACCAGGCGCGCAGCGACGACATGATCATCAGCGCGGGCTACAACATCGCGGCGCCGGAGGTCGAGGAGGCGCTGCTCAAGCATGCGCTGGTCGCGGAGTGCGCCGTGGTCGGCATCCCCGACGAGGCGCGGGGTCACATCGTGAAGGCGTACGTCGTGAGCGCAGGCGAGGTGACCAGCGAGGACCTGAAGGACTTCGTCAAGGCCGAGATCGCGCCCTACAAGTGCCCGCGTGAGATCGAGTTCGTGGCCGAGCTGCCCAAGACGGCGACCGGGAAGCTGCAGCGCTTCCGGCTCCGCGATCGGCCGTCGGTCGAGCCCGCCGACGCCCCTGCGGCTGCCGCTGATGGCTGACCACTCCCCGCGTCATCTGATCCTGTCGCTGTTCGGGCTGTATGCGCGCGAGGGGGCGAACTGGTTGTCCGTGCGCTCCCTGATCGCGCTGATGACGGACCTCGACGTCGACGCGTCCGCGACCCGGTCGTCGGTGTCGCGGCTGAAGAAGCGCGGAGTGCTGGAGCCGGCGAAGGCCGACGGTCAGGCGGGCTACCGGTTGTCGGCGTCCGCGGTAGCGGTGCTTCGCGAGGGGGACGCGCGCATCTGGTCGCGGCCCCGGGCATCGGTCGGTGACGGGTGGCTGGTGGTGGTCTTCTCGGTCCCCGAGGCCGAGCGCGGCAAGCGGCACGAGCTGCGGTCGCTGCTCACCCGGCTGGGGTTCGGTACGGCGGCCCCCGGCGTCTGGATCGCGCCCGGCACGGCGTACGACGAGACGCTGGCCGCGCTCGACCGCGCCGAGCTCACGTCGTACACCGAGCTGTTCCGCGGCGCCTACCTCGGCTCCGGCCCGGCCGACCTACGCGTCGGCGAGTGGTGGGACCTGCCGGCGATCGCCGCGCTGTACGACGAGTTCGTCGCCGACCACAGCTCCTTGACCCGGCCGAGCTCCCCGGACCCGGCCCGGGCATTCACGGCCTACGTCCCGATGCTGACCGCCTGGCGGCGTCTGCCCTACCTCGACCCCGGCATCCCGCTCGAGCTGCTCCCAGCCGGCTGGCCCGGCGTGCACGCCGGGGAACTGTTCGCCAGGCTCGACAGAGCCCTCCGTGAACCGGCAGCGAAGCACGCGTACGCACGATTGGAGGCTTGAGGAGGGCGCCGCCGCTGGTGCGCCGACTACAGAACAGCGAACCCCTGGATCTCCACCAGCGCGTCGGCGTCCCAGAGCCGCGGCACTCCGACGCCGGCCATGGCCGGGTAGTCGGTGCCGACCAGTCGTTTCCAGACCGCACCGATGTCGCGCGCGTGGGCGCGGTAGTCGTCCATGTCGACGATGTAGACCGTCAGCGCCGCGAGGCCGTCGGGGGAGCCGCCGGCCTCACGCAGGGCCGTGAGCACGTTGGCCAGCGCCCGCTCGAACTGCGCGACCACGCCACCCGGGACGATGGCGCCGTCGGCATCCATCCCGGTCTGCCCGGCGAGGTGGATCGTCGTGCCACGGGCGACGACGGCGTGGGAGAAGCCGGAGGGCTTCGCCAGGGACGGCGGGTTGACGCGGACCAGATCGGCCATCAGCTCTGCACGCTCCCACCGTCGACGTTGATGCCCTGGCCGTTGATGGCGGCGTTGTCGACACACAGCATCACGGTCGCCGCTACCTCGTCGACCGTCACCAGCCGGCCGATGGGCTGCATGTTGGCCAGGATCTCCCGGGCCTGGTCCGGAGAACGGCCGGTACCGGTGGCGATGCTCGCGACGGACTGGTCGGTCATGGGGGTGTCGACGTACCCGGGACAGACGGCGTTCACGGTCACGCCGCTCCTGGCGACCTCGGATGCCGCCGCGCGAACGAGTCCGAGCACGCCGTGCTTGCTCGCGGTGTACGCCGCGACCCGCGCAGAGCCGGCCTTTCCCGCGATCGACGCGATCACCACGACCCGTCCAGCTCCGGCCGCGGTCATCGAGGGAAGGGCCCTCCGGAGGCAACGGAACGGCGCGGTCAGGTTGAGGTCGAGCATCCGCTGCCAGTCCTCGTCGCTCGTCCGCACCAGCGGCGCCGACATCGCTGCTCCGGCGCTCACGACCAGGACCTCGACGGGCCCCCACTCCTCCTCGACGCGGGCAAAGGCGGCGTCGATGGCAGCCGGGTCGAGCATGTCCGCGGGCACGACGAGGGACTCGCCGGGCAGCGTGCCCGCCACCGCCTGCAACGCCTCCTCGTCGCGGGAGACGAGAGCAACCCGGTGACCGGCCTTCGACAGGGCGAGCGCACACGCGGCGCCGATGCCCTTCGAGGCACCCGTCACCAGGGCGATCCCACTCATCCCGGCCCACATCGCGGCCAACTCATCCCGGCTCCGAGGTCCCGCGTCATCGGCCGGTCCATTCGGGGGGACGCTTGGCGTTGAAGGCGGAGTGGAACTCCGCGTGGTCGTGGGTGGTCATCAGCAGCGCCTGGGTCATGGCGTCGAGCTCCATGGCCGGCCCGATCGCCATGTCCAGCTCGCGCGTGATCAGGGACTTCGTCTGCTGCAGCCCGAGCGTAGGCCCGTCCGCGAGCCGTCGTGCGAGGGTCGCACACGCACCGTCGAGATCGTCGGTGAGCTGGGTGACCAGGCCGTAGCGGTCGGCGGTCTCGGCGTCGATCGTGTCCCCGAGCATCAGCAGCTCGGTGGCGCGGCCGTAGCCCACCAGGCGCGGCAGGAGGTACGCCGCCCCCATGTCACCGCCGGACAGCCCGACCTTGGTGAACAGGAACGCGAACCTCGCCTGGGGCGTGCAGATGCGGAAGTCGGCCGCGATCGCGACCACGCTCCCGGCGCCGGCGGCGATGCCCTGGATCCCGGCGATGATCGGGATCGGACACTCGCGCATCGCCCGGATGACGTCGCCGGTCATCTTGGTGAACCCCATCAGACCCGCGGCGTCCATCTGGATCAGCTCGCCGATGATCTCGTTCACGTCACCGCCTCCGCAGAAGCCCTTGCCCGCGCCGCGGATCACCAGCACCCGGGTGTCGCCACGGTGCGGGAGCTCGGCGAGCAGGTCGCGGAGGTCGGCGTACGACTCGAAGGTCAGCGGGTTCATCTTCTCGGGGCGGTTCAGGGTGACCGTCGCGACGCCGTCGGTCACCGAGAAGTCGAAGTGCTGCCAGTCCTCCGTGATCCCCGCGCTCGCCCGGTAGCGGCTCATTCCTGGGGGTCCCAGCAGCGTGGTTCGACGGAGAAGCGTCGGGTATTCACTCCATCCCTTTCATGAGTCCGCGGGCGATGATCGACCGCTGCACCTCGGAGGCGCCCTCGTAGATCCGCGGCGCCCGCACCTCACGATAGAGCCGCTCGAGCAGGTGACCGCGCTGCAGCCCGCGTGCACCGTGCAGCTGGACGGCCTGGTCGACCACCCACTGCGCGGTCTCGGTGGCGAAGAGCTTGGCCTGCGCGGCGGTCGTGGTGATCTGGTGCGACGGCGCGCCAGCGTCGTACGCCGCGGCCGCCCGGCGCACCAGAAGGCGGCCGGCCTCGATCCGCGTCGCCATCTCGGCCAGCGTGTGCTGGGTCGCCTGCAGGTCGATCAGCTTCCCGCCGAAGAGCTCGCGTTCCCTGGCCCAGGCCAGGCTGGCGTCGAGGGCGGCCTGACCCATGCCGACGGCGAAGGCGCCGACGCTGGGGCGGAACAGGTCCAGCGTCCGCATCGCGACTCCGAAGCCCCGGTCGACCTCGCCCAGCAGATCGTCCGTCGAAACGCGGACGCCGTCGAAGTGGAGCGTGCCGAGCGCATGGGGGGCGACCATGTCGAGACGCTCACCCGTCAGGCCAGGAGCATCGCCCGCAACCGCGAACGCCGAGACGCCGCGGGCGCCGGTGCCCGCGGTGGTGCGGGCGAACACGGCGTAGACGTCGGCATCGGGCGCGTTGGAGATCCAGGTCTTGGTGCCGTGCAGCGTCCAGCCGTCACCGTCGCGCCGCGCCTCGAGCGAGAGCGCGCCGGCGTCCGAGCCCGCGTCGGGCTCGGACAGGGCGAACGCCGGGACGACGTCACCGCTCGCGACACCGGGGATCCAACGGGCACGGGTGACGGCGTTCCCGGACTGGAGGATCGGATAGGCCCCGAGCCCCTGGAGGGCGAGGGCGGTCTCCGCCTCGGTGTTGGTCGTGGCGAGCATCTCGCGGAGCAGGCACAGCTGCATGGCGGCCGCCTCGCGAGGAGCCTCCTCAGGCGCTCCCCCGAAGAGCCCGCGCAGGAGCCCGGCCCGGCCCAAGGCTTCGACCAGGGGCCGGTTGACCGCCCCGTGCACGGGCTCGATGCCCTCGAGGCCGACCGCCACCGACCGCACCCACGCGGCGTACTGCGCCTGCGCGGCGGTCAGCCCGAACGCCGCCACGGGCTCGACATCCGGGTCGACGGCGGAGCCTGCGGCTCGGTCAGGCGAGGATCCGCTCACTCCGCCGGCCATACCGGTGACCGTATTGCGCCTTGACAACGCTCGTCAAGAAGACGCAATGTTTGGGGACACTCCCCCGACGACGTGGTCGTGAACCGCCCGCCTGAACGACCATGAGTCAGGGCCTATCCAGTCAGGTCGGAGGGCAGATGCGGATCGCGGTGATCGGAGGCGGACCCGGCGGTCTCTACTTCTCGGCCCTCGCTCAACAGCTGGCTGCGTCCACCGGACAGCACGAGATCACGGTCTGGGAGCGGAACGCCGCGGACGACACCTTCGGGTTCGGCGTGGTGTTCAGCGACGAGACGCTCGGCGGCATCGAGCACGCCGACCCGGTGGTCTTCGCGCAGATGCAGCGCGAGTTCGCGATCTGGGACGACATCGACGTCCACGTCAAGGCAGAGGTCATCACCAGCGGCGGCCATGGGTTCGCCGCGATGAGCCGCCGCCGGCTCCTGGAGCTGCTCCAGGAGCGCTGCCGTGAGCTCGACGTGACGCTGCACTTCCGAACCGAGGCGCCCGACATCGACGAGCTCAGGTCGACGCACGACCTGGTCGTGGCCGCCGACGGCCTGAACTCCGGCACTCGCCGCCGGTACGCCGACACCTTCCGGCCGAGCCTCGACGTGCGCGACTGCCGCTACATCTGGCTGGGCACCGACCGGGTCTTCGACGCGTTCAAGTTCTACATCCGCCAGACGCCGTACGGCGTGATGCAGATCCATGGCTACCCGTTCGACGCGACCGGGTCGACGTTCATCGTGGAGATGACGAGCGAGGTCTGGCGGCGTGCGGGCTTCGCTGACTTCGCCGACCGGGAGTGGTCGCCCGGTGAGTCCGACGAGAAGTCGATCGCCCTGATCCGCGAGCTCTTCGCCGACGTGCTCGATGGACACGCCGTGATGGCCAACAACTCGCGCTGGATCTCGTTCACGACCGTGCGCAACGAACGCTGGATCCACGCCGAGGCCGGCAAGGCGGGCGTCGTGATCCTCGGGGACGCCGCCCACACCGCCCACTTCTCGATCGGCTCCGGCACCAAGCTCGCGATGGAGGACGCACTGGCCCTCGCCGCGTGCCTGCACGAGGAGCCGACCATCGAGGCGGCGCTCGCGACGTACGAGGAGGAGCGGAAGGCGATCGTGCTCTCCACCCAGCGGGCGGCGCAGGCCAGCCTCGAGTGGTTCGAGAACCTCGCACAGTACGTCCACCAGGAGCCGACCCAGTTCGCCTTCAACGCCATGACCCGCTCGCGACGTGTCACCTACGACAACCTGCGCGTCCGCGATCCGGAGTTCGTGGACCGCTGCGAGGCCTGGTTCGCAGTCGACTGCGGGGGCCACCCCGACACCCCGCCGATGTTCCAGCCGCTCACGCTCCGCGCGCTGCACGGGCCCGGTCTCACGCTCAACAACCGGGTGATCGTCTCCCCGATGGACATGTACGTCGCCGAGGACGGCGTCCCGACGGAGTTCCACCTCGTCCACCTCGGCGGCAAGGCGCTCGGCGGCGCGGGGCTCGTGATGACCGAGATGATCTGCCCGTCAGCGGTGGGACGCATCAGTCCCGGCTGCGGCGGCCTGTGGACCGACGAGCAGCGCGACGGCTGGAAGCGCGCGGTCGACTTCGTGCACGCGAACACCTCGGCTGCCATCGGCTGCCAGCTCGGCCACTCCGGCGCGAAGGGCTCGACGAAAGTGATGTGGGAGGGCATCGACGAGCCGCTACCGACAGGCAACTGGGACGTCGTGGCCGCCTCGTCGGTCCCCTACTCGCCGCAGAACCAGACACCTCTCGAGCTCGACCGAACAGGACTCGACGAGATCCGCGACGAGTTCGTCGCCTCCGCCCGGCGCGCGGCCGAAGCGGACTTCGACCTGCTCGAGCTGCACTGCGCGCACGGCTACCTGCTGTCGGGCTTCCTCTCGCCCGTGACCAACCGCCGCACGGACGAGTACGGCGGCGACGTCGCCGGACGCCTGCGCTTCCCGCTCGAGGTGTGGCAGGCGATGCGTGAGGTGTGGCCCTCCACCAAGCCGATGACCGTGCGCATCTCCGCGACCGACTGGGTCGAGGACGGCCAGACGCTGGAGGACGCACTGGCCGTGGCCGCTGCTTTCGCGACGGCGGGCGCAGCAGCGATCGACGTCTCCACCGGGCAGGTGACCAAGCGCGAGCGGCCGGCGTTCGGCCGCAGCTACCAGACGCCGTACGCCGACGCGATCCGCAACCGGCTGGGTATCCCGACCATCGCGGTGGGCGTGATCTCGTCGTACGACGATGTGAACTCGATCCTCATGGCCGGCCGCGCCGACCTCTGTGCGCTCGGTCGCGCGCACCTCTACGACCCGAGCTGGACCCTGCACGCGGCCGTGGAGCAGGACTACGACGGACCCGGCGCGATCTGGCCCGACCCGTGGCGGGCGGGTCGCCGCAAGCCGCAGACCGGCCGCTCTGACGGGCCCAAGCCCCGGCTCGAGCTCATCCGGTCGGGCACGACGGGGACCTCGCACCGACGGTGGCGCCCCCACTAGTGTCGGATCGGCCATTCGTCGTCGGTTTGGAGCGCGCCATGTCGCAGGTGAAGCAGCACAAGTTCCTTCTCGCGGAGAGCGAGATGCCCACGCGCTGGTACAACGTGCTGCACGACCTGCCCACGCCACCTCCACCGGTCCTGCACCCGGGCACTGGGCAGCCGGTGGGACCGGACGACCTGACGCCCCTGTTCCCGATGGACCTGATCCTCCAGGAGGTCGCGACCGAGCAGTACGTCGACATCCCCGACGAGGTGCTCGACGTCTACAGGCTGTGGCGGCCGTCCCCGCTCTACCGTGCGCACCGACTGGAGAAGGCGCTCGATACGCCGGCGCGGATCTACTACAAGTACGAAGGGGTCTCGCCGGCCGGCTCGCACAAGCCCAACACCGCGGTGCCGCAGGCGTTCTACAACGCCAAGGCCGGCATCAAGAAGCTCACGACCGAGACCGGAGCCGGCCAGTGGGGCACCGCCCTGGCGTTCGCCTGTGCGCAGTACGGCCTGACGTGCGAGGTCTGGCAGGTGCGTGCGTCGTACGACCAGAAGCCCTACCGGCGGATGATGATCGAGACCTTCGGCGGCACGGTGCACCCGAGTCCCTCGGACCTGACGGCGGCCGGGCGCGCCATCCTCGCCCAGCACCCTGACTCGACCGGGTCGCTCGGCATCGCCATCAGCGAGGCGGTCGAGGTCGCGGCGCAGGACCCGGCGACCAACTACTCGCTGGGCAGCGTGCTCAACCACGTGCTGATGCATCAGACGATCATCGGCGAGGAGGCGCTGCTCCAGCTCGCCCAGGCCGGCGAGACACCCGACCTCCTGGTCGGCTGCACGGGCGGTGGCTCCAACTTCGGCGGGTTGATGTTCCCCTTCCTGCGCGAGAAGTGGGCGGGCAGGATGAGCCCGACCGTGCGCGCGGTCGAGCCGGCCGCCTGTCCCTCGTTGACGCAGGGCACCTACGCCTACGACTTCGGCGACACCGCTGGGATGACGCCCCTGATGAAGATGCACACGCTCGGCCACGACTTCGTGCCGGACCCCATCCATGCCGGAGGACTGCGCTACCACGGGATGAGTCCGCTGATCAGCCACCTCTACGAGACGGGCGAGATCGAGGCGGTGGCCAAGCCGCAGACCGAGTGCTTCTCGGCCGGAGTCCTGTTCGCGCGCACCGAGGGCATCGTGCCCGCGCCCGAGCCGACACATGCGTTGGCGGCGGCGGTCGAGGAGGCGCTCCGCTGCAAGGAGACGGGCGAGGAGAAGGTGATCCTCACCGCGCTCTGCGGGCACGGCCACCTCGACCTGCCCGCGTACGACGCCTACCTGTCGGGCCAGGTCATCGACCACGCCTGGGAGGACGCCGACATCCAGGCCGCCGTGGCGGACGCACTGTCCCGGCTGCCCGTCCTGGCCTGACGACTGGCCCTTCCCCGTAGCTGAGTTCTGTCCACGTGCGTGGTCGAGCGGGACGTCTTGCGAGCTGGCCGAGGCCCTCGCCCAGGTCCGCGAGCCGAGCGGCGCGTGCCTCTCGAGGAGCTGCACGGGCCAGTAGAGGCCCGAGGCGCCGAGGTGGGCGGCTCGCGCGTCCACTCGGTGCGCCTGCCCAGCTTCGTGGTCAGCACGGAGATTGTCCTTGGTGGCTCCGGAGAGCGCCTCATCATGCGTCACGACACGGGCGAGAGTCCGCAGCCCTACGTCGACGGATCGCTGCTGGCGATCCGGAGGGTCGCAGACGTGCCCGGAGTGCGGCGGGGGCTGGACACCCTGATCTTCGACGGCCCGCTCTGACACGAGCCGACGGCGTGCAGACCCGGTCTCTATCGCTGGGAAGGACTCGGTGCGCGAGGCGGCTCTGGCCGCGGCCCGGCGCTTTCGGCCCACTCTGCGGAAGTCGCTGGTTACTGTCGAGAGGTGAGTACGTTCGTTCTCATTCCGGGAGCAGGGGGGTCGACCTGGGTCTGGAGTCGGCTGACTCCGCTGCTGGTCGATGCCGGCCACGATGCGATCGCGGTCGAGCTGCCCGGCCCCGACGAAACCGCAGGACTGCCCCGCTACACCGAGCTGGTCGTGGACGCCATCGGTTCACATCCCGACCTCGTGCTCGTCGCAGGATCCCTGGGCGGTTTTACTGCGCCGCTCGTCTGCGAGCGGGTGCCCGTCCGCGAGTTGGTGCTGATCAATGCGATGATCCCGAATCCCGGCGAAACCGCACACGACTGGTGGGCGCACACGGACGCGCTCGCTGCTCAGGATGAAGCGGCTCGAGCCTGCGAGTACGGACCCTTCGATGAGGCCACGTACTTCCTCCATGACCTGGACCACGACGTCGCGGCCGAAGGCGAGCTATATCGGCGGTCCGAAGCCGACGTCGCCTTTAGGTCCGTGTGTGACTTCGAGGCGTGGCCGGCAATCGGTGTTCGGGTTCTGGTCGGCCGTGACGACCGCTTCTTCCCGGTCGGCCTGCAGCGCCGGGTCGCTCGTGAACGCCTGGGCGTCGAGGCCGACGTGATCCCGGGTGGGCACCTGCTGCCGCTCGCGCAGCCGCGGCAAGTGGCCGACTATCTGCTGGAGACCTGCCGACTGGGCGACGTCCGCTGAGTTCGTCGCCGTCAACCGCAAATCCGCAAACGCGACGAATAGAGATGCATACCCTCATCGCACGCGAGGACGCTATCGCTGTGGTCAACACCGATCGCGCAGGCGACTTCGGATTCATGGGCTTGCCTAGGCTGGCCCGGTGAGACTGGTTCGCGCTGGTGTCCCGGAGGACGTCGCCTCCTGGCTGGAGCTGGCAGCTGAGGTCGAGGACCTGTTCGGCTCCATGCCCGACATCGAGGGGCACATCCAGAGAGCGATCGCTCGAGGGACCGCGGTCGTCGTGGTCGAGAATCACGCAGTGGCGGGTGCGGCCCTGCTCAGCCGCGACGACGAACCTCACGCCATCCATTGGTTGAGCGTTCGGTCTACTCAGCGGCGTTCCGGGGTCGCTCATACCCTCATGGAGGAGATTCTCCGCCGTTGGCCCATCGGCGATGTGGAGGTGACCACCTTCGGGCCGGACGTCAGCGGAGGTGCCGCCGCTCGACGCCTCTACACCCGGTTTGGCTTCAGGGCTGATGGACCTTCAGAACCCGCACCGGACGGCGCCTCACGAGAACGGTACGTACTTCGGCGTTGACGTCGCAGAGGGCTCGATCTGCTCGCTCCGGGTGACGCAGGACCGCCCCTGGAAGTCACCGCCGGATGGCCGCGGATCCGGGCGAGCGGACCCGCCCCACAACGCGGCGGTTCCGGACGGCTGCGCTGCTCGCTACGCGGGTCCGGCCGCCGCGCTGGCCGCCGGGACGTCCCGGCCCATCACAAGCCTGACGGCGACGGTCAGCAGCCACATCCAGAACACGCCGTAGGGCACGAACCATGCGGACTCGATCTCCCACACGAAGCGGGCCACCAGCATCCCGACGCCAGCGACAACACCCCACCAGCCAAGCCATCTCGGCCACGCGCCCGACGACAGCATCACCCATCCGGCGGCGCCTGCGAAGCTGCCGAGAGCGAGCCACGTGTTGGCGAAACCTATGTTGCCGACGTCAAACGCATACGCCGCAACGGCCGGGTCCAGCTCAAGGCCGCGATGGGCGGCGGATGACCAGCTTGCGTTCACCAGGTAGTAGGCCGGGAGCAGCACCGCGGACGCCAGAGCCACGGTCGAACGAAACGGCGGCTCCCCCTCGGCCCTGCGCAACAGCAGCGTCAACCCGACCAGGAACCACAACAACCCGATCATCCCGAGTGCTCCGACGGCCTCGACTGGCTGGAGCCAATCGGCCTCTGCCGCGTTGCGGAAGAACTCCGCCGCGTCCTTCGTGGTCGCCTCGAGCGGGGGTTCCCCCAGGGTCCCCACCGGGATGATCGCGCCGAACAACAACACCGCGCCGACAAGTCCGGCCCATCCACTGATCCGCGCGACCCCGTTCCAAGAATCCATGTCTGAGCGTGGCACCGGTGACCAGCCCATCGCTACCCGGCAAACCCTTGGTTGGGTCGAGGGTTTGTCCCGTGGTTGCCGGGCTGCAAGAGCGGGACCTTGGAGGCATGACTCAGCACCTGGACACCACCATTACCGCGACCCCGGCTCCACCTCAGCGTCGCGACCTCGTCAGCGGCATCGCGCTCATCGCCGGCGCCGCGTTCTTCCTGCCTTCGGGACAACCCCGGTCTCCCGGGCGCCGAGTGGCTGGCGTGGTTCGGCATCTGGCCGTTGCCACTTGCCGGACTGGCAGCGGCATGACCGGACACCTCTATCGTGGGAGGTCCCGCATCATCCAGGAGGCTCCGTGTTCGCTCGAATCGCAGTCTGGGAACCGATGCCCGACGATGACCGGCAGTGGGTCATCGACGCAGCGAAGTTGGTCGCAGGGGTACGGGACGCCTACCACCTCGTGGACCCAGCCACCGGCAACGGGCTGTCGATCGCCTTCTTCGACGACGACGTAGATATCGCCGAAGTGAAGGAAGTGATCGCGAGCAAGGCTGAAGAGATCGGTTGGCACGGTGCGCCTCGTCCTGCCCCACGGTCGGAGACGATCTACCGAGTGATCCGCAGCGGTTGAGCCGCGCACCTCAATGCCAGCATTGAGCACCGACCAACACCGTAGGTACTGACCCTCGGCACCATCGAACGAGCGCGCTGTCATCGGCAGCGCGTCCGTCTCGCGGCGGTCTGACGCGGGCGGGTCGGGCGCGATCTCCGGGCGGGACGAGATCGCCTCAGCCTTGGCCCGTGTCTCGCATACGGACCACATCGCGGGGTGACTCTGCCGTCCGCGGCAGGTAGCGTGCCAGGCACGGTCTCGGGTCGACCCAGGAGCGATCATGATCCACCGCAGCCCGTTGCCCGACGTCGAGCTCCCCGCCCAGCACCTGACCGACTATGTCCTGGCCCGCGCCGTGGAGCTCGGTGACAAGCCGGCCCTCATCGACGGCCCCAGCGGCCGCACGCATCACCTACGACGCGTTGCTGCGGGACGTGCGCGCCTTCGGGGGCGGGCTGGTCGCCCACGGCTTCGAGCCGGGACACACGCTGGCGCTCCTCGCGCCGAATCTGCCGGAGTACGCGGTCGTCTTCCACGGCGCCGCCTATGCGGGCTGCGTGGTCACGACGATCAACCCGACCTACACCGAAGGCGAGGTGCACCACCAGCTCGTCGACGCGGAGGCCCGTGTGCTGGTGACGGTGGCGCCGTTCCTGGAGTTGGCCAGGGCGGCCGTCGAGGGCACCGGCGTCGAGGAGATCTTGGTGATCGGCCAGGCCGAGGGGGCCCGCTCGATCACCGACCTGGTGGGTGAACCGCTGGCCGAGCAGGTGCCCGTCGACCTCGATTCCACGGTCGCGCTGCCCTATTCCTCGGGCACCACGGGAGCCAACAAGGGAGTGATGCTGACGCACCGCAACCTCGTCGCGAACATCACGCAGACGCTTGCCATCGCCGAGGTCCGCGAAGACGAGACGCTGACCGCCGTCCTCCCGTTCTTCCACATCTACGCCATGCAGGTGCTGATGAACACCGCCCTGCGGGTCGGCGCGACGGTCGTGACGATGCCGCGCTTCGACCTCGAGCAGTTCCTCTCACTCCACCAGGAGTACGGCGTCACCCGGTCGTTCGTGGCGCCGCCCATCGTGCTGGCGCTGGCCAGGCACCCGCTCGTCGACGCCTACGACCTGTCCAAGGTCGAGCAGGTCTTCAGCGCCGCGGCGCCCTTGTCGGCCGACCTGGCCCTCGAGGCCGGGAAGCGCCTGGGCTGCGAGGTGGTCCAGGGGTACGGCATGACCGAGTTGTCGCCGGTCTCGCACTGCACGCGGGCCGGCGAGTTCAGGCCCGGGTCGGTCGGCGTCACGATCCCGAACACCGAGACCCGCGTCGTCGACCCGGGAAGCGGGGATGACCTCGACTTCGGTGTCGACGGGGAGGTCTGGGTCCGCGGGCCCCAGGTGATGAAGGGCTATCTCAACAACGAGCGGGCCACCGCCGACACCATCACCGACGACGGCTGGCTGCGGACCGGCGACATCGGGCACATCGACGAGGATGGCCACCTGTTCATCGTCGACCGGCTCAAGGAGCTCATCAAGTACAAGGGCTTCCAAGTCCCTCCCGCCGAGTTGGAGGCCGTCCTGCTCACCCACTCGGCCGTCGGCGACGCCGCCGTGGTCGGCCTCCCCGACGAGGATGCCGGCGAGATCCCCGTGGCATACGTCGTGAAGCAGCAGGGCGCGGACGCGACCGCCGAGGAGATCATGGACTACGTCGCAGCCCAGGTCGCGCACTACAAGCAACTACGCCGTCTCGAGTTCATCGAGGCCATCCCGAAGTCCGCCTCGGGCAAGCTCCTGCGTCGGGAGCTCAAGCAGCGGGCCCTGGGCTGACGGCGTCCCGCTCGGACGGCGGCCGCGCGACATTCTGGCGGTTTGACGCGAGCTTCGATTGCGGTCAGTGGGCCTTGTCGACGAAGCGTGAGTAGTGGCCCTTGAGCGGCCGCTGGCTCACCGCCGAGACCATCTCCCTGGTCGGGGTCTAGCGTCGCCACATGGTGAACGTGTGCTTCGCCGGCCTGACCGGCTGGACGGCTCAGCCCATCGTCCGAGCGATCAATGAGGCCAACGATCTCGTACTGACTGCGGGAGTATCGCGTTCCGCCGCAGGACGGAGCTTGGGAGAGTTCGGCGGTTCGAGTGCAGGTTCCGTCTTCGCAACCGTGGTCGAGGCGTTGGAGGCCGCCGAGGTCGACGTACTCGTCGACTACACCAGCGCCACTGCGGTCAGGCAGCACGTGGAGGCCGCCGTCGATGCGGGCGTGCACGTCGTCGTCGGCTCCAGTGGGTTGAGCGCCGAGGACTACGCCGACCTCGACCGGCGTGCCCGACAGTCAGGGGGTCGGCGTCTTCGCGGCCGGCAACTTCTCCGTCATGGCCGCGGTGCTTCTACGCGCTGCTCAGGTGGCCGCCCAGCACCTCGACCACTGGGAGATCCTCGACTACGCCAGTCAGGGGAAGCCCGACGTTCCCAGCGGGACGTCCCGCGAGCTGGCCGAGGCCCTCGCCCAGGTCCGCGAGCCGAGGGGCGCGGTGCCTCTCGAGGAGCTGCACGGGCCGGTCGAGGCGCGAGGCGCCGAGGTGGGCGGCTCGCGCGTCCACTCGGTGCGCCTGCCCAGCTTCGTGGTCAGCACGGAGATTGTCTTTGGTGGCTCCGGAGAGCGCCTCATCATGCGTCACGACACGGGCGAGAGTCCGCAGCCCTACGTCGACGGATCGCTGCTGGCGATCCGGAGGGTCGCGGACGTGCCGGGAGTGCGGCGGGGGCTGGACACCCTGATCTTCGACGGCCCGCTCTGACCCGAGCCGAAGGCGGCATTGGTGTACATGGCACGCACCTTCGCCGCGTTGACGCTCGGGTCGAGCACCTGCGGGTCGGTTCCAGTGCCCAGCCTCCGGCGGGACGGCCGGATCCGGCGGACTGATTGCCGAACTGCACGGCGCGTAGCGTGTTGGGCGTGACCATCAGCCTTCGCGAGATCACGGACGACAACACCGATTCGGTCCGAGCGCTCCGTACACGACCGGAGCAAGAGCGGTTCGTGTCGTCGGTGGTCGACTCGCTGGCAGAGGCCGCTGAAGTCCCGCAGGCAAACCCATGGGTCCGGGCCGTCTACGCCGACGATCTGCCCGTCGGGTTTGTCATGTTGGCTTGGAACGTCGACCCTCAACCTCCCGGCATCGTCGGCCCGTGGTTTCTGTGGAAGCTGCTCATCGACCGCCGGCACCAGCGCCTCGGCTACGGCCACGAGGTCATGCGACAGATCGTGGAACTGATTCGAAGCCAAGGTGCCACCGAACTTCTGACCAGCTACGCGCTTGGTGATGGCAGTCCAGCCGGTTTCTACGAGGCACTCGGCTTCGTCCCGACGGGAGCCGTTGACGACGACGGCGAGGTCCTCGCACGCCTACCGCTGGACGGACCGTCGCCCACACGGGCGTCCTGAGAATTCGCACAGTGCGCGTTCCGCAAGGCTGCAGCGCACCCTGTGCGGCAAAGTCCGTGAATGGAGATTGACAGCGGTGGGACGCTGCTGAAATGAGCGCGACTCCCCCCGACTCAGACCTACGACGCATGTGGCAAGCCGCCGCCGCCTACGACTGGAATGACGAGCCGTTCATTCCCGAATCGCTCCCGCTGCTAGATGAACTGAGGGAACGAATTCCGGACGCCGACCTTTCCTCTCACACCGTCATCCTCATCCAGCACCAGATGGCGACAACTCCACCGGCCGTGCAGGCCATGGTCTCCGCGGGAATGGAGCCCGCCAACGCGTGGTTCGTCGACATCCCTTACTCGACGAGTGAAGAGGTGCACCGGCGCCTGCTGGAGAGCGGGCTGATGCTGGAGGACCATTGCCTGCCTTCCTTCACCGATCCGTTCGCGGACTACTCCTTCGCGCAGACCGTCCGCGTGGCCAACATCATCCAGCGCGTGCTGGAGGCCGGTCCGGTGCGTCAGCTCCTCGTCGTCGACGACGGCGCCTACTTCGCGCGGGCGGTGTTGAGCATGAGCTCGGCTGGATGGCGCGGACTCGATGCGCTGGAGGGCGCGGCCGTCATCGAGCAGACGACCCGTGGACACCGGTATCTCCTCAAGCACCAGAAGGAACTCCTTGCTCGTGGCTTCCGCATGGTGTCGGCAGCCCGGGCGTTCACGAAGCAGAACTTCGAGAGTCATTTCGTGGGCGCCTCGGTGGCCTCCGTGATCCGCAAGCAGTGTTCGGACGTCGCGTCCGACGGGCACCTCGCCGTGCTCGGTCACGGAGTCGTTGGTCGCGCCTGTGTCGACCAGCTCCGCATGAGCTTCCCGAACGCCGACATCTCGGTCGTGGAGTCCCGCACGCCGGACCCCGGCGAGCGCCGGGACGGGATCACCTGGCACCGGACGCTCGAGGGACTGCAGGCTCTCGACCTGGTGCTCGGCTGCACGGGGGTCACGGCGTTCACCCTTGCCGACCGGGTTCGTCTGGCGAGCCGCGCGATTCTCGCGAGCGGGTCGTCGGCAGCCGTGGAGTTTGACCGGTTCGCGTTCGTGGAGCTCGCAGACTCCCTTCCCGACGACCAGATCGAAGTCCTCGAGCGTCCCGTTACGCAGGAGGCCGGCATTCACGCCGATATCCACATCCAGCACGAGACCGGCGTTGCGACGTTCCTGAACGCTGGTTTCCCGATCAACTTCGATGGCCGGCGGGAAAGCCTACCCATGCACATGATCCAACCGACACGTTGCCTGATGCACGCCGCCGCCGTCGAAGCTCTGCGATGCGACAGCCCGGTACTCAAGGAACTGGATGGCGACACCGATCACTGGCTCTATCAGCGCGCCCTCGACTATCTGCCGGATGCGTCGTGAGGCCTGATGGCGCAACCGGCTGACCCGCGACAGAGGCTCGGGTGGGGCGCTGGACTTCGCCGACCTGCCGAGGATCAACAGAGGTAGGAATCCGCGATGGTCCTGACGGATGAGCTTGGAATACTGCGCACTCCCCTTGGCCATTCGTGAGCTTCGAGTACCTCCATGGCAAGGCCCTCGCGCGAACGATCTGGACACGACCGGCGTCCTCTCCACAAGAGCAGCCAGCTCCACGTTGCCCCATCGCACACCCCCTAGGCCGCCGGTGCGGCTGAGCGGCGCGGGAGGCGCGTAAGCCGCGACATGTGAGAGATAGGGATTTCGCCAGACGATCTCGCAGCGTCTTACGACGAGCGTTCTCGGCGTGTCAGCGACCGTGAACCTCGCATCGATGACAGGCACCGCTCTCCGGCAACGGAATGTGGCATCTGCCGTGTCTTGGCAGCGCAGCCCCGAGGGGCTCCCCAAGGGCGGCCCGAACTCCCCTTCCCTTCGACACGGGTCGGGGCAGACGACGTGACACCGGGAGACCACACCACCAGAGCGAGTCTCGAGCTCCCCGCCGAGGGCTCCGCGGGCGCGCGGTGAACCGCCGATGAGGCCCGGGGGGAGTGAGCGTATGCGGGCTCGATGGAGGTTGGCTGTGGCCTCAGCGATGATCCTGACCGGTTGCTCGCAGCCGACTTCGTCGGTGCCGGATGACGTGCTGGTTGGAGACGGCGACCCGAGGGTGCCGGAGAGCATCCAGCCGGTCCCCGGCGCGGGGATCAGCACGGCCCCCGAGCACGAGCCCCGTGGCACCGATGCTTGGCGCATCATCCGCCCGGCGGCAGGTCGGATCGCGGCGTACACGACCAGGACGAGCGCGCCGCCCGGCGCTCGCGTCGGGCTCAAGGTCTCGACTCGTGCCAAGAGGTACAGAGTGTCCGCCTATCGCCTTGGCGTCTATCCGGGCGGCACCGGGGCACTCATCTGGCGGTCCGGGTTTCTCCCCGGCCAGGAGCAGCCGCCCCCCGTGCTCAGCCCAGTCCAGACGCGCACGGTGGTGGCACCATGGCGCCGCAGCCTCACCTTCGACACAACGGGCTGGGAGCCGGGGTTCTACGTGCTCGAGTTGCGGACCTGGCTGGGATGGGAGACAGCGGTGCCGTACGTAGTGTCGTCGCTGTCGGCGGTGGGAACCGTTGCGCTGGTCGCGCCCGTCACTACCTGGCAGGCCTACAACGCGTGGGGTGGCTACAGCCTGTACGCGGGACCCGCCGGCGATCGGCGAAGTTGGGCCGTCAGCTACGACCGCCCCTACAACCTGATGACCGGGGCCAACGACTATCGCACCGCCGCCATCCCGGTGATCTTGCGCGCCGAGCGGTTGCACCACCGTCGGGGCATCGCGCTGAGCTACTTCACGAACGTCGACCTCGACCAGCACCCCGGCGCGCTCGACGGCGCCCACGGCTACGTCTCGATGGGCCACGACGAGTACTGGACGCCCGCCATGCGCAGGGCGGTCGAGGCTGCCCGCCGCGGCGGCACCAACCTGGCTTTTTTCGGCGCCAACACCATGTACTGGCGGATCCGGCTCGGGGACGGTGCCACCGGCCCCGCCCGACTCCAGGTCGGATACCGCTCCGACGCGGCCTTGGACCCGCTGCGCGCGACCCGGCCGGCCGAGGCGACCTCACGGTTCCGCGACCAGCCTGCCCCCAACCCCGAGCAGGCGGTGACCGGGATGATGTACGAGTGTTACCCGGTCGACGCGGCGTACGTCGTGGCATCGCCAACGTGGTGGGGTTTCCACGGCACGAGCGTCCGGGCGGGTGACAGGTTCGATGGACTGGTGGGCCCTGAGGCCGACCGCGTCTACCTGAACACCCGGACGCCGCGCCCGATGGAGGTGCTCAGCCACAGTTCGTACTCCTGCCGGGGCACCACGACTTCCACAGAATCCGTCTACTACACGACGAAGTCAGGGTCCGGCGTCTTCAGCGCGGGGACGCTGCGTTGGGGCTGTTCGATCGTGGACAGGTGCGAGTACCCGCTTGGGGCGCGCACCCGCCTCTTCGTGCGCCGCGTGACCGACAACGTGCTCGTGGGGTTTGCCGCCGGCCGGGCAGGGCGACAGCACCCAGCCCGCGACACCGTGACGCGCTACCACCTCCCCGACGTGAACTCGGTCGACGCGAGTTGAACTGGGGCGACGGCGTGAGCCAGCCCCGATATTGGAGATTCCAAGAAAGGTGGAGAAGCAATGTTCAAGAGCAATACGATCCCCTTCGCGCTCGGGGCGATTTCACGTGTCTTGGTTGCAGTCCTCACGTTGCTTCTAGCCACCGCAGGCGCCGCGCAAGCGCAGAAGTTGTCGTATGCGGACACGGCCTCTGACGTTTACGTGTTCAACCCCGACGACACTACGACACTGGTCGGCGACGTGGTCAACACCGATGTCCGGTCGGTACGCATCGACCACCGCGATCAGGTGCTCAAGGCGAAATTCCGCCATACCGACCTCGCCAAGACCGGCGTCGGATTCGCGGAACTGCTCCACGTGCTCAGCTCCGACGGCCGGCGGTTCAACGTTTTCGTCAGCGCGGGTAAGTCCGCCTGGCACGGAACGGCGGCGCTCGAGACCTCGAGCGGGAAGAAGCTGACGTGCGCGTCGCTACACCACTCGATCGACTACGACGCCAACACCGTGGAGGTTTCGATGGGTACCGATTGCCTCAACCAGCCGCGCTGGGTACGGGTGGCGCTGGAGGCGCTCTCGATACAAGCCGAAGACGACCTGCTTTACATCGACGACGCGCAGGATGCCGACATCCCCGAGCAGGGCACCTGGTCGAGCAAGATCAGGCGCGACTGATTGAGCGTCGCACCCGGCGGTGACCTGGACCTTCGGCCGGCTCGTCAGGTCAGGGGGTGCGTGTTCATGAGTCCGTGCTGGTAGGCCAAGGCGGTGGCTTTGGCCCGGGAGGTGACCTGGAGCTTGTTGAGGATCCGGGACACGTGCACGGAGGCCGTCTTGGGGGAGATGACCAGGGCGGCGGCGAGCTCGGCGTTGGACTCGCCAAGTGCCATGCGTCGCAGCACCTCGAGCTCGCGGGCAGTGAGCCGCGCCAGGGGACCGCTAGGCGTGTGCCGCCGATTACTGGTGGTTCCGAGGGTCAGGTGCGCTCGACGGGCCAGGCCGATGGCCGCATCGCGGAGCGGCTGAGCGCCGAGTTCCTCGGCGATGGTCCACGCCTCGGTGAGCGCCTCCTGAGCGGCGTTCCTACCGCCCTGGGTCCGGATGGTGGCCGCGGCCAAACGGAGCAGAGCCCAGCCGATCTGCGGAACGTGTCCGCAGACGCGCCATCCCTCGACCACCCCAGCCCAGGCGACCGGGTGATCCACGCCTTCGCCCCGGTCCAGATCGGCGCGTGCGTGCAGGTGACGCGCCTGGTTGTACGCGCCTCGGCGGGGCAGCGCCTCCACCGCGGCCCTGATCGCAGCGACTGCCTCCACGGAGCGGTCACCTACCGGCCCATGCTCGCCCAGGTCGCCCTCCACCCGGGCGGCGGTGAGTGCGACGCGCCACGAGTCGGTGAGGGTGTGCGTGCGAACGTCGGACAGCATGGCCAGCGCCCGGCGCCGGGCGTCCAACAGGTCACCGGACGCGACGGCCAGCTCCACATCCAGGCTCACCACGTCGACCTGCGCCATTCGGTCGTTCTCGACGCTCGCGTCGAGCGGGTAGTTATGGGCATGGTCAGACCTGACGCGAGCAGCAGAAACGTCGCCTTTTGCCACTTCAAACAACCCGGCGCGCGTTGTCACGGTTACGGCGAGGTTTCGCTCCCTGATCGGGTACCTCAGGAGCTTGCTCAGTGCGTCCTCAGCCTCGTCCCACCGGCCCGTGTCGACGAGGAGTTGAAGAAGGAGCATCTCCGTGTTGCACCACCGGAAGGGTTCCAAGCCGGGGTCCGGGACTCGTGCGACCGCTCGAGCCGCAACCATGGTCGCCTCGGCGAACCGGCCGCTACATGCCAGGACGTTTGCATAGGTCGTCTCCACTGTGAGCAGGTCGTGCGGGTCCGTCGTGGACCTGACGAGCGGCTCGAGCATTCGCAACGCTTCCTGAAACTCTCCCCGCTCTTGCAGGTGATAGACCACGCTGTCGGTGGCGCTCAACACCTGGTCGGAGACCCCGTACCGTCCGGCCAGCTCCAGGGCTCGCTTGTGCACCTGATAGGACAGGTCAGGGTCGCCGAGCCGGACCCACCAGCCGACGCTCTTCATCCCGTAGTAGAGCAAGGGCTGGGGTGGCGCGGTGAGGAACTCTCGGGCGAGCTGGTAGTCGTCGTACCCCTGTGCGGCCGTAGGCGAGCCAGTGGAGGACCACAATGCTCGCTGCCACTGCTGGAGAGAGTGTGCTCGGATCGGGTCCACCGAGTCGGGGTGTTCGAGCTCCCGCTCGAGCAACGAAAGCTCCTCCTCGGTGAGCCCGCCGCGAACCAACGCGGCGAGTGTGTGCAGGAGGAGTTGGTCGCGGGTAAGACCGGAGCGGTGTTCGGCATCCGGGATGCGGGGGAAGAGGTCCAGGGCGCGCCGCCGCAGCCGCGCCACTTCGGGCCAGGCGCCGAGCCGTGCGGCGATGTGCGCGGCGTCGAGGGCTGCGTCGAAGGCGCCGGTGTCGTCACCGGAGCTGGCCCAGTGGTGGGCCGCGGCGATCCGCAACCGCGGATCCCCGCCGTGGTGCTGGGAGGCGGAGAGCAGCTCGGCCCAGCGCCGATGCCCGGCGAGCCGGTCCGGTGGGGAGATGCTCGACTCCGAGGCCTGGCGCAGCAGAGCATGCGCAAACGAGTAGGAGCTCGAGGCCGGGTCGAACCGCAACAGGCCCGCGGCCAACGCCGACTCCACCGCGCGCTCGAAGCTGCCTTCAGGCTGGTCGTTGGCGCTGTGGTAGGCGGCTGCGAGCAGCCGTTGGGGGATCTGACCGTCGGTCAGGGAGGCCACCTGGAGCAGCCACAGCGTGGGCTGGTCGAGGCGGCGCAGCCGGATAAGGATCGGGGCGATGATCGTCTGAGGAGCCGAGTCGTCAGGGTCGACCCCGGCGACGAGCAGCTGCTCGGTCCACAGCGGGTTGCCCTGGCTCAGCGTCGCGATCCGCGTCAGTTGGGCATCCTGCGGTTCGGTCCCGGTCAGGTCGGCGACCAGCGCCGCGACCTCCGCACGTCCCAATGGCGCGAGGACCGTACGCTCGACGCCGTCGAGGGCCGCGAGCGTGGTGACCAGGTCGGCGATCGCGGGGTTCACTCCGCTGTCTTGGCTGCGAACGGTTACCACGGTGAGGAGCTGCCCGCGGCCGGCCACCCGGACCAGGTAGGCAAACAGGTCTCGGGTCGGCGCATCGACCCAATGCAGATCCTCGACGACCACCCACACCAGCCGGTCGCCGGCCAGCGCCTCGATGGTCGCGTGGAACGCGGGCAGCAGCCGGACCCGGTCAACCTCGACCACGCCCGACCCCAATGGGGGATACAGGCTCCCCAACGTGGTCGCGAATTCTCCGGCTGCGGACCGGACCGCGTCGAGACCGGCGTCCCGCACCAGGGTATGCAACAACTCCGCCGCTGTGCCGTAGGGCAGCTCCCCGCCGGCCAGGTCGACCCCGTGTCCCAACGCCACCACGTCCTTGGGATCCCTCAGCCGGTCCATCGCTTCGGTGACCAGACGGCTCTTCCCGATCCCCGCCTCACCCTGGACGACCACCGTGACCGGAGTCCCCCGACGAGCGCGCAAAACACACTCACCGAGCCACGACAACTCCACGTCCCGACCCACGAAACGCCCCGAGCCCGCGCTCATACCCCCAGCGTGCTCTACCACAAGCAACCTGTCAGCCCGATTCAGCACTCGTCCCCTGCCGTGACCTCGGCGCAGGGACGCCCATCGAGGCGGACCCAGGCGGCTTGCGCCGGAACCGCGACGATCACATCCGCACGATTCGAGATACACGTGTCGTCTATCGCAACGCCACCGCGAACTCGTTCGATATCGAGACCACGGAGTGCGACGATGTCACGACAGAGGCGCTGTCTGACGCCGAAATCCCGAAAGCCCAAGCCCGCAGCCCCCTCCCTGCCGACGGTTGACACAGAGGGGAGCCGAATAGAGGCAAGTTCCGACATTACGTCCGTGGTGAAATGTCGGGTGCCATCTAACGTGGAGCGGGTCGACAATGCACGCAGGGCACCCTGCGGTCGACGTGATTCATGGTGCCATCCGGATAGCGCGTAGCCATGTGGCTGTAACCCTCGGCTCTTACCAGCGCAGAGCCGTCGTTGATGGTGCCGGCTGCGGCCACAGAAGTGGAAGCTAGTGCTAGACCGATCAGAAGGAGGCCGGTCGCGAGGTTTCGCACTGTGCGAGCGAAGCGGTCGTCAGCTCTGGTGTTCATGACGGCGCCTCCGTCCTGCGCCCAAAGCCTGATGATGCGTATGAAACAGCTGACGGTGCCGGTTGGGGCCTGAGCCTGGCGTGCGATGGACGAACGGCCACGGGTGTGAGTGGGGACCACGCGCGTGCGGTCCTCCCCGTCGGATCGTCACGTCGTGCCTGACACTTACCAAGTGTCGCGGGCCAAAGCACTGATCTGAGTACCACATGTGTATCTCCCTGATAGTGGCTTTTTGCTCGGAATGTTCAATTCATTGGGTTTTGTCCTGCTTGTCAGTCATCCGGCAAGAAGACATACGAGGATTCAGTCAGTCGCGTGAGTCCCGCGGACAGGGACAATTTCCCTACCCAGCCCGGGAAAATCGGGCAGTGAGAGGGGCACAACTCCCGGTTCGGCCTGTCCCTAGGGACTTGCTTCCTACTTTGATCCCTCGTGATGGGAACTATTGGCCGACCTCGCTGGCGAGAGGTCCAATGCGTGTTGGGTCATGCCGGAAGGTCGCAGCTATGGCGGCGAATAGGCGACCAGGGACAGAGTTTCAAGCGCACTCGCATGGCCGAAGGGGTTGGCAGATCGGTGCGGGGCGTTGCAGGGTGGTGAAGCACTGGGAGCTCGGATCGGCCGGGGACCGAAGGTGCAACTTCTAGGGAGTTCACATGGGGGTTCCAACCATTCGTGCCGTCACGACGAGCCTCGCGATCGTCGCTGCAGCCACGTTGACCTCAACCGTGACAGCAACGCCGGCCCAGTCGGCCGCAAGTACGCCGCCGGTTGCGGTGAGCATCAGCGCCAAGCGGGCTGTCACGATGCCGGCCACCGTCCAGCCGGGCGTCAACACGTTCAAGGTCACCACAGCGAACAAGGACGGCTCGGGCTTCCAGCTGGTGCAGACGGCTGCCGGCTATTCGGCCGCCGATGCCGCCCGCGATATCGAGAAGGGTCTCGATGGCGGGAACGTCAAGGCGATCAAGCGCTTCGAAGCCCACGTCACGCTGTTCGGCGGGATGGCCGTGACGAAGCACAAGGTCGGCAAGCTCATCGTCGACCTCGAAGCCGGGGACTACTGGGCGCTGGACATCAACACCAACGACCCCGACAAGTTCTTCGCGTTCACGGTGGCCGGCGCCGACACGGGCAACGTCATGCCGGAGGCGGACTCGAAGCTCAAGGCCGTGCAGGACACGACCTGGGCGCACAACCCTGAGTCGATCCCGAACAAGGGCATGATGAGGTTCAAGAACGCGGCCTCCCAGAACCACTTCATCGTGATGGCCAAGCTCAAGAAGGGCATGACCTACAAGGACTTCAAGACGTGGCTCGCCGCCGCCATCGAGGGTCCTGCGGGTCCGTCGCCGGTCACGTTCCTGATGGACAGCGGAGTAGTGAGTCCGGGCTACTCCGCGACGTTCACGTACAACCTGCCCAAGGGCAACTACGTGATGCTCTGCTTCTGGCCCGACGCGACAATGGGTGGCATGCCCCACGTCGCCATGGGCATGCACCGCCCCATCACCTTGCAGTAGTCATGGAGCTGTCTTCCCCGCCGACACCGCAGCTAGTTGGGGGAGACATCCGGCGGCAGCGCAAGCTGTCTGAGAAGCATGAACTACCGCTGATCGAGCGGGTACCGATGGCGACCCAAGCGACGGTGCGACGCATGTTCTGGAAGCGCGGATCGCGGCTCGGGACGTCCTCTCGACGAGCGAAGAATGCGGTGGGTGTGTCACCAAGATCGTTGATAGTTTGCAGATGCCGGACCGGCGGACGAGGAGGTGATACCCGTGAACGCATCGACATGGGCGCTTACCTTCGGGGTCGCGGCCGGACGGTAGTTCGTCCGGGAGCGCCCATTCCAGGGCACTCCCGAAAGGCACGACCATGCGCGCAACTACTGAGCGACTCCTCGACGGGGGCATTGTCGAACGTGAGTTCACCGTCGACGACGTCCCGGGCATCCTGTGGACGCCCGCGTCCGCGACGGCATCCGCACCTGTTCCGTTGATTCTCCTGGGTCACCCGGGCGGGATACGCACGATCTATCCCCGTCTGGAGACGCGAGCACGGCACTCAGCAGGGTTGGGATTCGCGACCGTGACCATCGAGGTGCCCGGGAGCGGAGACCGGCCGAGCATCGGCGTCGAGCAGGCCCGCGCCGATCTGCGTCAGGCGATCAAGGCTGGGGAGCGGCCGGGCGAGGAAGTCATCGACCGACTCGTCCTTCCGCTGGTCGAGCAGGCCGTTCCGGAGTCGCAGGCGGTCCTTGATTCGGTTCTTGCTCGGCCCGAAGTGGGCGGTCCGGTTGGAATCTCCGGAGGTGTGACCGCAGTCGGCGTCCGGTTGGCCGTGGTTGAGCCACGCCTCGTGGCCGCTGGTCTCTTCGCGGGGAGCTTCGTGCCCCGCGCGATCATCGAGGAAGCCCGCCGGATCACCATCCCTGTGCATGTCCTGCTGCAGTGGGACGATCACGGCAATGACAGACAGAGGGCTCTGGATCTGTTCGATGCCATCGGCTCCACGGAGAAGACGCTCCAGGCGAACATGGGTGGGCACACCGGCATTCCGTGGTTCGCCGCGGAAGACGCAGGTCGCTTCTTTCTCCGTCACCTGAGCTAGCGACCTCGAGTACCGGCCAGGCGCCGCCAGCCAACGTCGCGCGGCTTTCGGATCTCGGCTAGATCGAGCGGATCGCGGCCATGTGAGCGCGTGGGTCGCTGGCGGAGCAAGACTGACGGGATGACGGAAGTACGACCGGCTGACAACCCGGGCGCAGCACAATGGTTGCTCCGGCCTGATGTTGATTGGTGGGATCTTGTTCGCTATGGCCCCCCAGGCTTCGAGGCGTACGTGCGTATCGCCTTCGCCCAGCCTTCGGCAGAAGGAGAGGATCCTGCCCTCCGCCTAGCGCTCGCGACCCTCGTCGCCTACACGGCCACGCCCGCCGCGGGGTACGCCGCGATCTGGGAGGGATGGGGCGGGGCCCCGCCTCCTGAAGCGCCACGGGTGCTGATTCCTCATCGAACGATGCTGCTTTTCAGCGGACCTGTCGGGGCACTCAGAGACGCGCCTTCCCTGGCCTGGTACGGCTCTGCCCAGGGCTATCAGGAACCGCACCTCGTGTGGCCCGAGGATCAAGCCTGGTGCCTGGCCTGCGAGGTCGATGAGGAAGTCGAGTTCACCGTGGGATGTTCCGTCGAGCGCGACCCAGGCTCTGGCTCGAGCCTTGGCCGGTGCTGTCCGACGTGTTCGTTACGGGGACCCGGCACCGCTGTACCGCGACCCCGCCTAGCAGACCGCGGCCCGCTCGCTGGCAGATGAATGTTGACGAGGCACTCGGCCTCGTCCCGACGGGAGCTGTTGACGACGACGGCGAGGTCCTCGCACGCCTACCGCCGGACGGGCCGTCGCCCCCACGGGCGTCCTGAGAACTCGCACAGTGCCCGTGCCAGAAGGCTGCAGCGCACCCCGTGCGGCAAAGTCCGTGAATGTCGGAGCGGGCGGACACGCGGCGGCAATACGCATCGTGCGCTTGGAGCTCGCGGCGAACTTGTGCTCGGCTGACACCAGCGCCGACGTCAGGGTGTATCGCCCGCCCCACCCGACGGGGACAGCGCGGAGAACCAGCTCGTGGACGAGTATCCCCCTGCCGAGCACGGCGATGTCACCTCCGCCGTAGGACATCGGATCCGAGACCGTGGTCTCGAGTTCACCCTCTCCAAGATGTGCTCCATCCTGACCTGAGTGGTTGCTCGGAACCGGTCACACCGAGTGTTGAGGAGTTCGCGCCTGTCGACGGCGATGTATTGGTGGGAGCAGGTGCAGGAGGCTGAGGAACGCGAAGACGAGGGTGTTGAAGCCGACCCACAGGGCGAGCGTGGTGTACCAGTCGGTCTGCAGGACCGTTGCAGGGAGGACGATCCCCCACGCGGCGAACAGGTAGGCGAGCAGCCACGGCGTGAGGAGCGCGGGGGCGGCGGCTCGCGGAACGTAGTTCCAGTCCGCCTTCCGCCCGCGCAGGATCTGCATCATCGAGATCACGAAGCAGACTTGCAAGAACAGGACATATCCGAGTTCGAGAACCATTGACGCTGCGACGGCGCGGCCTCTCCAGCCGGCTCGCCACACGGTGACGATCCGCTCCACGACGAAGATGGCCCCGATCGCGATCCAGAACGGCGACCATCGCAGACTGTCGGCGGCGAGCAGGCTGATGGTGACCATGAGCAGGTAGGACTGGAACGCGACCACCCCGTAGGCCAGTCCCAGCTGCTGGCCCCAGTAGCGGGCGGTCGCCCGGGTGATGCCGTAGGCACCGATGTTCTCCAGGGCTCCGCGGTGCCACCGCAGCCTTTGGCGCCACAGGTCGCGCCAGGACGTCATGATCTCGGTCGTGACGCGACACTGCGGCGGGGAGGTCATCCGGCCGCCCAGGGTCTTCAGGGCGAGTGTGAGCTCGTTGTCCTCGGTGAGCGCCAGGGTGTCGTAGACCCGTCCTTCGGGTCCGGGGAGGAAGGGGCCCCGGGCGTCGGCCACGGCGCGCAGAGCGTAGGCCCGGATCACCGATGCCGTCCCGGTCAAGACGAACACCCGGCCCAGCTTGCGCGCGACGATGCGCTGGTAGCGGGTGTACTCGTTGCGCTGGAACTGGCCGACCAGGCGACCTCCGTCCTCGCCGTAGAACAGGCCGCCGACGGCGACCAGCTCGTGGTCGTCCTCGAGGAGACCAAGGGCCACCTCGAGGAACTCCGGGGCGAGAGTGGAGTCGGCGTCCATCACCATCACCACGTCCCGTGGCCCCAGGTGGGGCAGCAGGATGTCCAGCTGCTGGTTCAGTGCTCCAGCCTTCTTGTCGGTGTTGTTGACCGTCTCGAACACGTCGACCCGATGCGCCCGGGCCACCTCGACGGTCGCGTCGACGCAGTTGTCCGCCACCACCACAATCGCGTCCGGTCGCCGGGACTGCTCGGCCAACGACGTCAACGTCAGACCGAGGATCGCGTCCTCGTTGTGCGCAGGGATCAGCACCGTGCATCGCACGGTTCCACCAACCGGCAACTCCTCGGAGCCGGGAAGCACCGCCGGCGGCAGTTCGGCCGCGCCCTCCACGAGGGTCACATCCGTCTCGAGGGCTCCCAACATCACGCTCCGCACAGGACGTATGACCGACGGTGGAGACGGTGGGAGATGCCTGTCCGCGTCGAGGACCCGCATCACCGCCGCCGTCTGCAACGCCGCCAACCCTACGAAGGACGCTGCCACCAACAGAGCAGTTGCTGCAAGCAACGCCCCGGTGGCAGAACCGAACTCGACATCGAGCGGCACCAGCACCTCGTCTACCGGAGATGCTTCGCCCGGACTTGATGCGAGTACGACCGCCGCGCCCAGAAGGCCGAGCGCCAGTACCGCCAGACCCACCGTGAGCCAGCCGAGCTGCGCGGCGCGTCTCCTCATGTTCGAGTGATCCAACCGCGGCAAGCGCACGGGGGCCCCTTCGTGCTGGGAACGCTTGACAGAATCCTCGCCCGCCTCACTCCCAGGGACATGACCCGAACCGGGTGAAGCGATGTCGCGCCACCGAACTGACTCACTCCACAGATCGCCCGACGACCTCCTCCTGCTTTGCTCGACTTTGTCGACGAACAGCGGCTATTCATCACCGACTGCTGGACATTGGCCAGCTGTTGTCTCTCGAGCCGCCTGCACCTCGCCAGCTCGAGACCACCGCGTCGGGCACGACGAGCCGTGGCACGTTGGTGCTGACGTGCGACCTAGAGCGTTGGAAGGCATAGTGCGCCGTTCCTGCTTGGTCGCGCTCGCGGCGTTGATGCACTCGCTGCGGCAGGTGGTGCGTCTTAGTGGGCGGATTGACGCAAGCGCAAGCGATCAGTGGGCCATGTCGACGAAGCGTGAGTAGTGGCCCTGGAAGGCGACGGTGATGTCGCGGGTGGGGCCGTTGCGGTGCTTGGCGACGATCAAGTCGGCCTCGCCGGGGCGGGTCGACTCCTTCTCGTAGACGTCGTCGCGGTGGAGGAGGATCACCATGTCGGCGTCCTGCTCCAGGGAGCCTGATTCGCGCAGGTCGCTCATCATGGGGCGCTTGTCGCCGCGCTGCTCGGGGCCACGGTTGAGCTGGGAGAGGGCGATGATCGGGACGCCGAGCTCCTTGGCCAGCAGCTTGATCTGGCGGGAGAACTCCGAGACCTCCAGCTGGCGCGACTCGACCTTCTTGCCCGACGTCATCAGCTGCATGTAGTCGATGACGACCAGGCGCAGGTCGTGGCGCTGCTTGAGCCGGCGGGCTTTGGCCCGGATCTCCATCATCGTCATGTTGGGCGAGTCGTCGATGAACATCGGCGCCGAGGAGACCTCGCCCATCTTGCGGGCCAGCTTGTCCCAGTCGCCGTCGTCCATGTTGCCGTTGCGGATGTGGTTGAGCGGCACCTTCGCCTCGGCCGACAGCAGGCGCATCGTGATCTCGGAGCGCGTCATCTCCAGGCTGAAGAAGACGCTGGCGAGGTTGTTGTGGATCGAGGCCGCGCGGCACAGGTCGAGCGCCAGCGTGGAGTTGTGCGTCGGGATCGACGTCGGCCCCGCGAGGTAGAGGTGGGCGTCGTTGTCGACCTGCACGCAGCGCACCGGCACCGAGCCGACCGGGCGGATCTGCTCGATCTTGACCGCCGAGCCGTCGAGCAGCGCGATCGTGTGCACCTGACCGAGGGTCGCCACCAGGTCGAGGGTCGTCCGCACCCGCGCGCCCGTCACCTCCGCGTCGGAGTCGGACCGGTGTCGCGCGGCCATGTCGCTGACGAACCGGCGGTGCCGGCCGCTGAACGGGCTGACCCCCTCACGGCGGTGCCGGCCGCCCTCGAGCATGGTCGTCGTGAGCCACTGGTGCTCGGCGTCGGCGACGATCGAGGATCCGTCGGAGAAGGTCAGCTCGAAGCACGGGCGCCCGATCATCACCTCGGTCGCGGCCACCACCCGGGTCGGGTCCCCGTCGGCGTCGAGGAGCAGGTCGCCCACCGCGACCGCGCCCATGGTCGTCCAGCCCGCCGGAGTGGGCAGCGGAGTGTCGAGCGCGAGCGCCTTGCCCATCGCGGGACGCGCAGCCACGATGATCATCTGACCGGCATGCAGACCGTTGGTCAGGTCGTCGAGGTCGGCGAACCCGGTCGGCACGCCGTACAGCCCCGCCTCCCGGTTGCCGATCGCCTCGATCTCGTCGAGGACGCCGTCCATGATGTCGGAGAGGGGCGCATAGTCCTCGGCCGAGCGGCGGTCGGTGATCTGGTAGACCTCCGCCTGCGCCTGGTCGACCACGTCGTCGACGGCGCCCTCACCGGCGTACCCGATCTGCACGATCTTGGTGCCGGCCTCGACCAGCCGGCGCAGGATCGACTTCTCCCGGACGATCTCGGCGTAGTAGCCGGCGTTCGCGGCGATGGGGACGTTCGCCGAGAGCGTGTGGAGGTACGGCGCGCCGCCGACCCGGGTCAGCTCGCCGCGGCGCTGCAGCTCGGCGACGACGGTGATCGGGTCGGCGGGCTCGCCGCGGCCGTAGAGGTCGATGATCGCGTCGTGGATCAGCTCGTGGCTGGGCCGGTAGAAGTCCGAGCCCCGCAGCACCTCGGCCACGTCGGCGATCGAGTCCTTGCTGATCAGCATCGCGCCGAGGACCGACTGCTCGGCCGCCATGTCCTGCGGCGGGGTGCGGTCACCCGGGCGCGAGGAGGCCTCGCCCGGCGCGAAGGCGACCGGGCCGTCGCCCCAGCCATCGCCGACGAACGCGCTGTCCTGCTCCGCGATGCTCACGCCACAGCTCCCCATGCGAGTCGAACGTCTGTTCGCTTCCGGACGGTAGTGGCGACCGCCGACATGCCGACTGTGGAGCGCACCGAGGCAGACCCTTCAACGTACCGATGACACGGACCGAACCCCGGTCCGGCGAGGACGCTAGGCGCCCGAGCCGCGCATTGATACAGGGCTATGCACAGGCCATGTGGAAACAGGACGCGACTAGTGGAAGACAGGCCCCACAGGTGTGGATGAGGTTGGGGACAAGCTTGGCACTCGTCCCGAACATCGGTGCCGACCCGCCCTGTGACCTGCGAGGATGTCGTCCCCAGGGTGTGCACCAGAAATACCTGGCCAAAAATCGTGTTCACCTGCTCGTCATCCGGACGACGGAAGCGGTTAGTCGACAATCGCGATGTCAGGCCTGAGCTATCCACACATTATCCACAGGTATCTGTGGACTAACCCCGTGGGGGTCAGTTGGTCTATCTGCCTCTTACATGGCTAGTCTGAGGTCCATGGCGCACCCGCTCGACCGCGAGATCCTGCGCCTGGCATTCCCCGCCTTCCTGGCGTTGGTCGCCGAGCCGCTCTTCCTGCTCGCCGACGCCGCGATCGTCGGCCATCTGGGTACGCCGCAGCTGGCCGGGCTCGGCATCGCCGCCGTCGTGCTCCAGACCGTCGTGGGGCTCTGCGTGTTCCTGGCCTACGGCACGACCAGCAGCGTCGCCCGCCACCTCGGCGCCGGCGACCTGCGCGGGGCGCTCGCCCAGGGCATCGACGGCCTCTGGCTCGCCGTGCTGATCGGCATGGTTGCGACGCTCCTCGGAGTCGCCTTCACCGACCCGCTCGTCGAGGCCTTCGGGGCCGGCCCCGAGGTCACCGACCAGGCGGCGACGTACTTGCGCATCGCCTTCCTCGGCACCACTCCGCTGCTGGTCATGCTCGCGGCCACCGGAGTGCTGCGCGGGCTGCAGGACACCCGGACGCCCCTCGTGGTCGCGGTCAGCGGCGTCGGGCTCAACATCGTGCTCAACCTGGTCCTGGTCTACGGCATCGGGGGCTTCGACGGGCTCGGCATCGCCGGATCGGCCCTCGGATCCGTGCTGGCGCAGGTCGCGATGGCGGCCGCCCTCACCGCGGTCGTCGTCCGCGGCGCCCGCCGCGAGCACGCCTCGTTGCGACCCGACCGGGCCGGCATCCTCGCCGCAGCCCGGGCCGCGGTCGCGCTGGTCGTGCGCACCCTCACCCTGCGCGCCGCGCTGCTCGTCACGACGTACGCCGTCGTGCTGGCCGCCTCCGGCAACGACGAGTCCGTGCCGGTCGCCACCCACCAGCTGGCCTTCACGATCTGGACGTTCCAGGCGTTCGCGCTCGACGCGATCGCCATCGCCGCGCAGGCCATCACCGGGCGGCATCTCGGCGCCGGCGACGTCGCCGCCACTCGCGCGGTGACCCGGCGGATGATCCGCTGGGGACTGTGGGGAGGCGCCGTCCTCGGGCTGCTCACCATCGCCCTGGCCCCGCTGCTCGGCCCGCTGTTCACCGGCGACGCGGCCGTGCACGACCTGCTCGTGCCGGTGCTGATCATCGTCGGGCTCGGCCAGCCGCTCAGCGGGCTGGTGTTCGTGCTCGACGGAGTGCTGATCGGCGCCGGCGACGGCACCTATCTCGCCAAGGCCGGCCTGGTCATGCTGGCGCTCTACACCCCGGCCGTGCTGCTCGCCGCCGCGATGGACGCCAGCCTCGTCGGGATCTGGGTTGTCTTCACGGTGGTGCTGATGGGCTCGCGCGCCGTCCTGCTGGTACGCCGCGAGCGCGGCGACGCCTGGATGGTGACCGGGATCCGGGCTGCTGCCTGAGTCGCTGGGCGGCCTCCCGGCCGGAGGTTTCGAGACGGTCGCTGCGCGACCTCCTCAACCACCGGGAGTTGGCTGGCCGCCGTGTCGTGGTCTCGACTGATCGCTCGCTTCGCTCGCTGCTCGACCACCGGTTCGCGACCTCGCTGCTCGACCACCGGTACCCACCGCTGGTTGAGGAAGGACGCAGTCCTGTCTCGAAACCCGGTGAGGCGATCTACCGCGTTGTGCTGGTCGAGTCGAGACCTCGCTGCTCGACCATCGGTGCGGAACGCAGTCGACCCCGCCCCGGCGAGCCGGGGCGGGGTCGGGGTAGCTGCGTCAGCCGGTCAGGCCGGGATGACGTTGAGCGAGACCTTGGCGGACACGCCGTCGGTCAGCTTGAGAGAGACCTGGTGCGCGCCCAGCGACTTGATGGGCTGCGCGACCACGATCGTGCGCTTGTCGATGCTCTCACCGACAACCGCGGCGAGGGCCGAGGCGATCTCGGTCGTGGTGACGGCGCCGAAGAGGCGGCCACCCGAACCGGCGCGGACCTTCACGTCGACGGGGTTGCTCTCGAGCTTGCTCTTGAGCTGGTCGGCGTGGTCGGAGTCGCGGACGGCGCGAGCCGTGCGGGCCGCGACGATCGAGTCGACGGTCTTCTGCCCGCCGCGCGTCCAGCGCGTGGCCAGGCCACGGGGCATGAGGTAGTTGCGGCCGTAGCCGTCCTTGACCTCGACCACGTCGCCGGGAGCGCCGAGGCCGTCGACCTCGTGGGTCAGGATGAGCTTCATGTCGACTCCCCCTTACCGGCCGGCCGCGGTGTAGGGCAGCAGTGCCAGCTCGCGGGCGTTCTTGACCGCGATGGCGACGTCCCGCTGGTGCTGGACGCAGTTGCCGGTGACCCGACGGGCGCGGATCTTGCCGCGGTCGGAGATGAACTTGCGGAGCAGGGCGGCGTCCTTGTAGTCGACGACCGTCGCCTTCTCCTTGCAGAACTGGCAAACCTTCTTCTTGGGCTTGCGCATCACTGCCTTGGCCATTGTGGTGCTCCCTTTCAGTGAGCCCGGCCCTGCGTGCAGCAGGGACGGAATGGTGGCGTCAGATGGATGGGCTGTTCAGTTGTTGTGGCGATCGAGATCAGAACGGGGGCTCGTCGGCGGGGGCTCCGCCCACACCGGGGGCACCCCACGGGTCGTGGGCCGGCGCACCCTGCGGCGCACCACCCTGCTGGGGCTGGCCGTAGCCGCCCTGGCCGCCGGGCCCACCCTGGGCGGGCTGGCCGCCGGCGTACGCGCCCTGGCCACCACCCTGCGGAGCCGGCTGGGCCCACGGGTCGTCCTGGGTGGCCCCGCCGCCACCGCCGGAGTAGCCACCGCCGCCGCCCTGACGGGTGGTGCGGGTGACCTTCGCCGTGGCGTACTTCAGCGAGGGACCGACCTCCTCCACGTCGAGCTCGTAGACGGTGCGCTTCTCGCCCTCGCGGGTCTCGTACTGGCGCTGCTTGAGGCGACCCTGCACGACGACGCGCATCCCCTTGACCAGGGACTCGGCGACGTTCTCCGCCGCCTGGCGCCAGACCGAGCAGGAGAGGAACAGGCCTTCGCCGTCCTTCCACTCGTTGGTCTGCTTGTCGAACGTGCGCGGCGTCGAGGCGATCCGGAAGTTGGCCACCGCCGCCCCGGACGGGGTGAAGCGGAGCTCCGGGTCGTCGACGAGGTTGCCGACCACCGTGATGATGGTTTCGCCTGCCATGTCAGGTCTCCTGGTCTGGTTCTCTCGGTGCGCCGGGCCGGGCCCGGGCGGGTCGAGGGTCATCGTTGCCGACGCCTCCGACGTTGGGTAGGGGCTCTCCACAGGGGTGGACCCCGGTGAACCCCGGACCGCGTCAGTGGGCGCTGGGGCGCATGACCTTCGTGCGCAGGATCGACTCGTTGAGGGTGAGCTGGCGGTCGAACTCCTTGACCGTGGCCGGCTCGGCCGTCAGCGAGACGACGGCGTAGATGCCCTCGGCGTTCTTCTTGATCTCGTAGGCCAGCCGGCGGCGGCCCCAGACGTCGACGTTGTCGACGCTGCCGCCGTCCTTGCGGATGACGTTGAGGTACTTGTCGAGGGACGGCTCGATGGTCCGCTCCTCAAGACTCGGGTCGAGGATGACCATCACTTCGTAGGCACGCACAGCGGTCCCACCTCCTCTGGACTCGGCGGCCACGGACGATCCGTGGCAGGAGGGCTGGTGCGTCACGGTCCGGCGTACGACGACGCCGGTCCGGGATCGTCCGGCTCCGGGCCCACGAGGGTCGGTGACCAGACGAACGCTGAAGACTACCAACGGCGCGGGCGCGGGGCCCAATCGAGCCCCAATCGAGCAGAGGCCCTGCTGCGCGCTCGTCACCACGAACCCCCCGACCCTGCCTGTGGAGAGGCGTCCCGCGGCCGGCGTACGGCGCCTACGGTCACGGCCCGTGGGGAGACGAGGACGCAGGACCGTGGCCGGTCGCTACCGCCTGACCGACCGCATCGGGGTCGGTGGCATGGGAGCGGTGTGGCGCGCGCGCGACCTGCGGACCGGCGACTGGGTGGCGGCGAAGGTGCTGGCGCGTCATGACGCGGCGCTGCTGCTGCGCTTCGTTCACGAGCAGTCCGTGCGGGTCCGGCACCGGCACGTGCTCGCCCCGATCGGCTGGGCCGCCGAGGACGACGTCGTCGTGATCGTCATGGACCTGGTCCGCGGCGGCTCGCTGCACGACCTGCTGGCCGACCACGGCGCCCTGCCCGAGCCCTACGTCCGAGTCCTCCTCGACCAGCTGCTCCAGGGCCTCGAGGCGATCCACGCCGCCGGGGTCGTCCACCGCGACCTCAAGCCCGCCAACCTGCTCCTCGACGCCACGGGCCGCGCGCGGCCCCGGCTCCGCGTCGCCGACTTCGGCGTGGCCGCGACCCCGGCCGAGCAGCGACTGGCGAGCGGTCCCGGGCCGCTGGGCACCGACGGCTACCTCGCGCCCGAGCGGCTCGTCGGGGCGCCGCCCCACCCGGGCCAGGACCTGTACGCCGCCGGGCGGGTCGCCGCCGAGCTGCTCACCGGCGCCCGCGCGGGGTACGGCACGCCGACCGGTCCGCTCGGCCCGCTCGTGCACGCACTCACCGAGCCGGACCCGTGCCGGCGTACCCCCACCGCAGCGGCGGCCCTCGCCCACCTGCGCGCACTGGGTGTTCCGGAGGGTGTTCCGGAGGGTGGTCCCCAGGGTGTTCCGGAGGGCGAGCGGGACGGCGGCCCGGCGCCCGCCGGTCCCTTCGTGCCCGACCGCCTCGGCACCGGCCGTCGGTGGACGGTTCTAGGGTGGAGAGATGGCTGAGAAGAAGGCGTTGACGATCGGCGCCCACGTCGAGCAGACCGACCCGATCGCCGAGGCGACGGCCCGGGAGGCGCCGCACGTGCAGTTCTTCCTCGGCGACCCGCAGGGCTACAAGGGACCCGAGGTCAGGTACGCCGGCGGCGCCGACGGGCTCAGGGCCGACGCCGAGAAGGCCGGCATCGACCTCTACGTGCACGCGCCGTACATCGTCAACGTCGCCACCACCAACAACCGGATCCGGATCCCGAGCCGCAAGCTGCTCCAGCAGCACGTCGACGCGGCCGCCGCCATCGGTGCCAAGGGCCTGATCGTCCACGGGGGCCACGTCAACAACGACGACGATCCCGCCAAGGGCTTCGACAACTGGCGCAAGGCCGTCGAGGCCACCGACCTCAAGCTCCCGCTCCTGATCGAGAACACCGCCGGTGGCGACAACGCGATGACCCGCTACCTCGAGCGGATCCAGGGCGTGTGGGATGCCATCGCCTCCGCCGAGGGTGCCGACATGGTCGGCTTCTGTCTCGACACCTGCCACGCCCACGCCGGCGGCAACTCCCTCGAAACGGTGGTGAGGGACGTCCTCGCCATCACCGGACGCATCGACCTCGTCCACTGCAACGACAGCCGCGACGACTTCGACTCCGGCGCCGACCGGCACGCCAACCTCGGCCAGGGCCGGGTCGACCCCGACCTGCTGGCCGCCGTCGTCCGCGACGCCGCCGCGCCGGTCGTCCTCGAGACGCCTGGCGGGGCCGCTGAACACCGTGATGACATCGCGTGGCTGCGGGAGCACGTCTGAGGCTCTGTGGAGTGGTCTCGACTGATCGCGTCCTGGTGGTGGTCTCGACTGATCGCTCGCTCCGCTCGCTGCTCGACCACCGGGGGGGTAGCCACGGCTCCTCGCTCGACCACCGGGACCAACCGCTGGTTGAGGAAGGACGAAGTCCTGTCTCGAAACCCTGGTGAGGCGACCGACCGCGTGGTGGTGGTCTCGACTGATCGCTCGCTCCGCTCGCTGCTCGACCACCGGTGGGGGTAGCCAGGTCTGCTCGACCACCGGGACCAACCGCTGGTTGAGGAAGGACGAAGTCCTGTCTCGAAACCCTGGTGAGGCCACCGACCGCGTGGTGGTGGTCTCGACTGATCGCTCGCTCCGCTCGCTGCTCGACCACCGGTGGGGTAGCCAGGTCTGCTCGACCACCGGGACCAACCGCTGGTTGAGGAAGGACGAAGTCCTGTCTCGAAACCCTGGTGAGGCCACCGACCGCGTTGGGGTGGTCTCGACTGATCGCTCGCTCCGCTCGCTGCTCGACCACCGGTGGGTAGCCAGGTCTGCTCGACCACCGGGACCAACCGCTGGTTGAGGAAGGACGAAGTCCTGTCTCGAAACCCTGGTGAGTCCACCCACTCCACCGACCGCGTAGGTGTGGTCTCGACTGATCGCTCGCTCCGCTCGCTGCTCGACCACCGGTTCGAGACCTCGCTGCTCGACCCCCGGTTCGAGACCTCGCTGCTCGACCACCGGCGGTCGGGGTCTCGACTGCTCGACCACCGGGCGGGGTGGTGATGTTCATGGGTCTGCTCGACCAGACCAGTGTCGCTGTTCCTGAGACGTGGGCGGCTCGGGCTGCCACACTTCGGCCAAGCAGGGACTCGAACGGCGCAGGGGAGCGTTCGGGTCCCTTTCGCGTGGGTCCTGCGGCGGCGGGTGCCCAGCCGCGCCGCACCGGTAACGTCGGCGCCGTGATCATCGTGCGCCCTGTGACCGAGGAGGAGCATCTCGCGTTCCTCCGGGGCCGCTCCTCGGCGAGCTTCCTGCAGACCCCTGCGTGGGGTCGGGTGAAGTCCGACTGGCGGCGCCAGTCGATCGGCTGGTTCCGAGAGGGCAGCGACGAGCTGGCCGGCGCGGCGCTGGTGCTCTACCGGCACCTGCCGCGGATGCGGCGCAGCCTCGCCTACCTGCCCGAGGGCCCCGTCCTCGACTGGGACGTCGATGATCTGCAGCCCTGGCTCGCAGCCCTCGCGGCCCACGCCAAGCGCGAGGGCGCGTTCGCCGTACGCATCGGGCCGCCCGTCGTCACCGCCCGGTGGACCGCGGCGCAGCTCAAGGAGGGCATCGCCGACCCCGCCGTACGCCGGCTGAGCGACCTGGCGCCGGCCGAGCGCGACGTCACCGGGGCGGCCGTCGTCTCGCAGCTGCGCGAGCTCGGCTGGCAGGAGCAGGGAGCCGGGGAGGGCTTCGCCGCCGGCCAGCCGCGCTACAACTTCCACCTGCCGCTCGTCGACGACGAGGGCAAGCCGCTCGGCGAGGACGGCGTCCTCGCCGGGATGAACCAGCTCTGGCGACGCAACATCAAGAAGGCCGCCAAGGCGGGCGTCGAGGTCACCACCAGCACCGAGGAGGACGACCTGGCGGCCTTCCACGAGCTCTACGTGCACACGGCCGCGCGCGACGGGTTCACCCCGCGCGGGCTGCCGTACTTCCGCACGATGCTCGCCGCCCTCGGCGCCGAGGACCCCGACCGGATCCGGCTGTGGCTGGCCCACCACGAGGGCGACCTGGTCGCGGCCACCATCTCGATCCGGGTCGGCACCCATGCGTGGTACTCCTACGGCGCCTCCTCCACCGAGAAGCGCGACGTCCGCGGCTCCAACGCGATCCAGTGGGCGATGATCCGCGACGCGCTGGCCGGCGGCGCCGAGGTCTACGACCTGCGCGGCATCACCGACACCCTCGACGCCGACGACCCGCACGTCGGGCTGATCCAGTTCAAGGTCGGCACCGGCGGCCAGGCCGTGGCGTACGCCGGCGAGTGGGACCTGCCCCTGAACCGCCCGCTCTACAAGGCCTTCATGCTCTACATGGGCCGCCGCTGATGTCGCTCGTCCTCCACGTCGACGGCGACCGCTGGCGCGCGCACCTGCGCGCGCTCGCCGACCGGACGCCCGGGCTGGTGCCGGTCGCCAAGGGCAACGGCTACGGGTTCACCCTCGGCCGACTGGCCCGCAGGGCCGCGTGGCTCGGGGTCGACACGCTCGCGGTCGGCACGTACGACGAGCTGCCGCACGTCATTGACCGCTTCGGTGGCGACCTGCTGGTGCTGACGCCGTGGCGCCCGCACGGCGACGCCGACCAAGTCGATCAAAGCCAGGTCGATCAAGGCCAGGCCGATGGATTGGCCGACCGCCTCATCCACACGGTCAGCCGCCTCGACGACCTCACCCTTCTGCTGGCGTCCCGGCCGTCCGCGCGGTTCGTGCTCGAGCGGTCGACCAGCATGCTGCGCCACGGCATGTCGGCCGGCGAGCTGCGCGCGGCCGGTCACGCGCTCGCAGCCGACCACGCGACGGCCCGGCTCGACGGCGTCGCGCTCCACCTCCCGCTCGCCGCGGGCTCCCACCTGCCCGAGGTCGAGCGGTTGCTGACCGACGTGGTCTCGGCCGGCCTCGGTGACCGGGGCCGCACGATCTGGGTCAGCCACCTCACCGGCGACGAGCTGACCCAGCTGCGGTCGGCGTACCCCGACTTCACCTTCCGCCCCCGTATCGGCACCGACCTGTGGCTCGGCGACCGCGCCGCGCTGCGGGTGAGCGCCACGGTGCTCGACGTCCACGCGCTCGAGCGTGGCGACGTCTTCGGCTATCGCGGCCGTACGGCGCCGCGCGCCGGCCACCTGGTCGTCGTCAGCGGCGGCACCGCGCACGGCATCGGCCTCGAGGCCCCGCTGGGCGACGCCTCGCTCAAGGGCCGGGCGGCGACCCTGGCCCGCGGCGGCCTCGACGCGGTCGGGTTCGTGCGGTCGCCGTACTCCATCGACGGCAAGCAGCGACTCTTCGCCGAGCCCCCGCACATGCAGGCGTCGATGCTCTACCTGCCCGCGGGCGCCCACGTGCCGGCCATCGGCGACGAGGTCGACGTGCGGGTGCGCTACACCGCGACGGCGTTCGACCGCGTCGTGATCGGCTGAGGTCGGGGCGAGCGCACCGGGTCGTGCGCCGGCCGCAGGATGTCGCGGGTGACCAGCACGACGAGGTAGAGCTCGCCGAGCATCCGCACCACGATCGCCACCCAGTAGGTGCCGACGTCGTCGCCGGCGGCGGGGGCGAGGTAGCCGCCGAGGTACCACCACACCGACATGAAGTAGAAGACCTCGGTGGCCTGCCAGACGATCTGGTCGCGCCAACGAGGGCGGGCCATCACGGCGAGCGGGAGCAGCCACAGGACGTACTGCGGCGAGTAGACCTTGTTGACCAGCAGGAAGCCCGCGACGACCAGGAAGCCGAGCTGGGCCAGTCGCGGGGTGGTCGGCGCCGCGAAGCCGATCGCGGCCACGCCGACGCACCACGCCACGAACAGCCAGAACGACCAGTCGTTGATCGTCTCGACCGCGAAGGCGACGTCGCCGGCCTGCGAGATCAGCAGCCAGACCGAGCCGAGATCGGCGCCCCGGTCGGAGTTGAAGGTCCAGAACAGCTTCCACTGCTCGGGTCCGGTGAGGTACGCCGGCGCGTTGGCCAGCAGCCAGACGATGACCGCCGAGCTGACCACGGTGACGAGCTGGGCCAGCTGACGGCGGCGTACGCAGATGATGAGGATCGCTCCGAGCAGGAACACCGGGTAGAGCTTGGCGGTGGTGCCGAGCCCGATCATCACCCCCGTCAGGATCGGGCTGCCGCGCGACCAGGCCCACAGGGCGCCGGCGACCGCCGCCACCGCGATCAGGTCCCAGTTGACCAGGCCGGCCAACGCCAGGGCGGGCGAGACCGCGAAGGCGGCAGCGTCCCACGGTCGGTCGCGATGGACGCCGGCCAGGAACCACACCGCGAGCAGCGCCAGCGCCGCGAACCCGACGGCGTTGACGACGACGAAGAGCTTGATCTCGCGCTGGATGTCGGGCTGGCCGAACAGCGCGCCGGGATCCTGTTCGTAGCGGGGCCCGAGGTCGGGCGACCCCGAGAGCCAGTGCGTCGCCCAGGCGGCGCCGTAGGCCCAGTACGAGATGCCGACGGGGTACTCCATCACCTCGAAGCGGGCGCGCACCTGCGGGTCGTCGGTGAACGGCCAGGCCAGCTCGACCAGCCCCCGACCGGTGTAGAGGTAGGGCAGGTCGGAGTAGCACATGTCGTGGTAGCGGGTCGTGCCCGAGCTCCAGCCCTCCTGGAAGCAGTCGGCCTTCTGCACCATCCCCAGCGCGACACAGACGGTGGCGAGGAGGAGGACGACGCGGACCGGCGTCCACCAGGGGTGTCGCCCGGTGTGCCGGCCCGCCGGGCCGCCGACGCTCTCGCTGACCAGGGCCACGGTCGGATCGTCGACCGTGGGATGCACCCGCCGGTCCGCCGATCCGCTCACGCCGTCATCCGATCACGTCAGCGGTCGATCACCACAGCGCCGCGCGCGGCGTGACGGGCGCGGACGGCTCCCGGCTGTAGTAGGCGCTCTTCGCGGTGACCGGCGCCCCGCTCGCCGAGCCCGTGGGGTCGGCCGGCTGGCTCGCCGACGGGGCGGCCGTCGTGGCCGTCGGTGGGGGTGCCTCGGACGTCGGCGGTGGTGGGGGCGGCGCCGAGCTCGTGGGCGGCAACGGCACCGTCTCCGTCGGCGTCGTCGGCACCGTCTCGGTCGGGGTCGGCTCGTCGGTCGGCGTTCCCTCGGTCTGGGTCGGCGTCGGCTTCCTCGTCGGGGGCCGCTTCGTCGGGGAAGGCGGGGGCGTGTAGGGGTCGTGGCCCTCCTCGGGTGCGTCACCGTCGACGTACACGGGCTCCGGGAACTCCTCGACCTCCATGCCCTCCATGACCCGGCCCATGACGTCGGTCCAGGTGCGGGCGGGGTAGGAGCCGCCGAAGAACTCGGGGAGGAAGCCCTCGAGCTGCTCGCGGCCCTTGCCGCGGACGTACATCACCGCGGTCGAGATCTGGGGCGTGGTGCCGACGAACCAGGACGAGGAGACCTCGCCCTTGTCGTTGGTGGCCGTGCCGGTCTTGCCGGCCACGGGCCGGTCGAGCTCCTGCGCGGCACTGCCGGACCCCACCTCGACGACCTGCTGGAGCGCGTAGCAGACGTCGGCGGCGATGTCGGGATCGAGGACCTCGCGGGTCGGGCGCTTGAAGCTGTAGTCGGTCTCGCCGGAGTTGAGGACGATCTTGTCGATGACATGGACGTCGGCCCGGGTGCCCTGGTTGGCCAGGGTGCCGTAGGCGTTGGCCATGTTGATGGGGCTGACCTGTGCGCTGCCCAGGGCCACGCCGAGGTTGGCCTGGACGTCGATCGACCGGCTGGGGATGCCGAAGTTGCCGGGCTCGTTGCCGGGGATGCCGAGGTCGTAGGAGGCGTCCACGATCTTCTGCGGACCGTCCTCCATGCTGTTGGTCATGTCGATGAAGGCGGTGTTGATGGAGTCGGCCGTCGCCTCGATCATGCTGACGATGCCGTAGGAGGTGTTGCCCTGGTTCTCGAAGTCGGTGCCGTCGGGCAGGACCATCGGGGAGTCGCCGTCGAAGGTGTCCTCGAGCGAGAAGCCGTCCTTGATCGCGGCGGTGTCGGCGAAGGCCTTGAACGTCGAGCCCGCCATGCCGCCCGCGACCGCCCAGTTGATCTGGGAGTCCAGGTAGTCCTGGCCGCCGTAGAAGCCGAGCAGGGCGCCGGTGCCGACCTCGACGGTCGCCACCGCGACGTGCAGCTGGCCGCCGTCGAAGCCCTCCGGCCGCTGCGTGGCCTGACCCTCCTCGGCCGCCGCCATCGCCTCCTGCGTGAACGTCGTGGTGACCCGCAGCCCGCCGCCGTCGATGTCCTCCTCGGTGTAGCCGAGGCCGGAGCAGCTCGTCGCGCACGAGCTTGAGCATGTGGCCGCGCTGGCCGCCGTACTGGCTCTGCGCCGCGATCTTCGGGAACTTCGGCAGCCGCTTCATCGCCTGGTCGGCCTCGGCCGACGAGATCGTGCCCATGTCGGCCATCGAGGCGAGCACGTACTCGTAGCGCGCCTTGAGGTCCTCCTTGGCCTCCTTGCCGTTGGCGGGGTCCAGGTTGGTCGGGTTGTTCAGCACGCTCGCCAGCACCGCCGACTCCCGCAGGGTCAGCTCGGCCGCCGGCTTGTCGAAGAACGCCTGCGCCGCCGCCTCGACGCCGTACGCGCCGCGGCCGAAGTAGATGGTGTTGAGGTAGCCCTCGAGCACCTGCTCCTTGCTCATCTTGCGCTGGAGCTTCAGCGAGAGGATCGCCTCCCGGACCTTGCGGTCGAGGCTGCGCTCCTGGGTGAGGTACAAGATCTTGACGTACTGCTGGGTGATCGTCGACGCGCCCTGGGTCGCGTTGCCCTGGGCGTTGCTGAACGCCGCGCGCAGGATGCCGCGGGGGTCGATGCCCTTGTCGGTCCAGAACGTCTGGTTCTCCGCGGCGACGACGGCGTCCTTCATCGTCTGCGGCATCTCGTCGAGCGGGATCGACTCGCGGTCCTGGGTGGCGAACTCGCCGAGCACGGTCTCGCCGTCGGCGTAGTAGATCTTGGAGGTCTGCGCCTCGAAGTCCTCGTTGGGGTCGGGGATCTCGACCGCGTTGTAGGCGACCACGAACGCGCCGACGCCGAGCAGGCCGAGGACGAGGCCGACCGACCAGCAGCACGAGCGCGACGCGCTTGACGCGCCGCTTGGTGTCGCCTGGCTTCTTCGGCTTCTTCTTGACCGCAGGGCCTGCTGCTCTGCGCTTGGCTCGGGGTGCCACGAACTACTCCGTCATCGATCGGGGAAGCGGGCGTTCTCGGTGCCGCGCCCGGACCAGGGTACGCAAGTCCCGGTCGCGACCCCGCTTCCTCGACGGTGACGTCCTCGTCACACTCCGCATCCGCGACCCATCGCGAATTCCCGTCGCGCGGATATATCGCTACGATAGGTCTGTGGCAAGACGGGCAGAGACGATCGAGCTGGCAGTCCTCGGGCTGCTGCACGAGGGCCCCATGCACGGATACGAGCTGCGCAAGCGGCTCAACCTCATGCTCGGGTGGAGCCGCGTGCTGTCCTACGGCTCGCTCTACCCGACGCTGAAGAAGCTGCTGCGCGCGACCTTCATCGAGGAGTCGCCCGGCGAGCTCACCATCACCACCCGCCGGCCGCGGATCGTGTACGCCGTGACCGAGACCGGCCACCGCGAGTTCGAGCGCCTCATGTCCGAGGTCGGCCCGACCGCGTGGGAGGACGACAACTTCGACATCCGGTTCGCGTTCTTCGGGCGCACCGACATGGAGATCCGGCTGCGCGTGCTCGAAGGCCGCCGCAGCCGCCTCCAGGAGCGGCTCGACCCGGGTGCAGAAGGAGCTCCGCTGACGCAGGCCGAGGTCGACCGCTACTCCGCCGAGCTGCAGCGCCACGGGGTCGAGTCGGTCGAGCGCGAGGTTCGCTGGCTCTCCGACCTGATCAACGCCGAGCACGACCGGGGTCAGCAGCCGTCGAGTCCCCTCAGCCCGGCTAGACCAGCCCGACGACGACCTACCCAGAGCACCCCGCCGACGCCCCAGATAACGAGGAAGAAGGAGAGCCCGATGGGTTCGGTTCGAGTAGCAATCGTCGGCGTGGGCAACTGCCGGCCTCCCTCGATGCAGGGCGTGCACTACTACCGGGACGCCGACCCGAACGAGGTCGTGCCGGGGCTCATGCACGTCACGTTCGGCGACTACCACGTCTCGGACGTCGAGTTCGTCGCGGCGTTCGACGTCGACGACAAGAAGGTCGGCAAGGACCTCTCCGAGGCGATCAGCGCCTCGGAGACAACACCATCAAGATCGCCGACGTCCCCACACTGGGTATCGAGGTGCAGCGTGGCCACACCTCGACGGTCTCGGCAAGTACTACCGGAGACCATCGAGGAGTCCGTCGGCCGAGCCGGTCGACGTCGTCCGAGCGCTCGCGCGAGACCGAGGCCGACATCCTCGTGTCCTACCTGCTGGTGGGCTCGGAGGAGGCCGACAAGTTCTACGCCGAGTGCGCGATCGACGCCGGCGTCGCCTTCGTCAACGCGCTGCCGGTCTTCATCGCCTCCGACCTGGAGTGGGCCGAGGAGTTCGAGGACGCCGGCGTCCCGATCGTCGGCGACTACATCAAGTCGCAGGTCGGTGCCACGATCACTCACGCGTGCTGGCGAAGCTGTTCGAGGACCGCGGCGTGGCGCTCAACCGCACCTACGAGCTCAACGTCGGCGGCAACATGGACTTCAAGAACATGCTCGAGCGCGAGCGCCTGGGTCGAAGAAGGTCTTCAAGACCCAGGCCGTCACGTCCAACCTCAGGGCGAGCTGGCCGACAAGATCTCCGACCGCAACGTGCACATCGGCCCGTCCGACTACGTCGCCTGGCTCGACGACTTGAAGTGGGCCTACGTCGCCTCGAGGGTCGCGCGTTCGGCGACGTCCCGCTGAACCTGGAGACAAGCTCGAGGTCTGGGACCCTCGGTCTCCGCCGGCACCATCATCGACGCTATCCGTGCCGCGAACATCGCCAAGACCGCGGCATCGGTGGCCTGATCATCTCCGGCCTCGGCGGACCTGATGAAGCGCCTGCCGGCGCAGCCGCCCGACGACGAGGGACGTCCGCCGCGTCGAGGCGTTCATCGCCGGCGACGAGTAGCCGAGCGGGCGCAGCCTCACCGTCGACGGGCGCAACGGTCACCTCATCTGTGGGTGACGTTGCGCCCGTTCGGCGTACTCAGCTGAAGAGGTCGCCGATCAGGCCGCTGGTGCCGGCGCCGCTGCCGGTCGCGGCCTGGCCGGTCCACTCGTAGGCCTGGACGACCACGAAGCCCGGGCCGTGGAAGGCGTACTGGAACGCCTCGCCGCTGCCGCCGCGCAGCATCGACTTCATGTTCATGGTGTTGTTGATGCCGCGGCACCAGGTTGGCCGACCAGCAGACCGCGGCCTGCACGTCGACGTACGTCGGCTGCTGCGCTGCAGTCGAGGACGACCGGCTTGCCGACGACGTTGCACAGCGCCACCGTGCCCGTGCCGGTGACGGTGGTGTTGAAGACGCCGCCGCCGGCCATGCCGGCGCCCTTGACGCGGTTGATGTCCCAGGCCAGGGTCGGCGTCGAAGGCCATCAGGTTGCGGCTGTTGATCGCAGATCGCCTCGTTCGTCCAGGTGCAGCAGGTAGACGTAGCCGGCCTGGTCGGCGAAGAACACCTCGCCCTGGCCGGAGACCCGCATCAGGCTGGCATGTCCTCGGAGCGTGAGCACCTTCTTGAGCGAGCTTGGCGAAGCCGCCGGCCTTCTCGTGGTCGAAGCGGACCTGCCCCTGGAAGGCGACCATCGCTGCCCTTGGTCGCCAGCACGTCGGCGCCCAGCGAGACGCGCAGCATCTGGCTGTTCTGGAGCACGAACCGCTCCTGGCTCTGCACCTCGAGGTTGCTCTGCTCGAACAGGTCGCTTCTCATGCGGCTCATCGTGCCCGACCTCGCGGTGGTCGTTCCATCGGGGACCCCCCCGGGATAGTCCCTGACGTTTGGGTTGCGAAACGGCGTACGGGACAACCCAAACGTCAGGGACTATCCGGATTTGGGCGTGGGGTACGGCGCTCAGCGGGGCGTCCGGGCGGCCCACCACGCGCGGAGGGCCGCCTCGGCCGCCTCGGGCGACTGCGGCCCTTCGTCGAGGCGCAGCTCGAGCAGGAAGCGGTAGGCCTCGCCGACCTCACGAC
>CAVYCK010000023.1:0-26754 GCA_963767095.1 uncultured Actinomycetota bacterium | reverse complement strand
GGACGGCCCTAGGTTCGACGGGTGACGGTCGAGCGGTTCGAGGCAGCGGTCCAGGGCGGCACGCTCGCCGGATCGGTGACGGGTGAGGGCCCCGAGGTGCTCCTGCTGCACGGCGGCCCCGGCCTGTCCGACTACCTCGACGGGCTGCTGCCCGAGCTCGACGGGCTCCGCGTGGCGCGCTACCAGCAGCGGGGGCTGGACCCGTCCACCGCGCGGGAGCCGTACGACGTCGCCGTCCAGGTCGCCGACGTGGTCGCCGTGCTCGACCACCTCGGCTGGGTGCGTCCGCTGGTCCTCGGCCACTCCTGGGGCGGCCATCTCCTCCTGCACCTGCTCGCGGCCACGCCCGAGCGGGTGGGCGGGGCCCTGGTCGTCGACCCGCTCGGCGCGGTCGGCGACGGCGGTGGTGTGGAGTTCGAGGCCGAGCTGACGCGACGGCTGCCGGCCGCCGTGCGCGACCGCGCGCTCGAGCTGGACCGCCGGGCGATGGCCGGCGAGGGCACCGCGGAGGAGGCGCAGGAGTCCATGCGGCTGGTGTGGCCGGCGTACTTCTCGGGCTGGGACCGCGCACCCGCGATGCCCGAGATCGCCATCGGCGTCGCGGCGTACGCCGCGACGCTGGCCTCCGCCACGGCCGAGCTCCCCGGGCTGGCCGCGCGGCTCGGGGGCGTCGCGGTCCCGACGCGGTTCGTGCACGGGGCGCGCAGCCCGATCCCGGTCACGGCCTCGACCGACTCCGCCGCACTGCTGGGCGCCGACGTCGACGTGGTCGCCGACGCCGGTCACTTCATCTGGCTCGAGGCTCCCGGCGTGGTCCGCCGCAACCTCGACCTCCTGCTCGCCTGAGGTCGCCGGGGCGAGATTGGAGTTCCCCGACGACCGGTGCGACGATGCGGCGCATGACGAGCAGCGCCGACCTGAGCGGGACCAGCCAGACCACCGTGGGGACCCCCGAGTCCGGCTCCGACACCGAGATCCACATCGGGCTCACCGAGACGTACGCCGCGCACAACTACCACCCGCTGCGGGTGGTCCTGGCGACCGGCGAGGGCGCCTGGGTGACCGACGTCGAGGGGCGCCGCTACCTCGACTGTCTGGCCGGCTACTCCGCGTTGAACTTCGGCCACTCCCACCCGCAGCTGCTGGCCCGCGCGCACGCCCAGCTGGACCGCCTGACGCTGACGTCGCGGGCGTTCTACAACGACCAGCTCGGCCCGTTCGCGAAGTCGCTGTCGGAGCTCACCAACAAGGACATGATCCTGCCGATGAACTCGGGCGCCGAGGCCGTCGAGACGGCGATCAAGGTGTCGCGCCGCTGGGGCTACTCCGTCAAGGGGGTCCCCGAGAACCGTGCCCACATCGTCGTGATGGAGGGCAACTTCCACGGCCGCACCACGACCATCGTGTCGTTCTCCAACGACCCCGACGCGACGCAGGGCTACGCGCCCTACACGCCCGGCTTCACGATGGTGAAGTACGGCGACCTCGACGCGCTGGAGTCGGCCGTCACCGACGACACCGTGGCCGTGCTGCTCGAGCCGATCCAGGGTGAGGGCGGCGTGGTGATCCCGCCCGAGGGCTTCCTGCGGCAGGTGCGGGAGCTGTGCTCCGCGCGCGAGGTGCTGATGGTCGCCGACGAGATCCAGTCCGGCCTGGCCCGCACCGGCAAGACGTTCGCCTGCGACCACGAAGGCGTCGTGCCCGACATCTACATCCTCGGCAAGGCGCTGGGCGGCGGGCTCTACCCCGTCTCCGCGATCGCGGCCGACACCCGCGTGCTCGGTGTGATCACGCCGGGCTCGCACGGGTCGACCTTCGGCGGCAACCCGCTCGCCGCGGCCATCGGCCACGAGGTGGTCACGATGCTGCAGACCGGCGAGTTCCAGGAGCGGGCGACGACGCTCGGCGCGCGGCTGACCGCCGGCCTGGAGTCGCTGGTCGGCCACGGCTTCGACGCGGTCCGCTCGCGCGGGCTGTGGGCGGGCATCGACATCGACCCGTCGTTCGGCACCGGCCGCCAGGTCACCGAGGCGCTGCTCGCCGACGGGGTCCTCGCCAAGGAGGCCCACGGCCAGACCGTCCGCCTCGCGCCCCCGCTCGTCGCCTCCGAGGACGACATCGACCTGCTCGTCGACGCCTTCCGGAAGATCTGCGCCGGCTGACCCCGCTCGTTGAGTCGCGACTCAACGAAGGGGCAGGTAGGGGGAGAGGTCGGCGCGCTCGCCGGAGGCGCGGACCCGGCCGGACTGCTCGGCGTCGGCCCAGGTGAGCTCACCGGCGGCGAGTGCGACCCAGGTGTCGGCGTCGAGCTCGACGACGGCCGGCGGAGTGCCACGGGTGTGCCGCACGCCCGGGATCACCTGGACGGCGGCGTACGGCGGCACCCGCACCTCGACCGAGGCCCCCGGCGCCCGGTCGGACAGGGCCGCGAGGAAGTGCTTGGTCAGCAGCTTCAGGTCGGCCGGTGACCGGTCGCCCTCGAGGGCGGCGGCGACGGCGGCGGGGTCGGCCTGCCGCAACCTGGCGGGCATCAGCCGAGCCCGTCGAGGATGGCCACGATCCCGGTCCACGCGGGCGAGGCGGTGTCGATGACCACGAAGTGGTCGCCCTCGACCTCGACCAGCTCGGCCGTCGCCCCCGCAGCGGTCGCGCGGGCGACGTAGTCGGCCGACTGCGACAGCGGCACCACCTGGTCGTCGCCACCGTGCACGCACCAGACCGGTACGTCGAGCGGGAGCTGCCGGGTCGGGTCGGCCGCGTCGTACACCGCCTCGGCCGAGGGTCCCGGCGGCGCGCCCACGAACGCCTCGACGGCGCCGCTGCCGAGGCCCGCGTCGTACGCCGCCTGCAGGTCGAGAACGCCGGCCTGGCTGATCACCGCGTGCACGTGCGACGCCGTCCTGCCACGGCTCGAACCGCTGCCTCGCGGCCGCCCAGGTCGCGAGGTGCCCACCGGCGGAATGGCCGAGGGTGACCACGGTGGAGAGGTCGAGCCCCTCCACGGTGCGCAGGGTGTCGATGGCGGCGGAGACGTCGTCGAGGGTCTCGGGGACGCCGCCGCCGTTCCCGACCCGGCGGTACTCGACGTTGAGGGTGGTCCATCCGCGACGCGCGAGGTCGGCGGCGAGCGGGCGGCCGAGGTCGGCGTCGTACGCCGCCTTCCAGAACCCGCCGTGGATCACCACCACGACGCCACGGGAGTCACCGTCGGGCCGGGTGAGCTCGACGTACTGGGACTCGTCGTCGCCGTAGGTCAGCCTGCTCGCCGACACGCCCACCTCCGGATCGTCCTCGTCACCGCAACCGGCCGTGAGCATCGCACCCGTCGCGAGGCCGGCGCCGATCAGGGCCCGTCGCGTCAGCACGCCTCCCATCATGACGGCCGGCCACTACAGTGCCGCCATGTCAGGGAGCACCGGCTTCGAGCGGCTCGACGCGGCGCCGGTGCAGGAGATGGTCGTCCAGCTGGAGACGCGCATCGCGACGCGGTTCCCCGAGCGCGGCCTGCGCAAGGTGGCGGCCGACCTGGTGCAGATGGCCGACGAGGTCGCCGACAACGCCCTCGAGACCCAGCGGCGGCTGCGGTTGGTGCAGGCCATCGCCCGGGGGCTGATCCTGGTGATCGTGCTCGCGACGGTCGTCGTCCTGCTGGTCGCGCTGAAGGACGCCGTGCAGCACGACGAGCTGGCGTCGTTCGAGTGGGTGCCGCTGATCGAGAGCGTCATCAACGACCTGGTCTTCGCAGCCATCGCGGTCTTCTTCCTCTACGCGCTGCCCGGCCGGATGGCGCGCGAGCGGCTGCTCGCCCAGCTGCACCGGCTGCGCTCGCTGGCCCACATCGTCGACATGCACCAGCTCACCAAGGACCCCGAGCGGCTGCGGCCGGGCTTCCGGTCGACCCTCGACTCGGTCGACCCGCACCTGGACCGCAACGACCTCGAGCGCTACCTCGACTACTGCTCCGAGCTGCTCAGCCTCATCGGCAAGGTGGCGGCCCTGTGCGCCGAGGAGTCCCAGGACGCCGTCGTCCTCGACACCGTGTCGACCATCGAGACCCTGACCACGTCGATGTCGCGCAAGATCTGGCAGAAGATCTCGACTCCTCCCCGACTGACCTCGTCGGCGCTTCGGCGGCGGCGGTGAAGCGGGCGGCCGCGGAGCGGACCTGGTCGGCCAGCTCGGGTGGGGAGAGCACGGTGACGTCGGCGTCGAGCGTGGCGATCATCATCAGCGGCCAACCGAGCCAGTCGGTGCTCATCCTCAGGTACGACGCCCCGGCGTCGTCGGGGTCGGCAGACACCGTCGACCAGCGACCGAACGCGTCCTCCACGACTGCGACCGGAGCGGCGAATCGGACGGCGACGTCGTAGGCCTGGGGCATCGCCTTGATGCCGGCCTGGACGAACGCGAGAGCATCGCCGCCGGGCAGCTCGCGGGCCCGGTAGCGCGTGCCGGTGAGCTCCGGCTTGTCCATCCGGTCGACGCGGAACGAGCGCCAGTCCTGCCGGTCGCGGTCGTAGGCCACGAGATACCACCGGCGCCCGAGCGACACGAGCCGGTGGGGCTCGACATGACGGCGCGTCGCCTCGCCCTCGCGCGCGGTGTAGCCGAAGCGCAGCGTCTCGTCGTCGCGGCAGCCCTGCGCGATCGTGGTCAGCGTCATGGCGTCGACGCTCGGTCCGTACGACGGCGCGGCCACCGTGGCCGACTGGAGGGCGTCCATCCGGCGCCGCAGCCTCGGCGGCATCAGGCCGACCACCTTGGTCAGGGCCTGCAGCGAGTCCTCGGCGCCGTCGACAGCGGACGCCGCCGCCGTGCGCAGCCCGACGGCGATCGCGACTGCCTCCTCGTCCTCGAGCAGCAGCGGCGGCAGCGTCGCCCCTGCCCGCAGCTGGTAGCCCCCGGCAACGCCGCGCACCGCGTCGACGTCGTAGCCCAGGTCGCGCAGCCGGTCGATGTCGCGGCGAAGCGTGCGGGAGCTGACGTCCAGGCGGTCGGCGAGCTCGCCGCCGGGCCAGTACCGATGGGTCTGCAGCAGCGAGAGCAGCCGCAGCATCCGCGAGGAGGTGTTCGCCATGTTTCCGAGCCTAGATCTCAAAGCGGACAGAAAGTGACCGCAAGCACCGAGAGGGTTCTGTCATGACCCACTCCACACCAGCCATGCCAGGACCGGCGATCGTCACGCGCGGGCTCACGCGTCACTTCACGGTCAAGAAGAACACCGTCGAGGCCGTCCGCGGCCTCGACCTCGAGGTCGGCGCAGGCGAGCTCGTCGCGTTCCTCGGGCCGAACGGCGCGGGCAAGTCGACGACGCTGCGGATGCTGACGACGCTCATCACGCCGACCGCGGGCACCGCCGCCGTCAACGGCCACGACGTCGTCAGTGAGCAGCGCGCGGTGCGGCGCAGCATCGGCTACGTCGGCCAGGGCAACGGCGCCGGACACCAGCAGCGCGGCCGCGACGAGCTGGTCAGCCAGGGGCGGGCGTACGGCCTGTCGAAGGCGGACGCGATCGCGAGGGCCGACCTGCTGGTGCGCGAGCTCGACCTGACCGAGGTCGCCGACCGCGTCGTCTCGACGCTCTCGGGCGGCCAGCGGCGGCGGCTCGACATCGCCCTCGGGATGGTCCACGAGCCAGGCGTGCTCTTCCTCGACGAGCCCTCGACCGGTCTCGACCCGCAGAACCGCGCCAACCTCCAGGAGCAGATCCGCGCCCTGCACGAGGAGCGCGGCACCACCATCGTGCTGACCACGCACTACCTCGAGGAGGCCGATGCCCTCGCCCAGCGGGTGATCGTGATCGACCACGGGCTGGTCATCGCCGACGACACTGCGGCGCGCCTCAAGTCCGTCGCTCGGCGACCTCGTCACGCTCGGCTTCGATCAGCCTGAGCACGCCGTCCTCGCAGCCGAGCGGGCGGCACGTCGTACGCCGGCCGCGGCGGTCACGCGCTCGGGCGGCGTGGTCCGGATCCGGGTCGCGGGCGGCTCCCGTCTCGCGCCGGCCCTGGTGCAGGACCTCGCCGAGGTCGGGACACCGGTGAGCCGGATGGAGGTCGTCGGGCCGACCCTCGACGACGTCTTCCTGGACCTGACCGGCCGCAGCCTCCGCGAGGACGCCGCAGCCTCCGACGACTCCGACTCCGACACCGCCTCCGACTCCGACACCGACGACCCTGGAAGGGGCAGCAGCATGAGCACCACCTTCGTCGCCGACACCGCCAACGTCCTCACCCGCGAGCTGCGACCGCTGGTGCGCGAGCCGTTCGGGATCGTCATCTCGCTGATGCAGCCGCTGGTGTTCCTCGCGCTGTTCGCGCCGCTGCTGCCCGACCTGGGCCCGGTCTCGGCACTCCAGTGGTTCGTGCCCGGCATCGTCGCGATGTCGTGCCTGATGGGCTCCTCGATGGTCGGCGCCTCGCTGATGCAGGAGATGTTCACCGGCTCGCACGAGCGGCTGCTGGTCTCGCCGCTTCGCGGTCGTCGCTCCTGGTCGGTCGCGCGCTGCGCGAGATCGTGCCGACGATGGCCCAGACGTTCCTGATCCTGGCGATCGTGACGCCGTTCTCCTTCGACCTGCACCCGCTCGGCGTCCTGGTCGGCATCGGCGTGCTGGCGGTGTTCTGCGTCGGCATCGGGGCGCTGTCCTTCGCCCTCGCGCTGGCCTCGAAGGACCAGGACTGGCTGTTCTGGACCGTCCAGCAGACCGTGATCTTCCCGATGCTGCTGCTCGCCGGGATGCTGCTGCCGGTCGAGAACGGCCCGGGCTGGCTGCGGTTCCTCTCCCAGCTCAACCCCCTGACCTACGTCATCGACGCCGAGCGGGTGCTGTTCGCCGGGAGGTTCCCTGCCGACGTCGTGCTGCCCAGGGTGCCGCGGCCGCCGCCGTGGTCGCCGCCGTCGGCATGGTCGTCGGGCTGCGGGCGATGAAGCGCTCCAGCTGAGCCGACGCTTCGCCGCTTGTCAAGCGAATCATCCAAGCGGGGATCCAGGTCCCTTTCGACGTGGACGCCCCGCTGCCTACCGTCGGAGGGGTCCTCTTCTGAGGGGCGCGCCGGTCCGGGACGTCGCGCACCACGTCCGTTGCCGCACCCGAAGGTCGCCACCATGAACGTGTCCACCCTGATCGTGCCCACGCTGGAGCGGCTCGGCCCGCAGCGGCCCGCACCCGCGTGGCGTACGCGCCGCAGCCGGGGCCGATCCCGAGCCGATCGGCGCAGATCGCGGAGCCGATCGCGGTCTCGATCTCGGTCGACTCCGTCGGGCCGAGGGCGACCGTGCGGCTGATCGTCAACCGATCACCTCGAGCAGCTGAGCAACCTGTTCTGCAACGTCACGTCCCTCGACGGCCGGGTCCGGCACGATCGACCCGGGCAGCCCGGTCGTCGTGAGCAGGGCCGGCCACTCGCACTACCGCATCGTCATCGAGGATCTCGCCGCCGGCGAGTACGTGTTCACCACCTGCGCCGCCGCCAAGAACGGTATCGACGCCGTGGCCAGCGACATCTTCTCGATCCGGAGCCTCGTCAGAGGCTGACGGCCAGCCGGACTCAGCCGAGCGCCGCCGGCAGCGTGGCCGACCAGGCCGCGCGGAGCTCGCCGAGCGGGATGCCGAAGTGCCCCTCGACGACGAGCTGGTCGCCGCCGGTGCGGCCGAGCTCGCCGACGGGTACGCCGAGGCTGCCGGCCATCGTCAGGAACGCCTCCAGACCGCTCGTCGGGCACGGTGACGATCGCGCGCGGGGCCGACTCGGCGAACAGCCCGACGAAGGGGTCGCCCTCGAGGCGGACGGTCACGCCGACGTCGCGGCGCAGGCACGACTCGACCAGCGCCTGGGCCAGCCCGCCGTCGGAGAGGTCGTGGGCCGAGGTCAGCAGCCCGGCGCGACCCGCGTCGACCAGCAGCCGGGCCAGGTTGCGCTCGTCGGCGAGGTCGACGCGCGGCGGGAGTACCGCCGAGGTGTCCGTGCACGACGTGCGCCCACTCCGAGCCCGACAGCTCCTCGCGGGTCTGACCGAGGTGCAGCACCCGCTCCCCGGCCGCGACGAAACCGGTCGGCGTCCGCTTGGCGACGTCGTCGATCACGCCGAGCACCGCGACCACCGGGGTGGGCAGGATCGCGGTCTCCCCGGTCTGGTTGTAGAGGCTGACGTTGCCGCCGGTCACCGGGATGCCGAGCGTCGCGCAGGCGTCCTTCAGCCCGCGGCAGGCCTCCGCGAACTGCCACATCACGTCCGGGTCCTCGGGCGAGCCGAAGTTGAGGCAGTCGGAGACGGCCAGCGGCGTGGCGCCGTTCGTCGCGACGTTGCGGTAGGCCTCGGCGAGGGCGAGCTGCGCGCCGGCGTACGGGTCGAGCTTGGCGAAGCGGCCGTTGCAGTCGGTCGAGATCGCGACGCCGAGCCCGGTCTCCTCGTCGACCCGGATCATCCCGCTGTCGCTGGGCTGGGCGAGCACGGTGTCGCCGCGCACGTAGCGGTCGTACTGGTCGGTGATCCACGACTTGTCGCACAGGTTGGGCTGACGCGGCCAGCCGCAGCACGCGTCGCGCGCAGCTCGTCGCCGCCGCTCGGGCGGGGCAGCGCCTCGGCGCCGTCGGCCTGCAGGGCGTCCTGCCAGGCGGGGCGGGCGAAGGGGCGCTCGTACGTCGGCCCGTCGTGCGCCACGCTGCGCGGCGGCACGTCGACGACCCGCTCGCCGTGCCAGTCGATCTCGAGGCGGCCGGTGTCGGTGACCTCGCCGATGACGGTCGCGTCGACCTCCCACTTCGCGCAGATCGCGAGGAACGCCTCGACGTCGTCGGGCTCGACCACCGCCATCATCCGCTCCTGCGACTCGCTCATCAGGATCTCCTCGGGAGCCAGCGTCGAGTCGCGCAGCGGCACGAGGTCGAGGTCGACGTGCATGCCGCCGTCGCCGGCGCTGGCGAGCTCGGAGGTGGCGCAGGAGAGGCCGGCACCGCCGAGGTCCTGGATGCCGGCGACGATGCCGGCGGCGAAGAGCTCGAGGGTGCACTCGATGAGCAGCTTCTCCATGAACGGGTCGCCGACCTGCACGCTCGGCCGCTTCGGCCGGGCCGTCGGCCGCGAAGGTCTCGGACGCCAGCACGCTGACCCCGCCGATGCCGTCGCCGCCGGTGCGCGCGCCGTAGAGCACCACCTTGTTGCCCACGCCCGACGCCTTGGCGAGGTGCAGGTCCTCGTGGCGCAGCACGCCGACGCACAGGGCGTTGACCAGCGGGTTGCCGAGGTAGGTCTCGTCGAAGACGGCCTCGCCGCCGATGTTGGGCAGGCCGAGGCAGTTGCCGTAGCCGCCCACGCCGGCCACGATCCCCGGCAGCACCCGGTGGGTGTCGTCGGCGTCGAGCGGGCCGAAGCGCAGCGGGTCCATCACGGCCACCGGCCGGCGCGCCCATCGCGAGGATGTCGCGGACGATGCCGCCGACCCCGGTCGCGGCGCCCTGGTAGGGCTCGACGTACGACGGGTGGTTGTGGCTCTCGATCTTGAAGGTCACGGCGTAGCCCTGACCGATGTCGAGGACGCCGGCGTTCTCACCGATGCCGGCGAGCATCTTGCCGACCGGCGTCTCCTGGGCCAGCTCGCCGAACTGCTTGAGGTGCACCTTGGAGGACTTGTAGGAGCAGTGCTCGCTCCACATCACGCTGTACATCGCCAGCTCGCTGCTCGACGGGCGGCGGCCGAGGATCTCGCGGATCCGTGGCGTACTCGTCGGCCTTGAGGCCCGAGCTCGGCCCAGGGCTGCTCGCGGCCGGGGTCGCTCGGCGGCCGCGGCGACGGTGTCGAGATCTGGCACGGCAGCAATCTACGTGCGCCGGGCGCCAGGTTCACGCAGGCGGTCCGGTGGTTGTCCACAGGGAATTACACACCTGTGATTAGACGAATAGAGTGTGTGACTTGTGTGATTGTGGTTCTAGAGTGACGCCAGTTCGACACCGACCGCCCTTCCCCCGGTTGGAGTGCCGCATGTCCCGCCTGCCCCGCCGTCTGCGTCGCGACGCTCGCCGTCGCGCTCGCCGTGACGCTCGGCTCACCGGTGACGGCCCCGCGCAGCGCCGGGCGACCGCGCGGCGCCGCGCGACGAACGTGGCGACTCCCGGCGACTTCACCGGCTACGGCTTCGACCAGTGCCTCGCGCCGACGCAGAAGGCGATGAACCGCTGGCTCAAGACCTCGCCGTTCCTCGCCGTCGGCATCTACATCTCCGGCAACGTCCCGCGCCTGCCGCGAGCAGCCCAACCTCACCCCCGAGTGGGTCAGCACCCAGCTCGCCAAGGGCTGGCGCCTGCTGCCGATCACCCTGGGCCCCCAGGCCAGCTGCCAGCCGCGGTTCCCCCGCTACGACGACGACGTGACGATCGACCCGACCCCCGGGGCCGACAAGTCGTACGCCGCGGCGTCGCCCAGGGCCTCGCGGAGGCCTCGACGACCGTCGACCGACGCGCAGGCGCTCGGGCTCGTCGCCGGCAGCACCCTCTGGTACGACCTCGAGGGCTTCGACCACGACAACACGCACTGCCGCGAGTCGGCGCTGCGGTTCCTCAGCGGCTGGACGACCCGGCTCCACGAGCTGGGCTACGTCTCCGGCGTCTACTCCTCCGTCGGCTCGGGCATCAAGGCCCTCGACGACGCCCGGGTCCAGAGAGCCCGGCCTGATCGTGCTCCCCGACCGCATCTGGCTCGCGCGATGGGACGGCGTGGCCAACACCTCCTCGTCGTACATCCGCGAGGACGGGTGGCGACCGGGGGGCCGGATGAAGCAGTACCAAGGTGGTCATAACGAGACATGGGGCGGGGTGACCATCAACATCGACCGGAACTTCCTGGATCTCGGCCAGGGTTCGGTCGCGGCTCCGGAGACCCACTGCGGGGGAACCCGTGTGGACTTCAAGAAGTACCCCCGGCTCTCGGGAGCCTCGACGGGACGTCGCATGGACGCCCTCCGGTGCCTGCTCGAGGAGCAGGGCTACCCGGTCGGCCGCTCGGTGTCCGCGAAGCGCACCAGCCTCCCCCCTGCCGTGGGCGCATGGCAGCAGGCTCACGGCTTCCGGGTCACCACGACGTGGCAGCGCAAGCACTGGACGGCCCTGCTCGCGCAGGGCGCACGCCCCGTGCTGAAGATCGGCTCGGCCGGCGAGGGCGTCTACCGCCTGCAGCGGACGCTCAACGCGGCCGGCACGCCACGTCTCGCCATCACCGGCGTGTTCGATGCGACGACCGACGCTGCTGTGCGAACGTGGCAGCAGCAGGCAGGACTCCCGGTGACGGGCGTCATCGCTCCCCGGAGCTGGAAACAGCTGCGAGACCCCACGAAAGGCACCGGGCGATAGGACAGCTTGCTCCCCCTCCCCCCACGAGTCGGCGCGAGTCAATCTGACGGCCTCGCACCCCCCGGGACCGGGGACTCGCGCCGACTCGGCCTCCTCAGCCTGGACCACGCTCAGGTAGCGCGACGCTCGTGCAGCGCCGCGGCCAGCTGGGGCCGCGAGGAGATGCCGAGCTTCGTGTAGAGGTGCCGCAGGTGGTACTCCACCGTCTTCGGGCTCAGGAACAACGCCGCCGCGGCCTCGCGCGTCGTCCTGCCGTCCGCGAGGAGCAGGCCGACCTGGAGCTCGCGAGGCGTGAGCTCGTCGACGGGCCCCGTCTCCCGACGGTGAGCGGTCAGCCCGGTGGCCGAGAGCTCGATGGACGCCGCCTCCGCCCAGCCGGTCGCGCCGAGGCGCGCGAAGGCCGCGAGCGCCGCTCGCAGGTGCTCGCGAGCCTCGGTTCGCCGCCGAAGCCGGCGCAGCCGGGCGCCGTACACCAGCCGGGTGCGCGCGGTCTCGAAGCCGTCGGGCGTCCGCGCATGCCAGGTCAGCGCCGCGCCGAAACGGTCGTCCACCTCGTCGTCGGGCGCGAGCATGCCCTCGATGCGGGCGGCTCGCGCGCGCGACCACGGCTGGCCCTTGTGCGCCGCCCGCTCGACGTAGTCGGTGGCCAGCCGTCCGGCCTCGGCCCGGTCACCGAGCCGCAGGTGCGCTTCCACGAGCTCGGGCACGGGCGACAGGTCGGGATCGAGGGCGCCCTGGCCGCGCAGGAACGTGTCGAGCCGGGCGAAGCGCTCGGCCGCCTCGGTGACGGCGCCCCCGCAGAGGTCGAGCTCGGCGAGGGCGAACTCCACCCACGCCGTGACGACGTGCATCCTGCGGGCCGACGCGAGCGCGAGCGCCTCGGCGGCCGAGGCCCGGCAGTCGTCGACGCGGCCGAGCCGGCCCAGGAGCCAGGTCGAGCCGGCCAGCAGCATCCCCAGCTGGGTGCTCTGCCCGAGCTCGCGGGCGAGCGTCAGCCCCTCGCCGTACTCCGCCTCCGCCCGCGACCACCGGTCGCTCGTGGCGTCGTCGCGGGCCAGGTGGAAGAGCAGGTCGGGGAGGCTGCCGAGCGCCGCGTCGTCGCGGCTGCGCTGCACGGCCTCGAGGATGGCGGCCCGGCTTGCCGCCCCGTCGCGCAGGTAGAGGAGCCCCAGCACCTCCCACAGCGTGGTCCGCTCGCCGTCGGAGCGGGCGCGGCCGGCCAACGTGGCGACGCCCGCGCGGACCTGGCGGTCGCCCGGCTGGCCGGCGCCGATGCGGGCCATGCCCACGGCGATCGACGCCATCGCGGCCGGCCCATCGGCCACCTCGAGCGGACCGGCGAGCAGCACCTCGAGGCGGTCGGCGGCGCGCTGGGCCGACCCGGTGTCGAGGAGGAAGAAGCAGGTCCGGACGGCCTCGGCGTACAGCTCGAGGGCCGCGCCGGGATCCTGCGGCTCACTCGAGCGGGCTGCGTCGACGAGCAGGTCACGGGCGTCCTCGAGGGAGCCGCTGCGCGCTGACACCCTGCCGGTGAGCGCGTCGGCCCGGGCGCGGACTCGGTCGGACGGGTCGTGCCGCACGGCCTGGGAGACGAGGTTCGCGACGCGGGCGTCCTCACCCGCGTACCAGGCCGCCTCGGCCGCGGCGAGATAGCGGCGGCCCCGTTGTGGAGGGCTCGTGGAGAGCTGGGCGGCCCGCTCCAGTGCCGACGCGGCGACCGCCTGCGCACCCCTCTGGACGGCGCGGGCGGCCACGTCGGCCAGGGCGTCGGCGGCTGCGTCGTCGGGACCGAGGGCGGCCGCGCTCAGGTGCCAGGCGCGACGGTCGCGGTCGCCGGGCGGGCACGCGTCGGCCGCGAGGGCGTGCAGCCGGCGGCGGGTCGCCGGGGGTGCGCCGGCGTAGACCGCCGACCGGGCCAGCGGGTGCGCGAAGTCGACCGTCTCTGATCCGAGGCGGAGGATCCCGAGCTCCTCGGCCCGTTCCAGGGCGCCCAGGTCGAGACCGTCGACCTGGCACACCCGGGCCACCACCCCGAGGTCGGGGCCGGCCACGGCCGCCGCCTGGACGACGCGCAGGTCGGCCGGCGCGAGCCGCGACGCGCGCCGGCCGAAGGCGTCGGCGACCACCGCCGGGATCGCCGCCGGCATCGCCCCCGGTATCGCCTCCGGTATCGCCCCCAGCCCCCCGTCGACGGGCCGGGCCGTGTCAGGGTCGCGGGCGAGCGCGCGCAGCGCCATCGGGTTGCCCCGTGCGAGAGCCGCGACCTGCTCCACCTGCCCGCCCGTCAGCGGGCTGTCGCCGGTCTCGGCCGCAGCCTCGGCGACCAGCCGCCGCGACGACTCCTCGTCGAGGCGCACCAGCTCCAGCCGGGGCAGCCCGGCGTCGTCCCAGGTCGGCGTCTCGCCGGGCCGCTGCGCGACCAGGACGAAGACGGCGTCGGCCAGCAGCCGCCGCGCCAGGAAGGCCAGGGCCTCCGCGGACGGCCGGTCGAGCAGGTGCGCGTCGTCCAGGACGATGCCAACGGGCCGTTCCTCCCCCGCCGACGTGACCAGGCCGAGGACGGCTGCGGACACCGCGAACCGGTCGGCGTCGGCGCCCTCGCGGAGCGCCAGTGCCACCTCCAGCGCCCGGGCCTGCGGGGCCGGCAGGAGCGCGAGCCGCTCCTCGAGCGGGCGGAGCAGGTGCGCGAGCCCGGCGTACGGCAGGTCGCGTTCGGCCTCCGTCCCGGTCACCCGGAGCAGCGTGAAGCCGTGGGCGCGCTCCGCGGCATCGTCGAGCAGCACGCTCTTGCCGATGCCGGGCTCGCCGGTGATGACCAGGACGCCGCTCGACCCGAGGCGCGCACCCGCCACCAGGGCGTGGACGGCCCGCTGCTCGTCACGTCGGCCCAGCAGCGCGGGGGGCATGCTCGGATCCTAGGTGCCCGGTGAGTGACTAGGGGGGTCACCTGATGCGAGCTCGTTCGCTGCGGCGGGAGGGTCCTGACACCAGGCCCGGCACCGGCCGGCCACGCACCAGGGGGAACCCCACATGACCACCACAGACCAGGGCACCGACCAGACAGCCGCCCAGGCCAGCGGCCATCGACGAGGCCGCCGTCATGGACTTCGTCTTCCGCGCCGTCGACGAGGTCGGCGCCGCACTCAACGCCGCGCTCGTCGTCCTCGGCGACAAGCTCGGCTACTACGAGGCACTCGCCGACCAGGGCCCGATCACCGCGGCCGAGCTGGCCCGGTCCACCGGCACGGGCGAGAAGTACGCCACCGAGTGGCTCAACGCCCAGGCGGCCGGCTCGTTCGTGACGTACGACCCCGAGTCTCGCCGCTACACCCTGCCGCCGGAGAAGGCGATCGCGTTGACCGACGCCAGCAGCCCGGCGTACGTCCCCGGCCTCTACCAGATCGCCTTCGGGACCATCTGTGACGCACCGCGGATCATCGACCTGGCGCGCGACGGCGACGGCCTGGGCTGGGGCGACCACAACACCGACGTGCACGAGGGCTGCGAGCGCTTCTTCCGGCCCGGGTACGCCGCCAACCTGGTCGCGTCGTGGCTGCCGGCGCTCACCGGCGTGGTCGAGAAGCTCGAGCGCGGAGCGTCCGTCGCCGACATGGGCTGCGGTCACGGCTCCTCGACGGTCCTCATGGCCGAGGCCTTCCCGGCCTCGCGATTCGTCGGCTCCGACGCCCACGCGGCGAGCATCGTGACCGCGCGGCACCGTGCGGCCGAGGCAGGTGTCGGAGACCGCATCGACTTCACGGTGGCCGATGCCGGGCACCTGCCGGGCGCGGGCCACGACCTGATCACGACCTTCGACGCGCTGCACGACATGGGCGACCCGGTGGGCGTGGCACGGCGGGTGCACGACGTCCTCGCCGACGACGGCACGTGGATGATCGTCGAGCCGGCCGCCGGCGACCGGATCGAGGACAACCTCAACCCCGTCGGCCGTGTCTACTATGGCTTCTCCACGCTGCTGTGCACGCCGTCGTCGCTCTCCCAGGAGGTCGGCCTGGCGATCGGGACGCAGGCGGGGCCGGCCCGGATCCGCGACATCGTGACCGCCGCCGGTTTCGAGCACTTCCGGATCGCCGCGCAGACGCCGTTCAACAACGTCCTGGAGGTGCGCAAGGTGGGCACCGAGTAGAGCCACGAGACCAGGACTGAGGGACCTCGCATGAAGCGGTACGGCGACGCCGACCACCCGGCCAGTCGGGCGCGACAGCCCGACGCCACCGGCACGGCCGAGCGCGACGGGGTCTCGCTGGCCTGGGCCTCCTACGGTGACGGGCCGACGACCCTGGTGCTGATGCCGACCTGGTCGATCGTGCCGTCGCGGTTCTGGAAGGCCCAGGTCGCCTACCTGGCCCGGCACTTCCGGGTCGTCACGTTCGACGGCCGCGGGAGCGGGGAGTCCAGCCGGCCACGGGGGGCGGCGGCGTACACCAACGAGGAGTACGCCGCCGACACCCTGGCGGTGATGGACGCCGCCGGCGTCGACCGGGCGGTCCTCGTGTCCATCTCGTGCGGGGCCTCCTGGTCGGTGCATGTCGCCGTCGACAGCCCCGAGCGGGTCACGGGCCTGTTCGCGATCGCGCCGGCCTGCGGCTTCATGCTGCCGTCTGGTCCTCGCGACGAGTTCGTGTGGACGAGCACCTACGACCATGCGCGTGGCTGGGCGAAGTACAACCGTCGCTACTGGCTGGAGGGCGACTACGACGACTTCGTGCGGTTCTTCTTCGCGCAGATGTTCAACGAGCCCCACTCGACCAAGCAGATCGAGGACGCCGTGGCGTGGGGCCTCGACGTCGCCCCCGAGACCCTGGCCGACACGACCGCCGGGCGGCTGGGCTGCGACGGCGCGGTCTGCACCGACATCGAGCCGCTCTGCGCCGAGGTGCGTTGCCCGGTGACCGTGCTCCACGGCACCGCCGACCAGGTGCGCGGCATCGCCGTCGGGGAGCGCCTCGCCGAGCTCACCGGCGGCACGCTCATCCGCGTCGAGGGCGCCGGCCACGGGCCTCCCGCGCGCGACCCGGTGATGGTGAACCGCGAGATCCGCGCGTTCGTCGAGTCGCTCAGCCCGCCACCGTCGAAGCCAGCCGCGCGCACCTGGGTGCGGGGCCGCTCGCGGCGTCCGCGGGCGCTCTACCTGTCCTCGCCGATCGGCCTCGGCCACGCCCGACGCGACGTCGCGGTGGCTGCGGAGCTGCGCACGCTGCACCCCGACCTCGAGATCGACTGGCTCGCCCAGGACCCCGTCACCCGCGTCCTCGCCGAGCACGGCGAGCGGCTGCACCCCGCCTCGCGGCACCTCGCCAACGAGTCGGGCCACATCGAGCACGAGTCTGGCGAGCACGACCTGCACGCGTTCGGCGCGATCCGCCGGATGGACGAGATCCTCGTCAACAACTTCATGGTCTTCGACGAGGTGACCGAGGGCGAGCACTACGACCTCGTGATCGGCGACGAGGCCTGGGACGTCGACTACTTCCTGCACGAGAACCCTGAGCTCAAACGGTCGGCGTACGCGTGGTTCACCGACTTCGTGGGCTGGCTGCCGATGCCCGACGGCGGCGCTGAGGAGGCCGCGCTGACCGCGGACCTGAACGCCGAGATGATCGAGCACCGGGCGCGCTTCGCCCGGCTGCGCGACCGGTCCGTCTTCGTGGGTGCGGCCGACGACATCGTGGCCGACACCTTCGGGCCCGGGCTGCCAGGCATCCGGGAGTGGACCGAGCAGAACTTCGAGTTCGCGGGCTACGTCACCGGCTTCGACCCCGCGGCGCTGGGCGACCCGGCCGAGATCCGCGCGCGGCTCGGCTGGCGACCCGACGAACGCGTCTGCCTGGTCACCGTCGGCGGGTCCGGTGTTGGCCGGCGGCTGCTGGAGCGGGTGCTGGACGCCGTACCCCTGGTGCGCCGCCAGGCGCCGGAGGTGCGGTTCGAGATCGTCGCGGGCCCACGGATCGACCCGCGGTCGCTGCCGCGGCGTCGGGGCGCGCGCGTGCACGGGTTCGTGCCGGACCTGACCGCGCACCTCGCGGCGTGCGACGTCGCCGTGGTGCAGGGCGGGCTCACCACGTGCATGGAGCTCACGGCCCTCGGCAAGCCGTTCCTCTACGTGCCGCTGCGCCATCACTTCGAGCAGAACTTCCACGTGCGCCGGCGTCTCGAGCGCTATCGCGCGGGGATCATGTTGGCCTACGACGAGCTCGCCGAGCCCGATTCGTTCGCCGCCGCCCTCCTGGCCGAGCTCGACCGGACGCCGGACTACCTGCCGGTGGAGACCGACGGAGCGGCGCGCGCCGCCGCCCTGCTCGCCGACCTCCTCTGACCCCGCGCACCCCCCGCTGGTCTCAGGGCGCCGGAGGTTTCGAGACAGGACTTCGTCCTTCCTCAACCACCGGCATTGCCGGCCGCCGTCATCTCGAAACCCGCGCACCTCGCCTGCACACCCCCTCTGGGGTTGCCGGAGGCATGGCGGCCTCGAAACCCGTGCCCGCCCCCCGCTGGTTGAGGAGGCGCGCCAGCGCCGTCTCGAAACCCGCGGCACCCGCCGCACACCCCCCGATTGGGCGCCGGAGGTTTCGAGACAGGACTTCGTCCTTCCTCAACCACCGGCATCGCGGCCTCGAAACCCGTGCCCGCCCCCCGCTGGTTGAGGGCGCGCCAGCGCCGTCTCGAAACCCACGGCACCCCGCCCGCCCACCCCCTCTGGGGTTGCCGGAGGCATGGCGGCCTCGAAACCCGTGCTCGCCCCCCGCTGGTTGAGGAGGCGCGCCAGCGCCGTCTCGAAACCCGCGGCACCCCGCCCGCACACCCCGCTTGGGCGCCGGAGGTTTCGAGACAGGACTTCGTCCTTCCTCAACCACCGGGCATTGCAGCCGCCGTCATCTCGAACCCCGCGCACCTCGCCCGGCACCCCCCGCTGAGGTTGCCGGAGGTTTCGAGACAGGACTTCGTCCTTCCTCAACCACCGGCATTGCCGGCCGCCGTCATCTCGAAACCCGCGCACCTCGCCTGCACACCCCCTCTGGGGTTGCCGGAGGCATGGCGGCCTCGAAAACCGTGCTCGCCCCCGGTGGTTGAGGAGGCGCGCGCCGTCTCGAAACCTGCGGGCCTACGCCGACGCGGCGGCGTGCAGCAGGCTGGTGAAGAAGCCGAGGCCGTCGGTGCCAGGGCCCGTGAGGTCCTCGACGGCGTGCTCGGGGTGCGGCATCAGCCCGACGACGTTGCCGCGCACGTTGGTGATGCCCGCGATGTCGCGCTGCGAGCCGTTGGGGTTGCCGACGTACCTGACGACCACCCTGCCCTCCCCCTCGAGCCGGTCGAGCGTGGCCTCGTCGGCGACGAAGGCGCCCTCGCCGTTCTTCAGCACGATGGTGAGCTCCTGTCCGTCGGCGTACGCCGAGGTCCAGGCGGTGGCGGCGTTCTCGATGCGCACGCGCTGGTCGAGACACCCGAACTTGCGGTGGTCGTTGCGGATCAGCGCGCCCGGCAGCAGGTGGGACTCGCACAGGATCTGGAAGCCGTTGCAGATGCCCAGCACCGGGAGGCCACCCTGCGCGGCTGTGTAGACCTCGCTCATGACGGGCGCGAAGCGGGAGATCGCCCCGCACCGCAGGTAGTCGCCGTACGAGAAGCCCCCGGGGAGGACCACGGCGTCGACGCCCTTGAGGTCGTGGTCGCCGTGCCACAGCGCGACCGCCTCGTGACCGGCGAGCCGGGCCGCGCGCGCGGCGTCGACGTCGTCGAGCGAGCCCGGGAAGGTGACGACTCCGACCTTCACCCGGCGTCCCCGCTCGGCTCCACGCGCACCTCGAAGTCCTCGATGACCGGGTTGGACAGCAGGGTCTCGGCCATCGCGCGCACCTGGGCCAGCAGTGCATCGGCCGACTGGCCCTGATCGCCGTCGACCTCGAGCTCGAACCGCTTGCCCTGCCGGACGTCGGTCACCCCCTCGAACCCGAGCCGGGGCAGCGCACCGAGCACCGCCTTGCCCTGGGGGTCGAGGATCTCGGGCTTGGGCATCACGTCGACGACGAAGCGGGGCACGGGCTCAGCGTAGTGACAGCACGACAGCATGCGTGGGACCGGTCGGCCGGGCCGCGCCGAGGAGCAGGCGTGTCAGGAGCCCGCGCCTCGCAGGCCGACGAAGACCAGCGCCACGCCGAAGCCGGCGATGATCGGACCGGTGATCGCCCAGAACGTCTCGCCGGACATCACCGAGCCGCCGACGTACCCCAGGCCCTGCAGCGTGAACAGACCGCCGGCGAGGGCGAGCACCAGCCCGACGATGACCGCGATCGACTTGCCCACGCCGACCTCAGCTCAGCTCGCGCTTGAGGATCTTGCCGGTCGCCGTCATCGGGAGTGAGTCGACGAACTCGATGATGCGGGGGTACTTGTGCCCGGCCATCTGCCTCGCGGCCCCACGCGACCAGCTCGTCCTCGGTGATCGAGGCGCCGTCGTTGAGGATCACGACCGCCTTGATCTCCTCGCCGTGGCTCTCGTTGGGTACGCCGATGACGGCGGCCAGCGAGACGGCCTCGTGGGTCATCAGCACCTCCTCGACCTCGCGGGGATACACGTTGAAGCCGCCCCGGATGATCATGTCCTTGGAGCGGTCGACGATGTAGTAGTTGCCGGCCTCGTCGCGCCGGGCCAGGTCGCCCGAGCGGAACCAGCCGTCGCTCAGCGCCTCGGCGTTGGCGTCGGGCCGGTTGAGGTAGCCCTTCATGATGTTGTGGCCGCGGATCGCGATCTCGCCGATCTCGTCGGCGCCCTCGACCGTCTTCCAGTCGTCGGTGATCAGCTTGAGCTCGACCCCCCAGATCGGGATCCCGATGGAGCCCGGCACCGGCGGCCGGTCCGGGTCGGAGAACGTCGCCACCGGCGAGGTCTCGGAGAGGCCGTAGCCCTCGAGGATCTGCACGCCGAGCTTCTCCTGCACGTCCTTGATGATCTCCACCGGCAGGCTCGACCCACCCGACGCCCCGACGCGGAGGTTGCCCGCGATCTTCTTCACGTCGACGCTGTCGTCGATCGCGTGGAGCAGCCCCCACCACATCGTCGGGACGCCGGCGAAGAACGTGATGTCCTCCTTCTGCATCAGCGCCACCGCCTGCTGCGCGTCGAAGCGCGGCAGCAGCACGAGCGTCGAGCCGAGCGAGAACCCCGCGTTCATCTGCACCGTCGAGCCGAAGGAGTGGAAGAGCGGCAGCGTCACCAGGTGCGTGTCGGTGGCGGGCTGCGATCCGAACAGCCGGTTGCAGGTCAGGGCGTTCATCACCAGGTTGGTGTGCGACAGCTCGGCGCCCTTGGACCGCCCGGTCGTGCCGCTGGTGTAGAGGATGACGGCGGTGTCGGTCTCGTCGGTGGGGACGGTCTCGAAGGTCGGCGGCTGGTCACGCACGGCCTCGGCGTACGTCGTCGCGCCCTCGACCGACGCGGGTGCCGTCGGGTCGGCCATCACCAGGAAGAAGTGCTCGCAACCGTCGGTCGCCTCGAAGCCGGCGTACCCCTCGGCGCCCATCGCGAGCTCGGGCGTGCCCTGGAAGCAGAAGTACGCCTTCGCGCCGGAGTCCTCGAGGAAGTAGGCGTTCTCGCGGGCCTTGTTGAGCACGCTGAGCGGGACGACGGCCGCGCCGGCCTTGAGGATGCCGTAGTAGATGACCGGGAAGTACGGCAGGTTCGGACAGGTCAGCGCGACCTTGTCGCCACGCCGGATCCCCCGGGAGACCAGCAGGTTGGCCACCTGGTTCGCCGCTGCGTCGACCTGCCGATAGGTCAGCCGGGTCTCGCCGAGCACCAGCGCAACGCGATCGGGATAACGGCGGGCGCTGTCCTCGAGGAGGACCGACAGATTGAGCATGCGCCCAACCTAGGCCGCGGCGTCCCGGCGGTCGAGCCACCGGTGGTCGAGCAGCGAGCGAAGCGAGCGATCAGTCGAGACCTCAGTCGAGACCTCAGCAGCGACCTCCGTCAGCGGGGGCCGCGGTCGGCGAGGATGCGCGAGGCGCGGTTGAGGTCGGCCCGGACCGAACGGCCGGCGACCAGAGCGGCGGCGCGTGCGGCGACGGCGTACGCGCCGCTGCCCTCGACGTAGCCCTCGGCGGTCAGGCGGCAGCCCTTGGCGGTTCCGACGAAGCGCATGGTCAACAGGCCCTCGACGCCGGCCCAGCGGCCGCGCTCGGCGAAGACGCGGTAGGGCTCCAGCTCGGTGATCTCCATCGCCGGCTTCACCCCGACGACCGTGGTGTCCTGCCAGGTGAGGCCGACGGTCGGCTCGGCGTCGCGCTGGTCGAGGCGCACGGACAAGAGGGATGCCTGCCACTCGGGACGGTTGCGTGGCTCGACGAGGTAGGTGAACAGCACCTTCGGCGACTGCGGCAGGTCGACGGTCGTCGAGAAGGGGTAGCGCGTCACCGGAACCGTCTCCCCGGTCAGCAGCTCGAAGGCCTCGACGTAGCGGGCCCGGGTCCGATCGACGACCTCCTGCGGCAGCGGCGGCGGCGCATCGCCGGACGCGCGGTCCCAGCCCGAGGCCGGCGAGAGCAGCCAGTCGCGCACGATCTGCTTGTCGTACGACGGCTGGGCGTGGCCGGGCTCCCACTCGGCGGCCGGCCAGAAGCGCGACGAGTCGGGGGTGAGCACCTCGTCGGCGAGCACGACGGTGCCGTCGGCGCCGCCGGCCGAGCTCGATCTTCGTGTCGGCCAGGATGATGCCGCGCTCGCGGGCGACGCCCTCGGCCACGGCGTAGACCGCGAGGGTCAGGTCGCGCAGGCTCGGCGGCGGCCTCGGCGCCGACGGTCGTCGACGACGGCGGCGTAGTCGACGTTCTCGTCGTGGTCGCCGAAGGCGGCCTTGGTGGCCGGCGTGAAGATCGGCTCGGGGAGCCGGTCGCCGTCGCGAGCCCGGCGGGCAGCGGGTTGCCGCAGACCTCGCCGGTGGCCTGGTAGTCGAGCAGACCCGAGCCGGCGAGGTACCCGCGGGCGACGCACTCGACGGGGTACATCTCCAGCGGCTCGCAGATCACCGCCCGCCCGCGGACCGCGCCGGGCACGTCGGTCGACACCACGTGGTGGGGCACCAGGTCGGCCAGCCGGTCGAACCACCACAGCGACATCCGGGTGAGGATCTCGCCCTTGTCGGGGATGGTGCTGTCCAGCACGAAGTCGAACGCCGAGATCCGGTCGCTGGCGACCATGAGCAGCCGCCCGGCGTGCCCGCCCTCCGTCGATCCGGTAGAGGTCGCGCACCTTGCCCGAGTGGACGTGGGTGCTGCCCGTCGATCACGGGTGCCACCGGAAGTCCCGAGGCCGGTGCGTCCGCCATGGCGGGAACCCTAGTCGGCCGGACACCCGGTCGTCGTACCCACGTCCGTGGATGTTGGGATGTGGCCATGCCGGAGTCAGCCGAAGAGGTCTACGCCAGGGTCGTCGCCGCCGTCGGGGAGGGCGGCCGGTTGCCGATGCCCCCGGTCGGCGAGTGGGACATCTTCCCGTGGGAGATGGTCGACGGCGAGCTGAAGCCGAAGGTGCTGCGGCCGCCGGGCGACGAGCCCGTACGCCGGGGCGAGCTGGCCGAGGACTGCGACCGCTGCACCAGCCGCGAGAGGACCTGACGATCTGGCGCAACGAGCGCTGGTACGTCACCCGGGGCGAGAAGCCCAGCGGCCTGCCGCTGCTGCTCTGGCTGCACCCGGTGGCCCACCTCGACCTCCCGACCTCTCCGACGACATGGCCGCCGAGCAGGGCCGGATCTCGACGTGGCTGGCGCGATCATGGGTCGCCTGCCGAACATCGGCCGCGTGCACGTGTGCCGCTGGGGCGACGGCGAGCGCCCACCTGCACTGGTGGTTCATCGCACGCACCGCCCGGCTGCCGCAGATCCTCGGCTCGATGGCCGTCGAGTGGGAGGAGATGCTCCCGCCGGTCCCCGAGGAGGTCTGGCGCGCCGACTACCGCGCGACGTCGCCCGCCGGCTCGCCACCCACGACGGCACGGCACTGGTCTGAGCCGCTGTCGGCTACCCGGCGGGGTAGACCGAGTACTGCACCATGCACGTCGTCGGGCAGCCCACCGGTGATGACGACGGACCACTCGTCGGAGGTGAACGTCGGCCGTCGAGCTGCTGGGACCGGCGCTGATCACGTCCTTGCCCATCTCGAAGCCGGCGCCCTGGAGCCGGGCGGCGCGTCGGCGAACGCCGGGCGAAGTCGGTGTCGGGGTAGACCTTACCAGGAAGCTGCCAGCCCCTCGTTCTCGAGCACCTCGCCGATCTCGCCGTCGACCAGCGGCACCTCTCGATCGGGAAGTCCTCGGGCAGGGCCTCCCCCGCCGGCGCAGACGACGTGGTCCCGCTCGGGGTCGGCTTGCCTCGCGGCCGTCGCCGCCGCTGCAGCCGGCCGCCGCGAGCACCAGCAGCGGGCCGAGCAGAGCGCGACGGCGTACCGAGACCTCATGTGCTCCATCCTCTCCGACCGCCCCAGCCGCAAACCCCGCGTGCCCCTCACTCGGGGGGCGGCGCGGCCCGTCAGTAGCGGACGTCGAAGCCGCGTCGCCCCGGTGTCGGCGCCCTCGCGGACGGCGACGTTGGTGACCCGCGAGCCGCCGGCCCCTGCGGCACCACTCCACCATCGCGTCGACGGCGTCGGGCTCGCCCTCGAAGTGAGCCGGCGACCGAGCCGTCGGGCTCGTTGCGCACCCAGCCGCGACGCCGAGCCGGCGGGCCTCGCGCTGGGCGTACTAGCGGAAGGACACGCCCTGCACGCGCCCCTGGACCCTGACGTCGACGGCCCACGGCCAGGCGGCCGGTCAGAGGATGCCGCCGGGGCGTACGCCGCGGCCTCGGGGTGCCGCTCCGACGATCTCCTCGACCCGGCGGCAGACCGCCTGCGTCTGCGCGACGCGCGGCGCCGGTGAAGGAGAGCGGCTCCGCCATCAGCTCGTCGAGCTCGTCGCGCGGTCCAGCCCGAGGCGCTCGTCGGCGGCGAGCTTGTCCAGCAGCTCGTTGCGCTCGGCCCTGCGCGCATCGCGAGGGCCACGCCGACGGCGTCCTCCTTGATCGCCTCGTGCGCCACCTCGCGGCCGACCCCGCCCGCACGGCGCCCATCAGCACCTTGGTGGTCGCCGAGGAACGGCAGGTAGCGGTCCAGCTCGCGCGCGATCACGGCCGGGAACGCGCCGAACTCGTCCAGCACCGTCAGGAACGTCTCCAGCAGACCGTCGAAGGCGAAGAACGCGTCGGGCAGCGCGACCCGGCGCACCACGGAGCAGGACACGTCGCCCTCGTTCCACTGGTCGCCCGCCAGCTCGCCCATCATCGAGGCGTAGCCGCGCAGGATGACCATCAGGCCGTTGACGCGCTCGCAGGAGCGGGTGTTCATCTTGTGCGGCATCGCGGACGAGCCGACCTGGCCCGGCTGAAGCCCTCGGTCACCAGCTCGTGGCCGGCCATCAGCCGGATCGTCTTCGCCAGCGACGAGGGCGCCGCGGCGAGCTGCACCAGCGCGGTCACGACGTCGAAGTCGAGCGAGCGCGGGTAGACCTGGCCGACGCTGGTGAACACCCGGCGAAGCCGAGGTGGCCGGCGATCCGCTGCTCCAGCTCGGCGAGCTTGTCCGCGTCGCCGCCGAGCAGGTCGAGCATGTCCTGCGCGGTGCCGACCGGGCCCTTGATGCCGCGCAGCGGGTAGCGGGCGAGCAGCTCCTCGACCCGGCGAGGCCGACCAGCAGCTCGTCGGCGGCGGTCGCGAAGCGCTTGCCGAGCGTGGTGGCCTGCGCGGCGACATTGTGCGACCGGCCGGCCATCACGCTCGTCTCGTACTCGGCCGCGAGCTTGCCGAGCCGGGCCAGGACCGCGACGGTGCGGTCGCGCATCAGCTCCAGCGAGAGCCGGATCTGCAGCTGCTCGACGTTCTCGGTCAGGTCGCGGGAGGTCATGCCCTTGTGCACGTGCTCGTGCCCGGCGAGGGCGTTGAACTCCTCGATCCGCGCCTTGACGTCGTGCCGGGTGACCTTCTCGCGCTCCGCGATCGAGGCGAGGTCGACCTGGTCGAGGACGCGCTCGTAGGCCTCGACGACGCCGTCCGGCACCTCGATCCCGAGGTCCCGCTGCGCCCGCAGCACCGCGAGCCAGAGCCGTCGCTCCAGCTTGACCTTCTGCTCGGGCGACCAGAGCGTGGCGAGCTCGGCGGAGGCGTAGCGGGTGGCCAGGACGTTGGGGACGCTCACGCCTCGATCGTCCCATGCGGCCAGGCGAGCGGTTCGTCCCAGGCTGGCCGCGGACGCCAGGTCTCCCAGCCCTCGTCGAGCGGCCAGGCACGGGGTACGACGAGCTCGTGCTGGGCCTGCTCAGCGACCTCGCGCACGGCCGCGCCCTGCTCGGCGGTGTAGGCGCCGCCCGCGACGGCCGCGTCGAGCTCGTCCTCGTCCTTGAGCCAGAGCGTGCCGTCGACGTCCAGCCACAGGTCGAGGGTCAGGTCGCGGGTGTACGTGCGCGGCCACCGTCGGCGGCCCGCAGGTGCGGCAGCTCGAGGTTGACGAGCGACCCTCGAGCGCGCCCTCGTCGGTGAAGAAGTACCAGATCGACCACGGGGACACCGGTCGGCACCACGCGCAGGATCCCCGGCCCCGCCACGGGGTCACGACCAGTCGAAGTCGCGCTCGACGAAGAGCCCGCGCCCGGTCCGCCGAGCGAGCGGTCCCTCCAGTCCACGACCGTCGCGCGGGTCGCGGCCCAGCTGCTCCGAGCCCTCGCGGGCAGCCACGCCGACCAGACCCTCGCTCGTCGTCGCGGACCACCCGCAGCGGAGTCGGCGAAGTAGCCGTAGCGGTAGGTCACGCACCTCACCCGGGCGACGAGGTACGGCGCCGTCGCCGGCAGGCCGGGTCGGCTCGCCCGCGTCGAGCCGCAGCGGCCTCGAGGACGCGCGAGGTCGGGCGCGACGGGCCGGGTCGGCCCGGTCAGCCGCACCATGGTGCCGCCGCTGTCGGAGACCTGCGTGTCGCTCGCCGTCGATGCGCGCCGGCCGTCACGCGCAGCCCGGCGGCCGTCGCGGCGATGTCGCGGCGCCACTGGGCGCCGGGGAACGAGATGGTCGCGACACCCTTCGTAGGCCTTCGCGCGCGCGTCGGCGACATCGGACTCCGACGGCCGTGACGGCGAGCACGCGACCGCCGGCGGTGACCAGGCGGCCCGGATCGCAGTCAAGGGCGGTGCCGGCGTGGAGCACGTGCTACGTCGTCCTCCGCATCCAGGGTCTCGGTGCCGGTGATCACGTCGCCGCGAGGACGACGACGCGGGGTAGCCGGCCGACGCCATCACGACCGCGACCGCGGCGCCGGGCTTCCAGGCAGGAGGCGGTACGTCAGCGAGGGTGCCGGTCGCCGCACCGAGCA
>CAVYCK010000022.1:0-32298 GCA_963767095.1 uncultured Actinomycetota bacterium | reverse complement strand
CCGTCTACGCGCCAGCGTTCGGCGCCGGGGGAACCTCGCCGGCCAGAACTCGCTACGCAACCCGCGGGCGGACCACCGCCACTGCCTCCGCGCTGATGATCGGTCTCGCCCTGGCCTGCACGATGGCCATCGTCGGGGACTCGGCCCAGGCCTCGGTCGACAAGTCCGTGGCGGACAACTTCGTCGGCGACTACGTCGTCAGCAACGTCTTCGGCGGTGAGTTCAACACCGGCATCGCCGAGGAGATGGCCGCGGTCGAGGGCGTCGATCACGTGGTGCGCGAGCGCTACCAGTTCCTCACGTCGTGGCGACGAGGAAGGGCTCGCCGCGATCGACCCCGAGACGGTCGACGCCCTGGCGCTCGACGTCACCAGCGGCTCGGCGGCCGACTTCGCCGACGGCACCGTCATGCTGCAACGCTCGTACGCCGACGACCACGATCTGGCGGTCGGCGACGAGTGGGTCGAGGTGCCCTCGGGCACGGCGACCTGGCCGGTGACGGCGATCGTGGAGGACAACCCGGTGATCTTCTTCCCGGTGATCACGACGCTGACGACCATGACCGACGCCGGCTTCGAGCCGGCCGACAACGCGCTCATCGTCTTCGCCGAGCCCGACGCCGCGCCCGGACTGCAGGAGCGGCTGGACGAGGTCGTCGCGGACCTGCCATCGTCACCGTCAGGACCAGGCGGCCTTCGCCGAGGAGCAGCGCGAGCCCATCGACCAGTTCGTGCTGATCATCTTCGCCCTGCTCGGGCTGGCGTTGATCATCGCGGTGCTGGGCATCGTGAACACCCTCGCGCTGTCGGTCATCGAGCGCACCCGCGAGGTTGGTCTGCTCAGGGCGATCGGGCTGAGTCGCAGTCAGCTGCGCCGGATGATCACGCTGGAGTCGGTGGTCATCTCGCTGCTGGGAGCGCTCCTCGGCACCGTCATGGGGCTCGTGTTCGGCATCGCGCTGATGTACTCCCTGCGGGACGAGGGGTTGGAGGTGATCAGCGTCCCCGCCGGACAGCTGACGGTCTTCCTGCTGTTGTCCCTGGTCATCGGGGTGCTCGCCGCCGTCTTTCCCGCGCGCCGGGCCGCGCGGCTCGACGTGCTCGAGGCCATCGCAACGGAGTGAGGCGAACCGCGCGGAACAGAACTATGCAATTCCATGACATATCGTCTAGACCACCCCTAGAGTGCGGGGCGTGGACGAAGTGGCCGCAACGCCACGGTCCCTGAAGCATGTTGCGGTCCGCGAATACGTCCGGTCGCTTGTCGAGGGGGCTGATGCGGGTCTCCCGCTCCCTCCGAGCGGGAGCTGGTGCAGCGGTTTGGAGTCGCTCGGATGACCGTGCGTCAGGCGATGGACGCGCTGGTCAGCGAAGGCCTGCTCGAGCGGATGCCGGGCCGGGGCACCTTCGTCGCCAGGCCCCGCCGCCATGTCGGCCGGCTGACGAGCTTCACCGAGGACATGGAGCGCCGCGGCATGCTCGCGGAGTCGCAGACGCTGCTGGCCCGCCGCGAGCAGGCCGGCCCCGGCGTGGCCAAGGCGCTGGGCATCACCCCGGGCGACGCGGTCATCCACTGGAAGCGGCTGCGCTACGCCGACAACGCGCCGATGTGTGTCGAGGACGCCTACCTCAACGAGGTGCTGCTGCCCGGGTTCCTCCAGGCCGCGATGCCCACCAGCCTGTTCGACGCGCTGGCCGCCCGAGGACTGCGGCCCACCTGGGCCGAGGACGCGATCACCGCGGACAAGGCCAACGCCGAGGAGGCCAACCTCCTCCAGGTCCAGCCGGGCAACCCCGTCCTGGTCGTGGCGCGGAGGGCGCTGGCCGGAGAGAAGCCGGTCGAGGTCTCGCGGTCGGTCTACCGCACGACCGGTTCACCCTCTGGGTCCAGCTCGGTCAGGAGACCTGAGCCGGTCGCCGACCCCGGCCAGGACCGTCAGGGCAGCTGGACCGACTTCAGCTCGTAGTACTCCGCCAGGCCGTGCCGCCCCAGCTCGCGGCCGGTCCCCGACTGCCCGTAGCCCCCGAACGGCGCCAGCGGGTTGAAGCGTGCCCCGTTGACGTCGACCTGCCCGGTGCGGAGTCGGCGGGCGACGGCGAGGGCCCGGTCCGGGTCGGCGGACCACACGGCGCCGGCCAGCCCGTACGGCGTGCCGTTGGCGATCTCAACGGCGTCGTCGGGGTCGGCGTACGGCAGCACCGAGAGCACCGGCCCGAAGATCTCCTCCCGGCGATCGTGGCGGTCGGTGCCACGTCGGCGTACACGGTCGGACGGCAGTAGAAGCCTCGCTCGTGGTCGTCGGGGCGCCCGGTGCCGCCGGTCACGAGCTCGCCCTCACCGTCGGCGGCCGCCCCGGCGAGGTAGCCCTGCACGCGGTCCCGACTGGCCGCGCGACGCGAGCGGGCCCAGCCGGGCGCCCATGGCCTCGGCGTACGTGCCGGCGAGCGCCGCTGCCTCGTCGTGCTGGTCGCGCTGCACCAGCAGCCGGGTCCAGGCCGTGCAGGTCTGTCCGGAGTTGAGGAAGGCGTTGCTCACGCTGACCTTCACCGCCCGGTCCAGGTCGGCGTCGGGGAGCACGAGGCTCGCGGACTTGCCGCCCAGCTCGAGGGTCACCCGCTTCACGGTGCCGGCGGCGAGGCGCGAGACCTCCCGACCGGCGCGGGTCGAGCCGGTGAAGGAGACCATGTCGACGCCCGGGTGCGCCGCCAGGGCGGCGCCCACGACCGGACCGGTGCCGACCACGACGTTGAGGACGCCCGGCGGCAGCCCCGCCTCGGCCAGCACCTCGGTGAGGAGGAGGGCGGCCGACGGCGCCAGCTCGCTCGGCTTGAGCACCACCGTGCAGCCGGCGATCAGGGCGGGGACCACCTTCGCGACGACCTGGTGCAGCGGGTAGTTCCAGGGCGTGATCGCGGCGACGACACCGACCGGGTCGCGCAGGACCACGGAGTGGCCGATCCGCTCCTCGGGCGGCACCGGGTCGGCGAGGAAGCCGTCCAGCACCGCCAGCGGGGTGCCCACCTGGACGGCGTCGGCGATCTTGGGCGGGCAGCCCATGTCACGGGTGATGTGACCGGCGAACTCCGCGCGCCGCTCCTCGATCGGCTGCCCGCGCGCGCCGCAGGATCTCGATCCGGTCGACGGTCTGCCAGCCGGGCAGGGCAGCGCGTGCGGCGGCGACGGCAGCATCCGCGTCCGCAGGCCCGGCCAGGGCGAGCTCGGCGAACGGCTCCTCGGTCGCCGGGTCGACGAGGGTGAGCCGGTCGTGGTCGACGCGGAGCCAGGTGCCGTCGACGTAGGCGCTGTCGTACTTCACGGGCGCATCTCCAGGACCGTGCGAACGCCGGTGCCGGCGCGTAGGTCGGCCACCGCCTCGTTGATCTCGGACAGGGGGCGGATCGCGGTGACCATCGAGTCCAGGTCGAGGCGGCCGTCCCGCCACAGCCCGAGGATGCGGGGGAAGTCCACCTGCGGGTCGGCCGAGCCGAGATAGCAGCCGACCAGCTTCTTCTCGTAGAACGCGTGCAGGAGGGCCCGGACGTTGACGACGTCCTCGGTCGAGGGGATGCCGACCATCACCGTGGTCCCGCCGTTGCGGGTCGCCTTGAGCAGCGACTCCACGACGACTCCGCGCCCTACGGCGTCGAACGCGAAGTCCGCGCCGCGGCCCTCCGTGAGCTCGCGGGCGATCTTGTCGACCCGGTCGACGGCCGGGTCGAGCACCTGTGTGGCTCCGAGCCGGGTCGCCGCCGCCCGCCTGCCCTCGTGGAGGTCGACGCCGATGACTGTCGTCGCTCCGGCTACCAGCGCGGCCTGGACGATCGAGAGGCCGACGGCGCCGAGCCCGGTGACGACGACGGACGCTCCGGCCGGCACCTTGGCGGTGTTCAGGACGGCCCCGACGCCCGTCTGGACCGCGCACCCGACGACCGCGGCGATCGCGGTCGGGACGTCGTCGGGGATCCGGATCGCGGCCTCGACGGGAACCACGGTGCGCTCGGCGAACGCCGACAGCACGAGCCCGCGCCTGACCGGCTCGCCCTTCCAGCTCAACCGGGTGGATCCGTCGGGGAAGGCTCCGCCGACCAGTCCGGCGAAGGTCTGGCACAGCGTGCGCTCGCCGCGGACGCACCAGTAGCAGCGCCCGCAGGACGGCGCCATCGTCAGCACGACCGTGTCGCCCGGAGCGAGCCCGGTGACATCGGGCCCCACCTCGGCGACGACACCGGCCGCCTCGTGGCCGAGGACCACGGGCAGGTCGGTGCGCAGGGACCCGTCGAGGTAGTGCAGGTCGGAGTGGCAGACCCCGCAGTGCCGTACGTCGACGAGCACCTCGCCTGCGCGGGGGGCCTCGAGCTCCACCTCGTCGACGGTCAGCGCTGCGCCGACCTCGGTCATGATCGCGGCGCGCATGCCTGATGTTCTAGCACCGGGGTGCCGGGACCGTGGCGACGGGCGGGTCAGGAGCGGGCGTCCAGCCGGCCCAGCGGGGCGACCTCGGTGCCCGACTCCTCGCAGACCCACACGGGGTCCGGGCCGCCCAGGTCGGGCTGGATGTAGAGCGGGTGCTCGGGGGAGCTGCCGCACGCCAGGCACACCGGCCACCGCCCCACGCTCTCGAAGAGGGCGTCCTGCACGTCCTGGGCGACCAGCCCGGCGACGTACACCGTGCCCTCGGGCCACTGCTCGGCCCACCAGCGCCGCTGCTCCAGCGCGTCCTCCAACGCGGAGACCGCCTCGGCGTCGGCTCGCCGTCGCGCCTGCAGGTCGGCGAGGACCGCGGCACGCGCCGCCAGGAACACCGAGTCGACCACCGATCCATCCTGCCACCGTGCCCCTAGGCTGCGACCCATGACGAGTGGGCACCTGCTCGAGGTGGCCGTCCACCACCTCCAGGACGTGCGGGCCGCCCAGGAGGGTGGCGCCGACCGCCTCGCCCTGGTCGCGCCGGGTGAGACCGCCGGGTTGTCGCCCGACGTGGCCGCCGCCTCGGCGGTGCTGCGCGCGGCCGAGCTGCCCGTCCGGGTGATGCTGCGGCTCAACGACACCACGAGCACGACCGGCGGGGAGTTCACGCGGTTGATCGGACTTGCCGAGGAGTACCTCTCGCTCGGGGCGGAGGGCGTCGTCTTCGGCTTCCTCGACTCCGACCTCGAGGTCGACGTCGAGACGTGCGAGGCGTTGGCGAAGGCGCTGCCCGCGGTGCCGTGGACCTTCCACCGGGCGATCGACTCGGCTCTCGACCCGCGCCGCGCGTGGCGGCAGGTCAAGCACCTTCCCGGGCTCACCGCCGTGCGGTCGGGCGGGTCCCCGCAAGGCCTGACGCACGGGTACGACGACCTGCTGGCCCTCGCCTCCGGCGACCCCGACGTGGCGCGCCTGCTGATGCCCGCCGGCGGGCTGCTGGCCGAGCACGTCCCGTGGTTCGCCCGGACCGGGGTCACCCAGTTCCATGTCGGCGTCCAGGTTCGCCCCGGCCACACCTACAAGGCGTACGTCGACGCGGGCTTCGTGCGCTCGTGGCGCACCCTGCTGGACTCTTCCGCGGGAAGGGCCGCTGGAGGGGTTGCGGGAGGGGACGCGGCCCGATGATCCTCATCGACCCGCCGGCGGTGCCTGCCCACGGGCGGCTCTGGTCGCACCTGGTGAGCGACACGTCGTACGACGAGCTCCACGAGTTCGCTGCCGCGCACGGCATCCCGGCCCGGGGTTTCGAGCGCGACCACTACGACGTGCCCGACAGGTTCTACGACCGGCTGGTCGAGGCCGGCGCCGTCCCCGTGTCGTCGCGCGAGCTCGTGGGGCGGCTGGTGCGCGCCGGGCTGCGGCGCCGCAAGTCAGAGACGGGCTGACGCAGCAGCGCCCGAGCCGCGAGCGTGCAGCCCAAGACTGCCCGCCACGGACGAGGGTCCGCGCCCATCAGCCATCAAGCTCGCGGAGCATGTTGGCCCGCGCTCGGGCCTCCCAGGCTCGCGCGCCCGTGCCGCGTTTGAAAGAGCGACGGCTTGGCCAGCAGCTCCCGCAGCACCAGGGTCCGGCCGACCGCGAAGTCGGCGTCGGACACGTGGGCGTACTCGCGACGCACGGCGGCGCAGTAGTCGGCGTAGCGCGCGTCCTCGGCGGCCAGGATCGCCAGGTCGGCGTCGCAGAGCGCCATGCCGTTGCGGTCGCCATCGGCGGGCCGGTGGTGCTCGGTCAGCCGGACCAAGCGGGCGACCTCGGGGTCGCCGAGCGCCTGCTCGGCCCAGCGCGCCGACCGCTCCTCGGCGCCGGGCGCACCGTCGTACACGCCGTCGTGGAACCACGCGGCCAACCGCACGGGCACCGCGTCGAACGCCTCACCCGCATCGGCCAGCTCGTCGAGCCGGTCGAGCACCTCGGTGAGGTGGAGCGTGTCGTGATAGCCCCGGGCGGGGTCGGCGTACGCCGCCAGCAGGGCGTCGCGCACGTCGTGCGCATCCGGGAGCGGCCAGCGGTCCCGCGGCTCGATCATGTCGGCTGGGTCACGACAGCTCGGGGGCAGCGGGCTCGTGTGCAGCACGACCAACGACGTGACGGCGCGGGTGAGGCAGACGTAGAGGCGGCGCAGTCCCGTCACCCGATCGGGCTCGCCCGCGACGACGCCCTCAGGGTCCAGCAGCACGACGTGGTCGAACTCCAGGCCCTTGGCCAGGGAGGCCGGCACCAGGTCGAGGCGGGTGTCGAACTCGGTCTCCAGGGGCGCATCAGGCACGTCGCGGCCGAGGACGACGTGGGGAAGGCCGGCGACCGCACGCTCGGCCTCGACGATCCGCGCGTCGGGCACGATCAGCCCGACCGACCCCTCCCGCTCCAGCGCGTCGCGGACCTCGCGGGCGAGGTCGGCGCCCTCGACCAGGCTCAGCTCGCCGCGACTGCGGCGCACCGAGGTGGGCGGGGCCAGGCTGGCGGCGATGTAGGGGAGCAGCCGGGCGGCGTACTCGATGACCTCGCCGGGCACCCGGAAGCCGCGGGTGAGCTCTTCCACGTGCGCCTGCGGCTTGCCGAGGTGGCCGAGGGCCTCGTCCCACGAGCGCGTCGCCCACGGGGTCGTGGCCTGGGCCAGGTCGCCCAGCACGGTCACCGAGCCGGTCGAGGAACGGCGGCCGATCGCGCGCAGCATCATCGGCGACAGATCCTGCGCCTCGTCGACCACGATGTGGCCGAGCGACGGCGTGCGCTCGATGAGGTCGGTCGCCTCGTCGAGGAGGACGGCGTCCGCCAGCGACCACGGAGTCGTGCCTGGCGTGGCCTTCGGCGTCGTCCAGAGGAGCGTGGCCTGCTCGTCGGCGGTGAGGATCCCGTCGGCGGCGGCCGCGAGGGCCCCGGCGTCGGAGAGCAGCCGGTGCACCACCTTCGCCGGCTCGACCGCCGGCCACAGCTCTGCGGCGTACGCCTTGACCGGCTTGCTGCGCGCCACCGCGTTCTGCACCCGGTCGTCGGGGGAGTCGCCGGCCAGCTCCATCTTCACCAGGATCCGGTGGGCGAGCGCCTGGGGGAGCATCGCGCGCGCGGCGCCGTACCGCACCCCGCGGGTGCGCAGGTCCGCGAGGATCTCCTCGGTCTCGTACGACGCCACCCGGAACCGCCGGGCGCCGCGCGGCACCACGAGTCCCTCCAGGGGCGTGCCGACGTGGGCCCAGACGGCGCGCGCGAGCACCTCGGCCAGCCGCCCGTCCCCCTTGAGCGTGGCGACGCGCGGCGTCGTCGCGGCCGCGGACCGTCCAGCGCGGGTTGAGCGCGGCGAGGTTCTTGGCGACCAGCGCCTCGATCGTGGTCTGCCCCGCCTCGACCTCACCCAGCGCCGGCAGCACGTCGCGGATGTAGCGCAGGAAGCTCTCGTTGGGACCGACGACCAGCACGCCCTGGCGGCGCAACTGCTCGCGGTGGGCGTAGAGGAGGTACGCCGCGCGATGCAGCCCGACCGCCGTCTTGCCCGTGCCCGGGGCGCCCTGCACGGCGATGCTCCGCGACACGTCGGCGCGCACGATGACGTCCTGCTCCGGCTGGATGGTCGCCACGATGTCGCGCATCGGGCCGACGCGTGGGCGCTCGATCTCGGCCTCGAGGATGGCGGAGTGCTCGTCGTCGGGGCCGCCGTCGGCCAGGTCCTCGTCCTCGTACGCCGTGAGCATCCCGTGCTGGTAGCCGTAGCGACGCCGCAGGCCGACGCCCATCGGCTCGCGGCGGGTGGCGCGGTAGAACGGCAGGCTGACCGGGGCCCGCCAGTCGACGACCATCGGCTCACCGCCGGGCTCGGACACGTGACGGCGACCGATGTGGAAGCTGTCGCCGCTCCCGGTGTCAGTCGCGTCGTAGTCGAGGCGGCCGAAGAACAGCGGGACGTTCGGGTCGTCCTGGAGCTGGCGCATCCGCAGCTCGAACGTGGACTGCAGGTACTCCTTGCTGACCCAGTCGGCGGCGCCGGCCGGGTCCATCGACGCGGTGCGCTCGCGCATCCGGGCCAGCTGGGCCCGCGACTCGGCCAGGTGGGCCTGCTCCCGTTCGAGCTCGGAGGTCGGCAGCACGGCGCAGGACTCTACGCCAGGAGACAGCCGGGTGCTCGACCCTCGCGCTGGTCCGGGCACCTGGACTACGTACCTGGTCCAGACACGGTGGACAGCGGCCGGGGGCTCATGGCCCAGCGGATCGTCGACGTCGCGGCGCGGCCCAGCGCCCGCGTGACCGCCGGGCCGGTGACCGGGGCCCAGGGCAGCCGCAGCTCGCGCCGCGCCCACACCGGCATCGAGCCGATCGCCGCCGCCACCAGGACGCCGTACGCCGGCCGGGCGGCGTACGGCAGGTCGGGGTGCCACAGCAGGTGGCGGACCGCCTCGAGCGCGTGGTCGGTGACCCGCAGCTCGGGCCGGAACGCCTCGAGCACCCGCCGAGCTCAGCCTCGGTCGTCGGCGGATCGACCACGCCGAGACGCTGGGCGACCTCGCCGGTCTGGGCGACGTACTCGTCACGGCCGGGCTGGTCGAGCGGGAGCCGGCCGTAGGTCTGGTGGGCGCGCAGGAAGCTGTCGACCTGGGCGACGTGCACCCACATCAGCAGGTGCGGGTCGGACGCGGCGTACGGCGTGCCGTCCTCGAGGGTGCCGGTGATCGCGCAGGTGGATCGTGCGCACGGCGTCCACGGCCTGCTGGGCGTGCTCGGCGGTGCCGAACGTGGTGACCGCGAGGAAGCGGCTGGTGCGGGCCAGGCGGCCCCACATGTCGCCGCGGTAGCCCGAGTGCTCGGCCACGGCCGTCATCGCTGCCGGGTGCAGGGTCTGCAGCAGCACCGCCCGGATGCCGCCGACGAACATCGCCGCGTCGCCGTGCACGCGTCCGATCGGGCTGGCGGGGTCGAACCAGCGCGGGCCTGGCGTGCCGTGGATGCGCTCACGGTGTCGGGCGCCGTCGGGCCCGGCGACGCGGGTGAAGAGCGCCTCTCCGAGCCGTTGTCTCAGGTTTGTCACATCTTGACTCTACCGAGTCGCGGAACGCCGGCCTCACCCCGCGGCGTCCGGTGACCAGCGTCGTGTGCAGCATCCACCTCCGCGTTCTCCTGCTCCCCCTTGCGGAAGCTCGCCGCGCGTGCCTCGCCGGCGGCGTCGCCGGAGAAGAGGCCCGGCCGGTCGCCGGTCGGCTGCGGCGCGGGCGGGAGCGGCGCTCCTCGTGCTCGACGACCTCGATCCGCTGGCGCGGCAGCCCGTCGCCGTCGCGGACCTGCACCCACGTCACGAGCTCCTCGCGCACGTGGCAGCGCAGGTCCCACAGCCGGGCCGCATCGGTCGCGGTGACGAGGGCCCGCACGCGGACCAGGCCCGCCACCGCCTCGGTCACCTGCAGCACCTTGGTCCGTCCGTCCCACAGCTCGGTGCCGTCGAGGATCCGGTCCAGCTCGGCGCGCATCCCCTCGACGTCGACGCGCCAGTCGACGTCCAGCTCGACCGCGCCGAGCAGCTCGGAGCTGTGCCGCGTCCAGTTCTGGAAGGGCGTCTTGGTGAAGTACGTCGACGGCAGCACCATCCGGCGGTCGTCCCACAGCCGGACGACGACGTAGGACAGCGTGATCTCCTCGACCCAGCCCCACTCCTCCTCGACGATGACCACGTCGTCGAGCCGGATCGCGTCGCTGAACGCGACCTGCAGGCCGGCGATGAGGTTGGCCAGCGTCGACTGGGCGGCGACCGCGGCGACGATGCCGATGATGCCCGGCCGAGGCGAGCAGGCTGGTGCCGACGGCCCGCACCGTCTCGAAGCTGTAGAGCGCCGCCCCGAGCGCGACCACCACGACCGTCGCGACGGTGAGCCGGCGGATGATCAGGCCCTGGGTCTTCGCCCGCGCGCCAGCCGGTTGTCGGCCACGCCGGTGTCGTAGCGGCTCAGCCCCAGGTCCTCGACGAAGATCAGCGCGGTCGCCAGCAGCCACGCGCCCGCGCCGATCGTCAGGAGCCGGACGACGAGGGCGACGATGTCCCAGGCGCTGTCGGGCACGTCCTCGGGCTGCGCGTTGGTCACGACGCCCAGCAGGGTCGCGGTCAGGACGGTCGAGCCGGAACGGCACCGCGGTCTTGTCGCAGCAGGTCGCCGCCCCACGGCCAGCGCCGCGCCAGGAGCCGTACGACGGCGTGCGCGACGACCACGAGCAGGACCGCGCCGAGCAGCGCGATGCCGAGCGTGGCCAGGAACTCACTCCAGGGGACCATCCCCCATGGTTCCCATACTTCGCTGCCGGAATCGAGTCCCGGGCGTGCTCGGGGCGTGCTCGGTGCCGGCTCAGCCGGTGGCCGAGGTCGTCCGGCGTCGGTGATGCGGTAGGCGTAGCCCTGCTCGGCGAGGAAGCGCTGGCGGTTCTGGGCGAACTCCGCGTCGACGGTGTCGCGGGAGACGATCGCGTAGAACCGCGCCGTGCGGCCGTCGGCCTTCGGGCGCAGCAGGCGGCCGAGGCGCTGGGCCTCCTCCTGGCGCGAGCCGAAGGTGCCGGAGACCTGGATCGCGACGGCCGCCTCGGGCAGGTCGATCGAGAAGTTCGCGACCTTCGAGACGACCAGCAGCGACGAGCTCGCCGTTGCGGAAGGCCTCGAAGAGCCGCTCGCGCTCCTTGACCGGGGTGTCGCCCTTGATCACCGGCGCGTCGAGGTCGGCGCCGATCTCGTCGAGCTGGTCGAGGTACTGCCCGATCACCAGGGTCGGCTCGCCGGCGTGCTGCGCGACCAGCGGCTCGACGACCCGGGTCTTGGCGGGCGTGCAGGCGGCGAGCCGGTAGCGCTCCTCGGGCTCGGCGGTCGCGTAGGCCAGCCGCTCGGACTCCGACATGGTCACGCGCACCTCGACGCAGTCGGCCGGCGCGATCCAGCCCTGCGCCTCGATGTCCTTCCACGGCGCGTCGTAGCGCTTCGGCCCGATCAGCGAGAAGACGTCGCCCTCGCGGCCGTCCTCGCGCACGAGCGTCGCGGTCAGCCCGAGTCCGCCGCCGCGCCTGCAGGTCGGCGGTCATCCGGAAGATCGGCGCGGGCAGCAGGTGCACCTCGTCGTAGACGATGAGTCCCCAGTCGCGCGCGTCGAAGCAGCTCGAGGTGCGCGTAGACGCCCTTCCGGCGGGTGGTCATCACCTGGTACGTCGCGATCGTGACCGGCCGGATCTCCTTGACGGCGCCGGAGTACTCGCCGATCTCGTCCTCGGTCAGCGAGGTACGCTTGCAGCAGCTCGTCCTTCCACTGCCGGGCGCTCACCGTGTTGGTGACCAGGATCAGCGTCGTCGCCTGGGCCTGCGCCATCGCGGCCGCGCCGACGATCGTCTTGCCGGCGCCGCACGGGAGCACGACGACGCCGGAGCCGCCGTGCCAGAACGACTCGGCGGCGTCGCGCTGGTAGTCGCGCAGGTGCCAGCCGTCCTCGTCGCAGGTCGATCGCGTGCGCCTCGCCGTCGACGTACCCGGCCAGGTCCTCGGCCGGCCAGCCGAGCTTGAGCAGCGCCTGCTTGAGGTTGCCGCGCTCGCTGGCGTGCACGGCGACGGTGTCGTCGTCGACGCGCGCGCCGAGCATGCCCGCGACCTTCTTGGCGCGCAGCACCTCCTCGAGCACCGGGCGGTCGGTGGAGACCAGGACGAGCCCGTGCACCGGGTGCTTCTCCAGGCGCAGCCGCCCGTAGCGGGCCATCGTCTCCGCGACGTCGACGAGCAGCGCGTGCGGCACGGCGTAGCGGGAGTAGGACAGCAGCGTGTCGACGACCTGCTCGGCGTCGTGGCCGGCGGCGCGCGCGTTCCACAGCCCCAGCGGGGTCAGCCGGTAGGTGTGGATGTGCTCCGGCGACCGCTCCAGCTCGGCGAACGGCGCGATCGCCTTGCGGCAGTCGGACGCGCGTTCGTGGTCGACCTCGAGGAGCAGGGTCTTGTCCGACTGGACGATGAGCGGGCCGTCTGTCACCTGCCAACCCTACGGCCGCCCGGTTAGCGGGCTCACGCAGCACAGATGTGGGTGAGGTCTTTTGTGCCGTTGTGGTTGCGGAGGTAGGTGAGGCCGTGGGGGTCGGTCCAGAGCCAGGTGCCGTGGTCGAGGGTGTGGTAGGTCCAGGGGGTTTTGGTTTTGAGTCGGTGGTGTCGGCGGCAGAGGGGGGCGAGGTTGTCGTCGGAGGTTGGTCCGCCTTTGTTGTGGGCGATGACGTGGTCGGCGTCGCAGGCGCGGGCGGGTCGGGTGCACCAGGGGAAGACGCAGGTGGGGTGGGTCAGGGTCATGCGGGTGCGGAGCCGGTTGCCGACCTCGTAGCGGTCGACGGTGACGGGGTGGGTGAGGTCGATGACGGGGGTGATGGTGATGTGTTGGCCGGGTTGGCCGCACCAGGTGGCGACTTGTTGGGCGAGGACGGCGCGGCCGGCGCCGCCGGTGCGGGTCTCGAGGCGGGCGAGCTCGTTGTCGCGCCGGGGTTGGTGGGGGTGAGGGTGTCGTGGGTGGTGTGCACGACCAGGTGGATCCGCGCGCCGGGCCGGGGGTAGTCGGGGCTGCCGGGGGTGGTGCCGGCGAGCAGGGCTGCGGCTCGGGCGGGGTCGGCGAGCACGCCGAGGGCGCGGGCCCGGCGGGCCTGGAACGGTTCCCCGGCGTGGGTGGGCTCCAGCCGGTGGGCGACGTCGGTGAGGGTGGTGTCGAAGTCGTCGAGGTCTTTCCAGTCCGCGCGCAGGGTGGCCTCGGCGATGCCGGTGTGGCCGATCGAGGTCTCGTGGATGGTGACGTGGGTGGCGTCGAGGGCCTCGAGCTGTTCGAGCTCGCGTTCCTCGGCGTGGGTGCGGAGCATGGCCTCGTCGATGAGCCGGTCCAGGGTCACCACCCCGACGCGTTCGGCGACGGCGGCGACGTGTGCGTCGAGGTAGTCCGCGACGTCGGCGGGTCGGGTGTGGATGGCCTGGGCGATCCGCCGGGCCCGCCACACCGGCACCTCCAGGGCGATGACCCGGGCCCACACCTTGGGCAGGCGGTGCCGCAGGGTCAGCGCGTCGCGGATCAGTCCCTCCCCGGCGTGGGTGGACATCCCGATCGCGGCGGCGAACGCGGCACCGGCGGCCCAGTCCATGGCCGGGACCAGCGGGTCGTGGTCGGCGGTCGTCGGCGTGACTTTCGGGTCCGGTGTGGTCGGGACCCAGTCCGGGCCCAACGGGGCGGGGCTGCGGGTGGTCGCTGCCGGCGGTCGGGCTGGGTGTTGGTCGGGGTCGGGGTGGGCGTCGGCCCAGGTGGCGGCGAGCTGGATCAGCTGGGCGTCGGCGGCGGCCCGGATGGCGTGCACCTGCCGGGTCCGCGTGAGCAGCGCGGTGGGGGTGGGGTGCGGGTCGGGGTCCAGGTCGGGGTCCATGCCCACGATTCTACTCGAACATACGTTCGATTCCAAGCTCGTTTCCCCAGGTGAGGCACCCTTTTCTGGCGAGTTTTCTGGCCGAGTTTTGTTGCTTGGTTTCCAGACGGGACTTCGTCCCTCCCCAACCAGCGGAAAGGGACCACTTAAGCCGGCGACGGTGGGCGACCCGGCACCCCACCCGGCCCTCTTGCTGCCTTTCGGTCTCCACCACCGGCCACCCGTCATCCGCGACCGATTGCCGCGAAGCGGGTTTCGAGACGGGACTCGGGACTTCGTCCCTCCTCATCCAGCGGAACAGGTCGTCGTCGTGCGGACCGGCGGAGGCCGTGAGCCGGCGACGGTGGGCGACCCGGCACCCACCCGACCCTCTTGCTGCATATCGGTCGCCACCACCGACGACCCGTCACGCGCGACCGGTCAGCCGCGAAGCGGGTTTCGAGACGGGACTTCGTCCCTCCTCAACCAGCGGAAAGACACGTTGAGCCGGCGACGGCGGGCGACCCGGCACCCCACCCGGCCCTCTTGCTGCCTTTCGGTCGCCACCACCGGCGACCCGTCACCCGCGACCGATCAGCGGCGCAGAGGATTTCGAGACTTCGTCCCTCCTCAACCAGCGGAAAGAGACCTCAAGCCGGCGACGGTGGGCGACCCGGCACGGGCGACCGGTCGGCCCAAGAAGAGGTTTCGCCCCACCTCGACCAGCGGCTCGAGGGCTCAGCTGACGGCGGCGCGCTGGCGGGCGCGGTAGGCGGCGACGTTGGCCCGGGAGGAGCAGCGGTCGGAGCAGTAGCGGCGCGAGCGGTTGGGCGAGGTGTCGACGTAGACGTTCGTGCAGGGCGTGGCCGCGCAGACGCCGAGCCGGGTGGCGCCCAGGTCGCAGACCAGCGTGGCCAGCCCGATGAGCGACTCCGACACCAGCAGGTCGGCCACGCCCGAGTCACCGGGAGCGACGTGGAGGTGGAGGTCGCCGGGGTCGTGGTCGGAGATCTGCGGCCGGATCGGATGGGCCAGCATGAGCTCGTTGAGCAGCCGGGTCACCTCGCGGACGTCGCCGCGCGCGGAGGCCTCGAACACGGGCCGCACCTCGCGCTGGAACCTGCGCAGCAGCATGGCGTCGCGGTCACGGCACTGCGGGTGCAGCCATGCCCGGGACCGCAGCAGACCGCGCAGCGCCTCCTCGTCGGGCAACGGGGTGTTGACGAGGTGCGCCGTGGAGTCGGCGTACCTGAGGAAGTCCACCGGGTCACTCTACGGCTGCACGCACCCGTCCCTACGCCCCGGCGCCGGCGGGCCGCACGGCCGTGATCCGGTGGATGGCGAAGGTGCGCGTGTCGTCGCTGCGATGGTCGTGGGCCGTCAGCTGGCCGGCCTCCACGCGAAGCGGGTCGACCAGACGCTCGGAGGAGGCGCCGTGGTTGTCGACGTACCCGATGAGCACGGTGGCCCCTGCCTCGGCGGCGTCGCGGAGCAGGGCCAGAGCGCCGCTCGGGCGTCGTGGGCTGGGCGAGCGCCACCGGCCGCACGGTGGCTGCTCGATCGCCGGCCCGGACGGCGCCGACCGCCGCCGTCACCTGCGAGGTCTCGCGCGCGTTGACCTGACCGGGGCTCCGCCGGCCCCGGGCCGTCCGGGCGCGCTGGAGGTCGGGGCGGGCGACGTGCACGGTGCCGTCGGCGGCCTCGACGACCGGTGCCGCGCCGAGGTCGCGGAGCCGCGGCAGCAGGAGGTCGACGGGCACCGTGCTCGCCAGGACGGTGGGTGCCAGCCGCCGAAGGCCGAGGCTGGCGGCCTTCGGGTGGTGCAGCAGCTCGGTGAGGGCGGCCTCGTCGTCGGCGCGCAGGAACGCCTCGGCAGCACCGACGCGCAGCGTGCCGAACGTGCGCGCGACGTCGTCGACGAGATAGCTGAGCGGCTGGGGCACGGGGGTGCGCGAGGACACGCCGAGGAACTCGTGCACCTCGGCGGCCGACCAGCCCGCGTCGAAGACGCGGCGCACCGACGACGGCGTGAAGCGGTAGACCGTCGCGCCGCCGCGTGACTCGACGTCGGCCAGCAGGTGCAGGGTTCGCGCGACCGAGGTCTCGAGCGGACCCGGGGCGACAGCGGTCAGGTCGGCCTGCAACAGCACGTGGTCGACCAGCTCCGGCAGCAGCGGCGCCAACGCCGATGCGGCCGCCGGCAGGTCGCCGGCCACCAGAGCGCGCCCCGCGGAGGACAGCCCGCCCAGGCCTGCCACCCCGAGCAGCTCGGCCTCGGCCAGGCTCGCCGCCACCTGCTGCTCCCGGAAGCGCGGCCGTCGCGGGCGCTCCCACGCCACGCGGGCGACGAGCGAGGGGAGGCCGGTTCCGCTGGCCAGGACCTCGCCGTCGGCCAGCTCGGCCAGCTGCGCCAACGCCATCCGTCGGCTCTCGACCTGCAGGGTGCTGGTGAGCTCGGGTGCCAACGCGTTGGCCGTGCGTCCTCCGGTCTCCGCGTCCCGGGCGCCCACCCGGGACGGTGTCCGTGGCGTCGCCAGCCAGGCGGTGGCCAGGTCGAGCCAGCGCTCGGCCGTCGCGCGCGTGCTCCACACGTCGAAGCCGTCGGTGGGCAGCCACACCCCGTCGCCCTCGGAGGTGAGGGCCTGGGCGAGCAGTCCGGCCGCAGAGGCGACCTCGACCAGCAGTGCCGCCGTCGGCTCGTCGACGTGAAGGTGAGCGGCGGCGGCCTTGAGGTCGCGCACGCCGAGCCCGCCGCTGCGCAGGGCTCCGGGCGGCTCGGTGCCCCAGTGGTCCAGCAGCAGCTCGACGCGTCGTACGGCGTCGAAGGCGGCCCCCGCCGCGGTCCGGTCGACCAGGGCGGAGGGTCGCGGCGTCGTGACGAGGGTCGGCGGCGAGGTCGGCCCGCGCCGTCGTCGTCCGGCCGCCACGCAGCGCGAGCCCCACCTCGCCCGGCACGTGCACGAGCCCGTCGCCACGGGGGACGAGAAGCCGGTGGGCGAGCAGCTCCTCGGCGGGGGTCGCGGCCGTTCCGGGACGTACGTCGGCCAGCGCGGCTCCCGTGCTTCCGGTTCCACCCTGCGCGTCGACGTGCTCGAGCAGGGCCCGCGCGGCCGGCGAGATCTCGGCCAGCCGGCGCTCCACCTCCTCGGCCGTGGTGTCGCCGGCGAGCGACCTGACCCCGCTGACGCCCGCAGCGGCGCCACCCGTGAGGCACTCCGCGACGCCCGTGAGCGGGCGCACCCCGCCGGGCGCCTCCCAGGCGACGGCCAGGTCGACAAGCCTTTCCAGCGCCGCCGAAACGGCGCCGGGCTCGGCGAAGACGAGCGAGGCGAGTTGGTCCGGGGTGGTTTGACCCGCCACCACGAGGGCATCAAGAACAGTGAGCTCGAAGCGGTTCAGCCGGTCGAGCGCGCGCGACAACGAGGAGCGCGTGGCGGTGCGGGACGCGAGATGCGCGGAGTCGTGAGGGGCGGGAGTGGCGAGATCGGGACGATCGCGGAGCAGCCGGGCCAGGCGCTGGTCCGGCCAGGACCTGAACTGGTCCGCCAGCGTCCGGTGCCCGTCCATCGGGGCGAGGCTACTCCCGCAGCCCACGACGGCCGGCCGGAAAGCCACTAGTCTCACGCGCACCTCGGAGAGAGGCGGACTCCCATGAGCGGTGCCACCAGCAAGGTCGAGCTCCACTACGGTGCGACGACCGACGTCGGCAAGGTGCGGACGGTCAACGAGGACTCCTACCTGGCGGCCCCGCCCGTCTTCGTGGTGGCCGACGGGATGGGCGGCCACGCCGGCGGCGACGTCGCGAGCCGGATCGTCGTCGAGGAGTTCGCCGAGCTCGCCGACACCACGCACGACCCGCGGTCGGGCGCCGCCGCGGTGGCCGCGCTGCTGGAGCGCTGCCAGTCGCGGATCAACCAGTACGCCATCGAGCAGCGCCTCGGCGGCGCCGACCGCTGGTACGCCGGCACCACGGCCGTCGTCGCCCTCCTCGTCGTCGACGACGGCGTCCCCAAGTGGCTGCTCGCCAACCTCGGCGACTCGCGGATCTACCGGCTCGGCGACGGGCTGCTCGACCAGGTCTCCGTCGACCACTCCGTCGTGCAGGAGCTGCTGGATGCCGGGAGCATCACGGCCGACGACGTCGCCACCCACCCCGAGCGGCACGTCGTCACCCGCGCGCTCGGCGGGCCGGACGACGCCGAGGCCGACTACTTCTTGCTGCCGCTCCCGTCGGTCGAGCGCCTGCTGCTCTGCTCCGACGGAGTGAACGGGATGCTCGACGACAGCGCGATCGAGGCGGTGCTCACCGAGAGCGGCGACCCACGCGACGCGGCCGAACGCCTCGTGTCGGCGGCGCTGGAGGCAGGTGGTCGCGACAACGCCACGGCCGTCGTGGTCGATGTGGTGGGATGGCTGACCGACGCAGCCCCTGGCTCCGCCTCGTCGGCGGTGAGCCTCGAACAGAAGCTAGGAGCCCTCCCGTGACCGACCTCGACGTCAACGCCGCCCCCCGGTCGTACCGGCCGGGCACGTGGTACGGCGTGTTCGGCGCGCACGCCTCGGTCTTGCTCCCTCCGTCCGAGCGGACCCGGGTCGCCGCACTCTGGGAGGTCGTCGACGCCGGCGCCGGCTTCGACGTGGTCCTCGACGCGCTGCTGGCCGGCGGGCTCAGCGACCTCTCGGGCTTCGTCCTGTGGAGCGCTGTCGACGGCGTCACGCAGGCGGTGGCCCGCGGGCCGGTGCAGGTGATGCTCACGACGGCCGAGGGCGAGGAGGTCCTCGACGGGTCCGAGGCGGCGACCTGGGCCGAGCGCCGCGTGACCGGCGTCCGCTCGACGCGGGTCGAGGTCGAGGACGTCGCGGGTCCCGACCTCGGGCTCGTCGCCGGCCTGGTCCGGGTCGGGCGGGTCGACGAGCCGGCGTACGCCGCCGTCCCCGAGCCCGGCAGCGAGCCCGGCAGCGAGCCCGGCATCGAGCCGGCCGACCCCGTGGCGACCGAGGACGTCACCGGGCTCGAGTCCACGCCCGAGTCGACGCGCGGCCCCGATCCCCTGGCCGACCCCCTGACCGACCCGCCTCGACCAGGCGCCGCCCGAGGCCCAGGCGACCGAGGTGTTCGCCCCGACCTGGTCGCAGCAGCCGCCGGCGCCACCGGCGTGGCCGGGTCACGACGGTGGCACGCGCAGCGGGTACGACGCTGACGTGCCCGGCCCTGTCCCGGCCGGGCCCCCTCTCTCCGGGATGGCGGGGCCGCCCCAGGCGCCACCCGTCACCGCGCGACCAGTCGCGCGGTTGGTCCTGTCCAACGGCCAGACCGTCGACGTCGACCGGGCCGTGCTGGTGGGTCGCGCTCCCGAGGCGCGACGCTTCGGCGCGGGGGAGCCGCCCCGGCTGGTCACGGTGCCGAGCCCGCACCAGGAGATCTCCTCCACCCATCTGGAGGTGCGTCCCGGCTCCGGAGCCGACCACGGCTCCGCCGTCGTCACCGATCTCGGGTCGACCAACGGGACGGTGCTGGTCCAGCCCGGCCTCGCGCCGGAGGCTCTGCAGCCCGGCATCGCCGTCCAGCTGATCCCCGGGGCGATCGTCGACCTCGGCGACGGCGTGACCATCCAGGTCACGAACCCCTGACCACTCGGAGGGCGCCTGCGATGACCGACCCCGCGTCCGCCGACGCGCCCGTGGTCCAGACGCGAAGCTTTCCGCCGGCCGGCCTCGACCGGCGCTTCTACGCCTTCGCCGCGGACCGGCTCGTGGCGTGGGGACTGGGGGCAGCGGCCGTCGCCGTCGCCTGGACGCTCTTCCTCGACCAGGGCCGCACCGCCACGGGCATCGGCGTGATCATCGGCGCGCTGCTCGGCATCGGCCTCTCGTTCGCCGTCGTTCAGGGCCGCACCGGGCTCACGCCCGGCAAGGCCCTCCTGGGGCTCCGGACGGCACGCCACGACACGGGCGGGGCGATCGGTGTCGGCCGCGCCCTGCTGCGGGGCACGGTGCTGGCGATCGCGACCGTGCCCACCTTCGGGCTCGGCCTGGCCACCCTTGCCTGGACCGCCCTGATGGACCCCGGCCGCCAGCGGCGCGGTTGGCACGACGTGCTGGCCGGCTCCGTCGTGGTCGACGTGCGTCCGGACGCCCCCGAGGAGGTCGCGGGGGACAGCGGCCCCCGCCAGATGGTCAACCTCACCGCGATGCGGCTGGTTCCGTCACCGGCCCCGCAGGAGCCCGCGCCCGTGCAGCGTCCGGTGTCCCGGTCGCGCCCCGCTCAGCCGCGCCCGGCTCAGCCCCCGACGCCGGCCCCGCAGCCCACGCCGCCGCTCGACCCCGGTCGCACGGTCGTGCGTGACGCGGGCGCGACGCGCGGGCCTGCGCTGGCGGGTCGCCTTCGACACCGGTGACTCGTTCGTCGTCGAGGGCCTCGGCCTCGTGGGACGCCGGCCGGAGGCCCGTCCCGGCGAGCCGGTCCGCCACGTCGTACCCCTGCCCTCGGCCGACATGTCGCTCTCGAAGACGCACGCGCAGTTCCATCTCGCCCCCGAGGGCGCCCTGGTGGTGATGGACCGCGGGTCGACCAACGGATCCCGGCTGATCCGGCAGGGTGTCACCCGGGACCTGGTCGCGGGGAAGCCTGCGACGCTGCTCGACGGGGATCAGGTGCGGTTCGGCGACCGCGCCATGACGGTCACCCGGCTGAGCTGAGCGCTGTCAGCTGAGCAGTGGCACCACGGCGTCGTACGTCGCTCGATCCGCGGCCGCGAGCAGGCCGGGGTACTCGGGGCCCTGCGGCAGGTAGTCGCGCCCGTCGCTGCTGCCGAGGTGGCCGCCGGCCTCGGTCAGCAGCAGCCCGCCGGGGGCGTGGTCCCAGGGACGCGGCGGGCCGTAGAGGACGACGTCGGCCGCTCCCTCGACCAGGTGGGGGTAGTCGACGCCGCAGCAGACCCACGTCAGCTCGAACGGCCGCAGCCCGGGCAGGTCGCGGCCCACCCAGCGGCGCCGCGAGGTGACCGGCCGCCAGGACGTCGGGTCCGGGTCGACGACAGGCCGCCTCATCCGCTCGCCGTTGCGGAAGGCACCGCCACCGAGCTCGGCGACGTACGCCAGCCCGTGCTGCGGCTGCCAGATCCAGGCCCGCACCACCTCGCCGTTGCGGCTCTCGCTCATCATCGTGGCGTGGTCGCGCGAGCCGTTGACGAAGTTCTTGGTGCCGTCGATCGGGTCGACCGTGAAGGCGTGCGCCGCGGCGGAGTAGCGCCCCAGCGACGCGGGATCGCTGGCGAAGGCCTCCTCGCCGAGGACGACGGCGTCGGGGTACGCCGCCCGCAGCCGCGCGGTGATGACGACCTCCGCCTCGCGGTCGGCGTCGGTGACGAGGTCGCCCGGCGCCTTCTCGTGGATCTGCCCCGACTCGAGCGACCGGAACCGCGGGTTGATCACCTCGTCGGCGACCTCCTGCAGCATCTCCAGCACGCCGTCGGTGTCCACGTGCCAGGAACCTACCCGGGCTATCCCTGTCCTCCCGGGTGGTGACCGGCGTACGTTCGGCGGATGGAGTCCTACGCCGCAGGCGAGACCACCCCCGCGCTGCTCGAGGACACCATCGGTGCCGCCTTCGAGCGCACCGTCGCGGCGTACCCCGACCGGGAGGCGCTGGTCGAGGTGGCCTCGGGGCGGCGCTGGACCTGGTCCGAGCTCGACCGCGAAGTCGACGCCCTCGCGCGCGGCCTGCTCGCGACCGGCATCGAGAAGGGCGACCGGGTCGGCATCTGGGCGCCCAACTGCGCCGAGTGGACCCTGGTGCAGGTCGCCACCGCCAAGGTGGGCGCGATCCTGGTCAACGTCAACCCGGCGTACCGCACCCACGAGCTGGAGTACGCCGTCAACCAGAGCGGGCTGCGGCTGATGGTCAGCGCGACCGCGTTCAAGACCAGCGACTACCGCGCCATGCTCGAGGAGGTGGCGCAGGAGTGCCCGGGGCTCGAGCGGGTCGTCTACCTCGACACCGACGACTGGTCCGCCCTGCTCGCGGCGGGAGAGTCGGTGGACGCGGGGGCAGTCGCCGAGCGGCAGGCGACCCTGGCGAACACCGACCCGATCAACATCCAGTACACCTCCGGCACCACGGGCCGCCCGAAGGGCGCGACCCTGAGCCACCGCAACATCCTGAACAACGGCTTCTTCACCACGGAGCTGATCGGCTTCACCGCCGACGACCGGCTCTGCATCCCGGTGCCCTTCTACCACTGCTTCGGCATGGTCTTGGGCAACCTCGGCTGCATCACCCACGGCTCGACGATGGTGATCCCTGCGCAGGGCTTCGACCCCGACGTGACGCTGCGCGCGGTGGCCGAGGAGCGCTGCACCGCGGTCTACGGCGTCCCGACGATGTTCATCGCCATCGCAGCGACTCCGTCGACCTTCGCCGAGCACGACCTGTCGCACGCTGCGCACCGGCGTGATGGCCGGCTCGGTGTGCCCGATCGAGGTGATGAAGCGCTGCATCGACGACATGCACATGGCGGAGGTGGCGATCGCCTACGGGATGACCGAGACCTCGCCGGTCTCGTGCCAGACGCGCGCCGACGACGACCTCGACCGGCGTACGGCCACGATCGGCCGCGTGCACCCCCACGTCGAGGTGAAGGTGGTCGACCCGGAGACGGGTGCCGGCGTCGAGCGCGGGGAGCCCGGCGAGCTCTGCACCCGCGGCTACTCGGTGATGCTCGGCTACTGGGACGAGCCGGAGAAGACCGCCGAGGCCATCGACGCCGACGGCTGGATGCACACCGGAGACCTCGCGGTGATGCGCGAGGACGGCTACTGCGTGATCGTCGGACGCATCAAGGACATGGTCATCCGCGGTGGCGAGAACATCTACCCGCGCGAGATCGAGGACTTCCTCTACGGCCACCCCGACGTCGAGGACGTCCAGGTGATCGGCGTCCCGGACGAGAAGTACGGCGAGGAGCTGTGCGCCTGGGTGCGCATGCGCGCCGGCGCGACCCCGCTCGACGCCGAGGCCGTCCGCGCCTTCGCGACCGGCAGGCTCGCGCACTACAAGATCCCGCGCTACGTGATCGTCGTCGACGAGTTCCCGATGACCATCACCGGCAAGGTGCGCAAGGTCGAGATGCGCGAGGAGTCGACCAAGGTGCTCGGGCTGGGCTGACGCTGCCATCCGTACGACGTCCTCGTGGCGACGTCCGGTGGTCGACGTCCCGGTGGCGACGTCACCGGTCGACCTGACCGGTGGTCGAGCACGACCACGCGGCGATCGCTCAGTCGAGACGACTTCGTCCTTCCTCAACCAGCGGTGGGTATCGGTGGTCGAGCAGCGAGGTCTCGACTCGGCTCGACCACCAAGACGCGATCAGTCGAGACCACCCAGCGCACGAGCCTTATCGGGAGAGCACGACGGGGATCCGCAGACGACTTCCGTCGGCGCCGCGCCAGACGACGTACCCGTCGTCGAGCGGGGTGAGCCCGCCGGTCACGGTGACGGTGAACGTCGCCGAGCCGCCGGGTGGGACCTGCAGGGCGGCAGGGGTGACGGTGACCGAGCGCCGGGTGAAGCCGCGGGCGGCGGAGGAGTAGTACATCGACCGCCGGCCGAGGTTGGTGACCGTACGGGTCACGGTGGTGTCGCGGTCGAGCAGGATCGAGGCAGCGTTGAGGTCTGCCGGCCGGAGATCGCCGTCGAGCCAGCGCCGGAAGTCGCCGGTCGGCACGTCCAGGACCAGCCGGGAGCGCAGCGCCGCTCCGATCGTGCTGCGCCCTGCGCCCTGGCGCAGCGCGGCGCCGGCCATGGGGCGCGCGCTCGTCGTCAGGGCCGAGCGGATCGCGGCAGCCGACCAGTCGTCACGCTCGGCACGCAGCAGCGCCGCGACACCACTCACCCGCGCCGACGCAGCCGACGTACCGGAGAGGAAGCCGAAGCGGTTGCCGTCGGGTCGTGGGGGCACGGAGCCCAACCGGCCCGTGGCCGGGGCGACCAGGTCGGGCTTGACGAGTGCCGAGGCGGGGTCCCCGCCTCCCGACCAGCGCACCACCCGGACAGGCCCGCGCTCGGTGCCCGCCGCGCGCAACGTGGCCCTGGCCCGCGGATGCCTGGCCAGGTGGGCGGTGAGGCGGTCGCCCACCCTGCGGTCCAGGTGCACGGTCGGGACGACGTGCAGGTCGAGGGCCAGTCCTGAGCCGGAGACGTTGGTCAGCACCATCGCGATGCCGCCCGCCTGTGCGACGGCGGCGGACTTGTCCAGGCGGCCGATCCCCCCGCGGTCGCAGACCACGATCGCGCCGGCGACCTGGCCGGCGTCCAGCGAGCCGGGTCGGCACAGCGCGGCATCGTCGGCCGCGGCGCCAGGTGCGGCCACCCGGGCGCCGAGCACGATGCGGCTGCGCGGCACGTCCCGACGCGAGACCATCGCGCCTTCGAGCGTCGGTCCTCCGGCGACGTGCACCCGGCCGCTCGGCAGCGCCGTGGTCGTGCCACCGACCGTCGTGACCCAGGGGGAGGCGTGCGCGGCGTACGCCGACCGGCCGCCGTTGCCGGCGGCGGCGACCACCACCACATCGGCCTCGGCCGCGCCCAGCAGGGCCCGCTCGAGGGTGTCGAGGCCGGCGGGCCCGGCCACCGACAGGTTGAGCACGTCGACGCCGTCCTCGACGGCACGGTCCACCGCGGTGACCAGGTCGGCGGCCGCACAACCGTCGTCGGCGGGGTCCGGAGCGGTCCAGCAGGCCTTGTAGACCGCGATCCGGGCCTGGGGCGCAACGCCGGAGAAGGTACCCAGCGCCTCGTCGCTGCCGCGGACCGAGACGTCGGCGTTGCCGACGGCGATGGATGCGACCTGGGTTCCGTGGCCGTTGTCGTCGCGCGGGGAGAGGGACGTCGAGCTGCGCACGTTGCCGGTGCCGAAGCCGTCGACGAACCAGCGAGCGCCGACGACCTTGCGGTTGCAGGTCTGCGCCGTCCAGTCGGAGCCTTCCTCGCAGGCGCCGCGGAAGCCGCGGGGCGGGGCCGCGAGGCCGGGCACGCCGGCGAAGAGCGGGCTCTCCGGCCACAGGCCGGTGTCGACGACGCCGACCACGACGCCCGCGCCGCCACGGGACCGCCCCGAGGACGAGCCGGGGACGCGTGGGCCGGCACCGACCGCGGCCACAGCCGGACTCGCGGCGAGTGGCCGGACCGCGTTGGGCTCGACCAGAGCGACGGCCGCGTCGGCCGCGAGGAGATCGGCCTGGTCGGAGGTCAGCTCGACGGCGTACCCGTTGAGAGCCTCGGTCCAGCGGTAGACCGGCTCGCCAGCGCCCACCGCCGCGAGCGTCGCGTCCTGGGCCGCCCGCAGCCGGGCGCGGGCCGCCGACCCGGTCTCGGGACCGGGCGTGCCGGTGACACCGGGACCGGCCAGCGTGACGAGGTAGAGGCCGGGCTCCTCGTCGGCGCCCTGCGTTGCCGTCGGGGTTGCCGTCGGGGTCGCCGCCGCCGTCGGGGTGGCGGTCAGGGCGGTGGCCGAGAAGGCGAGGGCAGCCCCGAGCACGGCAGCGCCCAGCGCTGCAGCACCGTGCCGCCGCGTCGTCATCGGCCCACCTCCGGGGAAAACGTCCATTGTCACGCAGGCTGGCGATGGTTTCACCCGGATCGGGCGGTTTCAAACGGCAGCCCTAGCCTGTGGGCATGGGGGGCATGGCGGGCGAGGTCGAGGAGACGGCGTTGGCGGTCGGGTTCGACCTCGACCTGACGCTGATCGACACCGCTCCCGGCATCGATGCGGTGCTCAATGTGCTGGGCGACGAGCTGGGCGTGGAGTTCGCCATCGCCGAGATCACCGCCGCTCTCGGACCGCCGCTGCACCACGTGTTCGCCGACTACCTGCCCGACGAGCGCATCCCGGCCGCCGTGGACCGTTTCCGGGCTCTCTACCCCGACGCTGGCGATCGAGCCCGTGCCGTTGCTGCCAGGAGCGGTCGAGGCGATCGCCGCCGTACGCCGCCACGGTGGGCGGGTCGTGGTGGTGACCGGCAAGCACGGGCCCAACGCCCAGCTCCACCTCGACCATCTCGGCGTCGACCTCGACCACCTGGGGGGCGGCGTATGGGGAGTCGGCAAGGCCGACGTGCTCCGCGCCGAGGGAGTCTCGATCTACGTCGGCGACCACGTCCACGACGTCGCCGGCGCCCGGGGTGCCGACGCGCTGAGCGTCTCGGTGCTCACCGGCGGCTCGAGCGAGGAGGAGCTGCGCGCTGCCGGGACCGACGTGGTCCTCGCCTCGCTCGAGGACTTCCCCGCCTGGCTGGACCGGCATCTGAGGTGAGGTTGGTCGACTCGGTGTCGCGGGTCCGGCGGGTGCTGAGGCCCAGCGGTCGTTTCTAGGTTGTGCGCACGTGCGTTCAAGAAGCGGTTTTGAACGCACGTGCGTACAACCGCGAAACGGGGTTGACCGCGAGGGGCCGCCCGTCGGCGGAGGGCGGAGCAACCTGCTGCCTCGGCGGCGAGATGCCCAGGAGACACTCGGTGGAGGCAATCGGTTGGCGACCGGTGAGCGCCCCCGCATAGGCTTGGCCGGCGCGGCCGCGAACGGCCGCCGTCCACGAGAGCAACACGCAGAGGGAGTCAGGGCCGTGCCCACTGGCAAGGTGAAGTGGTTCGACGCCGAGAAGGGCTTCGGCTTCCTGTCGCAGGAGGAGGGCCCGGACGTCTACGTGCACTCCGATGCGCTCCCCGATGGCGTCACCACCCTCAAGAACGGCGCCCGGGTCGAGTTCGGGATCGCCCAGGGCCGGCGCGGGGACCAGGCGCTCCAGGTGCGCATCCTCGAGCAGCCGGCCTCGGTCGCCCGCAGCCAGGCCCAGGCGAAGGCTCAGGCCAAGCGGAAGAATCCCGAGGAGATGGCCACCATCGTGGAGGACACGATCCGGCTCCTCGACGGAGTCGGAGAGGGCTACCGGCACGGGCGGCACCCGGACCCCAAGACCGCCCAGCCCGCCGCCAAGCTGCTCCGCGCGCTGGCCGACGAGCTCGAGCGCTGACTCCGCCGTTCAGGTCCGCGCAGGCCGTCCGGCGGCCGCCGGGCTGACCGTTCCGCGCCGGGCGGTCGGACGCGTCGCCAGGACGAAGATCAGCCACCCGGTGAGCACCACGACCGCGACGCCCAGTCCGGTGCGCGGCATCAGTGGCATCCCGATCCCGACGAACCCGCCGATCACCCACGCCAGCTGGAGCGTGGTGTCGGAGCGCGCGAACGCCGAAGCCTGCACGCGCTCGCGGACGTCGCGCTGGATCGTCGAGTCCAGCGACAGCTTGGCCAGCGACTGGGCCAGGCCCGCGGTCAGGCCCAGGAGCACGAGGGTCACCGCGCCGTAGAAGAGCGCCGTCACGAGCGCCATCACGGCGTCGGCCACCAGCGCCAGCACGACGGTGAGAGCAGGGTTGATGCGCTTGAGCAGCGAGGCGAGCGCGATCCCGAGGGTGTTGCCGACCCCTGCGGCCCCGATCACGAACCCGAGCATCACCTCCGGCCGCCAGTCGCCGATCGGGTGCTCACGCAGCAGGAACGCCAAGAACATGGTCAGGAAGCCCGAGAGCCACCGCGGCCCGCAGTTGGACCGCAACGCGAACGCCACCGAGGCGGGAATCCGCATCCGCGGCCGGCCCAGGCGGCCGGGGCCCGGCGACGCACTGCCGCGCAGCGTCATCTCGCCCTCACCCGCGCTGGAGTCGACCCGCTCGGGCAGCCGGATCGCCCAGATCGTGGCGAGCACGAAGACCAGGAAGGCGTAGCGCAGCGCCCACTCGGTCCCGACGTACGCCGCCAGCCCGGCCAACGGGGCCGACACGGCCACCCCGATCACACCGGCCAGCGAGGTGCGGGCGTTGGCCTTGACGAGGGTGACGCCCTCCGGAACGAGCCGCGGGACAGCGGCGGCCCTGGTCACGCCGTACGCCTTGGAGGCGACCAGGCAGCCCAGGGCGGCAGGGAAGAGCCAGTCCGAGTTGTTGACGACGGCGCTGGCGAGCGCCAGGCAGAGCAGGCCGCGGATCGCCATCGTGGACCCGATGGCCCAGCGGCGGCCGTGGGCGAAGCGGTCCAGGAACGGCCCGATGAGCGGCGCGACGATCGCGAACGGGAGCATCGTCAGCCCCAGGAACAGCGCGACCTGACCGCGGGCCTCGCCGGTGGGGACCTGGAAGAACAGCGTGCCGGCCAGCGAGATCGCGACCGCGGCGTCGCCGGCGGCGTTGAACGCGTGCAGCTCGATCAGCCGGGACAGCCCCGACTGGCCGGCGCCCTCGGCCTCGGCACCCCGCCGCGCCTGCCGCAGCGTCGCCCGACCGGCCCTCCCGGTCATCCGGGCCGCGCCCGCCACGCCACGACCGGCCGCCTTCGCGCCGCTGCCGACGGCGCGGCCCGCCTGGCGGGTGCGCTCGCGGCCCGGCCGGGGGGGTTCGGTCCCCGGGGCCGGGCCGGCTCCCGGCTGCTGGGCGGTCACCGTCCTATCCTGCCTCGTGCCTGGGTCTACGGGGGAACCCCACACCTGTCCGGGCAACCCCAGTCCCGTCCGTCCACCCCTCGACCTGACAGGCGCGGGTCGATGAGCGAGAATCGCCGCGTGACCCTGACCCCCGTGGCCCCCAGCAAGGCCGACGCCGTCGTCGTGGCGGCCGTCGAGGCGGCGCGCGAGGCGCTGCTCGAGGACGTCGACGCCCGCGACGTCGGTGAGCACCTCGGTGCGGTCGCGGAGGGTGAGCGCCTGGCCACCCACCTCTTCGAGTGCGTCCGGCCCGGCTACCAGGGCTGGCGCTGGTCGGTCACCGTCGTCCGCGCGTCCCGGCAGAAGACGGTGACCGTCGACGAGATCGTGCTGATCCCGGGCGAGGCGGCGATCGTCGCACCCGCCTGGGTGCCCTACAGGGAGCGCATCAAGCCCGGTGACCTCTCCCCGGGCGACCTGCTTCCCGTCGAGGAGGACGACGAGCGGCTCGTGCCGACGTACGCCGTCGGCGAGGACGACGACCTCTCCGAGGACGACGTCGCCCAGATCCGCGCAGTGGCGCGCGAGCTCGGCCTCGGCCGGGTCCGCACCCTCTCGCTCGAGGGCCGCGAGCAGGCCGCGCAGCGGTGGTACGACGGCCTCGGCGGCCCGGAGTCCCCGCTCGCCCAGTCCGCGCCTGAGCCGTGCCGCACCTGCGGCTTCCTGGTCCGGGTGTCCGGCTCGCTGTCGGAGCTGTTCGGCGTGTGCGCCAACGGCAACGCCAACGACGACGGCCGCGTGGTCTCCTTCGACCACGGGTGCGGCGCCCACTCCGAGGTCATCCTGCAGAAGCGACACCTGCCCAAGGCGCTCCCCGAGCACGTGCTCGACGACTGGGACGACCAGCTCGACAGCTTCTAGGAAGGGCCCTCGGTGGTCTCCGCACCCGGGGAGAGCAGGGCGTCGCGGGCCCGCTTGCGTCGGCGGCAGTACTCCAACCCGAACAGGCCCAGCCCGAAGCCGGCGAGGCAGGTCCAGAGCCACCAGCCCTGGCCCGCCTCCTCGAGTCGCCCGTAGAAGGGCAGCAGCGCCACGAAGGCGAGGAGCCACAGGCCGACGCCGACCGTGACCGTACGCACGCCATCGACGTCGAGCGGGTCGACATCGGCGACGATGTAGGTCCGGTTGCCGATCTCGTGCTTCATCGGCTGGTCGTCGTGGAGCTCCACGTGGACCAAACTACGCCACGACCACCGGTCCGACGCTTGGGTCAACTCGTGCCGTCGGTCTGCTCAGCCACCTTCATCTCGGCCTCGTAGGTGTGCGGCGCAAGGCCGGTGGCGGCGCGCAGGCGCGCCTCGACGTCGCGGAACGCCGACCAGTACTGCGCGTCGTACGCCTCCACGAGCTGGAAGGTCCAGCGCCCGTCGATGACGTCGCGGCCGACCAGCACGTCGTCGACGAGGTCCGCGAGCTCGTCGTGGCCGGCGGCGCGGAGCTGGCGGACGCCGTCCTGCAGGGTCAGGTCGGCGTGCCCGGACATCCGGTGGAAGGCGTAGAGGTGCCCGCGCGCGTGCTCGACGACCTCCAGGGCCTCCGAGACCTTGCCGAGCGCCTCGACCGTGGCGTCGTCAGCCCCGTCGGGGCGCGGGTGCTCCGACGCGCGATCGGGGTGGCGGGCCGAGCCCCAGCGGGCGCGGAGGTCGTCGAGGGAGTCGCTCACGACTCCGACGTACCCGCTCAGCCCTCGGCCCAGTGCCGCACCCAGTCGACCTGCATGGTCTGCGGCAGCTTGTCCTCGTCCTTGAGCTTCGGCAGCTCGTAGTCGGAGCTGAGCAGGCTCAGGATCATGAACTCCGGCTGCTGCGAGACGCCCTGGTCGGTGCGCCACGCCTCGTGCCCGTCGATGCGGATGACGTACTCGTCCTCGGTCCACTCCAGCGCGAACACGTGGAACCTCTTCCACCAGTCGTCGTCCTGGTCGGCGAGGAACCGGCTGGCCTCCTCGATCCAGTCGCCCTCCTTCACCATCCCGTCCGGCGTCGGGTAGTAGACGAAGCTGGCGAGCCGGTCGTCGGAGCTGTCGCCGAAGTACTCGACGATGTCGATCTCGGCGCCGCCCGACGCGGCATCCTGGTGCTCGGCGCCGTCGGTGGTCGCCTGGAACCAGAACGACCCGTGTTGGCCGCGCTCGCGCTGGAACTTGATCCGCGCCGCGGTCACGCCGTACTGGAAGAGCTTGGCGTTGGCGATGTGGCCGTTGAGCCGATAGGCGTAGTCGCCGAGCGACTCGCCGTCGGCAGCCTTCGCCTCGCAGGTCTCGTCGCGACGCGCCGGGTCGATCAGGGTCCGCAGGTTCAGCACCCCGCCGCCGACGTCGACGGCGTCGAGGGAGCCCTTCGAGCAGGCGCGCAGGCCCTCGGGGTTGTAGTCCTCGCCGCGCGGGAACCACGTGGTGGTGTCGAGCTCGTCGCCGTCGAACTCGTCGTCGAAGCTGACGCTCCAGGTCCCGGCCTGCACGGGCTCGGGGCTGCCGTCGCCCGCCGTGACGCGGTACGACGCGTCGGAGCCGCCCTCCACGGCGAAGTCGGCGCTGCCGCCTGCGGACGTCTCGGCGCTGCCGACCTCCTCCCAGCCCGAGCCCGAGTCCTCCTCGAGCGTGAGCGTCACGCCCTCCTCGGCAGGGCTGACCCGGGCCGCCACGACGGCCGTGGCGTCGTCGGCCTGGGCAGGCTCGGCGCCGGCCTGCGCGATGGCGGGGAGCAGCTCGGCGGTCACCGCGGGCTCGTTGCCGCCGTCGGCGGTCTCGTCGCCGGAGCAGGCGGCGGTCACGAGGAGGCTGGTCAGTGCGGCGCTCGCCACGGTGGCGCGCAGACGTCGGGTCACGGCTCGAGGGCTCCTTCAGGGGTCCGGGTCGTGGGCCGCTCAAGGCTACGCAGACACCCGGGGGGCCTGGCAAAACCGTCTGGCAGGACGCCTGGCAGGGACCGGGCCGCTCCAGGATCGGAATACATAGCAACGCTAATGAGTTATGCTACCGATATGCCCACCGTCGACAAGGTCGCCCGCACCAACGCGGGGCTCGCGAGCGAGCTGCGCAACTCCGTGATGCGGTTGCGGCGCCGGCTGGCGAACGAGCGGCACCCCGACAACGAGCTCAGCCTCGGCGCCATGGCAGTGCTCGGGGCGCTCTACCGCCAGGACGGCCAGACCGTCGGCGAGCTGGCTCGCGGCGAGCGCGTCCAGCCCCCGTCGATGACGCGCACGGTCGGCTGCCTCGTCGACGACGGCTACGCCGTGCGGTCGGCCCACGACACCGACGGCCGCGTGGTCGTCGTACGCCTGACCGACCGGGGCCGCGAGACCGTCCTGGCCGACCGTCGGCGGCGCGACGCCTGGCTGACCCGCCGGCTCGCCGACCTCAGCGCCGACGAGCGAGACGTCGTCCGCCGCGCCGCCCCGATCCTCGACCGGCTGGCCAACTCCGACTGACCCGTCCGCACCACCCCGAAAGGCATCTTGTCTCCCACCTTCCGCTCCCTGCGCAACGCCAACTACCGCCTGTACGCCGCCGGCGGTGTGGTGTCCAACACGGGCACCTGGATGCAGCGGGTCGCCCAGGACTGGCTGGTGCTGCAGCTCTCCGACGGCTCCGGCACCGCCCTCGGCATCACCACGGGCCTGCAGTTCCTGCCGTTCCTGCTGCTGGCCCCGGTCGCCGGCCTCGTGGCCGACCGGATGCCCAAGCAGCGCCTGCTCCAGCTGACCAACATCGGCATGGCCGTCCCGGCCGCCATCCTCGGCCTGCTCGCGGTGACGGGCGCCGCGGAGAGCTGGCACGTCTACGTGCTGGCGTTCGTGCTCGGCACCGCGGCGGTCTTCGACGCGCCCGCCCGGCAGTCGTTCGTGTCGGAGCTGGTCTCGCCGGACGACGTCACCAACGCGGTCGGCCTGAACTCCGCCTCCTTCAACGCCGCGCGCATCGTCGGCCCGGCGATCGC
>CAVYCK010000021.1:0-142672 GCA_963767095.1 uncultured Actinomycetota bacterium | reverse complement strand
GGCGCAGGTCTGGTCGATCGGCGCGGGATCCGGGACGAGGTCCGGTGAAGATTGCGGCCTGCCAGCAGGACGCAGTCGCGGGGGCCACATCACCCCCAACTCACGAGTCTTGCCGGATTGACCGATGTGTTGCAGGCCGCTCTGGTCTTGATTCAAGGACGGACTCCCCGGGAGGCCCGTGCAGTTCGGGCCCAGACATCAACTGAACCTGTTCGAGTCGACAAACATCGAGGCGCTCCGATGGAGATCGTCAACTTGAGGAAGGGCACCTTGCCTACTGGGCGACAGGGCGCGGTAGGCCCGTCCTCTTCATCCACGGAGTCGCAACTGTCGGCGGCGCTCGAAAACTGAACAGTTTCGGCGGTGAAAAGTGAACACTCAACGATTGGAGTGTGATCACTTTGGAGGACTGGGCGCTGATCGGAGGCTGGCTGCTGACGGCGTGCCGAACGCGCGGATCGCGGAGCGGTTGGGGATCTCGCGGACCACGGTGATCAAGGCGGTGAAGTCGGATGCGCCGCCGAGGTATGAGTGGTTGCCGGGGCCATCATCGCCCTCGAGCTCGCCCTGCGGCGTCCCGACCTTCTGTCGAGCATCGTCCTGCTTGATCCGGCCGTCAGTCTCAAGAAGTGCATGACACCGGGCGGATCGGGGCCATCACCGGATGGCCGCAGCGCACGCCATCCGCGGCAGATGCGGGCGTTGCAGCAGTTTCGGGGTTCCAAGGCGCAGCTGGCCTTCGACGAGGTGGCTCAACCGTTGCGAGTGGTTCCGACAGGTGCTGCCCAGGAGGCAAGCAGGTGAAGTCGTTCGGCGGAGGGGGACCCTGGTTCGGCTGTGTAGATCAGGAGCACCAGGCCGGGCTCGGCGGTGATGGCCAGCTCTTCGTAGGCGAGGCTGAGTTCGCCGACGACAGGGTGGTTGAAGCGCTTGGTGCCGGTGCCGTGGGTTCGGACGTTGTGGTCGGCCCAGAGGCGGCGGAAGGTGTCGCTGCGGGTGGAGAGCTCGCCGATCAGGTCCTGGAGGCCGCGGTCGTGGGGGTCGCGGCCGGCTTCGGCACGCATGACGCCCACGCACATCTCGGCGAACAGGTCCCAGTCGGGGTAGAAGTCGCGGGACGCTGGGTCTAGGAACTGGAACCTCGCCAGGTTCGGCTGTCGGCCTCCGTCGCCAATGACGGGCGAGTAGAACGCCCGGCCGAGGCTGTTGGTCGCGAGCAGGTTCTGGTGCGGATCTCGGACGAAGGCGACGCCGTCCTTGATGGCCTCCAGCGTCCAGTGGAGGCTGGGCCGTGAGGCGGACTTGCTCGCGCTTCGACGACGGGATCGGCCTGAAGTGGGGATGCCGTCGGCGGCGCGGGCGAGGTCGAAGAGGTGGGCCCGCTCGGTCTCGTCGAGCCGAAGGGCCGAGGCGAGGGCTTCGAGGACGCCGGCGGAGGCGCCGGCGATCTGGCCACGCTCGAGACGGGCGTAGTACTCGACGCTGAGGCCGGCGACGGCCGCGACCTCGCTGCGCCGGAGTCCCGGCACGCGGCGGGTGCCGACCGTCGGGAGGCCGACCTGCGCCGGTGTGATGCGGGCGCGGCGAGTAGTGAGGAACTCGCGGACCTCTGCTCGGTTGTCCACGCCGTCGAGGGTACGTCGATCGCGCATCACGTCCGAGCGGCCAGGGGTGCCCTGCCAGTGCACCCATCAACAGGGACTCCCGCCCCGCCGAATCGGCGGGTTGACTCGATGTCGCGGTGCGACCTGGCCCGCAACGAGCGGGAGTCGCCCGCGAACCCGAGCAACGGAGTGGAGCATCCGCCATGCGTGGAGTTGTCATGCACGCCTCCGGTGACGTTCGAGTCGAGGAGCGCGAAGACCCGCGCATCGTCGAACCGACCGACGCCATCATCCGCCTGTCCGCGACCTGCATCTGCGGGTCCGACCTCTGGCCGTACCGGGGCGTCGAGCCGGTCGACCACACGCTGATGGGTCATGAGTACGTCGGCGTCGTGGAGGAGGTCGGTGAGCAGGTGCAGAGGGTGAAACCGGGCGACTTCGTCGTCGGCTCGTTCGTCATCTCCGACAACACCTGCGAGATCTGCCGAGCCGGCTTCCAGTCCAAGTGCGAGCACGCCGAGTTCGTCCACGCCGGCATCGGCACCCAGGCCGAGAAGGCACGCATCCCGCACGCGGACGGCACGCTAGTCGCGACCCCCGCTCAGCCCGACGCCGACCTCATCCCCTCACTGCTCGCGGCCTCCGACGTGCTGGGTACGGGCTGGTTCGGCGCGGATGCGGCCCAGGCCGGCCCCGGCAAGACCGTCGCGGTTGTGGGGGACGGCGCGGTCGGGCTCATGGCGATCCTTGCCGCCGAGCAACGGGGCGCGGAGCGGATCATCGCCATGTCGCGCCACCCCGAGCGTCAGAAGCTCGCCCGCTTCTACGGCGCCACCGACATCGTCGAGGAGCGCGGGGAGGCTGGCGTGGCGAAGGTCAAGGAGCTCACAGGTGGGCTCGGCGCCCACTCCGTCGTCGAGGCAGTCGGCACCCAGGAGTCCTTCATGCAGGCTGTGGGCGCGACCCGGGGCGGTGGCCACCTCGGTTACGTCGGAGTGAACCACGACGTGCAGATCCCGGGCATCCAGCTCTTCTTCGCCGGCATCCACACCCTCGGCGGACCGGCCCCGGTGCGCCGCTACCTCCCCGACCTCATCCAGCTCATCTGGGACCGCAAGATCGACCCTGGCAAGGTCTTCGACCTCACCCTGCCGCTCGAGAAAGCAGCCGAGGGCTACCAGGCCATGGACCAACGCACCGCCACCAAGGTCCTGCTCACCGTCTGAGTCCGAGGTCCCTCATGAGAACCATGCTGACCGCACTGCCCACCGTCGCCCTGGCCGCCCTGACCGCGCTAGTCGGCGTCGGATGTAGCGCAGGAGACGAGACGACCAGTCCCGAGAGTGCTGACGTCGACTCGACCGCTCAGTCAACCCCGACGCCGTCACCCTCACGCCGCCCCACCGACGGCGGGACACGTGAGGCGGCCGAAAGCCAGGAGAACCGCATGAACATCCAGATCACGATCGCCGACCAGACCTTCGACGCCACCCTCCACGACAGTCCGGCGGCCCGCGACCTCATCGCGCAGCTCCCCGTCACGGTGGAGATGACCGACCATGGCGGCGTCGAGAAGACCGGCCCGTTGCCCGCTCCGCTCTCGCTGGAAGATCAGCCCGACGGCGCGGACCCCGACGTGGGGGACGTCGGCTACTACGCCCCGGGCAACGACCTCGTCCTGTATTACGGGGACCAGTCCTACTTCCCCGGCATCGTCGTCCTCGGCCGAATGAACGGCGACGCCGCCGAGCAGATCGCGGACATCGACGGATCGCTCACCGCGACCGTAGAGGCACCATGACCACGATGGAGCTGCAGGACTTCCTCGCCCACGTGGACAGCGGTGCGCCGATCGTGGGTGGTTCCGAGCAACACCGGTTCATGCACGACGCCGCCCAGGAGGCGTTGCGAGTCACCGCCCAGATCAACAACCGATACCGCACACCCGACGAGATCCGCACCCTCGTCGCCGAGCTCACCGGCAAGCCGATCGATGACTCCGTCGTCGTCTTTCCGCCATTGCACAGCGAGTTCGGCAAGAACCTGACGCTGGGACGAGGCGTCTTCATCAACCTCGGCTGCCGCTTCCAGGACACCGGAGGCATCACCATCGGCGACGGCGCCCTCATCGGACACGGCAGCACGCTGACCACCCTCAACCACCATATCGACCCGGACCGGCGAGCCGACATGGTCCCCGCCCCGATCCGCATCGGCCGCAAGGTGTGGCTCGGAGCTGCCGTCACCGTCCTGCCCGGCGTCACGGTGGGCGACGGAGCGATCGTCGGCGCCGGCTCCGTGGTCACCAAGGACGTCCCGGCCAACGCCATCGTCGTCGGCGTCCCAGCCAAGCTCATCCGCATGACCGGCTTCGACGCCCAACCCCACTGACCGGGCCGCCCGCACATCGGCTGCTAGTCCATTGACCGCACGGCCGGGTTCTGACGAGTCTCGGTCGAGGTGTCCGGGACTGTCGCTCTCTCATCGGCTGCCCACCTGCGGGTGTGGCTCTCTCATGGCCTGCGTGGTCCCGGGCACCGCTGGGTCGGAGTGGCTCAAGAAGGGATTGCTCTGCTTGCAGCAGCGGTGCCCTCTCGACCCGTCCGGGTCTGGGCGATCGAGGGATGCAGCGGGATCGGTCGGCACGTCGCGATGCGACTCATCGCCGCCGGCCAGGCCGTGGTCGATGTGCCACAGAAGCTGTCGGCGCGGGCACGGGTCCTTCGACCGGCCAGGGCCGCAAGACCGATGCCGCCGACGTGCACTCCGTCGCATTGGTCGGGACCCGGATGACCGGGCTTCGTCCGGTGGTGGCCGATGACCAGCTCGCAGTGCGGCTGCGCCGCCGCACGCCTCGGGGGTTCTCCCCCGGCGTTGTCAGTAGTACGTTGACAGCGTTCCCCCCACCGGCAACGCCCCAGGGGGAGACCATCATGAGAGCACGGTCAACGGCCATCATCGGACTACTGGGGGCGGCCTGCGCGGTGGTCGTGACCTCGCCGCCCGCGTCGGCGGATCAGAAGGTCGGCTGCCCAGCCTCGGCGAAGTGGGCGCAGGTCACGGTGGAGCATGCCGCGCAGCGCGTCTTCGACGAGGCCAACAACTCCGGGTTCCCCGACGTGGCCACGGTCTACGCCCTCCTCGCGGCCAAGTACGACAAGAATGCGAACGGCCTGATGTGCCTCGACCCGGTGCTCTCCTCCGAGCGCAACCCGAACTCGGACCTGACCTGGTTCTACCTGCGCGACGACAACTCGAACGGCGGCTGAGCCGCTGGGAGTGATGCTCGTCTGACGGTGACGCCACGAACGGCACCGGTCCATGCGGATCGGTGCCGCTGGCGGCATGTCGTGCTGCGGACGTTGCTCGAGACGCGCTCACGGCCAGGCCCGGCGCGAACCGATCACGCGTCGGTAGCGTCACAGCAGACACGGGCCGCTGCGCCATCCGGTGCCCGGCCGACGCACGCAGGAGGCACACCCATGCTCAGCTCCGGGCTCGCCCTGGTCAGGCCGGCTCGCCGGCTCCGTTCGCTCCTGCTCGTGACGGGCCTCCTCGGCGCGATGGGCGCGATGGGCGTGGTGGCGGGCGCGCCGGCGACTGCGACGCCGGGAGGCTTCGACCCGACGTTCGCCGGCGGCGGCCGCGTCGCGCTGGGCAACGAGTTCCGCGTCGTCGCCCTCGACCAGTTCGCCGACGACCGGTTCGTGACGGTGTCCCTGCGGCCGACGAACGTCGACGGCATCGACGTACGCCGCTTCTCCGCCGCCGGCATCCCCGACCTCAGCTTCGCCGGCACGGGCGTGGTGCAGGTGGGCGGTCCCGCCGAGTGGGGGGCCGCGGAGGTCGCGGTCGACTCGGCGACCGGCGCCACCTACGTGAGTGCCTTCTCGCAGACCGGCGGCTTCAGCCGCGTGTGGCGCTTCACCGGCGCCGGGGCTCTCGACCCCGCGTGGGGCGGCACCGGCCGGGTCGACTTCAACGCCTCGCGCTTCCTCGACATCGCCCTGCAGCCCGACGGCCGACTGGTGGTCGCCAACGGTGCAGCCGTCTACCGCCTCGACCCGACCGGAGTCGTCGACCCCACCTTCGGGTCAGCCGGCGGGGTCAGCCTGGCCACCGGGCAGGTCGACAACCTCGTCGTGCGCAGCGACGGCACGATCCTCGCGGGAGGACGCTCCGCCGCGAGCATCGACGTCTTCCGGCTCGGGCGCAACGGCGCTCTCGACGACGACTTCGGCACCAACGGCCGCGCCAGCCACCGCCCGACCCCGCCGCTCGGCTGGACCGTCGCAGGCATCGAGCCGGTCTCGATCGGCGTGCAGAACGACGGCGGCGTCGTCGTCTCCTCGGGCGCGATCGAGCAGAACGCGACCAACAACAACCAGCGCTCCCCGCTCATCGTGACCCGCTTCCACGCGGGCGGTGGCGCCGACGGGAAGTTCGCCAGCATCAAGAGCTACGACCTCACGGTCAGCGGCAAGCTGAGCATCCAGGCCAACGACAAGATCATCGTGCCGATCGTGGCCGCCGACCGGGCCACGCTGATGCGGCTGCAGGGTGACGGCCGGCCGGACCTGGCGTTCGGGTTGGCCGGTGGCTGGACCGACACCGCGACGGGCACCCGGCCCACCGCGACCCTGGTCCAGCGACCCGGCCGGATCGTGGTCTCCGGCGTCGCAGCGGGCCAGACCGGACTGCTGTGGGGCATCGAGGGCGACGCCACGCCGGGGTGCCACGGCCGGCTCGCCACGGCGTACGGCGGCGACGGCAGCGACGTGCTCCTCGGCACCGACGGCGACGACGTGATCGTGGGGGGCACGGGCAAGGACACGATCAAGTCCGGAGACGGCGACGACCTGGTCTGCGGCGAGAAGGGGAAGGACCTGGTCATCGCCGGACCGGGCAAGGACCGCATCGTGGGCGGTGCGGACGCCGATGTGCTCAAGGGGTACGGCGGCAAGGACCGGCTCCAGGGCGGCGGCGGCCCCGACCGGCTCGAGGGCGGCAAGGCCCCCGACAAGCTCCAGGGAGGCCCGGGCGACGACCGGCTCTTCGGCGGTCCCGGGCGGGACAAGCTGAGCGGCGGTCCGGGACGCGACCTGCAGCGCCAGTGAACGTCCGCTGAACGATCGGTGCGCGGGTAAAACCGGTCGCGCCGTTGTCGGTGCGTCGTGCGACGATGCTCCTCGACCCCCTAAAGGGTGAGAAATGACCGACGGCTTCCCGATGAGTTCGGGACGTCTCAGGGGTCGATCAGGGCAGTACCGGATGCCTCAGGGTGTCCCCTAGGTGATGGAGTTCCGTCATGCATCGTCAGATCGCAGGCTCGCTGACCGGCAAGGTCACGAAGTGGCTCGTCCTCGTCGCGTGGCTCGTCGTCGTCGGGGTGTCCTCGACGTTCGCGGCCAAGCTGGCCGACGTCCAGAACAACGAGGCCTCCTCCTGGCTCCCCGCGAGCGCCGAGTCCACCCGGGCGCTGGAGAAGCTGGGCCCCTTCCAGGACCCCAACGCGATCCCGACGATCGTGGTCTACGAGCGCGAGGGCGGCCTGACACCAGGATGACCTGGCCGCCGCGACCGCGCAGGTCGAGGAGCTCGCCGCGCTCGAGGGCGTCGAGGGCGAGGTCATCGGCCCGATCCCGTCCGAGGACGGTGTCGTCGCGCAGACCATGGTCACCTTCAACCTCGGCAGCGAGGGCTGGAACCTCCTGCCCGACACCGCCGACGACATCCGCGAGATCGCAGCGATCGACGGCGTCAACGTCTACGTCGCCGGCGCGGGCGGCCAGGCCGCCGACGCGGCGGAGGCCTTCGGCGGCATCGACACCACCCTGCTCGGCGCGACCCTGGGCATCGTGATCCTGATCCTGCTGTTCACCTACCGCAGCCCGATCCTGTGGATCCTGCCGATCCTCAGCGCGGTCGTCGCCCTGTTCACCTCCCAGGCCGTCGTCTACTTCCTGGCCAAGTACGCCGACCTGACGGTCAACGGCCAGAGCTATGCCATCCTCACGATCCTGGTGATCGGCGCCGGCACCGACTACGCGCTGCTCCTGGTGGCGCGCTACCGGGAGGAGCTGCGTCGCCACGAGGACCGCCATGAGGCGATGGCCTTCGCGCTGCACCGCGCTGCGCCCGCGATCACGGCCAGCGCCGCGACCGTCGTGGTCGGCATGCTGTGCCTGACGCTCGCCGAGATGAACTCCACCGCCGGGCTCGGCCCGGTGGCGGCCGTCGGCATCGCCGTCACGTACCTGGTGATGGTGACGCTGCTCCCGGCGCTCCTGGTCATCACCGGCCGGTGGATCTTCTGGCCCAAGCGTCCGGCGTTCGGCTCGCCCGAGCCGACCGAGTCGGGCTTCTGGGCCAAGGTCGCCGCCTGGATCAAGCCCCAGCCGCGTCGGGTGTGGGTCGGCACCACCGTGATCCTCGCCGTCTGCTGCCTGGGCCTGTTCGCGCTCGACACCTCGGGCCTGTCCACCGAGGACACCTACACCAAGGAGTTCGAGTCGATCACCGGACAGAAGGTGCTCGTCGCGCACGGCCTGGTCGACCAGTCCAACACGGTGATGGTCGTCGCGAACGAGGAGCAGGGTGACGCGGTCGCCGAGGCCATGACCGGCGTCGACGGGCTCGAGGCGCCCTCCGAGCCCGTCTCGGCCGGCGGGGTGAGCTTCATCCAGGCGGTCATCGGCCACGACGTCTCCTCCCCGGAGGCCTTCGACGACCGTGGAGGCCACCCGCGATGCGGTGCATTCCGTCGACGGCGCCGATGCCCTGGTGGGTGGCGGGTCGGCGTTCTACCTCGACACCAAGGAGGCCTCGTCGCGCGACAACAAGGTGATCATCCCGGTCATCCTGCTCGCGGTGCTCCTGATCCTGATGCTGCTGCTGCGGGCCGTGCTCTCGCCGGTGCTGCTGGTGCTCACGGTGGTGCTGTCGTTCGGCGCCGCGCTGGGCATCTCGGCGCTGCTCTTCAAGTACGTCTTCGGCTTCGCGGGCTCCGATCCATCGTTCCCGTTGTTCGCCTTCGTGTTCCTGGTGGCGCTCGGCATCGACTACAACATCTTCCTGATGACCCGGGTCCGCGAGGAGACCCTGCATCGCGGCACGCGCCAGGGCTCCGTCGTGGCGCTCACCTCGACCGGCGGCGTGATCACCTCGGCGGGGCTGGTGCTCGCGGCGACCTTCCTGGTGCTCGGCACGATCCCGGTGGTGTTCCTGGCCGAGCTCGGGCTCGCCGTGGCGCTCGGCGTCATGCTCGACACGCTGGTCGTCCGGTCGGTGCTGGTGACGGCGCTGAACATCGACCTCGGCGGGAAGATCTGGTGGCCGAGCAAGCTCGACCGCACGTCGTTGGAGGCGCCTCGCTCGGGTGACCAGGAGCTGCTCGACGCGAGGTAGGAGGAGGGGTCAGCGGATCCCGAGGCGGGCGCAGGCGGCCTCGAGGTCCGGCTCGCCGGAGCAGATCTCCTCGGGCGTGAACGTCCCGTCGCGCACGACCGTGTCCGTGAGGTTCGTGGCCGACACGAGCATCGGCTCGAAGAGGAACGCGGGCACGCCCTCCACCTCGGTGGCGTCGACGAGATCGGCGCCACCGGCAGCCGACGCCAGCGACAGGGCGACGTCGGCGGCCGTCTCGGCGGTCCGGGCGACGGGCATGTGCACGGTGAGGGTCTGCTCGCCGGCGACCACGCGGCGTACGGCGTCGAGCTCGCCGCCGGCTCCGGTCACCAGCGGCCACGGCCGGGGCAGGCGAGCCCTGGCGAAGGCCTCGACGACGCCCTGCGCCTGCTCGTCGGTCGCCGCCAGCACGGCGCGGACCTGCTGGCCCTTCGGCGCCTCCAGCTGGGCGAGCACCCAGTCGCGGGTCTCCGCCGCGGTGCCGGACGTCGCGGCGAGCTCGGCGCGCACCTCCACGTCGTGGCCGGCCAGCGCCTCGGCGAAGCCCCTGCTCGACGACGTCGGTGTCGGCGTCGACCGACGAGCCGGCGACGACCAGCACCTCCGCGCGGCGCCCGACCTCGCGGGCCACGGCGTCGGCCACGGCGGTCCCGGTGTCGGCCCGGTCGTAGCCGACGTACCAGTCGGCACCGGCCACGAACCGGTCGAACGCGACCACCGGAACCGACCCGGCCGCCACGACCACCTCCTCGCCGACGTCGGGGGTCAGCGCCTCGACGACGATCACGTCAGCCCCGTCGGCGACGGCCACCCGGGCCGACGCGGCGGTCGCGCCGTCGTACTGGTCGGCGACGACGCAGCTGTCGCAGCGCGCGGTGATCCGGTCGACGAACGCCGAACGTCCCGGCTCGGTGGCCAGGGTCGCGGACACGGCCGAGGCCGGCGTGAGGACGGCGATGATCGTACGGTCGGCGGGCTGGCGGCACGCGGTCAACGTCGGCCCGGCGATCGCGGCTGCCAGCCCGATCCGCAGCACGCGGCACACCCTGCGCACGTCGGCCATCGTGTCAGACCGCCGGACGTTCGCCGCGGCCGCATCCCCGCTGTCACACCGCCTCGTGGGCAACTCCGGCTCGCTCCTGCGGCCACGCTGCCGTGGGTACGCTGCGACGAGCAGAGCCCGTCGACCTGCAGGAGGACTGATGGCCAAGCCCCGCATCTTCTTGGGCTCGTCGGGCAAGCAGGCCAAGCTGCTCCAGGCGTTGACCCGCGGGCTCGGAGACGTCGCGGACGTCGAGCCGTGGACGACGACGTTCAACCCCGGCACCACCACCCTCGGGCGCCTGGTCGAGCTGACCCGAGAGGTCGACTTCGCGGCGTTCGTCTTCGCCCAGGACGACTGGACGAGCGCCGACCCGGCACCCGCCGACGCCGGAGGGGCCGGCCAGGCCTCCCCGCGTGACAACGTCGTCTTCGAGGCAGGGCTCTTCGGCGGCGTTCTCGGCATGGAGCGGACCTTCATCCTGCACGCCAACGGGGCCAAGCTGCCGAGCGACCTGCTCGGACTGACCTGCGTCCGCTACGGCGACGCGACCACGCCGGCCGAGGTGAAGGCGGTCAACCAGAAGCTGCGCAAGGCGATCGAGGCCATCGGCGGGCTCTCGCGGATCGAGGGGCTGTGGTGGCAGTTCTCGACGACCGAGCGGACACCGCTGGAGCCGTCCGCCGTGAGCCTGCTGCGCGTCTCCCGCGATCGCGACCGCGCGCTGGTGGTCAACGGCCGCGCCTGGCAGGAGGACGGCACCCTCTCCTCCCGCTACTGGAGCGAGGCCGCCAAGGAGCTGAAGGACCCCGCAGGCGTCTTCTACGCCTGGAGGGGCGAGCGCCCGCGCCACCAGAACGCGCCGGCGATCCACGGCACCGCCGAGATCAAGCTCGAGACCGAGGACCGCGCCACCGGTCACTGGATCACCAGGTCGGACGCGGATCCCGCCCTGAACGCCAAGACGTCGGGGGTCTACCTGCGCGCCGACGCCGACGACCTCGGCGTCCTGGACGGACGGGACAACAAGGCCCGGGCGGACTGATCGCCGAGCGGATCGAGGACTGGCAGGCGATCGCCAACTCCTGAGCGGAGGCAGCGTGAGCGAGCAAGGGTGGCGACAGTTCCTGGCCGCGCTCGCCCGCGAGCACGCGGAGGCTCGCGTCGCCGCGTGGCCCGACGGCGCCCTGCGCTGAGCGCGCACTCACCCCTCGGGGCGAATACGCGGGCAGGGGTCCGGACGTAGCGTGGCTGCACTCGGGGGCTCGGGTCGCGGCTCCCTCGACCTGGGAGCACCGCATGAGCGCACGTCGCATCCTTGCCAGCCTCGTCGTCACCCTCGCGCTAGGGGGAGCCTCCGCCGCTCCGGCGCTGGCCGCCAAGGCGCCGCCGGAGCCACCCCGGATCACCTCGGCCGTGGTGGTCGACACCCGCACCGTCGACCTGACGTGGACCTCGGTCAAGGGGGCCGCACCACTACGTCGTGTCAGCTCGAGCTCCGGGCAGATCTACACGACCACGACGACGGCCCGCGTCACCGATCTCTACCCGGGCGACGAGCACGTCTTCTTCGTCAGTGCGGAGAGGCGCAAGAACCAACCCCTCGGGACCAGCGAGTGGGTCTACGTCGCCACGCCTCCTGAGGGGCCGACCGGCACGCTGGGCTGGGTTGCGGAGTACGACGGCTACGTGCGCCTCTGGAGCGGGTCGGGCCTCGGGTGCGTCACCCAGGACCTCGGAGTGCTGGCGGACGACGGCACCTACACCTCGCTGGGCGAAGGGCTCAACCAGGGCGGTCCGCGCACCTGGACGATCCTCCAGGGTGAGGGGACGACGGCAACCTACGCCGTGCGCTGCCAGGGAAGCGCCGGTCTCTGGTCCCCGTGGTCCGAGCCGCCGACGGTCGTCACCCTGCCGTGACTCTGCGCTGACGACGGCCTCGCCTGCAGGGCTCAGCCCTTCACCCGGGTGCCGCCCACCCAGACGCCCGCGACGTCGGTGTCACCACCGAGCGCGAAGATCTTGGCCAGGGCGTCGTCGGGCGAGGCGGCGTGCCGGATGCACACGTCGAGGGGATCCTCGGCGAGCGGCTTGACCCAGACGGCGTCGAACTGCTTGCCGACCGAGAGGTCCCCGATCTCGTCGGCGAGCCCGAGCGCCTCGGCGCCGGCCATCGTCGCCAGGTGGAGCAGGTGGGCCGAGGTGAGCGGGACGCCGTCGGGACCGAGCAGCCGCTGGTGGAAGTAGGCCTGCAGTCCCTCCTTGAACAGCGAGAAGCCGGTGCCGGCCCCGACGTCGGAGCCCAGGGCGACGCGGACGCCGAACGCGTCGTGGCGGCGCTGGGAGAACAGGCCGCTGCCCAGCGCGGCGTTGCTGGTCGGACAGTTGGCGATCGCGCGCCCCGCGGGCTCCGAGCACGCGCAGCTCGTCGTCGGTCGGGTGCACGTTGTGCGCGAGCACGCGACCGCGGCCCCACCAGCCCGTGCGCGTCATAGGTGTCGACGTAGTGGGCCCGCCCGGGGAACAGCTCGGCCACCGCGGCCACCTCGGCGAGGTTCTCGTTGACGTGCGAGGTGAACCACGAGCCCGCCACCTCCTCGTGCACGGTCGCGCAGGCGGCGAGCAGATCGTCTCCGGTGGAGAACGAGAAGCGCGGGGTGACGGCGTACCGCAGCCGGCCCCGGCCGTGCCAGCGCGCCGCGAGCTCGCGCGACTCCGCGACGGAACGGTCGGGCGTGGTGAGCAGCGACGCCGGGAGGCCCCGGTCGCTGACGACGAGCCCGCACGTCACCCGCAGGCCGACCCGCTCGGCCTCGGCGAAGAGCGCGTCGACGGCCGAGGCGAAGTGCGAGCCGAAGACCAGCGCCGTGGTGGTGCCCGGCGGAGACGAGGCCGAAGACGAACTCCTCCGCGACCGCGCGGGCGTACGCCGGGTCGGCGAGCCGCTCCTCCTCGGGCAGCGCGCACCGGTCCAGCCACTCGAGCAGCGGCATCCCGAGGGCACCGATCGCGCGCACCTGCGGGTAGTGCACGTGGGTGTCGACGAGCCCCGGCAGCAGCACGCCCTCGCGCAGGTCGAGCACGTCGTCGTCGGGGTGCGCGGCGCGGACCTCGGCGTACGCCGCGCGCTCGACGATCACCCCGTCGACGACCCGCAGCGCCACGTCGTCGTCGCTGCGCAGGACGCCGCCGGTGAGCGGGTCGTCGGGGGTGTCGAGCACGCGCGCGCGGACGATGCCCTGGAAGCTCCCGCTCATCCGGGGCCACGCGCTCGGCGGCGGCCATCCGCAGCACCTCGCAGGCGACGCTCGAGCGCGATCATGCGCGGGGTCCTTGCCGGCCGGGGCCGACGGGTCGCCGATGGGGCAGCGGATCCGCGCGATCGACTCCTCGGAGTGCCCCTCGACGCGCAGCCCCTTCTCGAACCGTCGCCACTTCGCCGCCGAGCCGATCAGGCCGATGCTCGCGAGGTGCGCGCAGCGCAGCGCCGCGTCGCAGAGCGCGAAGTCCTCGGCGTGGTCGTGCGTCATCACCAGCACGTGCGAGCCCCTCGGCACCTGGCCGAGCACGACCTCGGGCAGGGGGGCGTGGTGGGCGTGGATGGTCGCGGGCCCGCCGTCGAGGGCGGCGAGCGCGCCAGGGGCGACGTACGCCGCACGGGAGTCGGCCAGGTGGAGCTCGAGGTCGTGACGGCTCAGGATGCGGGCCAGCTCGAGCCCCACGTGGCCCGAGGCCGAAGATCGCGACGGCCGGGACCACCGGTTGCGGCTCGAGCACGAGGGTCACCTCTCCCCCGCAGCACTGGCGACCGTGCTCGGTGTGGGCCTTGTCGTTGAGCGACACGATCATCGTCATCGGAGCTGGCCGTGCCCGACTCGAGCAGGTCGCGGGCGCGCGCGATCGCGGTCTCCTCCAGGTTGCCGCCGCCGATGCTCCCCCAGGTGCCGTCGGACGCGACGACCATCTTGGCGCCGGCGTCGCGCGGCGCGTGGCCGCGGACGTCGGTGACCGTGACCAGGACGCCGGCACGGCGCTCGGTGCGCAGCCGGGTCAGCGCACGCCAGCCAGTGCCCGTCAGCCCAACCGTCCGCCGCGGCCATCACGCACTCCCCCGCGCCCGCTCGAGCGCCCAGAAGACGGCCTCCGGCGTGGCCGGCGACGCCAGCTCGACGCTGGTGCCCGGCGGCCCGAACGCCGCGGCCGCCTCGCGCAGTGCCTCGCGCACCGCGAGCGCGAGCATCAGCGGCGGCTCGCCGACGGCCTTCGACCCGTAGACGGCGCCGTCCTCGTGGGCCCGGTCGAGGAACGCGACCCGGAAGTCCTCCGGCATCTCCGAGAGGCTGGGCAGCTTGTAGGTGCTGGCCGACTGCGTGGTGAGCCGCCCGCGGTTCGGCCCGTCGGAGGTGTCCCAGCGCAGGTCCTCCAGGGTCAGCCAGCCGGCGCCCTGGACGAAGCCGCCCTCCACCTGCCCGAGGTCGACCAGCGGCGAGAGCGAGTCGCCGACGTCGTGGACGATGTCGACGCGGCGGGTCCGGTAGGCGCCGGTGAAGCCGTCGACCTCGACCTCGGCCGCGCAGGCGCCGTACGCGAAGTACTTGAACGGCGAGCCGCGCATCGCCGCGGCGTCCCAGTGCAGCCCCTCGGTGCGGTAGAAGCCGGCCGCCCACAGCTGCACGCGCGCGTAGTAGGCCTCGCGCACCAGGTCGTCCCAGTCGATGGTCGCGCCCGCGCACGGACCAGCTCGAGCCGGGCCAGGATCTGCTCGCAGGCGTCCTTGATCGCGCGCGCCGTTGAGGTCGGTGCCTGCGCTGGCCGCGGTGGCCGAGGTGTTCGGCACCTTGTCGGTGCGGGTCGGCGCCAGCCGGACCCGCGCGAGCGGGAGGCCGAGCGCCGTCGCGGCGACCTGGAGCATCTTCGTGTGCAGGCCCTGGCCCATCTCGGTGCCGCCGTGGTTGATCAGCACCGAGCCGTCCTTGTAGACGTGCACGAGCGCGCCGGCCTGGTTGAAGGCGGTGAAGTTGAACGAGATGCCGAACTTCACCGGGCGTGATCGCCAGGGCGCGCTTGGTGTGCGCGCTGCTCGCGTTGTACGCCGCGATCTCGGCCCGCCGCGCGTCGAGGTCGCCCGACGCGCTCACCTGCTCCCAGGCGGCCACGAGCCGCTCGGGGTGCCGGACCGGCTGGCCGTACGGCGTGTCCTGGCCCGTCGACGTAGAGGTTGCGGCGCCGCAGCTCGGCCGGGTCGAGACCCAGCCGCGGCGCGCAGCGACCGAGCACGTCCTCGATCACGAGCATGCCCTGCGGCCCGCCGAAGCCCCGGAAGGCCGTCTGCGAGGTGATGTTCGTCTTCGCGATGCGGCCGTGCACCCGCACGTGCGGGATCCAGTAGGCGTTGTCGATGTGGCACAGCGCGCGGGCCAGCACCGGCTCCGACAGGTCGAGGCTCCACCCGCCGTCCGGAGGTGATCGTGCCCTCGAGCGCGAGCAGGCGGCCGTCCTCGTCGAAGCCGACCTTCCACTCGGCGTGGAAGCCGTGCCGCTTGCCGGTCATCGTGATGTCCTGCTGGCGCGGCAGGCGCAGCCGCACCGGGCGGCCGGTGATGGTCGCCCCGAGGGCCGCGATGGCGGCGTACCCGTGCGGCTGCATCTCCTTGCCCCCGAAGCCGCCGCCCATCCGCAGGCACTGCACGGTCACCTCGTGGCTCTGGCACGCCGAGCACGTGGGCGACGATCTCCTGCGTCTCGGTGGGGTGCTGGGTGCTGCACTGCACGAAGACCTGGCCGCCCTCGTCGACCAGCGCCAGCGACGCCTGCGTCTCGAGGTAGAAGTGCTCCTGGCCGGCCATCTCGGTCTCGCCGGTGAAGACGTGCGCCGCGTTGTCGAAGGCCCACGTCGACGTCGCCGCGCTCGACGGTCGGCGAGCCCGCCCTGGAAGCTGCCGGCGGCGATCGCCTCGCGCACCGTGACCAGCGACGGCAGCGGCTCGTAGTCGACCTCGATCGCCGCCGCGCCCCGCCGGGCCGCCTCGAGGGTCTCGCCCAGCACCCAGACGACGGCGTGGCCGTGATACCTCACCTCGTCGGGGAAGAGCGGCTCGTCGTGCTTGACCCCCGCGTCGTTGATGCCCGGGCACGTCGCCGGCCGTGAGCACGCGCACCACCCCGGGCACGTCGTACGCCGCGTCGGCACGGATCGCCGTCACCCGCGCGTGGGCGTGGGGCGCCTGCACGGGATGGGCGTGCAGCACGTCGACGGTGCGGCCGACCAGGTCGTCGGTGTAGAGCGCCTGCCCGGTCACGTGCAGCGCCGCGCTCTCGTGCTCCATCTCGACGCCGACGACGGCGCCGGTCGGCCGCTCGCTCAGGCTCGTCATCGCGCCTCCCCCTGGTCGAGGAGCGCAGTCCTGTCTCGAAACCTCCGGTGGCCCACAGCTTCCGCAGGCTGTTGCCGAGCATCGCGGAGCGGTACGCCGCCGAGGCCCGCTGGTCGTCGATGGGCGTGCCCTCGTCGGCGAGCACGGCGGCGGCCGCCTCGACCACTCCTCCGTCCACGGCTGCCCGGCCAGCGCCAGCTCGGTGCGCAGAGCCCGGATCGGCGTGGCCGCCACTCCGCCGAGTCCGATGCGGACGCTGGTCACGACGCCCTCGGTGACGTCGAGCGCGAAACCGACGGCGACGCTGGAGATGTCGTCGTAGCGCCGCTTGGCGATCTTGTGGAAGGCGACGATCCCCGGCTGCTCCGCGGGCAGCCGCACCGCACGGATCAGCTCGGCGCGCGAGCGAAGCGTCTGCCGATAGCCGGTGAAGTAGTCCGCGAGCGGAACCTCCCGCTCGCCGGCCGACGAGACCAGCACGAGGGTCGCGTCGAGCGCGAGCAGCGCCGGGGCCAGATCGCCGATCGGCGAGGCGGTGCCGAGGTTGCCGCCGATCGTCGCGCCGTTGCGGATCAGCCGCGACGCGAACTGCGGCCACACCTCGTCGAGCAGCGGCACCCGGCCGGCGAGCGCCTCCTCGACCTCGCTCAGGGTCAGCGCTGCACCGATCGTGACGCGGCCGTCGCCGGTCGAGAGCTCGCGCAGCTCGGGCGAGCCGGTCGACGGCCACGACGTACGCCGGCCGCGACCCGCGCAGGTTGACCTCGACCCCGAGATCGGTCGACCCCGCCAGGACCACCGCGTCGCTCGTGCGCGTCGAGGGCGGCCAGCGCGGCCGCGAGGTCGACCGGACGGACGAAGATCCCGTCGTCGTCCACGACGGTGGTCGCCAGGGCCGGCGGCGGCGGTCGGTCCCGGCGCCGGGCGAGAGGGTCGTCGGCTGCCGGCGCCTCGAGCGCCTCGGCGGCGTCGAGGATCGGGCGGTATCCGGTGCAGCGACAGAGGTTGCCGCTCAGCGCGTGGTGCCACTCCTGGGTCGAGCTCGTGGAGTCCGCCCGGTCGCGGCGGTAGAACTCCGCCGCCATCGAGCAGACGAACCCCGGCGTGCAGTAGCCGCACTGCGACCCGCCCCGCACCGCCAGCTCGCGCTGCACCGGGTGCAGCGCGTGGGGGTCGCCCAGGCCCTCGGCGGTGACGACCTCCTGACCGTCGAGCGCCGCGGCCGGCACCAGGCAGGCGTTCAGCGCGGTCCAGCAGGTGCCGCCGCCCTGTCTCGGGCGCGCGACACCAGCACCGAGCAGGCACCGCACTCCCCTTCGGCGCAGCCCTCCTTGGCGCCGGTCAGGCCCAGGCCGCGCAGGAAGTCGAGCGCGGTCGTGTGCACCGGGGTCGCGTCGAGCGACCGCTCGTCACCGTTGACGGTGATCGAGGCTGCCGTCATGTCGTCTCCCCTCGGCGCGCCGGACGCGGGTGCATGGTTCGGGGAACGACGGTCGCCGGTTGGCCATGCGGAACGACGAGCCGTACCGATCCTAACGTGACCGGCGTCACCCAGGAACCGCTCGATAGTGGAGGTGTACGACGCCGCCCGCGAGCCGGCGTTCCTCGACCAGGTCGAGGGTCAGCCGGACGTCGTCCGGCAGCGCACGGAGGCCGCCGCCGATGATCACGGGGTTGACGAACAGGTGGTAGTCGTCGACCAGTCCCGCGGCGATGGCCTGCGCGGCTAGCACCGGTCCGCCGATCCCGAGATCGCCCGTCGGCGTCGGCCTTGCGGCGGCGTACGTCGTCGGCGTCGAAGGCGCTGACGAGCCTGGTCCGTGGCGCGTCGAGCGACGTCAGCGTCCGCGAGAACACCACCTTGTCGGTCGCCCGCCAGATCGCTGCGTACTCCCGGATCGCCGGCGACTCGTCCTCGAGCATCACCGGGTCGTCCCAGACGGCGAGCACGTCGTAGATGCGTCGGCCGAGCAGCTGGGTCCGGACCGTCGCGGACACCGCGTTGACGACCGCGTGGACCTCCTCACCGGGCGCGCTCCACTCGAAGCGCCCGTCGGCGTCGGCGACATAGCCGTCGAGCGAGCAGATCGCGGTGTAGATCAGCCGGGCACCCATCACAGCTCCAGCGAGGCGTGCCGGTTGACGTCCTTGTAGAGCAGGTAGCGGAAGCGGCCGGGGCCGCCGGCGTAGCAGGCCTGGGGGCAGAACGCCCGCAGCCACATGAAGTCGCCGGCCTGCACCTCGACCCAGTCGGTGTTGAGCAGGTAGACCGCCTTGCCCTCGAGCACGTAGAGGCCGTGCTCCATCACGTGGGTCTCGGGGAACGGGATCGAGCCACCGGGCTCGAAGCTGACGATGTTGACGTGCATGTCGTGGCTGGTGTCGTCGGGGTCGACGAACCGCTGGGTCGCCCAGGCCCCGGCGGTGTCGGGCATCGGCACCGGCGTCGACGTCCTGCTCCCGGGTGACGAACGCGGTGGGCACCGGGACGCCATCGACCGCGACGTAGCGCTTGCGGATCCAGTGGAACACCGCCGTCTCGGTGCCGTCGTTCTGCAGCTGCCACTCGGCGCCCGGCGGCAGGTAGACGTAGGAGCCGGGCGCCAGCAGGTGCCCGTCCTCCTCGAGGCTGAGCGTCAACGTGCCGGCGACGACGAACAGCACGGCCTCGGCATCCTGGTCGTTCTCGGGCAGCTCCGAGCCGCCCCCCGGCGCGACCTCGACGACGTAGTGGCTGAAGGTCTCGGCGAAGCCCGACAGCGGTCGGGCCAGCACCCACAGGCGCGTGTCCCCCCAGCGCGGCAGCCTGCTGGCCGTGATGTCGCGAAGGGTTCCGCGCGGGATGACGGCGTACGCCGTGGTGAAGACCGCCCGGTCGGTGGTCAGCTCGGTCTGGGCCGGGTGCCCGCCGGTCGGCACGTAGTAGTCGTTCATGCCTCTCCCCTCCTCAGCAGCCGGCCGCGCGGTGGGGCGTCGAGGTCGACGGGCAGTCCGCGCAGCCACGTGGACCGGACCGTGCCGGAGAGCGTACGCCCGGCGTACGGCGTCACCGGGTTCTTGTGGTGGAGCGCCGCGGGGTCGACCACCTGCTCGTCGTCGGGCGCGAATGCGCACAGGTCGGCGGCCGCTCCGGCGGCGATCCGGCCCTTGCTCGTGAGCCCGGCGAAGTCGGCCGGGCCCTCGGCCATCCAGCGCACGACGTCGACGAGGGTGTGCCCGCGCTCCCTCGCCTCGGTCCACACCGCGCGCAGCCCGAGCTCGAGGGAGGCGATGCCACCCCAGGCAGCGGCGAAGTCGCCGGTGTCGGCGCACTTGAGGTCGGGCGTGCACGGCGAGTGGTCGGTGACGACGAGGTCGATCGTGCCGTCGGCGAGGCCCGCCCAGAGGGCCTCGCGGTTGGCGGCCTCGCGGATCGGCGGGCAGCACTTGAGCTCCGTCGCGCCGTCGGGCACCGCCTCGGCGGCGAAGGTCAGGTAGTGCGGGCAGGTCTCCACGCTGACCCGCACACCGTCGCGACGGGCCTGGCGAAGCAGCGGCAGCGCGTCGGCGTCGGAGAGGTGGACGATGTGCGCGCGGCCGCCGCTCTGCCGGGCGGCCGCGACCACGCGCGCGATCGCGGCCTCCTCGGCACGCCGCGGCCGCGAGCCCAGGAAGCCGGCGTACGACGTGCCGTCGCAGGGCGGCGCCGCGGCGATCTCGGCGCCGTCCTCGGCGTGCACGAGCAGAAGCGCGTCGAGGCCGGCCAGCTCGCGCATCGCGAGGTCGAGCCCGTCGGCGTCGAGGGGCTCGAACTCCTCCACCCCGGAGTCGAGCGTGAAGCACTTGAAGCCGAAGACGCCCTCGCGGTGCAGAGCCGCCAGGTCGTCGAGGTTGCCCGGCACGGCGCCGCCCCAGAAGCCGACGTCCACGTAGGCCTGGTCCCACGCGACGGCGCGCTTCACCTCCAGCGCAGCCACCGTCGTGGTCGGCGGCAGGCTGTTGAGGGGCATGTCGACGATCGTCGTGACGCCGCCCGCAGCGGCCGCCGAGGTCGCGCTCGCGAAGCCCTCCCACGCGGTGCGGCCCGGCTCGTTGACGTGCACGTGGGTGTCGACGAGGCCCGGCAGCAGCACCTCGTCGTCGGGCAGGACGACCTCCGCGGTGGCCGGCACGTCCGCGCGGTACGCCGTCACCTCGGCGATCAGTCCGTCGCGGACGACGACGGCGACCCCGCGCTCGGCACCGTCGACGACCGCCCGGCGCGCGCGGACGACGAGGTCCGCCGGGTCAGCTGCCACGGTAGGTGGAGTAGCCGTACGGGCTCAGCAGCAACGGGACGTGGTGGTGCTCGTCGGCCGCGACCGTGAAGGTCACGACCACCTCGGGGTAGAAGGTGCGCGCGCCCCGGAGTGCGTACCACGCCCCCGTGTGGAAGCGCAGCCGGTAGTCGCCCTGGGGCAGCGGCTCCGGACCGAGCCCCGATACCCGGCCGTCGGCGTCGGTCGCCCCCTCGCCGACGACGGCGCCGGACTCCGACTCGAGGACGATGTGCACCCCGACGGCCGGCCGGCCCCCGGCGGTGTCGAGCACGTGCGTGGACAGGCTGGCCACTACGACAGCACCTCCCGGATGCGGAGCAGCGCGATCTGGGTGAGCTGCTCGATGGTCTCGGCCCGTTCGGCGGCGTCGTCGCTCCCGAGCCGGCGGCGCAGCTCGGCCAGGATCTCCGGACCGTCGCGCCCGGCCGCCCGGATGATGAAGACGCGGCCGAACCGCTCCTCGTAGGCGAGGTTGCCCTCCCGCAGCTCTCGGGCCAGCTCGGCGTCGCGCGCGTCGACCCCCGACTGCTCGCGGGAAGAGTGCTCGGCGTCGTGCTGCGCGGCATCCGCACGCTCGCCGATGCGCGGGTGCCTGGCCAGGGCCCGCTCGAGCTCGTCGTCGGTGATGGTGCGGGCAGCGCGCTGCATGACGTCTTCGAGCTCGTCCAGGCTCACGTAGGGGCGTCCCGCCGTCACCTCGTCGGCCCACCGAGGCACGTCGAGGCAGACGAGCAGCTGCTCCCGGGCGGTCGCGTCGTCGGCCGCGTTGAACGCCGGGATGCCGTCGCGCCAGCGGCTCATCAGTCGGCCTCGCGGAGGACGGTCGCCTCGATCAGGCCGTAGGGACGGTCGGCCGCGATGAAGACCTCACCCGGGTTGTCGAGCCCGAACGGCGTCAGGTCGACCAGGTGGTGGTGCTTGTTCGGCGCGCTGAGCGACACCTCGGCGAGGTCGCCACGGGCCTCGAGGGCGGCGCGGCCCATGGCGTGCAGGGTGTGCTGCATCGCGAGGCTGTACGTCGTCGCGAAGGTCTCGACCAGCACGGCCCGGACGGCGGCGTACGACGCGTCCCAGTCCCGGTCGGTGGCCTCGGCGTACCGCCAGGTCGCGGTGAGCGACGTGGCGAGGATCCGGTCGTCGGCGTCGGGCAGGGTGGTGTACTCGTCGCGCAGGAAGCCCCGGTACTCCGAGGCGGTCGACTTCAGCAGCACCAGGTCGGTGAGCCCGGAGGCGACCGTGGTCGTCTCGCCGACGACCACCTCGGTGGTGCGCAGCTCGGTGCCGCGGCGGACGAACGCGTGGTCGTGACCCTGGCCGTCGACCTCGACCCGGTCCCAGGCCTGCTCCTCCACCCGGACCCAGGCCTCCTCGGCCGGCTCACAGGCGGTGAGCAGCCGCCGGCCCAGCGCGAGGGCGTAGTCCTCGGGCGAGGTGACGCCGTGCTGCTTGGCGTAGGCGAACGCGGTGTTCTTCTGGGTGTCCGTGGGCAGCACGTGCGCCTGGTCGCCCGTGACGTGCGCATCGGTGAAGTCACCGCGCAGCATCGTCGAGACGTTGAGGTCGCGGATCTCGTGGCGCGCGGTGTCGCGGTAGATCCGCACCACGCGGCTCTCCGCCTTCCCGTAGCGGTTCGGCCCCAGCACGATGCCCATTCACTCACCCTCGTTCTCGTCGCGGCGTCGCGCCAGGCTCCTGAGCCGCTCCAGCGGCGGTGCGACCTCGTCGTCGGTCAACGCGCCGCACTCCGACCCGCGGAGCAGGAAGTCGGCCAGGGCGCGCGCGGTCGCGGGCTCGTCTGCCACCGCGCCGGTCCGGCCCTCGTCGTACGCCGTGAGGCGCTCGTTCGCCTCGGCGGCGCCGGTCCGGAAGAACTGGAAGGTCGCGGCGAACCTGGTCGGCAGCTGGGCGGGGTGCAGGTCCCAGCCTTGGTAGAAGCCCCGGTGGAGGGCCCGCGTCACGAGCCGGTGGTGCAGCTCCCACCCCGCTCGCAGCTGGTCGCCGACCGGCAGCACGTTGGTCGAGCCGTCGGAGACCGCTACCCCGGTGCCGGCCGCGGCCGCCTGCATGACGGCCTTCGCGTGGTCGGCGGCCGGGTGCTCCAGGCTCTGGTCGCCCGCGGCGATGCCGAGGAACGCGGAGTAGTCGTAGGTGCCGTAGTGCAGACCGATCAGTCTCCGGCCGGCGGCGCGGACCATCCGCGCGACCAGCGCGCTGCCGTCGGGGCCCAGGATGGTCTGCGGCGTCTCGACCTGGATCTCGAACGGCACCGCGCCCACACCCTGCACCAGCTTGGCCTCGACCTGCTCGAGGACGGCGACGAGCGTCTCGACCTGCTCGACGGAGGTGACCTTGGGCAGGGTGAGGACGAGGCCGTCGAGTCCGGCGGTCCCGTCCAGCACCAGCGCCAGGGTGCGCAGCCCGCGCCGACGGGTGGGGGCCTCCAGGCTCTTGAAGCGGATGCCGACCCGGTCCGGCGCGTCGTCGGTGGCGAGCAGGCTCCGCAGGGCCGTGCACGCGGCTCGCGCGTCTGCATCCTCGTCGGCATCCGCGCGGAGGCCGTAGCCGTCCTCGAAGTCCACCCGCAGGTCCTCGACCGGCCGGCTCTGCAGCTTGGCGCGCACCAGCGCGAGGGTCGCGTCGTCGACCCTCGTCACCTCCCGGAACAGCTCCTCGTTGCGCTCGAGGAGCCCCAGCGCCGCGTCGCCGTACTCGCGGTGCGTGTGCTCGCTGAACCTGTCCGCCGGCACGTAGACCGTGTGGACCGGCTGCCAGGTGCCGCGGTCACCGGGGTAGTCGGCGACCAGCGCCGCATCGGCGGCTCGGAGCCGCTCGTCGGCAACGGCGACGAGCTCGTCGACGTCCTGGTCGTCCACCCTCAGGGCTCCACGACGATCTCGACCTCGAAGCCCTCGGAGTTCTCGACGTAGAGGGCCGTGTGCTCGTCGCCGCCGGCGTGCGGGTAGCGATCGGCGAACAGCTCGTGCCAGCCGTGCTCGGAGGACTCCGCCCGAAGGCGGTCGAGCGCTGCGCGGTCACCGATGGTGACGGCGAGATGGTTGACGCCCGGCCGCATCCGGTCGTGCGGCTCGCCGGTGTCGTCGGGCACCGCCTGGAGAAACAGGTAGGTGCCGTCGTCGTGCTGCCACGCCATGCCGGTGGTGTCCTCGACGTCGACGCTCCAGCCCAGCTCGCCCAGCAGCCAGCCCCACTCGCCGCGCGCCACCGCGACGTCCTGGACCCAGAGATCGAGATGGTGGACGGCGCGCGGCATGCGCAGACTCTAGTGCGGGACGACGCTCGCGGGGCGCTCGCAGATCGGCAGCGGCGCACCCTCGCAGCACGACGACTTCAGATGGCACCGAGGGCACAGCCAGCGGTAGCGCGTCCCGTCGTAGACCTGGCCGCAGCCGTCGCACTCGATCATCGGGCCATCCTCCACCTCGCCACCGACAGTCCGGCGGCGGCACACCGGAGCGCCCTCAGCGGAAGGCGGCGTGGCCCGTCAGCGCCTGCCCGAGCACGAGGGTGTGCATCTCGACGGTGCCCTCGTAGGTCAGCACCGACTCGAGGTTGTTGGCGTGGCGGATCACGGGGTACTCGAGCGAGATGCCGTTGGCGCCGAGGATCGTGCGGGCGGTCCGGCAGATCTCCAGCGCCTCGCGGACGTTGTTGAGCTTGCCGAGGCTGACCTGCTCGGGCCGCAGCGTGCCGGCGTCCTTGCGGCGGCCGAGGTGCAGCGCGAGCAGCTGGCCCTTGGCGAGCTCGAGAGCCATGTCGGCGAGCTTCTGCTGGGTCAGCTGGAACGCCGCGATCGGCTTGCCGAACTGGGTCGCGCTCGCCGGCGTACCGCAGCGGCGGTCTCGAGCGCCGAGCGCGCCGCGCCCATCGAGCCCCAGACGATGCCGTACCGCGCCTCGTTGAGGCAGGACAGCGGGCCCTTCAGCCCGCGGACCTCCGGGCAGCACGGCGTCGGCCGGCAGCCGCACGTCGTCGAGCACGAGCTCGCTGGTGACCGACGCGCGCAGCGACAGCTTGTGCTTGATCTCCGGCGCGCTGAAGCCGTCGGCGTCGGTCGGGACGACGAAGCCGCGGATGCCGTCCGATCCTGCTCGTCGGTCTGCGCCCACACGACGGCGACGTCGGCGATCGAGCCGTTGGTGATCCACATCTTGCGGCCGTCGAGCACCCAGTCGTCACCGTCGCGCTTGCGCGCGGGTGCGCATGCCGGCCGGGTCGGAGCCGTGGTCGGGCTCGGTGAGGCCGAAGCAGCCGATCGCCTCGCCGGCGGCCATCCGGGGCAGCCACTCCTGCTTCTGCTCCTCGCTGCCGTAGCGCCAGATGGCGTACATCGCCAGCGAGCCCTGCACCGAGACCAGGCTGCGGATGCCGGAGTCGAGCGCCTCGAGCTCCAGGCAGGCGAGGCCGTAGTCGACCGCGCTCATGCCCGCGCAGCCGTAGCCCTCCAGGTGCATGCCCAGCAGCCCGAGCGACCCGAACTGCTTCGCCAGGCCCCGGGGGTCGTCGAGCCGGCCCTCCTCGAACCAGCGCGGCACGTCGGGCGCGATCTCGTCGCACAGCGTGCGCACCGACGCGCGCACGCTCTTCTCGTCGTCGCTCAGCAGGTCGTCGATGCCGGCGACGTCCAGCGGGTCCAGCGATCCAGGGCCACTCGGCATGGTCTTAGCCTCCCACGCTGGCCGGAATCGTGCGCGACCCGATCAGGCGACCGGCTCGACGGCCCCCTGAGCGCGTCGAGGTCCGCATCCGCTGTGCCTGTCAGTCGGTGCGCGTCAGTAGTCGTACTTCCGGATCCCGTCGCTGTCGCCCCAGTACATCGAGGAGTCGTCGACCTGCATGTCGTGGGCGAAGGCCCCCGCCGGGATGGACACCACGTCGTTCCCTTTCCGGGTCCGCGCCCGACAGTCGCTCAGAGTGGTGGCGCAGTCGGTCCAGAAGGCCCGCGAGCCGTCCACGGACACGCTGAGCGCTTTCCTGCCCGACGTACTGGGCGCCTGGTATGTCACATGTTCGGAGAAGGCGTCCCGGCCCCGCACGCTTCCGTTGACCTCGGACCAGTAGATCGACGGCAGGGAGGATCTGTCGACCTCCAGGTCGAGCACCGTGCTGTCCGTGGTCAGCTGGACCTTGAGTCCGGTACCGCTCGGGCTGATGCTCCGGATGACGGTTCCGGTGGCGAAGTACACACGCAGGATGCCGGGGAAGTCATCGTTCAGATCAAGCCTGTATGCCGAGGCCGCCGTGTACAGCGTTGTCAGCTCGGTCCCGTTGACCCGGCTGCGACGCAGCCCGCCCGCGTCGCCCCAGAACAGGTACGTCCCGTCGCTCACCAGGTCCCGGTTGCCGATGTAGCGCGGCGAGGTCACGAGGGTCGTGGCGGGACCACCGCCGAGTGAGACGCGCTTGATCACTGACGTGTGCGTCGAGGAGTTGTTCACCACGAAGTAGCCCCAGTAGCGGTTGCCGACCTTCGCCCACGCGAACGCCGAGAAGTAGCGGTCACCGGGGTGGGTCTCCTGGTAGAGCAGCCGCTCGGTACCGGGCGTCCCCGACTTCGACATCCGGTAGACCCTCGAGAAGTCATCGCCGTCAGAGGTCGGCACGTTCGCCGTCCAATACAGGTTGCCCGTCGACTGCACCAGGCGCATCGGATAGATCGTCGACAGCGTCTTGGTCGTACCGAGGTGGCTCGTGGAGACCCCGGACGTCACCCCCGCGTCAGCCGGCAGGGTGACGCCAGAGGTGCGAGCAGTCGTCAGGGTGGCCGCAGCCACCAGCAGCAGCGCGACGGCCAGTCGCATGCGGAGTCGAGTCATGGGCCTCACCCCCTTGGCGGCTTGGCGTGCAGCCACGCCAGAGCCACCTTCCGTACTACACCCGCTGCCTACTCGTTGACCAGACCCGAGCCATCCGGGGCGGTCGCTTGCTCAGCGCGCCGGTCGCGTCGGTATCGCCGGCCGCGTGGACTCGGTGGAGCACAGGGGGCACCCCAGGTGGCTCACTCCCACTCGATGGTGCCGGGCGGCTTCGAGGTGATGTCGAGGGTGACCCGGTTGACGTCGCGGACCTCGTTGGTGATGCGGGTGGAGATGCGCTCGAGGACGTCGTAGGGCAGCCGGGCCCAGTCGGCGGTCATGGCGTCCTCGGAGGTCACCGGGCGGATCACGACGGGGTGCCCGTAGGTGCGGCCGTCGCCCTGGACGCCGACGGAGCGGACGTCGGCGAGCAGGACGACCGGCATCTGCCAGATGTCGCGGTCGAGGCCGGCACGGGTGAGCTCGTCGCGAGCGATCGCATCGGCCTCGCGAAGCAGCGTCGAGGCGCTCGGCGGTGACCTCGCCGATGATCCGGATGCCGAGGCCGGGACCCGGGAACGGCTGGCGCCAGACGATCTCGCCGGGCAGGCCCAGCTGCTCGCCGACCAGGCGCACCTCGTCCTTGAACAGCGTGCGCAGCGGCTCGACGAGCTCGAACTCCAGGTCGTCGGGGAGACCGCCCACGTTGTGGTGCGACTTGATCGTCGAGGTGCCGGCTCCACCGCCGGACTCGACCACGTCGGGGTAGAGCGTGCCCTGCACGAGGAATGCGACCTTCGCAGCACCGGACCCGGGGTCGCGCTCCAGCGCGCGGGCCAGCACCTCGGCCTCGGCGGCCTCGAAGGCGCGGATGAACTCCCGCCCGATGACCTTGCGCTTCTCCTCGGGCTCGGTGATGCCGGCGAGCGCGTCGAGGAACTGCTTCTGGGCGTCCACGACGTGCAGGTCGACGCCCGTCGCGGCCACGAAGTCGCGCTCGACCTGCTCGGCCTCGCCCTTGCGCAGCAGCCCGTGGTCGACGAAGACGCAGGTGAGCCGGTCACCGATCGCGCGCTGCACCATCGCCGCCGCCACGGCGGAGTCGACGCCGCCGGAGAGGCCGCAGATCGCGTGGCCGGTCTCGCCGATCTGCTCGCGGATGCGCTCGGTCTGCTCGTCGACGATGTTCACCATCGTCCAGGTCTGCCGGCAGCCGGCGATCCGGTGCAGGAAGTGCTCCAGGACGGCCTGGCCGTGCTCGGTGTGCAGCACCTCGGGGTGCCACTGGACGCCGGCCAGCCGCCGGTCGAGGTTCTCGAACGCCGCGACCGGGGTCGCGTGCGTGGCGGCCAGCACGTCGAAGCCCGGCGGGGCCGCGCTGACCGAGTCGCCGTGGGACATCCAGACGGTGTGCGCGTCGGGCAGCTCGGAGAGGAGCACGCCGGGGGCGGTGATCTGCACGCGCGTGCGGCCGTACTCGCGGGCCCCGGTGTGCGCGACCTCGCCGCCCAGGGCCTGGGCCATCAGCTGGAAGCCGTAGCACATGCCGAACACGGGCACCCGTGCGTCGAAGATGCCGGCGTCGATGACCGGCGCCCCCTCCTCGTAGACCGACGACGGGCCACCGCTGAGGATGATCGCCTTCGGCTCCCTCGCGAGCATCTCGGCGACCGGCATCGTGTGCGGCACGATCTCGGAGTAGACGCGGGCCTCACGGACCCGCCTCGCGATCAGCTGGGCGTACTGCGCCCCGAAGTCGACCACCAGGACCAGGTCGTGTTCCGTCACCACACGAGTCTAGTGCCGGGTCTCGACCGACCTCGACCACCGGTGGGGCGTGCGATCAGTCGAGACCCCCGGCGGTCGACCAGCAACCCCCGACTGGTCGAGCAGCGAGTACCGGTGGTCGAGCAGCGAGCGAAGCGAGCGATCAGTCGAGACCCCCGGCGGTCGAGCAGCGGGTCTCGACTGAGCTCGACCGACCAGGGGTCGAGACCACCAGGGGTCGAGACCACCGGTGGTCGAGCTCACCTGCGACCCAGCGTCCGGCGCCCCCAGCAGGGCGCCGGACGCCAAATCAGGGCCCGACCGGGGAGGGAGGGTGGTCGAGCCCTGACTGGCCCGAGCAACGGCTCGGGTCAGAGCACCGTCGAGGGAGCTGACGCCTGCTCTCCCCCGCCCAACGACCGCGTCCGGAATGAGTTACGCCGATGTCGTCGATTCTCTGCTGGCGGGACCCGTCAGGAGACGCCGACGATGGGCAGCCGCAGGGCAGCCGGCGCCCAATCCGGGACGGCCGGGGCGGCAGGGGTGACGGGCTCGACCACGGCGTACGCCGTGCCGAGCGCACCCCGCGGGTCGGGCTCACCCTTGTTGGGCCAGAACGCCATCGCGCGCTCGGCTTGGGCGGTGATCGTGAGCGAGGGGTTGACGCCGAGGTTGGCCGAGATCGCCGACCCGTCGGCGATGTGCAGACCGGGATGGCCGAACACGCGCTGGTAGGCGTCGACGACGCCGGTCTCGGCCGAGTCGCCGATCGTGCACCCGCCGATGAAGTGCGCCGTCATGGGCCGGTTGAACGGCTCGCCGATCGTCCCGCCGGGCGTGCCGCCTCCCATCAGGCGGGCGATCCGGCGTACGGCGTCGTTGCCGACGGGGATCCACGTCGGGTTGGGGGCCCGTGGCCCTGCCGCGACGACAGCCGCCAGCCCAGCCGGGTCGGGCGTACGAACGTGGTGATCGAGTTGTCGAGCGACTGCATGACCAGGGCGACGACGGTGCGCTCCGACCAGTGCTTGAGGTCGTAGACCTCGCGGGCCCTGGCCTTCTGCCTCCACAGCTCGGCCAGCCAGGTCCGCCAGCGCGGCCCGGGCCCGTCGCCGTCGGTGAGCACGGTCTGCAGCAGCGCCATCGCGTTGGAGCCCTTGCCGTAGCGCACCGGCTCGATGTGCGTGTGCTCGTCGGGGTGGAACGACGAGGTGATCGCGACACCGGTGCTGTAGTCGACGTCGGTGTTCGGCGCGATCGCCCCGATGAGCGACTCGGAGTTGGTGCGCGTCAGGTGGCCGAGGCGGTCGGAGAGCCGGGGCAGGTCGCCCTCGGCCTTGAGCCGGTGCAGCAGCTTCTGGGTGCCGAGTGCCGCGGCAGCGAAGACGACCTGCTCGGCGGTGAACGTCTTCGTCGCCGTACGCCGCGAGGCCTTCGCCTTGGTCCAGCGCGTGTCGACGCGGTAGCCGCCGCCCTCGAGCGGGCGCACCCTGGTCACCGTCGTCAGCGGATGCACCTTCGGGCGCCGTGCTGCTCGGCGAGGTAGAGGTAGTTCTTCACCAGGGTGTTCTTGGCGTTGTGGCGGCACCCGGTCATGCACTCCCCGCAGTTGCGGCACGGACTGCGGTCGGGCCCGGCGCCGCCGAAGAAGGGGTCGGCCACGGTCTCGCCGGGCTGCTGCCCCGGGCCGCCGAAGAAGACGCCCACGGGCGTGTGCCGGAAGGTGTCACCGACCCCCATCTCGACCGCGACCTTCTCCATCATCTCGTCGGCCGGCGTGTGCACGGGGTTCTCGACGACGCCGAGCATCCGCTTGGCCTGGTCGAAGTACGGCGCGAGCTCGGCCTTCCAGTCGGTGATGTGGGCCCAGGCGGGGTCGCGGTAGAAGTGGTCGAGCGGCTCGTACAGGGTGTTGGCGTAGACCAGGGAACCGCCGCCGACGCCCGCCCCGGCCAGGATCAGGCAGTCCTTGACCATGTCGATGCGCTGGATGCCGTAGCAGCCGACGTCGGGCGCGAACAGCCAGCGGCGCACGTCCCACGAGGTCGCGGGGAAGTCGTCGTCCTCGAACCGCGCGCCCGCCTCGAGCACGCCGACGCGGTAGCCCTTCTCGGTCAGCCGGAGCGCCGCGACCGAGCCGCCGAAGCCGGAGCCGACGACGAGGACGTCGTAGTCGAGCTCCGCGCTGGCCGACATCACTACGGCCGGCCGAGCGTCTTCAGCAGCCGCAGGTTGGCGGTCATCACCTTCGCGTAGAGCTCGTCGGACATCCCCAGCATGGGGGCGATGCGCATCAGCCGCTGGGTGGCGACCGCCTGGGTCTCGGTGAACCGCAGCACGCCCTCGGCGCCCTGACGGCGGCCCATGCCCGACTGGCGCATGCCGCCCATCGGCGCGTCGATGCTGCCGAACGTCGCACCGAACGGCTCGTTGATGTTGACCGTGCCGCACGTGATCGCGCGCCGCGAGCGCCCGCGCCCGGGTGCCGTCCTGGCTGTAGATCGCGCCGTTGAGGCCGAACTCCCCGTCGTTGGCGCGGGCGACCGCCTCGCCCTCGTCGTGGAAGCGGTAGAGCGCGATCACCGGCCCGAAGGTCTCGTGCGCCGAAGCAGGTCATGTCGGGAGTGACACCCTCGAGGATCGTCGGCTCGTAGAAGAACGGGCCCAGGTCGGGGCGCGCCTCGCCCCCGGTCAGGACCCGGGCGCCCTTGGCGACGGCGTCCTCGCACGTGCGCGGTGACGGCCTCGAGCTGCTGCTGGGAGATCAGCGAGCCCATGTCGACGCCCCACTCGAGCGACGGCGCCCAGCGTCATCGCCTCCGTGCGCGAGACGAAGCGCTCGACGAAGCGGTCGTAGACCTGGTCGGCGACGTACATCCGCTCCATCGAGACGCACAGCTGACCGGCGTTGGAGAACGACGCACGTACGGCGCCCTCGGCGGCCTTCTCGATGTCGGCGTCGCGCAGCACCAGGATCGGGTTCTTCCCGCCGAGCTCGAGCGAGCAGCCGATGAGGCGCTCGGCGCACTGCTTGGCGATGATCCGGCCGGTGGCGGTCGAGCCGGTGAAGCAGACGTAGTCGGCGCCGCTCGACCAGCGCGGGTCCGAGCTCGGGGCCCGGGCCGGCCACGACCTGCCAGAGGTCGGCGGGCAGGCCGGCCTCCTCGAGCAGCTGCGGCGCCGAGCAGCGCGGACAGCATGGCCTGCGCGTCGGGCTTGGCGACGACGGCGTTGCCGGCGAGCAGCGCGGGGAGGCCGTCGCACAGCGCCATCGTGAACGGGTAGTTCCACGGCGAGATGATGCCGACGACGCCCTTGGGGTGATGGTGGGCCTCGACCCGCGTCAGCCCCGGGACGATGCCGAGCACGCGGCGCGAGCCCAGGTGCTTCTCGGCGGTGCGCGCGTAGTAGCGGGCCGTCAGGGCGATGTGCCCCGGCTCGTCGAACGCGTGCTTGCGGGCCTTGCCCGACTCCCAGCAGATGAGGTCGAGGATCTCGGCCTGCCGGTCCAGCACCAGGTCGTGCAGGCGAAGCAGCACCTCGGCCCGTTCGGCCAGCGGGGTGCGTGCCCACGACTGCTGCGCGCGACGAGCGCGGGCGTACGCCCCGGCGACGTCGGCCGCGCGTCGACTGCGGCACGTGCGCCACCGGCTGGCCGTTGATCGGGGAGAAGACCTCCGAGGTCCGCCCGGAGGTCGCGACGATCCGGCGCGTCAGGGCCGCGACGTCGTCGGGTTCGAGCGCGTACGACGCGCGAGGGTCGTGCTCGGGGTCGTGGGGCCCGTCGACCAGAGGACCGTCGGCGGGGGTCTGCGCGGTCATGTACCCGAGAGTAGTCACGCGCGGGCAGGTCACTAGCAGATGAGGAACTTGACACATCGGTGCTGTCTGTCAAGGTGCCTGGGTTTCGAGACGCTCGCTTCGCTCGCTCCTCAACCAGCGGCAACAATCAGCGGCAACCGCGCTGGACACCACGCTTCCAGCAGCGGCGACCCAGCGGTGACGAGCGCCCGCACGGCCCTCGTCTAGCGGCAGCCTCTGCCGGTGGTTGAGGAGGTCGCGCAGCGACCGTCTCGAAACCTCCGGCGCCTCAGACGATCTCCGGGGCGCTGACGCGCGCCTCGTCGGCCTCCTGGTCGGTCAGCTTGAGCTGGCTCTGCCGCTCGGCCTCGACCCGGCGCAGGTAGTGGTCGACCTCGTCGGCGGTGCGGGCGTCGTCCCAGCCGAGCTCGGCCGCCATCAGCGCGGCGGCGGGCGCGGCGCTGGCGACGCCGCGGTCGAACAGCTCGACGGAGATGCGGGTACGCCGGGTCAGCACGTCGTCGAGGTGGCGGGCGCCCTCGTGGGTGACGGCGTACACGACCTCGGCGGCCAGGTAGTCGTCGGCGCCCTCGAGCGGCTGCCCCAGCTCGGGCGCGCGGCCGATCAGGGCGAGCAGCTCGTCGACGAGGCTGCCGTAGCGCTCCAGCAGGTGGTCGATCCGCGAGATGTGCAGGCCGACGCGGCGGGCCAGCAGCACCCGCTGGTTGGTGCGCGCCTCGAAGCCCGGCGGCGCCCACGCAGGGGGACGCGGTCGGTGATCGAGTCGCGTACGGCGGCGTGGCCGGCGCCGGTCAGCGAGCGCGCCGCGGCGTCGACGGCGTCGCGCGCCATCACGCGGTAGGTCGTCAGCTTGCCGCCGGCGATCATCACCAGTCCCGGCACCGGGGCACGACGGTGTGCTCGCGCGAGATGCGGCTGGTGGGCTCCGACTCGCCGCGCAGCAGCGGCCGCAGCCCGGCGTACACGCCCTCGACGTCCTCGTGGTCCGAGGGCTCGCGCAGGATCGTGTTCACGTGCTGGAGCAGGTAGTCGATGTCGGCCTTGCTGGCGGCGGGGTGCGCCTTGTCGAGGTTCCAGGGCGTGTCGGTGGTGCCGATGATCCAGTGCCGGCCCCACGGGATCACGAACAGCACCGACGTCTCGGTCTTGGTGATGAAGCCGCACTCGGAGCGGATCCGGTCGCGCGGCACGACGAGGTGGATGCCCTTGCTCGCCTGGACGTTGAGCGAGCCGCGACCGCCGACCATCTCCTGGATGTCGTCGGTCCAGACGCCGGCGGCGTTGACGACCACCCGGGCGCGGATCTCGAGCTCGCGGCCGGTCTCCAGGTCGACGGCGCGGACGCCGACGACCCGCTCGCCCTCGCGCAGGAACCCGACGACCTTGGTGCGGGTGGCGACGTGGGCCCCGTGCGAGGCCGCCGTGCGCGCGATGGTCATCACGAGCCGCGCGTCGTCGACCTGGCAGTCGTAGTAGCGCACCGCGCCGTGCAGCTGCTCGGTCTTGAGGTCCGGGGCGATCCGGGCGACCTGCTTGCGGAAGAGGTGCCTGTGCTTGCGGCACGCCCGTGTCCGAACTTGCCGGCCATCGCCATGGCGTCGTACAGCGCGAGCCCGGCGCCGACGTAGGGCCGCTCCCAGGCCTTGTGCAGCGGGTAGAGGAACGGCACCGGCCGCACCAGGTGCGGCGCGAGCCGGGTCAGCAGCAGCCCGCGCTCCTCCAGCGCCTCGCGGACCAGCCCGAAGTCGAACATCTCGAGGTAGCGCAGCCCGCCGTGCACCAGCTTGCTGCTGCGGCTGCTGGTCCCGCTGGCCAGGTCGCGCTGCTCGACCAGCCCGGTCGACAGGCCGCGGGTGACGGCGTCGAGCGCCGACGCCGGCGCCGACGATGCCGCCGCCGACGACCAGCACGTCGAGCTGGTCGTCGGCGGTCGTCGCCGCGCCGCCAGCGCCAGGAGCGCCTCGTCACGGGCGTCGGGGCTCAGGGCGCTGGACTGGACCATGGCCCCATTGTGTCCGCGGGCCCCGACGCCGGTCGGGTCTGGCCGGCACGATGGCCGGGTGGACGAGATCGTGGCGCTGTACGACGACGCGGGCCGGCCCTGCGGCTCCGCGCCCCGGTCGCGGATGCGCGCGGAGAACCTCCGGCACGCGGCGACGGCGTGCTCGTCCGCGACCCGCTGGGCCGGGTGTTCGTGCACCGGCGCACGGACACCAAGGACGTCTACCCGGGCCGCTACGACTTCACCGCCGGCGGGGTGCTGCTGGCCGGCGAGGACCCGACGAGGCCGCCCGGCGCGAGGCCGAGGAGGAGCTCGGCGTCACCTCGCCGCTCGTGCCGATCGGTGAGGCCGACTACGGCGACGACCACGACGACGTACCACGCGTTCCTCTACGAGACCGTCTGGGACGGGCCGGTCCGGCTCCAGCCGGAGGAGGTCGCGTCGGCGAGTGGATGACGCTCGAGCAGCCGTCGGGGCGCTGCTCGACGACCCGGCGCGTCGGTGATGCCCGACACGGCGACGCTGCTCGGCCCCTGGGTCCGCGCCCGGTTGGCCGACCGGGTCGAGCCCGCGCAGGGCTGGGACAGCCACACCACCGATCGTCGAGGGCCGCTGGGTCGACCGGCGTCCCGCAGCGTCCCGAGGTCGCGCCCACGCTGCTGGCCGAGACCCGCCTGATCCCCCGGATCGCCGCGACGCTCCCGCTGGCCGTCCCCGTCCCGGTCGTCTGGAGGACAGCCCGCTCCGGGTCCGGCACCCGATCGTCCCCGGGGAGCCCTGCGAGCCGACCGCGCCTGACGCGCCGCCGACGGCGACGGGTCGGGGCGTTCCTGCGCGCCCTGCACGACACCCCGCCGGAGCTGTACGCCGGCACCGGCCTGCCCGACGCGCGCGCCGCCCGCGACGACGCTGCTCGACTCCCTCGAGGGCATGCGCGAGCGGGTGCTGCCGCTCCTGCCGGCCGACCGCCGCGACGCCGGGGCGGCGCTGCTCGACGCGGTGGCCGAGCCCGCCGACGACGTGCCTCGTGCACGGCGACCTCGGCCCGACGCACCTGCTGGTCCTCGACGGCCGCGTCAGCGGCGTCATCGACTGGTCCGACGCCGTCGTCGGCGACCCTGCCTCGACCTCGCCTGGACCCTGAACGGCACTCCGCCCGCGTTCGCCGACGCGCTCGCGACGGCGTACGGCGTCACCCCGGCGCTGCGCGCACGCGGCCTGCTCTGGCACCGGCTCGGGCCGTGGTGGGAGGTGCTGGGCGGGTGGACTTCCTCGGCCAGGAGTACGTCAGTCCGGGCTCGCGGGGGTGCTCGCTCGGCTGTGACGGGCGCGCTACAGGCGGGACGCGTCGCCGCGGCCCGAGCACCTACTCGACGACGACCTCGACCCGCTGGAACTCCTTGAGCTCGGTGTAGCCGGTCGTCGCCATCGCGCGCTGCAGCGCGCCGACGAGGTTCATCGTGCCGTCGGCGACCCGCGAGGGGCCGAAGAGCATCTGCTCGAGGGTGCCGACGGTGCCGATCTCGACGCGCTCGCCGCGCGGCAGGTCGGGGTGGCAGGCCTCGGCGCCCCAGTGGAAGCCGCGGCCGGGCGCCTCGGTGGCGCGGGCGAACGGCGAGCCGACCATCACCGCGTCGGCGCCGCAGGCGATCGCCTTGGCGATGTCGCCGGACCGGCCGATCGAGCCGTCGGCGATGACGTGGACGTAGCGGCCGCCGGACTCGTCGAGGTAGTCGCGGCGCGCGGCGGCGACGTCGGCGACCGCGCTGGCCATCGGCACGGCGACGCCGAGCACGGTGCGCGTCGTGTGCGCCGCGCCGCCGCCGAAGCCGACCAGCACGCCGGCCGCGCCGGTGCGCATCAGGTGCAGCGCCGCCTGGTAGGTCGCGCAGCCGCCGACGATCACCGGGACGTCGAGCTCGTAGATGAACTCCTTGAGGTTCAGCGGCTCGGCCTGGCCGGAGACGTGCTCGGCGGAGACCGTCGTGCCGCGGATGACGAACATGTCGACGCCCGGCGTCGACGACGGTCTTGGCGAACTCCTTGGTCCGCTGCGGCGACAGCGCGCCGGCCACGGTGACGCCCGCCTCGCGCATCTCCTGCAGCCGCGCGGTGATCAGCTCGGGCTTGATCGGCTCGGCGTAGATCTCCTGCATCCGCCGGGTCGCGTCGGCGCCGTGCAGGCCGGCGACCTCCTCGAGCAGGTCGGCGCGGGTCGTCGTACCGGGTCCAGAGCCCCTCGAGGTTGAGCACGCCGAGCCCGCCGAGCCTGGCCGAGCGCGATCGCGGTCTCGGGCGACATCACCGAGTCCATCGGCGCGGCCAGGACCGGCAGCTCGAACCGGTAGGCGTCGATCTGCCAGGCGACGCGAGACCTCCTCGGGGTCGCGGGTGCGCCGCGACGGGCACGATCGCGATGTCGTCGAAGGAGTAGGCCCGGCGGCCGCGCTTGGCCCGGCCGATCTCGATCTCCTGGTCACCGCCCAGCCTACTCGGCGGTCGCAGGGCGTCAGCGTGCCGGAGTAGTTGGGCGCCTCGACGGTCATCTGGACGTCGTGCGGGTGGCTCTCCTTGAGCGCCGGCCGAGGTGATCCGGACGAACCGGCCCTTCTCCTGCAGCTCGGGGATGGTGCGCGCGCCGACGTAGAACATCGACTGGCTGCAGCCCGCCGACGAGCTGGTGCGCGACCGCCGCGAGCGGGCCGCGGTAGGCGACCTGGCCCTCGATGCCCTCGGGCACGATCTTGTCGTCGCTGGTGACCTCGGCCTGGAAGTAGCGGTCCTTGGAGTAGGACTTCTTGCCGCGCGACTCGCATCGCGCCGAGCGAGCCCATGCCGCGGTAGGACTTGTACTGCTTGCCGTTGACGAAGACCAGCTCGCCCGGGCTCTCCTCGCAGCCGGCGAGCAGCGAGCCGACCATCACCGTGTCGGCGCCGGCGACGAGCGCCTTGGCGATGTCGCCGGAGTACTGCAGGCCGCCGTCGGCGATGACCGGGACGCCGGCCGGCCGCAGGCCAGCGACGCCTCGTAGACCGCGGTGACCTGGGGTACGCCGACGCCGGTCGACCACGCGCGTGGTGCAGATCGAGCCGGGCCCGACGCCGACCTTGACCGCGTCGGCGCCGGCGTCGACGAACGCCTGCGCGCCCGTCGCGGGTGGCGACGTTGCCGCCGATGACCTGCACGTGGCGGGTGGCCGGGTCGGTCTTGAGCCGGCGCGACCATGTCGAGCAGCAGCCGGACGTGGCCGTGGGCGGTGTCGGCGACGAGCACGTCGACGCCGGCCTCGACCAGGGTGGTGGCGCGCTCCCAGGCGTCGCCGAAGTAGCCGATCGCGGCGCCGACCATCAGCCGGCCGTCGGCGTCCTTGGAGGCGTGCGGGAACTGCTCGGACTTCACGAAGTCCTTGACCGTGATCAGCCCGGCGAGCCGGCCCTCGTCGTCGACCAGCGGCAGCCGCTCGCGCTTGTGCTTGCGCAGCAGCGCGGTGGCGTCCTCGCGGCGAGATGCCGACCGGGCCGGTGATCAGCGGCATCGGCGTCATCACCTCGTCGACCTTGGTCGTGGCCCACTCGGCGACCGGGGTGAAGCGCAGGTCGCGGTTGGTGATGATGCCGAGCAGCGGTTGTCGGCGTCGACGACCGGCAGCCCGGAGACGCGGTACTCGCCGCAGATCTCGGTCGAGCTCCTCCAGCGTCGCGTCGGGGCCGATCGTGACGGGGTTGGAGATGATCCCGGTCTGGGTCCGCTTGACCAGGTCGACCTGGTAGGCCTGGTCCTCGATCGAGAGGTTGCGGTGCAGCACGCCGATGCCGCCCTGGCGGGCCATCGCGATCGCCATCCGCGACTCGGTGACGGTGTCCATCGCGGCTCGACACAGCGGCACCTGCAGGAGATCTCGCGGGTCAGCCGGGTGGTGGTGTCGACCTCGCTCGGGATGAGGTCGGTCTCGCCCGGCAGCAGCAGGACGTCGTCGTAGGTCAGACCGAGGGCGGCGAACTTGTCGGGAACCTCCATGGCGTCGATCTACGGCCGTGTACGGCGCACCAGTCCGCTCAGCGGCGGCAGGCGTCGGGCCGGGCCCACGGCGGTCGCGGCGGACCGGCGAGCCGGTGCGACGCGGCCGCGAGCCAGCCCGGACCAGCAGTAGCCCGGCGAGCGAGGGCCATCGGAAGGTCAGTGAGCCCGAGACGTCGCACCGGCGGCAAGTAGGGCCGCTGGCGAGGCCGTTGAGCAGCCGGAGCCGTGAAGACGGTGACCATCGAGACCGGCCCGCTCCCCGCCGGCCGCTGGGGAACATGTCGAGCAGCATGCCAGCTGCAGTGATGTCGCCGGTACGCTCGCCGCGGTGCGCGTAGCCGCGATGCACCGTGCCGGGCCGATGCCGCAGTCCACGCCGCAGCCGTCGGCAGGCCGCGGCGGTCAGCCGGCGACCAGCACGTTGAGGAGGCGGCCGGTGCGAGATCGACGAAACAGCGTGGCGGCGTGCCGCTCGCCGAGGGCGTCTGGCCGACGGCTCCGTGCGGCGGCCGCCCGGCCGACTGCGACCTCCGCGTCGCGCACCACACGCCGGCTGAGAGGGGCTCGGATGCGGCGGCACAGCGACCTGCAGAAGTCGAGCTCCGCCGAGCCGCAGGTCGTGCACCACGATGGCCATCCGGTCGCAGGAACGGATCCGTGCAGCCGCTGGCGGCGTCCAGGCGAGCGGTGACCGCCGCGTGACTGCGTGACCGTCGTCCAGGTCTCCAGACATGGCGACCTCACCGGCTTGGGCGAGCAGCGTGCGCGTCCTCGGCGAAGTGCCCGGGGCTGGGCAACCCGCAGCGACCGCGAGGCATGCCCGAGCGCCGGCCATGAACCAGGGCGATCGGCCGGGCCGACCTGCAGCAGCATCGCGCGGCGCCGATCACGGCGAGAAGGACCAGCAGCCGAGTGCCGATTGCGAAGATCACTGCCGTCCACGCCGGTCATCAGGCGTCGGCGCTCGGGACCGCCGTCGAACAGGTCGCGGATGGACGGTGCGCGGCTCACGCTGCGCGCCGGCGACCATGAGCTACGCGAGGCCCTGGAGGAACAGCCTGGAAAGGGCGGCCGCGGTCGCGATAGCGCGACAGGGCGCACGAGCACGGCGAGCAGATGACCTGAGCGACGGCGTCATGAGCAGCGGCCGGCCGGGCGCGCCGAGCGGCCCGGGATAGCGGCGCGCGATCGTCGACGCCGAAGGCGATCGAGGCCTCGACGACGGCCGCCGCAGCTGCGCTCGGCGGCGGTGCCGTCGACGGCGGTCGGCCCATCCCGGGGTAGCCGGGAGGCGGTTCGATGCTGAACGGGCCCAGATCGACAGCGCCGCCAGCATCGCACGGGACGCACGCGAGCTACGACGCGGCCGACCTCGCAGGACGCGCGACCGCCCGGCGGTCCTGCGGCTCACCGGCCTGCCGGTCGTGCGTGGCGTCAGTGGCCGTGGCCGTGGCCGTGGCCGCCGGCCGCGGCGGGCTCCTCGCTCCTCGGGCTTCTCGACGATCAGGGTCTCGGTCGTCAGCAGCATGCCGGCGATCGAGGTGGCGTTGACCAGCGCGGAGCGGGTCACCTTGACCGGGTCGAGCACGCCCTGGGCGACCAGGTCGCCGTACTCGCCGGTGGCGGCGTTGAAGCCGTTGCCGACACCGGCCTCGCGGACCTTGGCGACGACGACGTAGCCGTTGTCGCCGCCGTTCTCGGCGATCCAGCGCAGCGGCTCGTCGAGCGGCCTTGCGGACGATGTGGACGCCGATCGGCCTCGTCGCCGTTGAGGCCGAGGTCGCCGTCGAGGACCGCGGCCGCGTGGATCGAGCGCAGTGCCACCGCCGGGGACGATGCCCTCCTCGATGGCCGCGCGGGTCGCCGAGACGGCGTCCTCGATGCGGTGCTTCTTCTCCTTCAGCTCCACCTCGGTGGCGGCGCCGACCTTGATGACGCAGACGCCGCCGGCCAGCTTGGCCAGCCGCTCCTGGAGCTTCTCGCGGTCCCAGTCGGAGTCGGTGTTCTCGATCTCGGCCTTGATCTGGTTGACCCGGCCCGTCGACCTCGGCCGCCTCGCCGCCGCCGTCGACGATCGTGGTGTTGTCCTTGGTGACCACGACGCGGCGGGCGGTGCCGAGCACGTCGAGCCCGACCTGGTCGAGCTTGAGGCCGACCTCGGGAGCGACGACCTGGCCGCCGGTCAGGGTCGCGATGTCCTGCATCATCGCCTTGCGGCGGTCGCCGAACGCCGGCGCCTTCACCGCGACGGCGTTGAAGGTGCCGCGGATCTTGTTGACGACCAGGGTCGAGAGGGCCTCGCCCTCGACGTCCTCGGCCAGGATGAACAGCGGCTTGCCGGACGCGATGACCTTCTCCAGCAGCGGCAGCAGCTCGGCGACGCCGGAGATCTTGCCCTGGTGGAGCAGGATGTAGGGGTCCTCGAGGACGGCCTCCATGCTCTCCGGGTCGGAGACGAAGTACGCCGAGATGTAGCCCTTGTCGAACTGCATGCCCTCGGTGAACTCCAGCTCGGTGCCCATCGTGTTGGACTCCTCGACCGTGATCACGCCGTCCTTGCCGACCTTGTCGAAGGCCTGCGGCGAGCAGGTCGCCGATCACGGCGTCGCGGCTGGAGATCGTGGCCACCGAGGCCATGTCCTCGCGGGACTCGACCTCGCGGGCGGCCTCGCGCAGCGCGTCGCTGACGGCCTCGGCAGCAGCGTCCATGCCGCGCTTGAGGCCCATCGGGTTGACGCCGGCCGCGACGGCGCGCAGGCCCTCGTGGACCATCGCCTGCGCCAGGACCGTGGCGGTGGTGGTGCCGTCACCCGCGACGTCGTTGGTCTTGGTGGCGACCTCCTTGGTCAGCTGGGCGCCGAGGTTCTCGAACGGGTCGTCCAGCTCGATCTCACGAGCGACGGTCACGCCGTCGTTGGTGATCGTGGGGGCGCCCCACTTCTTGTCCAGGACGACGTAGCGGCCCTTGGGGCCGAGCGTCACCTTGACGGCGTTGGCGAGGGCGTCGACGCCCCGCTCGAGCGCCCGGCGGGCTGACTCGTCGAACTCCAGGATCTTGGGCACTACTGCTCCTTCAAGCGCTGAGAAAACAGCCGCCCGGCCGTCGACTCGGACGGCGCAGGGACGACGACGGCTCCGTCCGTATGACGTCGGCGGAGATATCAGGAAACGACCGCCAGGACGTCGCGGGCGGAGAGGATGAGGTACTCCTCGCCGGAGTACTTGACCTCGGTGCCGCCGTACTTGCTGTAGATGACCTTGTCGCCGACGCTGACGTCGAGCGGCACGCGGTTGCCGTTGTCGTCGATGCGCCCCGGACCGATGGCCAGGACCTCGCCCTCCTGGGGCTTCTCCTTGGCCGTGTCGGGGATGACCAGGCCGGAAGCCGTGGTCTGCTCGGCGTCGAGCGGCTTGACCACGAGGCGGTCCTCGAGGGGCTTGATGTTGACCGACATGCTGTCGACCTCCACTTTCTCCACTGGATCTGAACGGGCTCGGGGACGAGTCCCCGGACGTTTGGGCCTGCGGGTGACGTACGCCGTCGCGGGGGTCGTCCGTCGATCGCAAGCGCTGGCACACTCGGGTCGAGAGTGCCAATGGAGAACTTAGCACTCACCCTGAGCGAGTGCTAGGTCGCCCTCCCGATGGCCCAGCAGGCAGCGCGTACCGGTGCACGTCCGGTGGTCGAGCAGCGAGCGCCCCCGGTGGTCGAGCAGCGAGGTCTCGACCGGTGGTCGAGCAGCGAGCGAAGCGAGCGATCAGTCGAGACCACCCCGACGCGGTCGATCGCCTCAGCAGGTTTCGAGACAGGACTTCGTCCTTCCTCAACCACCGGCAGGTACCGGTGGTCGAGCAGACGCAGGCGACCGTCACCGGTGGTCGAGCAGCGAGCGGAGCGAGCGATCAGTCGAGACCACCCCGACGCGGTCGATCGCCTCACCGGGTTTCGAGACAGGACTTCGTCCTTCCTCAACCACCGGCAGGTACCGGTGGTCGAGCAGCGAGGCTACGTACCGGTGGTCGAGCAGCGAGCGAAGCGAGCGATCAGTCGAGACCACCACCGACGCGGTCGATCGCCTCACCGGGACGGTCCTATAGAGGTCAAGTGGTCATGAGGTCGTTTCGGAGGGCACGGTAGATGCTGCGGGCGAGGTGGCGTTTGAGGCAGCGGATGATCTCGGGGTTGCTGAGTCCTTCGGCTCGACGTCGTTGCACGTAGGCCTGGGTGGGTGGGTGGTTCTTCATCCTGCCGGTGGCGATCATGTAGAGCGCGGAGTTGGCGTGCCGGTCTCCGCCGCGGTTGAGCCGGTGTCGGGTGGTCTTGCCCGAGGATGCCGGGAGCGGGGCGACGCCGGTGAGTTTGGCGAAGGCTGCTTCGGAGTGCATCCGGGTGATGTTCTCTCCGGCGGTGATGATCAGGCGGGCAGCGGTTTGTGGTCCGACCTGTCGCAGGGCGAGCAGGGTGGGGCAAGCCTGCTTGGTCAGGGCGGCGAGGGCCTTGTCGGCGGAGGTGATCTCAGCGTCGAGGTGGTGGACGCGTTGGGCCAGGGTGCGCAGGGCGAGCTTGGTGGCGTGGAGGGGGTCGTGCAGCTGGTTCAGGTCGGGCCGGTAGGCCGCGGCGATCGTGACCCGGCGGCGTGCGGTGGCGCCGATCAGGGTGTCGTGGATGGTGGTCGGTGCGGTGGTGATGAGGTCGCGGATCTGGCTGTAGGCGCGGGTGCGTTCCTTGACTGCGCTGTCGCGGGGGATCTTGATCGCCCGGAGTGCTTCGACGATCCCGGTCTTGATCTTGGGTCGACCGGTGGCCCGGCCGGTCAGGACCTGCGTGGCGGCGCTGTAGGCGTCGATCGGGTCGGACTTCCCGACCTTGACCCGGGTGGCCTTCTCGGGTCGGGTGACCTCATAGACATCGATGCCGGCGGTCAGGAGGTGCCGGGTCAGCCCGGCGCCGTAGCAGCCGGTGGACTCCACCCCGAACGCGGCGATCGGGCCGTGTCGGGCGACCCAGTCGAGCAGGTCGCGGTAGCCGGCCTGGGACACCGGGAACTCCCGGTCACCGTGCCGACGCCCGCTGGTGTCGATCAGGGCCACGTGATGGGTCCGCTGGTGGGTATCAACCCCCGCCACTACGCGGGGCCGGTCTACGGCTTGTGTCTGGAGTGTGGTCGCGCTCATGCTGGTCGGGTCTCCTTCATTACTGGTGAGGGATGACCAAGCCAGGTCGGGCGGACAAAACAGTGATGAGACTCGTCAAGGTCCTATGAGGTCACACCCGCCCGGCCTGGACATCTAGGACAGGCGCCGAGTCCAGGGCCGACAGGTCCACATCAAGACACACCCCACCGGGGCAGCCAGTTTCGAGATAGGTCAGACCCCAGACCCGGCACCCACCATCCTCACTGTTTCGAGACAGGACTTCGTCCTTCCTCAACCACCGGCAGGTACCGGTGGTCGAGCAGGCAGCACGTACCGGTGGTCGAGCAGCGAGCGGAGCGAGCGATCAGTCGAGACCATCCCGACGCGGTCGATCGCCTCACCGGGTTTCGAGACAGGACTTCGTCCTTCCTCAACCAACGGCAGGTACCGGTGGTCGAGCAGCGAGGTCTCGACTGAGCTCGACCACCAAGACGCGATCAGTCGAGACCCCCACCGCGAACCACTGACAGGATGCCCGCGTGGACCTCGAGACCTTCCGGTGGCTGCTGACCGACGACGGCCAGCAGCTGCTGGCGGCGGCCACCCTGGCGCAGGCCCAGCACGAGGACGACCCGGTGACCGCGGCGTCGGGGCTGCGCGCCGGCGCGCCGTCCGCGACGCCGGAGCAGGCGGCGGCCGCCCTTACCCAGGCCTCGCTGCGTCGCAGGGCCACCACGAAGTTCGGCGGCGACGCCGCTCGCATGTACTTCACCCCCGACGGGCTCGAGCAGTCGACCCGGACCCGCGTCGCCGACCACCGCGCGGCCCGGCTGGTCGCCGCGCAGGTCGGCTCGGTCGCCGACCTGGGCTGCGGGATCGGTGGCGACCTGGTGGCGTTCGCGCGGGCGGGGCTCACCGCGGCCGGTATCGACCAGGACCCGGTCCGGGTCGCGATCGCCGAGGCCAACCTCGCCGCCCTCGGACTCGGGGGCGCGGTGATGGTGGCCGACGTGACCACGGTGGACGTCTCGCCGTTCGGGGCCGTCTTCGCCGACCCGGCGCGCCGCTCGGGTCGCGGCCGGGTGATGGACGCCGAGGGTTGGACCCCGCCCTGGTCGTTCGTCGCCGGGCTGCTGGCCCGGCCGCGCCCGGTGGCGGTCGTCAAGGTCGCCCCGGGCATCCCCCACGCGCTGGTGCCCGAGGACGTGGAGGCCGAGTGGGTCAGCGTCGAGGGCGAGGTGAAGGAGGCGGCGCTGTGGAGCGCTCCGCTGGCCACGGCGAAGCGGCGCGCGACCATCATCGGACGGGGCGGACTGGCCACGATGACCGAGGAGGACGACCCGTACGACGGGCAGCGCCGACCGGTGCGCGCCGTCGGGGAGTTCCTCTACGAGCCGGACGGCGCGGTGATCCGGGCCCGGCTGGTCACCGCGGTGGCCGCCGGGGTGCAGGGCGGCCTCCTCGACGCGCACATCGCGTACGTGACGTCGGACATGGGGTTCCGGTCACCCTTCGCGCGTGCGTACCGGGTTGTCGAGGAACTGCCGTTCCGGGAAAAGCAGCTCAAGGCCGCCCTGCGGGCGCGCGACATCGGCGTGTTGTCGATCAAGAAGCGCGGGGTCGCGATCGACCCTGCTTCCCTGCGCCGACGCCTCGCGCTGTCCGGAGCGAACAGCGCGACCCTGGTCCTGACCCGGCGGGCCGGGTCTGGGGTCGCGCTGCTCGTCGAACCGATCTAGCCGACGATCAGGCCGGCAGGTCGCACTCGAAGCACGGCGGCGTCGCCGGCACGGTGAAGCTCGCGGTGCCGCTGCCGAGGTCGCCATCGCAGTCGGTGAAGTTGAACGTGATGAAGACGTCGAAGCCCTGGTTGGCGCTGTCCGAGCTCTGGAAGCCCGCGAGCAGGATCGTGTTGTTCTCCACCGTCGGAGAGGCTTCGTAGTCGAGCTCCGGGCCGGGCGAGCCGTCGGGGTACTCCGTCGTGATGACGAAGTTCGACAGCGTCGTCGAGCAGTTGAGCGTGGTGGTGATCTTGAACTTGAAGATGTAGCCCTTCTTGATGAACACCTCGCCCTCGCAGCTGGCGCCCGGCAGCTTGCAGGCGCCGAGGAACCCGAGGTTCACCGAACCTGAGGCTGTGGCGAAGGCTGGGGCCGCAGTCGCGACTGCGACCGCAGGAACCGTCCACGCCATCCCGCGCGTGACGGTGCGACGCGAGAGTCCCCCGGACTTGCTGGCGCGCATGGGCGCCTCTTGCTGAACCATAGTGATACCCCCCGGTTTCGAATGGTTGCTGGGACACCATATGCCCCGCTAGCACACTCACGCCAAACTAGTTGGCGGAATTTAACGAAGTGGGCTGGACCAGGGGCTACTTGTGTCCCCTCCTTCGGAATCGGTTGCGGACCCTGGTCACACACTTTCGGATCCGTCGCTCGGAGCTTCAGGTCTTTGCCAAGGCAGCGCGCTCGGCGGCGATGGAGGTGTCCGGACCATGGCCGGTGTGCACGATCGTGGCGTCCGTGAGCGTGAAAAGGCGGGTGCGGATGGATTCCACGATCAGCTCGGCGTCGCTGAAGGATCGCCCGGTCGCGCCCGGACCGCCCTGGAAAAGGGTGTCGCCCGTGAAGACACAACCGAGCTCGGCTGCATAGAGACACACCGCTCCGGGGGCGTGCCCGGGGGTGTGCAGAACGGTCAATCCGATGCCGCCGACCTCGATCCGCTGACCGTCGGAGAGGTCGACGTCCCACAGCAGGTCGGGGTGCGTCAGCTCCCACAGCGGCCGCTCGGCCGGGTGCAGCAGGATCGGCGCGCCCGCACGCTCCCGGACCTCGGGAGCGACGCGGACGTGGTCGTCGTGGGCGTGGGTGCAGATGATCGCCTTCAGGCGACGCTTCCCCACCAGCGCGAGGATGGCGTCGGCGTCGTGCGGGGCGTCGATCACCACGCACTCGTCGTCGTCACCGACCACCCAGAGGTTGTTGTCGACCTCGAAGGTCTCGCCGTCGAGGGAGAACGTGCCGCTGGTGACCCCGTGGTCGACGCGGGCGCCGCTCACTCGACCGCACGATCGTCGAAGAGCACGACCGAGCGCAGGACGTCGCCGTGGTGCATCTTCTCGAACGCCGCCTCGACGTCGCCGAGGCCGATCTCCTCGGACACGAACGCATCGAGGTCGAGCCGGCCCTGCTGGTAGAGGTCCACGAGCATGGGGAAGTCACGGCTGGGCAGGCAGTCGCCGTACCAGCTGGACTTCAGCGAGCCACCGCGGCCGAACACGTCGATGAGCGGCATGTCGGGCACCTTCATGTCGGGCGTCGGCACCCCGACGAGGACGACGGTGCCGGCGAGGTCGCGGGCGTAGAACGCCTGCTTCCAGGTCTCCGGGCGCCCGACGGCCTCGATGACGACGTCGGCGCCGAAGCCGCCCGTGAGCTCCTGGATCGCGGCGACGGGGTCGGTCTCCTTCGAGTTGACCACCGCGGTGGCGCCCATCTTCTTGGCGAGCTCGAGCTTCCGGTCGTCGAGGTCGACGGCGATGATCGGTGACGCGCCGGCCAGGGCCGAGCCGGCGATCGCGGCCATGCCGACGCCGCCGCAGCCGATCACAGCGACGCTGCGGCCGCGGGTGACGTTGCCGGTGTTGATGGCCGCGCCGAGGCCCGCCATCACGCCGCACCCCAGCAGGCCGACCGCGGCGGCCCGTGCCGACGGGTCGACCTTCGTGCACTGCCCGGCAGCGACGAGTGTCTTCTCGGCGAAGGCGCCGATGCCGAGAGCCGGGCTGAGCTCGGTGCCGTCGGTCAGGGTCATCTTCTGGGTCGCGTTGAAGGTGGCGAAGCAGTACCACGGCTCACCGCGCAGGCAGGCCCGGCAGCTGCCGCAGACGGCACGCCAGTTGAGCACCACGAAGTCGCCTGCCTCCAGGCCCGACACCGCCGGCCCGACCGACTCGACGACGCCGGCCGCCTCGTGACCGAGCAGGAAGGGAAAGTCGTCGTTGATGCCGCCCTCGCGGTAGTGCAGGTCGGTGTGGCAGACCCCGCACGCCTGGATCCGCACCACGGCCTCGCCGGGGCCGGGATCCGGCACGTTGATGGTCTCGATCGACACCGGCGCGCCCTTGCCCCGGGCGATCACCGCCTGAACCTGCTGCATCCGATCTCCTCTTGACGTCGAACCACCGGTCACCTGGACGTGGGTGTCACCATAGAAGACGGCCAGAGAGGGGCGAGCGATGCGGCAGCGGCACGCCGAGCCGCCGGCGTCGGTGACCGATGACGACGGGTTCCGCAGCTGGTGCGACGCGCGCGAGCCCGCCCTCCACCGGCTGGCCGTGCTGCTGACTGCCGACGAGGCCGCCGCACGCGACCTGGTGCGGGAGGTGCTGCCCCGGATGGACGCCACCTGGTCGGGGATCGGTGCGCTCGCCGCGGACGACACCGCGCGCAACCTGCTCGTCGACGCCTGCCGTCGCCGGCGCTGGGACGGCAGCGTGAGCGCCTCCACGCTCGACGGGCACCCGCTCCCCGACGACCTGTCGCTGGCGGCCTGGGAGGCGGTGGCGCGGCTGCCTGCCCAGATCCGTGCGGCCGCGGTGCTGACCCGCCACGAGGGGCTGGACGACGCGGGGGCCGGCCGGCTGCTGCGCCTCGCACCCGGCGCCGTCCGGGCGGCCGACGCCGAGGCGGTTGCCGCCGTCGCTGCGCTGCTCGCGGAGGTACGCCGGCGCGACGCGACCCCTCGGGGCCCGTCGACCGCGGCCCCGGATCCCGGCCGGCTGCTGAGCGAGGCACTGACCGCACGGGCCGACGCGGCGGCGTACCGTCCGGTGCCGCGCGAGGAGGTCGAGGCCACCGCCGCCGGCCTGCGCCGCAGGCGGCGGCTGCTGCTGGTCGGCGGCTCCGCTGCCGTCCTCGTCGCCGGCGTCGGCCTCGCGGCGGCCTTCGGGGTCGGCCCCACGGAGCCCGCGAAGGCGCCCGCTGCGCTGAGCTCGGACCAGCGCGCGCCGTTCGGCCCCCTGGGCCGCTACGAGCGCACCGGCCTGCCGGGCATCCCCTACCTGGTCGAGGACGTGCTGCACGACCCCGACGGCTCCCGGACCCAGCTGCCCGTGCTGCGACCGCGGTCAGCGGTCCGCTTCGACGACGACGTCTACGTCACCACGCTCGCGCGACGCGGGCGACCAGCTCTACCGGGTCGACGCGTCGGGGCAGATCGACGGCGCCTGGCCGACCCTCGGCGAGCCGGCGGTCGCGCCGGACGGGTCCACGATCGCCTGGCTCGAACGACGCGGGGCCGACCGCCTCGTGCTGCACCGTGGAGCGGAGCGCCAGCAGATCGACCGGACGGCCCGGATCGTCGGGATCGCAGGCGAGGTGGTGGTCCTCAACGCCTCGGACGGCGTGTGGGTGACCAACCTCAGGTCGACGCCGCGCCGGCTCACCGGCCTGCGGGTGGCCACGTCCGTCGCCGACGACGGTCTCGTCGCGGCCGTCTCGGAGGACGGCGCCGTCGTCGTCGACCTGCTCGGCCGCGTGCAGTGGTCGTCGCCCGACTGGCAGCCCGGCGCGCTCAGCCCCGACGGGAGATACCTGGTCGCCGTCGGCGCGACCCGCACCCGGCTGGTCAACGCGGTCCTCGACGCGCGCACCGGCGCCCTCGTGCGCGAGATCGACTGGGACTCACCGGCACCGGGCGTGCTCGACGTGCGCTGGGAGGACCCGGAGACCGTCCTCGCACTGGCGGTGGACCAGGGCGAGAGCGCCATCCTGCGGATCGCTGTGGCCGACGGAGAGGTCACCCGAGCGACCCCGCCCATGTCCGGGGACGTGATCGGCATGTCCCGCTACCGGTTCGCGAGCCGGTGATGACCGACTTCGCGGCCTGGCTGGAGGCTCGCGAGCCAGCGCTGCGGCAGACGGCGTACGCCCTCACCGGCGATGCCGCCCGCAGCCGGAGCCTCGTGCGCGAGGCAGCCGTCGCGGCGTCGGCGAGCGTCCACACCGAGGGCTCGTCGCTCGAGGACGCGGCGCGGACGGCGATGGCCTCGGAGCTGCCCCCGACCCCCGCCGGCAGTGACGAGCCCGTCGTCTGGGACTACCTCTCGTCCCTGGAGCCCCGCGACCGCGTCGACGCCGTCCTGGGTCTGCTCGACGCGGCGCCCGGGTCGGCAAGGGCGGTCGACGACCTGGCCGGGCTGCTGGCCGTCGACGCGGCGGAGGCGCGGGCCCGCACGCTCCACGCGCTGGCGAGGGCGTCCGCCGACCTCCCGGCCCGGACGACGTACGCCGACGTGGTCGGCCTCCGACGCCGGCGGCGCACCCGGCGACGGACGGGAATGCTCCTGGCCGCCGCGGCCGTGGCTGCAGTCGCCGTACCCACGCTGGCGCTCACCGGAGGCGGTCTGCCGGATCCCGCCGAGCCGTCGCGTCCGACGCAGACACCGGCCGTGGGGGCGGGCGAGCGAGAGGCGCGCGAGCCGTTCCCGCCGCCGTGGGTGCTGCCGCCCGACGTCAGGCGGCAGCTCATCGGGGGCACGACGCGCGTCCAGATCGAGACCAACTGTGCCAACCCCGCCGACGAGGAGTTCCGCTCGCTGACCGTCATCCGCGCCCGCTGCCGGACCGAGGTCGTCAAGCAGCGCTGACAATTTTGCAACCTGCCCGCCGGTCTCCGCGTCTTGGGGGCGACAGGGAGGGAGGATCACGTGCATGCCATCGCCGAGCGGACCGGAGCCCCGGTCCTGAGCCGCGACCACGACGAGGACTTCGCGGCGTACCTCGCGGCGCGCCAGCCTGCCCTGCTCCGCACGGCGTACGCGCTGACCGGCAACCGCGCCGACGCCGAGGACCTGCTGCAGACGGCGCTGGCCAAGCTGTACCTGTCCTGGGGGCGGGTCCGCGAGCGCGAGGCCGTCGACGGCTACGTGCGGCGGATCCTGGTCAACGAGAACAACTCGCTCTGGCGGCGCGCGTTCAAGAAGCGTGAGGTCGCCGTGGAGGCCGTGCCCGACCGCATCGACCCCGACCGACCCGGCTCGGTGCACGACGCGGCCCTGTGGTCGTTCGTGCAGTCGCTGCCGCCGAAGCAACGGGCGGTGGTGGTGCTCCGCTACTACGAAGAGCTCAGCGAGGCCGAGACCGCCGACGTGCTCGGCATCTCGGTCGGCACCGTGAAGTCCCAGGCCAGCCGGGCGCTCGCCGCCCTGCGCGAGCGAGCACCCGAGTCACTCAATCCCTACGACTCCGGAGAGGAGCGACCCCGATGAGCCCGACCTCGAACAACCAGTTCGACGACGACGAGCGTGCCCTCAACCGTGCGCTCCACGGGACGGTCGACCCGCTGCACGCCAGCCCCCTGGGGCTCGACGACGTCCAGACCAAGGCGCGCACCGTACGCCGCCGGCGGCGTGTCGCCGCCGGGGCCGCTCTGGCCGTCGCGGCCGCCGTGATCGTCCCGACCGCCGTGGTCGCCACCCGTGCACTCGATGGCGGGCCCGTCCCCGGGCCGGCCACGGCGACCGCCACCAGCACGCCCACCGAGGCGACGGAGAGTGCCGACCCCGAGCCGACGGACTCCGCCGAGCCGACGGGCGACACCGAACGGCGGCCGATCGACATCGCGGCGCTGCCGGTCGGCGACGCCCCGAAGATCGACTGGGCCGAGGGCGTCGACGTACACCGCGCCGACGGCTCGACGGTCGCCGGCGTGCTCCCCGACGGCACCACCGGGCTCGCCCCGTTGGGCGAGGGCTGGGTGGTCGCCACCCGCGACGGCGAGGGCAACGGCTTCGCGCGGTTCGTCCCCGCCGACGGCATGTCCGCGCAGGTGCTCTTCGACCTCGACGGCGACCTCACGACCTCTCCGCTCGGCGAGGTCGTCGCGTTCTCCCAGCCCGACGGGCAGGTGACGATCATGCAGGACGGCGGCGCGGACACCTTCTCCATGGCACCGATCACCGCGGCCGGCCCCTACGACGCGGTGGCCGTGACGGCCGAGGACTGCCGCGAGGCCGAGCCCGAGGGCGGCGGCTGCACCGTCTTCGTCAACACCCTGGGCGAGCGGCAACAGGCCCTGTTCACCACCTCGCACGGCATCGTCGACGTGGTCGACGACAAGATCCAGCGGCTGACGGCCTGGTCGGCGGATCGCTACGCCGGCATCACCCGGTTCAACGACGACCTGACCACCTGCACGAGCGTGCGCGACTCCGAGAGCCGCGACGAGGTGTGGAAGACCTGCGACAACCGGGTCGTCGCCTTCTCCCCCACCGGCGCGGCCGCCCTCGGCATCGGCTCGGTGGGCAGCGGCAACGGCGAGGGCCAGATCACCCTGCTCGACGCCGCCGACGGCAGGGTGTTCCTGGACCTGATCGCCGACGAGCAGCACCAGGTGTTCGCCACGCAGTGGGCCTGGGAGGACGACTCCCACGTCCTGGTCGTGGTGCGCGAGGGGCTGGACTGGTCCGTCGTCCGCCTCGGCACCGACGGCACGATGGAGCTCGCCGTCGACCGCGGGCCGGCGACGAGATCGACCCCCCGTCATCCTGCAGACCGTCGGATGGTGACCGACTACCGCGGTGCTGTGGTCGGTTAGGGGGCGGCCAGCCCGGCCTAGGCGACCACAGCGCCGCGCAGTCAGTCGCCGCGTCACGCCAGCACCTGCGTCACCGGCTGGGACGAGTCGGCGGGCAGGGCGAGCGGCGAGGGCGGGCGGCCGCGGGTGACCATCTCGGCGCCCAGGGCCGCGACCATCGCGCCGTTGTCGGTGCACAGCCCGGGGCGCGGGACCCGGACCCGGACGCCGACGCGTGCCGCTCGCTCCAGCGCCATCGCGCGGAGCCGGCTGTTGGCGGCGACCCCGCCGCCGATGAGCAGGTCGTCGATCCCGGACGCGGCCGCCGCGTCGAGCGCCTTGCGGACCAGCACGTCGCAGACCGCCTCCTGGAACGCCGCCGCCACGTCCGCGACCGGCACCGGCTCGCCGGACCGCTCGCGGGCCTCGACCCAGCGCGCGACGGCCGTCTTGAGCCCCGAGAACGAGAAGTCGAAGCGGTGCCGCTCGAGGTCCTTCCGGGCGGTCAGCCCGCGGGGGAAGTCGACGTACGCCGCGTCGCCGTCGCGCGCGACCCGGTCGATGTGCGGGCCGCCCGGGAACGGCAGCCCGAGCAGTCGGGCCACCTTGTCGAACGCCTCTCCCGCCGCGTCGTCGATCGTCGCGCCCATCGGGTCGATGCCGTCGGTGACGTCGGTGACCTGGAGCAGGGAGGAGTGCCCGCCCGAGACCAGCAGCGCCAGGCACGGCTCGGGCAGCGGGCCGTGCTCGAGCTGGTCGACGGCCACGTGGGCGGCCAGGTGGTTGACGCCGTAGAGCGGCTTGCCGAGGCCGATCGCGAGGGCCTTGGCGGCGGCGACGCCCGACCAGGAGCGCGCCCGCCAGCCCGGGTCCGCTGGTGACGGCGAGCGCGTCGACCTCGTGCGAGACGGATCCCGGCGGTCTCGGCGGCGCGCTCGATCGTCGGCACCATCGCCTCCAGGTGGGCCCGCGAGGCCACCTCCGGCACCACGCCGCCGAAGCGGGCGTGCTCGTCGACGCTGCTGGCCACCGCGTCGGCGAGGAGGGTGTCGCCGCGGACGATGCCCACGCCGGTCTCGTCGCACGAGGTCTCGATGCCGAGCACCAGGGGGCCGTCGCTCACGGGCGCCATCCTCCCGCACCAGTGGTCGAGGTGAACCTCGACGTGAACAAAGGGACGAGTGGGAGCGTCTCACCGCTCGTCCACCTCCTTCGGCACCACCGAACGAAAGGCAAGACACTCGTGCACCACACACTCACTCTCGGGCGCCGCAGCGGCGGCGCGGTCGCGCTGGCCGCCACCGCCGCCCTCGTCGCCGGCGTCACGGCCCCGTCGTACGCCGCTCCGGACACCACCGAGCCCGCGATCGGCCCGAGGACGTCGTTCACGATGGCGGCCGACGGCTCGTCCGGCACCAACGCCAAGGGCAAGGCGATCCCGAACCTCGACATCGTCAAGGACACGGTTCGCACCTACTACAAGGCCACCAACGGCATCGCCGACAAGACCGCCTCGCCCTACATCAGTGAGATCAAGGCGCTCACCGACGCGCAGGCGGCGTACCTCGACGCGGCGTACACAACCGTCACGGCCGCCGGCAAGATCCCCGCGATCGTGCTCGACACCGACGACACGGTCCTCTGGACCTACGACATGGAGGACGGCGCGATGGGGTTCGACTACGACCCCGCGCTCCAGAACACCTGGGTGCAGGAGCAGCGCTTCCCCGCCGTCCCCGGCATGGTCGCCTTCGCCAACGCCGCGGCCGCCAAGGGCTTCGCCGTCTTCGGCGTGACCGGCCGCAGCGACAGCCAGCGCGCCGCCACGCTCGCCAACCTCACCAAGGTCGGCTTCACCGCCTTCGCGCCGGAGCGCTTCTTCACCAAGTGGCCGGGCACCGCGAAGCCCGACTACGTCACCTGCGCCGTCGTGACGGCGTGCACGACGGTGGAGTACAAGGCAGGCACCCGCAAGCACATCGAGACCGACCTCAAGGGTGCCGGCGACAAGAGCTTCGACATCGTCCTCAACGTCGGCGACCAGTTCTCCGACCTGATGGGCGGGTACGCCGACAAGACGCTCAAGCTGCCGAACCCGACGTACTACCTGCCCAGCGCCAACCTGCCGGGCGTGAGCGAGCCGGCGCTGGCGCCGAAGACGTCGTTCACGATGCAGCCGGACGGCTCGAGCGGGCTGACGGTCGGCGGGGAGAACATCGCGAACGTCGACTCCGCCGAAAGCGACCATCCGCGCCTACTACAACGCCGACGGCGGCGTCGCCAACCGCAACAAGTCGGCGTTCGTGAAGGAGCTGAAGGCCAAGACCAGCGACACGGCGGCCAAGATCAAGACGCAGTGCCAGAAGGCGAAGAAGGGCAAGAACGCCAAGAACCCGGCCGTCGTCTTCGACGTCGACGACACCCTGCTGTGGACCTACGACCTGCAGGACAAGGGCAGCGGCTTCGCAGGTGACCCCGCGCTGCGCGACACCTGGGTGACGAAGAAGAAGTTCCCGTCGGTGCCGGCGATGGCCAAGATGGTGCGCAAGGCCAAGAAGGGCGGCTGCGTCGTCATCGCGATCACCGAGCGCCCGGCCAGCGAGCTCGGCCCGACCCGGAAGAACCTCAACAAGCGCTACGACTGGGTGTTCGGGAAGAACAACGTCTACGCCTCGACCGACAAGGCCGCGACCCGCGCGCAGATCAAGCAGAACCGCAAGCTGCGCATCCTGTGGAACGTCGGCGACCAGCCGGCCGACCTGCTGGGCGGCAACGCCGAGCACCGCTTCCAGGTGCCCAACCCGACGTACTACCAGCCCTGATCCGACCCACTTCCCCAGTTCGGGCTGGGACGGGCCGGTAGCTACGCAGGCGCCACCGCCGAGGAGCTGGTCGGGAGATGCTTCTCCATGACCTCGGCGGTGGCGCCGTCGGCGTAGTAGCGCGGGCGCCGGTCGAGCGTGGCGTAGCCACGCGCGACGTAGAAGGAGCGGGCGCCCGCGTTGTCCTCCCGCACCTCGAGGAGGACGCGCTCGGCGCCCTGCTCGACCGCCAGACGCTCGACGGCGGTGAGCAGGGCGCTGGCCACGCCACCGCGGCGGTACGCCGCGTCGACCGAGATCCGCTGGAGCTCGGCGATCTCGGCCACCACGCTGACCACCGCGTGCCCGGCCACCTTGCCGTCGGTCTCGGCGACCCACCAGTGCGTCGTCGGCACCTCGCCGCCCACACCCATCGCGACCAGCCCGAAGGGCCACGCGTCGGGGCCGAGGTTGCGCTCCTCGAGCTCGGCGACCCGCAGCGCGTCGCCGATGACGGCTCGGCGAACCCTCATCCCGGTGGTCGGGCAGCCGGCTCGTCGGCGTCCGGCCGGCGCAGGTAGAGCGGCTCGGGGTCGAGCAGGTCGGCGCGCTCGTCGGTGAGCGCCCGGGCCAGCCACCCGGCGCTCGGGCGCGTCGGCCCGACGGCGTGCGGGAAGGCCTCCGGGTAGAGCCGCGGCCCCTCCCCCGCGACCGGCAGCTCGGTCGCGGCATCGGCCGGCCGCAGCACGGCCGGCCCGTCGAGGCGGCGGCCGGCGTCGTCGTACGACGCGAGATAGACCTCCTTGCGCCGGGCGTCGGTGGCCACGACGAAGTCGCCGACCACCGACCCGGTGTCGACGGCCTCAACCGCCAGGACGTCGAGCGAGCAGACGCCGTAGACCGGGATCTCCAGCACGAACCCCAGCGTGCGGGCGGTGACCAGCCCGACCCGCAGGCCGGTGAACGGGCCCGGCCCGACGCCGACGCCGATGGCGGTGAGGTCCTGCCGCACGACGCCGGCCTCCGCTCATCACCCGGTCGATCAGCGGCGCGAGCTGCTCGCCGTGGCGCATCGGCTGGTCTGCGCTCGCCTCGGCGACGACGTCGTCGCCGTCGTGGAGGGCGACGGACACCAGCGGGGTGGCGGTGTCCAGGGTGAGCAGGGCCGTCACGGGCAGCGACCGCCACTGCGTGGTGAGCCGGCCCTCGTCGAGGAGGTGGACCGCGAAGGTCGGGGGAGCATCGAGCCACAGCCTGGGCAGGCCCTCGGCGTCGAGCGGGATGGTCGAGGAGATCCCACCGCCGACGAGCAGCGGGCGGCCGCCGAAGGTGCTGGCAGCGGCCATGTGGACGTGCCCGACCAGGGTCGCGACGACGTGGCCGTGGGCGGCGACGACGGCCTCGAGCGACTCGGGCTCGCGCAGCAGGATAGGCGTCGATCCAGGGCACGCCGACGGGGTAGCGGCGGGTGGTGCAGGCACACGAACGTCGGCAGCGACGACGAGGCCAGCTCGTCGTCGAGCCACTCCAGGGTCCGCGGCGACAGCACGCCGTGGTCGATGCGCTCGCCGGGCGGCGCGGGCACGAGCGAGTCGGCCATCAGGAAGCGGTGACCGGCGACGTCGTACGCCGCGTCGAGCGGCTCATCGCTGGGCGCCCCGGCCGCCGTCGTCCGAGGAGGGCCTCGGCGAAGGGTCCGCGTACGTCGTGGTTGCCCGTGCCCCACAGCACCGGCGCCGGCAGGGTCCCGAGGACGGCCAAGGCCTCGGCGTACTCCTCCGGCCGACCGTGGTCGGCGACGTCGCCGGTGACCACGACGACGTCGGGGCGGATCTGCTCGACCGCCGCCGCGACCCGGCGGCTGCGGTCGGCGACGCCTGGACGGTTGCCGAGATGCGGGTCGGACAGGTGCGCGACGGTCAGCACCGGATCAGTCTCGCAGCCAGCGAGGGCCGACCGGCGCCACCAGGACCCGACGCGGATCGTGGTCCGCGTCGGCGTCGCCGCCCTCGGCGCGCGAGATCCGCACCTCCAGCCGCGACGTGTCGAGCACCTCGGCGACACCGCTGCCCCACTCCACGACGGTCACCGCCTCGCCCGAGCGACGCGTCGAGGTCGAGGTCGTCGAGCTCCTCGATGCCGCCGAGCCGGTAGGCGTCGACGTGGACGAGCGCGGGCCCGCCGACCAACGAGGGATGCACCCGGGCGATCACGAACGTCGGCGAGGTGACGCCGCCGCGCACGCCGAGCCCCTCGCCGAGACCTTGCGTGAGCGTGGTCTTGCCCGCGCCGAGCCCTCCCGAGAGCAGGACGAGGTCGCCCGCACCCAACCGAGCCGCCAGGTCGCGCCCGAGCACCCGCATGGCGTCGGCGTCGGGGACGTCGAACGCCGAGGGGGCCGGTCGCTCGAGCCGGACGTACGGCGACTCGCCACCGACCTCGGAGAACCCCTCGTGCCGCCAGAACCTCACCGTGCCCGGCAGCTCCTCCCGGGCCAGCACGGCCACTCGCCGGAACCCGACCGCGGCCTCCAGGGCGGCGGCGACGAGCTCGGCGGCGACGCCGAGGTGCTGTGCGTAGGGCACGACACCCACGCGGCGCAGGAACAGCGTGTCGCCGTCGGGGTCCAGCACGAGGGCGCCGGCGGGCTCGTCGTCGTGGATCGCGAGCAGCCCGCCGTGCACCTGCAGGGCTGCGGCGATGGACTCCACCGTCTCGCTCAGCGCGTCGGCCGGCGGGTCGAGCACCGGCCGCGCGACGAACGCCGCCCGGACCACCGCGTGCACGTCGGGCGCGGCCTCCGGCCCGACGCGTCGGACCTCGACCGTCACGCGCGACTCACCGCCGGCCGTCTCCGGCCTCGTCGGCGAGCCGGGCGACCACGCGCGCGATGAGGCGGTCGAGCTCGTCGTTGACCTCGGTGTGGCTCTCGAGCACGACCATGTGGCCGGCGTCGCGGCACTCCAGCAGCTCCGAGCCGTCGATGGCGGCGTGGAGCTTGCGGCTGTGGCCGACGCTGGTGATCTTGTCGCGGGTGCCGCAGATGACCGACGTGGGGACCCGGGCGAGGTGCTCGAGGTGGGTCCAGTGGTCGAGGCTCGCGAAGGCCGGGAAGAAGTCGGCGACCACGCTGAACGGCGTCCTGTCGAGCATGTCGTAGGTGAAGTCGACGTACGACGCCGGCACGTCGCCGCTGCCGAACGCGTAGGTGTCGACGATGACGCGTGCGACGTCCCGCCCGACCGCACGCAGCCGGTCGACGAGCCCCGAGCCCCGCGACAGGGTGCTCACCAGACGCGTGACGATGCCGGGACCCATGCCGGCCGGCAGCAGCGGGAACAGGATCCGGCCGATGTCGAGCCCGCCGGCGCTGGTCGCGATCAGCGCGGCCCCGACGACCTTGGTGCCGAAGAGCTCGGGGTGCCGCTCGGCGAGCGACATGACGGTCATCCCGCCCATCGAGTGCCCGACGAGGATCACCGGCTCGACGCCGGTCAGGTCGTCGAGCACCCGCTTGAGGTCGCTGCCGAGCTGCTCGATCGTGGCGCGGTGGTCGGGCGAGCGCGCCGAACGCCCGTGCGAGCGCTGGTCGTAGAGGACCAGCCGGGCCTGGCCCCGGTAGCCCGCGCGCTGGAAGTGCCAGCAGTCCAGGTCGAGCGCGTAGCCGTGCACGAACACCAGCGTCGGAGTGAGCTCTTCACGACGCCGGTCGAGGGCCGTGGAGGCGAGCTCGGGGTCGAGCTCGTCGACCTCCGCGTGCAGCGGGAGTCCGTCGTCGGCGACGACGGTGATCGGCACGCTGCGCAGGCTCCCGAACGGCAGGTGGTCACCGACGTCGCGGTGCGATATCTGCCGGCCACGCTGCACGAAGCGGGCCGCGACACCGGCTGCCGCCACGCCGGCGGCGCCGGCGGCGAGCCCGATCAGCTTGCCGCGTGTCCTCATCGGGTGGCTCCCGGGGAGGTCTCGTGCTCGTAGCGACGGCTCATCCGGCCGCCGATCCGCGTGACGATCTCGTAGTTGATCGTGTCGCAGGCCTCGGCCCAGTCCTGTGCCGTCGGCTCTCCGTCGTCACCCGGGCCGAACAGCACGACCTCGCTGCCCGGCGGGGGCAGGTCGCCGTCGAGGTCGACCACGAGCTGGTCCATGCAGACCCGGCCGCGCACCTTCCGGCGACGTCCGGCGACCCACGCCTCGGCGCGGTTGCCGGCGTGCCGGGGCACGCCGTCGCCGTACCCCACCGGCACCAGGCCCACCGTCGTGTCGCGGTCGGCGACCCAGGTGTGCCCGTAGGAGACGCCGGCGCCGGGGTGGATCGACTTGCTGAGCGCCAGGGTGGCCCGCACGGTCATCGCGGGCCGCAGACCGAGCGCGGCCGTCTCGGGGCGCCCGGGCGCCGGGTCGAGGCCGTACGCCGCGATCCCGCACCGCACCACCTCGTAGCGGCTGCTCGGCCGCAGCACCGCCGCCGCGGAGTTGGCGAGGTGGCGCAGCTGCGGGCGCAGGCCGGCCTCCCCGGCCACCGCCAGCGCCTCTGCGAACAACGCCTCCTGCGCCGCGTTCGCCGGGTGCTCCGGCTCGTCGCTGCACGCGAAGTGCGACCAGATGCCGGTGACGTCGATGGTGCCGTCGACCTCGAGGCCGACGGGCGTGCGCGACCAGAGGCGCCCAGTCGGCCATCGCCGCTCCCCCGCGGGACAGGCCGGTGTCGGCCTTGAGCTGGACGCTCGCCCGGAGCCCGGTCGCGCGGGCGGCGGCGGCGATCTCGTCGAGCTCGGCGAGGGAGTACGCCGTCACCTCGATGTCCTCGGCCAGCGCGTCGGCGTACTCCTCGCCCGGCACGGTGAGCCAGCACAGCAGCCGCCCCCGGTCGCCGGCACGCCGCAGCGTGAGCGCCTCGTCGAGCGTCGCGACGCCGAGCCATGCGGCGCCGGCCTCGCGAGCGGCGCGGGCGGCGGGGAGCATGCCGTGCCCGTAGCCGTCGGCCTTGACCACCACCATGACCGCCGCGGGCGCCACCAGGTCGGTGAGGACCCGCACGTTGTGCCGGATCGCGTCGAGGTCGACGACGATCTCGGCGTGCGCGGTCATGGGCACGATCCTCTCAGCCGGGTCGGTGCGCCGGTCAGGCTGTCCGGACGCTGCGGACGGCCTGCGGCAGGGCCGCCGCGACGGCCGACGCGGTGAGGGGGCCGCCGTCCGAGGCGAGGGTCGCCGCCGCGCCGTGCAGCCACGCCCCGGCGCTCGCGGCGTCGAACGGCTCGGCTCCGCCCGCCAGCAACGCGCCGATCAGTCCGGCCAGCACGTCACCCGCCCCGGCCGTCGCGAGCCACGGCACGCCAGTGGTGTTGATCCGGGCGCGGCCGCTGCGGGTCGGCGACGACCGTGCGGCGGCCCTTGAGCAGGACGACGGCGGCGTACCGTTCGGCCGCGGCGCGCGCGTGCCGCAACGGGGCTCCCTCGACGTCGGCGCGCGTCACCTCGAGCATCGCGGCGAGCTCGCCCGCGTGCGGCGTGAGGACGGCCGGCCCTCCGAAGGGTCCGTCGACGGCCGCCAGCGCGTCGGCGTCCACCACGACCGGGACCCCGTCGCGCCTGGACCGCGCCAGCGCCTCGGCCGCGTCGTCGCCGCCGCCCGACCCGACCACCCACGCCTGGACCCGGCCCTCGCCGGACACGGTCTCCGGGTGCGCGGCCAGCACGTGGTCGGTGGCGCCCCCGTCGTAGCGGACCATCCCGGCCATGCCGCAGCCCGCCCCGGCGACCGAGAGCACGGCCGCGCCGGGGTACTGCGCCGAGCCGGTGCGGACCCCGACCACGCCGCGGGAGTACTTGTGCGCGCTGCCTGCAGGCTCCGGCAGCAGCGCCGCCACGTCGGCCGCCTGCAGCGCCTCGACGACTCGCGTCGCCGAGGTCCGGCGCCGCCAGCCCGATGTCGACGAGGTGGACCGCGCCCGCCGCCTGCGCGGCCGGGTCGGCCAGGAGGGCGATCTTGTGCGTGCCGAAGGTGACCGTCAGCGTGGCGCGCACGTGCGGGCCGTCGAGCTCACCGGAGTCGGCGTCGACGCCGGACGGGAGGTCGACCGCGACGATCGGCACCCCGTCGAGGCGCGCCAGCGCCGCAACGGCCTCGGCGCGCAGCCCGGGCCGCCCGCCGATGCCCACGATCCCGTCGACCACGACGTCCGGCCGCTCGGCGTCCTCGATCGCCACGACCCGGCCGCCCGCCGTGGTGAGCGCCGCCAGCCCCTCCGCGTGCGCCTTCCCGGGCGCGAGCAGCACCGCCTCGACCCTCGCGCCCCGCCTGGCGAGCACCGCACCGGCGTGCAGCGCGTCGCCCCCGTTGTCGCCTGCCCCGACCAGCAGCAGCACCCTGGCGCCGTACCCGCGCCCGAGCAGGTCGAGCACGGCGTACGCCAACCCGTGCGCCGCCCGTTGCATGAGCGCGCCCTCCGGAAGTACCGCCATCAGGCCCGCCTCCGCCGCTCGCACCTGCTCCACCCTGTGCGCCCGCAGCATGCGCTCAAACTAGTCGGTCGTGTGCCTGACGCCGCGGCATGGCGCGGTCTGGGGCACACGACCCGACCGGATCCGAGACCCTGTGGAGAGCCGCCACGACCGCAGGCCAGCGAGGCCATCCTGGTCGGTGTGCTTCCACTGGACGGCCCGCTCGGTGCCCTCGCGCGCGACCAGGCAGGCCTCGTGGCCCGCCGGCAGCTCAACGGGATCGGAATCGCCTGGGAGCAGGCCCGCAACGAGGTGCTGGCCCGACGGTGGGTCGAGCACACTCCACGCGTGCTCTCGACGGTCACCGGTGAACTCACCCCCACCCAGCGCGAGTGGCTCGCCGTGCTGCATGCCGGACCCCGCAGCATGCTCGGGAGCCTGACAGCAGCGACGAGCCACGGACTGGAGGGCTGGAACCGCCGGCACGTGAGTGTGCTCGTCGACGACGAGCTCAGCTTCGAACCCGTCCGCGGCGTCGACTTCTTCCGGTCCCGGCGCAGCTTCGAGGCGATGGCCGATCCTCGGCCGGGCATCCCTCGGGCCAGGATCGAGCCGGCGGTCCTGCTGTTCGCGGGCTACGAGGCACCGACCGCGCGAGCGGCGTACGGCGTGGTGGCAGCCGCGGTCCAGCAGCGACTCACGACCGCGGACCGGATGAGCGGCTGGCTGGCGGACCTGAAGCCGCTACGCCGGGCGGCGGTGCTGCGCGGCGCCCTGCGAGACATCGGCGAGGGCGCACACTCGGCGGCCGAGGGGGACATTCGGCGTCTGTGCCGACGACACGGGTTGCCGCTCCCCGACCGCCAGCGTCGACACGTCGACCGGGGCGGGCGGCCTCGGCGCACCGACTGCGAGTGGGACCTGGCCGACGGCACGACTCTGGCATTGGAGGTCGAGGGCCCGCACCACCTCGACGTGCTCCAGCACGTGGACGACGCCCGTCGGTCGCGACGGCTGGTGGCTCGCGGGCGGGTGTCGGTCCGCTGCTCGGCGTACGAGCTGCGCCACGAGCCCGCCGAGGTGGTGAGAGACCTGATCGCCCTCGGCCTGCGAGGTCGTGTGCCCCACGCCGCGGCATAGCGCGGGCTCAGGCACACGACTCCGCTCAGGCGCCCTCCAGGACGACCACCGCCGACGCGATGCCGGCGTCGTGGGAGAGGGAGAGGTGGACGGAGGTGACGCCGAGGGCGTCGGCGCGGGCGCGGACGGTGCCGCGCAGCTCGAGGAGGGGACGGCCGGAGTCCTCGGAGACCACCTCGGCGTCGTGCCACGCCATGCCGACCGGGGCGCCGAGCGCCTTGGCGACGGCCTCCTTGGCGGCGAAGCGGGCGGCCAGGGAGGCTGGGCCGCGGGTGGCCTCCGCGGGCGTGAAGAGGCGCTCGCGCAGGCCAGGCGTCCGCTCGAGGGACGCCTCGAACCGGTCGATCTCCACGACGTCGATGCCGACGCCGATGACGGCCATCTCTGCGCTGCCCGGCTACTCGACGGTGACGGACTTGGCGAGGTTGCGGGGCTGGTCCACGTCGTGACCGAGCAGCGTGGCGAGCTCGCAGGCGAAGAGCTGCAGCGGTACGACGGCGACCAGCGGCTGGAGCAGCACCGGCACGCGCGGCAGGTAGATGACCGAGTCGGCGTACGGCGCGACGGCGGGGTCGTCCTCCTCCGCCAGCAGGATCGTGCGCGCGCCGCGGGCGCGGATCTCCTGGATCGCGCTGATCATCTTGTCGTGCAGCTGGTCGCGCCCTTGGGGAGGGACGACGCAGAAGACCGGCAGCCCCTCCTCGATGAGGGCGATCGGCCCGTGCTTGAGCTCACCGGCGGCGAAGCCCTCGGCGTGCAGGTAGGCGAGCTCCTTCAGCTTCAGCGCACCCTCGAGGGCGATCGGGAAGCCCGCGTGCCGGCCCAGGAACAGCACCGAGCGGGCGCCCTTGAGCTCGGCGGCCAGGTCGTAGACCTCGCCCTTGCGGTCGATCAGCGTCTGGAGGTGGGCGGGCATCTTCTCGAGCTCGTTGAGGACCGCGGTGATCTCGTCGCCGAACTTCGTGCCCCGCACCTGGGCGAGGTAGAGCCCGAGGAGATAGCTCGCGACGAGCTGGGTGCTGAAGCCCTTGGTCGACGCGACGCCGATCTCGGGGCCGGCGTGGGTGTAGATGACCGCGTCGGACTCGCGCGGGATGGTCGAGCCGTTGGTGTTGCAGATCGCCAGCACCCGCGACCCCTGCACCCGCGCGTGGCGGATCGCCTGCAGCGTGTCCGCGGTCTCGCCGGACTGGCTGATCGCCACCACCAGCGTGTTGGCGGTCAGGATCGGGTCGCGGTAGCGGAACTCGTGCGCCAGCTCGACCTCGACCGGGATCCGGCACCAGTGCTCGATGGCGTACTTGGCGACCAGCCCGGCGTAGAAGGCCGTCCCGCAGGCGATCACGATGATCTTGTCGACGTTGCGCAGCTCCTGCTCGGAGAGCCGCATCTCGTCCAGCTGCAGCGCCCCGGAGGGGGTACGCCGCCCGAGGAGCGCGTCGGCGACCGCGTGCGGCTGCTCGTAGATCTCCTTGCGCATGAACCAGTCGTGGCCGTCCTTCTCGGCTGCCGAGAGGTCCCAGTCGACGTGGTAGGGCTTGCCCTCGGCGGGCGAGCCGTCGAAGCCGGTGACGGAGACGCCCTCGCGGGTGATCGTCACGACCTGGTCCTGGCCGAGCTCGAGGGCGTCGCGGGTGTGCTCGATGAACGCCGCGACGTCGGAGCCGAGGAAGTTCTCGCCCGTCGCCGAGGCCGACGACCAGCGGCGAGCTGCGCCGCGCCGCCACGACCCGCTCGGGGTCCTCGGCGTCGACGGCGACCAGCGTGAAGGCACCCTCCAGGCGGCGGCACACGCGCTGCATCGCCGTGGTGAGGTCGGCGCCGGCGTCGAGCTCGCGCTCGACCAGGTGGGCGGCGATCTCGGTGTCGGTCTCCGAGCGCATCTCGTGGCCCTCGGCCTCGAGCTCGGCGCGCAGCGTCGCGAAGTTCTCGATGATCCCGTTGTGCACCAGCGCGACCCGCTCGCGACGGCCGAGGTGCGGGTGGGCGTTGGCGTCGTTGGGGGCGCCGTGCGTGGCCCAGCGGGTGTGCCCGATGCCGGTCGTGGAGGCCGGGAGGGGCGTCTCGGCGATCGCCTTCTCGAGGTTCGCCAGCTTGCCGGCCCGCTTGTCGGCGTGGACGGCGCCGGCCTCGATCAACGCGATGCCCGCGGAGTCGTAGCCGCGATACTCCAGCCGGCGGAGCCCCTCGATCACGACGCCCTGGGCCTGCTTGTCACCGACGTACCCCACGATGCCGCACATGGAGGCCCGAGTCTACTCGGGTGCAAGAATGCGCCGCATGCCGGGCCACGAGTCGCGCGACGAGGGGCCGCGCGAGGCATCGCCGTACGTCGAGCTCGACCGCCGCGCCTGGGCGGCGCTGGCGGGCACGATGGAGGACCCGCTCACCGAGGACGAGATCGCCCGGCTGCAGGGCCTCGGCACCCAGCTCGACCTGGAGGAGGTGCGGCAGGTCTACCTGCCGCTCTCGCGCCTGCTGAGCCTGTACGTCGAGGCCGCGGGCCGGCTGCACCGGGAGCAGGAGCAGTTCCTCGGCATCGGCCACCCGCCCCGCACGCCCTTCGTCATCGGGGTCGCCGGCTCGGTGGCGGTCGGCAAGTCCACGACCGCCCGCGTGCTCCAGCAGATGCTCGCCCACTGGCCCGAGCACCCCAACGTCGCGCTCGTGACCACCGACGGCTTCCTGCTGTCCAACGACGAGCTGCAGCGCCGCGGCCTGATGCACCGCAAGGGCTTCCCGGAGTCCTACGACCGGCGCGCGCTGACCCGGTTCGTCGTGGACATCAAGTCCGGGAAGGACGAGGTCGAGGCGCCGACGTACTCCCACCTCGTCTACGACGTGCTCCCCGACGAGACTGGTCGTCGTCAAGAAGCCCGACATCGTCATCGTCGAGGGCCTCAACGTGCTCCAGCCCGCGCGGGTGCGGGGCGATGGTCGCACCGGCCTGGCCATCAGCGACTTCTTCGACTTCAGCGTCTACGTCGACGCGAAGACCAGCACCATCCGGCAGTGGTACATCGAGCGGTTCCTGCGCCTGCGGGAGACGGCGTTCCGCGACCCGGCGTCCTACTTCGCGAAGTACGCCGCGCCTGACCAACGACGAGGCCGTCGCCGAGGCCGAGCACATCTGGGACTCCATCAACGGCCCCAACCTGACCGACAACATCCTCCCGACGCGCGGCCGGGCCAGCCTGGTGCTGCGCAAGGACCGCGACCACTCGGTGCGCTACGTGCGGCTGCGCAAGGTCTGAGCCACACGGGGACCTGGGTCCCCGAAGAGCGGGACTTCGATCCCTCAGCCTTCGGTATCGTCACGCATAGCCTTGGGCGTGCCCAGAACCCGCCGCGCAGTCGTCCCTCTCCTCCTCCTCCTTGGTGCCGCCTGCCTCCCCGCCGTCAGCTCGTCTGCCGAGGCCTGGCTGCCGCCCGAGATCGTCTCCGAGCACGGCCGACTGGCGGCAACTACCGTCCAGCTGGCCGCCGACGCCCAGGGCGCGATGACCGCGGTCTGGCAGGGCACCGATGGCGAGGGGACCAATCGGGTGTGGTGGGCCTCGCGGCCCGCGGGGGCCACCAGGTTCTCCCCCGCGATCGCGCTGTCGCCAGCTGGCCAGTCGGCCACTGACCCGGCCGTCGCCGTCAACGCGACCGGGGCGGCCGTGGTGGCGTGGGGCGCCGCCCGAGCGGGGCGAGCGTTGTGGCAAGCGTGACGCGTTCCGCCGCGGGGGCCGGCTTCACCGAGGTCGTCGAGCTCTCCGCCCCCGACGTCAGCCTCGAGGCGGTGGACGTGGGTATCGATGACACAGGCCGGCTGACGCTGGTGTACAAGTCGGGCAATCGACTCCCAGAAGGCCTGGTGCGCGCGGTGACCGGGGCCGCCGGGTCGACGCTCGTGGTCGACCCCCGAGCCGCTCAGCGACAGCGGCACCGGCAGTTCCTGCCCCGGCTGGCCGTCGACGCCGCCGGGCGTGCCACAGCGGTGTGGAAGCTTCCCACGGCGGAGGGGTCCCTGGTGCAGGCAAGCGACCGCGCAACCGGGCGGTGCATGGGCACCCCCGGAGGACCCTGTCGGATCCGCCCCTCGCCCTGGACGTGTTCACCCAGTACGCCGCGGTCGCGACCGACGCCGCAAGGTGCGCGCCGTCGTCGCCTGGCCGGTGGAGACCTCCACCGACCGAGTAGCTGGCTGGCAGGTAGCCCTCCGGCAGCTCGGTGCCGCGTCGTTCGAGGCGCCCTTCAACGCCCGCCCACCGGTTCGGCGACAACCTGGAGTACCTCGACGCCGTGATGACGTCCGCCGGCACGGCAGCCGTCGCCTGGCAGCTGGAGGACGACGGAGTCGCCGGCGTCGACAGCGACGCGCCTCTGGGTCACCACCCTCTCGGGCGTCGATGACGCCACGTCGCAGGCAGTGGGCGACGGTGCGCCTTGGAGACATCGGCGAGCCCAGCCTCGCGCTTGCTCCCGACGACGCCATGACCGTCACTTGGGCCGCTCGGACGAGGATCTCCCGAGCCGAGTACGTCGACCAGGCCTCTTCGTGGCGCGCGGGCCGGTCGGCGGGACCGTCGGGACGGCGGCCCCCATCGTCGTCTCCGCCTTCCTTTCCGGAGCCGCTGCCGCGAGCACGTCCGACGGCGTCAGCATCGCCCATGTCGAGAGCGCTGCCGACACCGTCCTGGAGTCCCTCCGCGTGCGCGACCTCGACGCCTCGCCGCCGGTGCTGACGGGCGTCACGGTGCCGGCCACCGCCACGGTCGGTGCAGAACGTGGCGATGTCGGCCGCTGCCACCGACCGCTGGTCCGAGCCTGACCCTGCGCTGGGACTTCGGCGACGGCGGCGCCGCCACCGGAGCGGCCGCCACCCACGCCTACGCCCGACCCGGGACCTTCCAGGTCACGGTCACCGCCACCGACGGCGCAGGAAACGCCACCTCGCTCGTGCGCACGGTGACTGCGGTCGCGGCGATCGTGCCCGTCGTCCCCGGCGGCCCCGCCGACACGCTTGCTCCCGTGCTCACCCGCGCCCGCCTCAAGCCAGCGCTGCTCCCCACCGGCAGGGCGCGAAGCTGAAGGCTGACCAGCAGCGAGGCCGCCCGCGTCGTCGGCACGATCGCGTTCCGCAAGAACGGGACGTGGCGCGCCGTCGGCGCCAAGCGATGGATCGGCGAAAGCCGGCAGCAACACCCTCCGCTTCTACGGAAAGGCAGCCGAACGCCGGCTGAAGACCGGCACCTACCGGGTCCGGCTCGTCGCCACCGACGCCGCGGGCAACACCTCCCGACGGGTGACGCTGGGCTTCCACGTCGACCGCGGGTGAGGCTCAGCCGAGCCGCTTCTGCAGCTCCATCAGCCGCTCGGTGACGACGTAGCCCATCTGCTCGTTGACGGCGTTCATGGCCGTGTTGGTGATGGCGTTGCAGGTCGACGCGCGCACGCAGTCGGGGAAGTCGGCCAGCACCCGCCGGTGCCCGGCCAGCTTGACCGCCAGGCCCAGCCGGTGGCCGCGGTGCTCCGGCGCGACGATGGTGAGGCCGACCTCGGCCACCTCCGGATCGGCGCGGCTGACCCGGATGTCGCTCATCGCCGGCCACGGTGCCGTCCGGAGCGACGGCGACCCCGTAGATGATCGAGCGGCCGATGGCCAGCAGCCGCTCCTCGTGCGCACGCATCCGCTCCGGCGTCCACTCCGAGTCGTGCAGGTCGGTGTCGCCCAGCGGCACGTGTGAGTAGAACGAGCTGAGCAGCTCGGCCAGGCCGCCGATCAGGTGGTCGGGCACGACCGTGTCGACGGTCTCGATGCGGTAGTCGCCGATGTGCCGGGCCACCTCCTCGTCCAGGCGCGGCCACGAGGCCGGAGCCGTGGTCAGGTCGAGGTTCTTCTCCTGCTCCTCGTTGGCGACGGTGTAGCCCACCGTCGCGCCGAACTGCTGACCCACCACGGGTCCGCCGGGCAGGCCCTTGGCCTCCGCGAGCAGGGTGGTGCGGCCCGCGGCGACGCTGCGCTCCTCGAGGTCGGCGGCCAGGAGGGTGCCGATGCCCTCGCGTCGTCGCGCCGGGCACGACCCACAGCTCGACGAAGGCCAGGTGCGGGTTGTCCTTGGTGGGCAGCGCGGTCATCGACGCGCCCACGGCCCGCTCGCCGTCGTACGCCGTCACGAGGGTGAGCTCGCGCTCGGGGTGGGGCGAGGGCAGGGCAACCCGGCTCTGTTCCCACCGCGGCCACGCGCGGTGCGGGCGCTCGGCCTCGGCGGCGTCCCCGACCTCCCACCACGCCCGCAGCGCGGCCTCGTCGGTGGTGTCCACCACCCGCAGCTCGACGGTCACGAGGAGCGAACCTAGCCAGCGCTCCCGGCAGCGCGAGCCGTTTACTGCCGTGCGGCCGAGGACGTGCAGCCCGCGACAGCAGTCAGAGCGCCAGGCGCTCGCGCACGACCTTCGCCAGCCGGTCGGCGACCGCGCGCGCCTCGTCGGACGACGGCGCCTCGACCATCACCCGGACGAGGGGCTCGGTGCCGGAGGGGCGCAGCAGGATCCGGCCCTTCCCGGCGAGCTCGGCCTCCTCGGCGGCCACGGCCGCGGCGAGCTCGGCGTCGTCGTCGGCCCGCGCCATGTCGACGCCCGGCACGTTGACCAGCACCTGCGGCAGGCGCGTCATCACACCGGCCAGCGACGCGAGGCTCTGCGCCGGTGGTGACCATGCGCTCGAGCACGTGCATCGCGGTCAGGATGCCGTCGCCGGTCGTCGCGTGGTCGCTCATGATCACGTGGCCGGACTGCTCACCGCCGAGGGTGAATCCCGACTCGACCATCGCCTCGAGGACGTAGCGGTCGCCCACCCTGGTCTGCAGCACCTCGACGCCGTGGGACTGCATCGCCTGGACGAAGCCCAGGTTGCTCATCACGGTCGCCACGACGGTGTCGTCGACGAGCCGGCCGCGCTGCTTCATGGCCAGGGCGAGGATCGCCAGGATCTGGTCTCCGTCGACCACCTCGCCGTCGGCGTCGACCGCGAGGCAGCGGTCGGCGTCGCCGTCGAAGGCGAAGCCGACGTGGGCCTGGTGCTCGACCACGGCCCGGCGCAGTGGCTCGAGGTGCGTCGAGCCGCAGCCGTCGTTGATGTTGGTGCCGTCGGGCGTCGCGTGGATCGCGACCACGTCGGCTCCCGCGTCGGTCAGGGCCTGGGGGCCGGCCTCCGAGGCCGCGCCCTCGGCGCAGTCGACGACCACGCGCAGTCCCGCCAAGGGGTGGTCGATCGAGCGGACCAGGTGGGCGGCGTACTCGTCGACGGCGGTGGCGTGCTGGTGCACCCGGCCGACGGCCGAGCCGACGGGGCGCGTCCACTCGGCCTGCAGCTGCGTCTCGATCTCGACCTCGAGGTCGTCGTCGAGCTTGCGCCCGCCGCGCGCGAGGAACTTGATGCCGTTGTCGGGCATCGCGTTGTGGGACGCCGAGATCATCACGCCGAGGTCGGCGCCGAGCGTGCCGGTGAGGTAGGCGACGCCGGGGGTCGGCAGCACCCCGAGCAGGATCACGTCGACGCCGGCGGAGGCCAGTCCGGCCACGACCGCGGCCTCCAGGAACTGCCCGGAGATCCGCGGGTCGCGACCGACGACGGCGAACGGCCGCCGACCGGGCGCCGGCCCGGCGTCGCCCGGTCCCAGCCAGGACGTGCGCGGCGGCCACCGACAGCTCCAACGCCAGCTCGGCGGTGAGGGTGTCGTTGGCCAGGCCGCGGACACCGTCCGTGCCGAAGAGCCGAGGCATCCCGGTCAGCTGCCCGTCCGGGTCAGCGCTTGCTGTACTGGGGCGCCTTCCGGGCCTTCTTCAGACCCGCCTTCTTGCGCTCGATCGTGCGGGAGTCGCGGGTCAGCAGGCCGGCCTTCTTCAGCACCGCCCGGTTGGCCTCGATGTCGATCTCGTTGAGCGCGCGGGCCACGCCGAGGCGCAGCGCACCGGCCTGGCCGGTGATGCCGCCGCCGTGGATGCGGGCGATGACGTCGAAGCGGCCCTCGAGGTGCGTCGCCACGAAGGGCTCGTTGACGACCTGCTGGTGCAGCTTGTTGGGGAAGTAGGAGTCGAGCGTGCGGCCGTTGACGCGCCACTGGCCGGAGCCGGGCACGAGACGGACGCGCGCGACGGCCTCCTTGCGGCGGCCGGTCGCGGCCGCGGGGGCGATGGTCGCCGGACGGGCCGGGGAGTCGGCCGACTCGACGGTCTCGCTGGTGTAGGCGACGCCGGACTCGTCGGCGGTGAAGGTCTCCTCGACCTCGACGTTCTCGGTGCTGTTCTCAGACACGTGAAAGGATCCTTCGTCGGGGATTACTGGGAGACCTGGGAGATCTCGAACGGGGTGGCCTGCTGGGCCGCGTGCGGGTGGTTCGGGCCGGAGTAGACCTTGAGCTTCTTCAGGATCTGGCGGCCGAGGCGGTTCTTGGGGAGCATGCCCCACACGGCGCTCTCGATCGCCTTGCGGGCGTCCTTCTCGAGCACCTCGCCGATCGGCGTGGCGGAGAGACCGCCGGGGTAGCCCGAGTGGCGGTAGGCCATCTTCGTGGTCTTCTTCGTGCCCGACAGCGCGACCTTCTCCGCGTTGACGATGATGACGAAGTCACCGGTGTCCATGTGCGGGGCGAAGATCGGCTTGTGCTTGCCGCGGAGCAGGTTGGCGGTGGCCACGGCGAGGCGACCGAGGACGACGTCTTCGGCGTCGATGACGTGCCACTCCCGGGTGATGTCACCGGGCTTGGGGCTGTACGTGCGCACAGGCTTGCCTTCTCGTTCGTAGGGACCCGACCGATCTGCCGGCCGAGCAGGTGGAGCCGCGGCTTCTGACGAACACTGCCCGGCTCATCTTCGTCCGGGTCTGCACCCGCTCCGCGAGGAGGGAGGGCGCGGCAGGAGTCGCGACTGGCCAGACTACGGGGGGCGGCGGGCGCCGACAAATCACGACCGACTCGGGTGGCGGGTCACCCGCTCGCTGCCCGGCCCGGGAGAACGCGGTCCAGACCAGGCCGGATCCAGATGGCCAATCACCCCGACACGGTGCCAGCCTCGACGGATGCAGTCCCCGCTCGTTCCCGACACGCTCTACGTCACCGACGGCGGGCTCGAGACCTCGCTGATCTACCACCAGGGCCTCGACCTGCGCGAGTTCGCGGCCTTCGACCTGCTCGCCGGTCCCGACGGGCACGACGCGCTGGCGCGCTACTTCGCGCCGTACGTCGCCCTGGCGCGCGACCGCGGGCTCGGCATGGTCGTCGACACCGCCACCTGGCGGGCCAACCCCGACTGGGCAGCCGTGCTCGGCTACTCCCCCTGGGCCCTGGCTGAGCTGAACGGCCGAGCGGTCGACCTCGCGCGTGAGATCGCTGCCGGGCTCGACGGACTGCCCGCGGTCGTCGACGGCGTCGTCGGTCCGCGCGGTGACGGCTACGTCGTGGAGAACGCCATGTCCGCCGACGAGGCTGCCGACTACCACGCCGTCCAGATCGGCACCTTCGCCAAGGACGGCGTCGACCTGGTCAGCGCGATCACCATGAACTACGTGGAGGAGGCGATGGGCGTCGCCCGTGCGGCGCAGGCCGCAGGCGTGCCCGCCGTCATCTCGTTCACCGTCGAGACCGACGGACGGCTTCCGACCGGGCAGGCACTGCACGAGGCGGTCGACCAGGTCGACGCCGACGCAGGGCAGGACGGCCGGCCGGCGTACTTCATGGTCAACTGCGCCCACCCGACGCACTTCGAGTCGGCGCTCGACGTCGACGGCGCCTGGCTGGAGCGGATCGGCGGGATCCGCGCCAACGCCTCGCGGATGAGCCACGCCGAGCTCGACGTGGCCGAGGACCTCGACGACGGCGACCCGGCCGAGCTCGGCGAGCAGCACCGGGCGTTGCGCGACCGGTTGCCGGGGCTCCGCGTGGTCGGCGGCTGCTGCGGCACCGACGACCGGCACGTGGCCGCCGTCGCCGACGCCTGGCTGCGCTGACCGCTCCCCCGCCTACCGCACCCGCGTCCGGTAGACCAACACCCGGGCCGGCTCGTAGAGCGGGTTGAGGCCCGGCACGTCGTCGCGCACCATCGTGAAGCTCGCCCAGCGGCCGTCGCCGCTGAGGTCCGACCCCGACGGTGAGGCCCAGGCGTCCGGCCCGGGGGTCAGCGACGTCACGCCGCCACCGCGTCGCCAGGCCAGCAGCTCCACGGTGCTGGTGCCCTCCGGCCGGACCCCGCCGTAGTCGTGCACCCCACTCCCCAGGTAGGTCACCGTGCGGCCGTCGCCCGAGACGTGCACCTCGGCGACCTCGGAGAACTCCGTGGTCGTCCGGTTGAGCAACGTGGTCCGGCCGGTACGGCGGTCGCGCAGCCACAGGTGCAGCGTCTTGTCCGCCACTGCCGGACGGGCCAAGCCGCCGTCGGCGCTCTGTGCGGTCACGAACCGCCCGGTCCGGCTCAGGCCGATGCCGCCGTACGGCACGCCCGTCCGGGGCGGCGAGCCGTCCGGCCGGGTCAGCGCCAGCTTCCAGCTCCCGGCGAGGCTGCCTCGCCGCTCGTAGACGTACAGGTCGCCGGTGGCGTTCGTGTCGCGGCCGACCAGCTGTTCGGTCGTCACCAGCGCGACAGCGCTGCCGTCGGCCGAGATGTCGTACGCATAGTTCCCTTCGTCGAGCCTGGTGAGCCTGCGCACGCGTCCCGACGACCAGTCCCAGAGGAACGTGTCGGCCACCTCGTTGTCGTCGCCGCGCACGAGGTCCGTCGCGAACGACGAGAAGACGACATCGCCGGTGTCGGCGACGTGCGGGGAGCACGAGTAGCCGTCGGCGGCCCCGCCCTGCCGGTCGCTGGACGCCCGCCTGATCTCCCTGGTGTGCAGGTCGGCGACGAACACGTCCTGGTCTCGGTAGAACAGGCCGGCGTCCGGGTCGTAGCTGTCCGGGCGGACCAGCGTCGGGTCCCTGCTGCAGAAGGACAGGAAGCGTCCGCTCGGCGAGAGCGACGGGACCTCGGCGTCCTGGAGCAGCCCGCCCCGAGGACGTCGCAGCGCGAGCCGCACCTGCCGCGTGCGCCGGTCCCAGAGGTAGATCTGCTTGTTTCGACCAGCACCCACGCGAGGATCGAGGTTGAGCGCGTACGACGTGAACGCCACCCGCCGCCCGTCGCCGCTCACCGAGGGGCTCACCGAGTCCTCGTCGGCGACCTTGCCCCGGTCGTTGCGCGAGACGAGCACGAAACGGGCGCCGGGCTCCTCCCTCGGCATGGGCGTCTGCGCGGCCGCCGAGGCGATCCCGGTGGCCACGGTCAGCAGCGCGACGGCGAGGGACGCGCGGCGTACCCCGAGAACGCCCATCCCTCGCTCCTCCCGACCGCTGCATCGTCACCCCGGCACGGGACAGGGGTCCACACCCGGACGGGTGGACGCCGCGTCCGTTGGGCGGAAGCCCGGTTCGCGGGCGGGTGGCGGAGCGGACTAAGTTGTCACGCGTGACTGACTCTCTCACCGTCCGGGACAACCGCACCGGTCAGGAGTACGACGTCCCGATCCTCGACGGCACCATCCGCGCCGGCGACATCGGGAAGATCAGGACCTCCGACGACGAACCCGGGCTTGCGGTCTACGACCCGGGCTTCGTCAACACCGCCTCCTGCCGGTCCGCGGTGACCTACATCGACGGCGAGCAGGGGATCCTGGAGTACCGCGGCTACCCCATCGAGCAGCTGGCGGAGAAGTCGACGTTCCTCGAGGTCGCCTACCTGCTCGTCCACGGGTCGCTGCCCACCAAGGCGGAGTACGACCAGTGGGTGCACGAGATCACCTACCACACGTTCGTGCACGAGAACGTCAAGGGATTCATGCAGGGCTTCCGCTACGACGCGCACCCGATGGGGATGGTGATGGCGTCGGTGGGGGCCCTGTCCACGTTCTACCCCGACGCGCGCAACATCAGCGACGCCGACATCCGGCACCTGCAGATCGTCCGGATGATCGCGAAGATGCCGACCCTCGGCGCGTGGGCCTTCCGCCACGCGCAGGGCAAGCCCTACGTCTACCCCGACAACGACCTCGGCTACACCGCCAACTTCCTCTCGATGCTGTTCAAGATGAGCGAGCAGAAGTTCGAGGCCGACGAGCGGCTGGTCAAGGCGCTCGACGTGCTGTTCATCCTGCACGCCGACCACGAGCAGAACTGCTCGACCAACGCCGTCCGGTCGGTCGGCTCGTCCCAGGTCGACCCCTACTCCGCGGTCGCCGCGGGGGTGGCGGCGCTCTACGGCCCGCTGCACGGGGGCGCCAACGAGGCCGTCCTGCGGATGCTGCGCCGGATCGGGTCGATGGAGAACATCCCGGCCTTCATCGAAGGCGTGAAGAACGGCAACGAGCGGCTGATGGGCTTCGGCCACCGGGTCTACAAGAACTACGACCCGCGCGCGACCATCATCAAGAAGGCCTGCGACGACGTCTTCGAGGTCACCGGCGTCAACCCGCTGCTGAAGATCGCCAAGGAGCTGGAGAAGATCGCGCTGGAGGACGACTACTTCGTCAGCCGCAAGCTCTACCCCAACGTCGACTTCTACTCCGGCCTGATCTACGAGGCCTTCCAGTTCCCGCCCGAGATGTTCACGGTGCTCTTCGCCATCGGGCGCACTCCGGGCTGGCTCGCGCAGTGGCTCGAGCTGGTGCAGGACAAGGAGCAGAAGATCGCCCGGCCCAAGCAGATCTACACCGGCGACCGGACGCTCGACTTCACGCCGGCCTCAGAGCGCTGGGCCTGAGCCGAGCCCTTTCGTTGGTCGAGGAGCGAGCGCAGCGAGCGTCTCGGGACCGACGCCGGAGCGTCCTTCACGTCCCCGGCATGCCCGCGCTCGTCGCGGTCTCCCTGACCGGCTTCAGCGGGTACGCCGCCCTGCTGGCCACCGCGCCGGCGTACGCCGTGAGCGGCGGCGCCAGCGAGGCCGGGGCCGGCCTGGTCAACGGCGTGCTGCTCGCCGCCACCGTCGCCACCCAGCTCTGCGTCCCCTGGCTGCTGCGCCGGTTCGGCACCGGGCCGGTGCTGGCCGCGAGCATGATCTTGATGGGCCTGCCCGCCCTGGGCTACGCCGCCTCCGACGCGCTCGTCCCGGTGCTCGCGTGGTCTGCGGTGCGCGGCACGGGCTTCGGCATCGTGACCGTGGTCGGCAGCACGGTGGTGGCCCACCTCGTCTCGCCGAGCCGCCGCGGGGAGGCCGTGGGGGTCTACGGGCTGGCCGTGGCCGCGCCGATGATCGTGCTCATGCCGGCGGGCGTCGCGATCGCCGAGAGCCTCGGCTACGGCTGGGTGTTCGCCATCGCTGCGCTCCCGCTCGTCGGCTTCCCGTGGGCGCTCTCCCTGGGTCGCCGCGTCGACCGGACGCCGCCCGCGTCCGCAACCGGGAGCGACGAGATCGAGCCGCAGCTCACCGACCGCCAGACCGTGCGGCTGGTGCTGCGACCGACCGTCGTGCTCTTCGCGGTGACCATGGCCGGCGGCGCGCTGATGACCTTCGCGCCCCAGCTGGGCCTCGGCGGTGGCTGGGCGGCGGCCGCGCTGTTCGCGATGTCCCTCACCTCGGCGCTGTCCAGGTGGCGCGTCGGGCTGCTCGCCGACCGGCACGGCCCCGAACGGTTCGTCGCGCCGCTGCTGCTGCTCGCCGCCGTGGGCCTGGTCGGCTGCGTCGCCGCCATCACCCGCGAGCAGGGCTGGCTCCTGCTCGTGGGGGCGCTCGTCCTGGGGCCGCCGTACGGCGCGCTGCAGAACCTCACCCTGCTCATCGCGTTCGCTCGCGTGCCGCACGCCGGCATCCCCACAGCCAGCGCCGTGTGGAACCTCGGCTTCGACTCCGGCACCGCCACCGGGTCGGTCGTGGTGGGGGCGCTGGCCGCCGCGTTGTCGTTCGGCTCGGCGTTCTCGGTGATGGTCGTCGTCGTGCTCTCCGCGCTGCTGCTGGCCCCGCGCCGCACCCCGTCTGCGGCGGTGACCTAGCCCGTGCGCGTTCTCACCTTGAACCTGCGCCAGGACCTCGACCGCTGGCCCGAGCGGCTGCCGCTGGTCGTCGAGCTGGTGGCGAGCGCCCGGGCCGACGTCGTCGCGTTGCAGGAGGTCGCACTCTCGATCGGGCAGGACCGCCTGCTCGCCGAGGCGCTGCGCGAGGCAGGGCCGGCGTACGCCGTGCACACGGCCGAGAAGTGGGGCGACCATGAATCCCGAGGGCGTCTCGCTGCTCACCCGGCTGCCCGCGCGCGACCACGAGGTGCTGGCGCTGCCCGGCGACGGGGGCCGGGTGGCGCAGCGCGTGGTGGTCCGGCTGCGTGACGGCACCGACGTCACGATCGCCAACACGCACCTGCACCACCTGCCGCTCGACGACGAGTCGATCCGCGAGCCGCAGGCGTCGGCCATCCTCGACTGGCTGGGCGACACCGAGCTGAGCGTGCTGGTCGGTGACCTGAACGCCGAGCCCGGGTCGGCCACGCTCGACCTGCTCAGCGGCGGGTTCACCAGCGCGCTGCCGACGGGCACGCCGACCTTCCCGACAGCCCTGTCGCTCGAGGGATTCGCGCCGGCGCAGATCGACCACGTGCTCGTCGGCCGGCGGCTCCGCGTCACGTCGGCCGTCGTCGTGGGTGACAACCCACATCCGGACGACCCCCACCTGACGCCCTCCGACCACGCCGGCGTGCTCGTCGGGGTGGTGGTCGAGGACTGAAATCCTCGCGACGTCACCCCTAGGGGTGGGACACACTGTGCCGGTGCACCATGCCACCACCGCCCAGCTCATCGCCCAGCTCGACCACCTCCGGGCCGCGCCGGCGCAGATCGGCACCGTCGAGCTCGTCGTACGCCGCCCCGCACACCGCGAGCGCGAGATCCTCGAGGAGGGCGTCCTCGACGAGGTCGAGGGGATGGTCGGCGACAACTGGCTCTCCCGCGCCACGTCGCGCGCCATCGAGACCGGGCGGCACCTGGACACCCAGATCAACGTGATGAGCGCCCGGGTGGTCGCCCTGCTCGCGGACACGCCGGAGGGTCGGGCCCAGGCAGGCGACCAGCTCTACCTCGACCTCGACCTCTCGGTGGCCAACCTGCCGACCGGCAGCCGGATCGCGCTCGGCGAGGCGGCGGTCCTCGAGGTCAGCGCCAAGCCGCACGCCGGGTGCAAGAAGTTCACGGGCCGCTTCGGCGAGGACGCGATGCGCTTCGTCAACTCCGAGGTCGGCAAGGCGCTGCGGCTGCGCGGCTTCAACGCGCGCGTGGTGAGCGGTGGCGTCGTCCGGCCCGGCGACAAGGCTGTCAGGCTCTAGCCAGGAGGGTGCTGGGCGATCAGCCGGCCGAGATCACCTTGATGCGCTCGCAGCCGGCGGTGCCGACCGCCTTCGGCGGCTGGGTGTTGAAGATGAGGACGTCCTTGCCCCCGCCGCAGTCGATCTCCATGCCGCGCTCGGGGTAGACCGCCTCGATCCGGTCGTCTCCCTCGCCACCGAAGGCCCGGTCGACCGAGCGCACATAGATGGTGTCGTCGCCGCCGTCGCCATAGGCGGTGTCGACGGCGTCGGCGTCGCTGGTGCCCGCGTCGACCACGTCGTCACCGCCACCGCCGTGCACCTCGTCGGCTCCAACTCCGGCGTCGAGGTCGTCGGCGCCGGGGCCTCCCCAGATCCGGTCGTCGCCCTGGCGGGCGACCACCTCGTCGCTGCCCGCGTAGCTGCGGATCCGGTCGTCGCCGGTGGTCGCCTTGATCACGTCGGGGCCGTCGCTGCCCTTGATCACCTCGGCCGAGGCCGGTGCGGCCAGCAGCACCGGCAGCAGGACGGCCGTGGCCGCCATCGTCAGCACCCGTCGCCTCATGGGTCCCGATCCTGCCGCAGCCGCCCCCCGGACGCACACAGACTCCGCAGGAGACTCTCAGGATCCTCACAGCGGGGCTCGTCACGGTAGTGACATGACGCAGATGCCCACCGCTCCGCCGCAGTACCCGACGTCGCACTACCCGACCTCCTTCGGGCCGACCCCGCCCCCGCCCGGACAGCCCGGTCACCACGCTCCGGCCGGACCGCCGCAGCGGCCGCGGCGTACGGGCTTCGCGGCCGGCGTGCTCGCGGCGGCTCTCGTGGTGGGCGGCGGCGCCGGTGTCGCCGGTGCCGCGCTCTACGTGGACGCCCAGGACTCGCCGTCGACCGGCTCGGAGTCCCCCACCAGCAGCCGACCCGTCTCCAACGCCCCCGACCGTGCCGACGACGGCTCGGTCGAGTCGGTGGCAGCGGAGGTGCTGCCCTCGGTCGTCCAGATCGAGGTGAGCGGCGCCGAGGGCTCGGGCACCGGCTCGGGCATCATCCTGACCGCGGACGGCCGCATCCTCACCAACAACCACGTGGTCGAGATGGCCGCGAGCGGCGGTGAGATGCGGGTCTCCTTCGAGGACGGCACGACCGCACCGGCCGAGATCGTCGGCACCGACCCCCTCACCGACACCGCGGTCATCCAGGCCCAGGACGTGTCCGGCCTGACGCCGGCGAGCATCGGCGACTCCTCCGGCCTCCAGGTCGGACAGGACGTGGTCGCGATCGGCTCGCCCTTCGGCCTCGACGCCACCGTCACCAGCGGCATCGTCAGCGCGCTGAACCGGCCCGTGAACGTCGGCTCGGACGACCAGGGCAACTCCACGACGTACCCCGCGATCCAGACCGACGCGGCCATCAACCCCGGCAACAGCGGCGGGCCGCTCGTGGACATGAACGGCGACGTCGTCGGCATCAACTCCTCGATCCGTACGGCGTCGAACGGGACCGGCCAGTCGGGATCCATCGGCCTCGGCTTCTCGATCCCGATCAACGAGGTGCTGCCGATCGTCGACCAGATGGTCGCGGGCGAGACCCCGACCCACGCCCGCCTCGGGCTCTCGGTCGGCGACACCGACACCCAGACCGTCGGCGACGGCGCCCTGGTGCAGGAGGTCACCGCCGGCTCCGCCGCCGAGCAGGCCGGGATCGAGGCCGGCGACGTGATCACCAAGGTCGACGACCTGCGCATCACCGGCGCCGACTCCCTGGTGGCCACGATCCGCTCCTACCGACCCGGTGACAGCGTCACCGTGACCTACTTCCGCGACGGCGACAGCTCCACCGCCACCGTCAAGCTCGACTCCGACGGGGAGTGAGCGGGGACTCGGCCTGACAAGCTGGTCGTGCGCACGACCGACCACGTCGAGCTGGCCGTTCGTGAGTGTCGAGATCGCCGTTCGTCCACGAGGATGTCCGGGTGAGCACTCACGAACGGCCGGCTTGAGCGCGTGCGCGCCTGGCTGGGGACGACCGTCTTCCTGTTCGTCGCACCCGGGGTGATGGCCGGGCTGGTGCCCTGGCTCATCACCGGATGGAACGGCTCGCCGCCGGGCGTGGACGCACGTGATGCCCTCGGCGCAGCGCTCGTGGTCGTCGGCGTTCTCGTGGTGCTCGCGTGCTTCGCCCGGTTCGCCCACGAGGGCCGCGGCACGCCGGCTCCCGTCGCGCCCACCCAACGCCTCGTCGTCGGGGGGATCTACCGCTTCGTCCGCAACCCGATGTACCTCGGCGTCGGCGCCGTGATCGCCGGGCAGGCCGTCGCGTTCCGCAGCGGGCCCCTGCTCGTGTGGCTCGGGGTGTTCGCGGTCGCCGTCGTGTCCTTCACCCGCGGCTACGAGGAGCCGACGCTGCGCGAGCAGTTCGGCGCCGACTACGACGCGTACGCCGCCGCCGTGCCCGGGTGGTGGCCGCGGCCTCGCCCCTGGCAGGGCTGAGTCGCACCTTGGTCCGTCGAGTCGACGATCAGCGGGTCCGGGCGACCCGGCCCTCGTCCCAGACCGGGCCGTCGGACTCGTAGACGGACCCGTCCGCGCCGTAGACCAGGAAGCGGTCGAAGCCACGGGCGAACCAGCGGTCGTGGGTGACGGCGAGGACCGTGCCGTCGAAGGCCTCGAGCCCCTCCTCGAGCGCCTCGGCGGACTCGACGTCGAGGTTGTCGGTCGGCTCGTCGAGCAGCAGCAGCGTGGCTCCGCTGAGCTCGAGAAGGAGGATCTGGAAGCGCGCCTGCTGCCCGCCCGAGAGCGACTCGAAGCTCTGCTCGGCCGCATGCGCCAGCTCGTAGCGGTCGAGCACCCGGGAGGCGGCCTCGCGCGCCATCCCGTCCCGGTGGTCGTCCCCCCGGTGCAGGATCTCCAGCAGCGTCCGGCCGCGCAGCTCGGGGTGCTCGTGGGTCTGCACGAACCACCCGGGCCGGACCCGGGCGCCGAGCCGGGCCTTGCCCGTGTGGTCGACCGGCTTGATGGGGACCTCGCCGACGGGCCGGTGCTCGACGTCGGGGTCACTGCCCCCGGCCGCCAGCAGCCGCAGGAAGTGCGACTTGCCCGAGCCGTTGGAACCCAGGACGGCGACGCGCTCGCCGTACCAGACCTCCAGGTCGAACGGCCTCATCAGCCCGGTGAGCTCGAGGTCCTCGCACACCACCGCTCGCTTGCCCGTGCGCCCGCCCTTGAGCCGCATCTTCACCTGCTGCTCGCGCGGCTGCTCCGTCGGTGGCCCGGCCTCCTCGAACTTGCGCAGACGCGTCTGCGCCGCCTGGTAGCGGCTGGCCATCCCGTCGTTGTAGGCCGCCTTCTGCTTGTACATCAGCACCAGCGCCTTGAGCTTCGCGTGCTCCTCGTCCCAGCGGCGACGCAGCTCCTCGAAGCGCGCGAAGCGGTCGACGCGGGCCTGGTGGTACGACGCGAAGCCACCCGGGTGCGTCCAGACCCGGTTGCCGGCCGCGCCGAGCTCGACGGTGACGACCCGGGTGGCGGTGTTGTCGAGGAGCTCGCGGTCGTGGCTGATGAAGAGGATCGTCTTCGGCGACTCCTTGATGCGCTGCTCCAGCCAGATCTTCCCGGGTACGTCGAGGAAGTTGTCGGGCTCGTCGAGCAGCAGGACCTCGTCGGGACCGGCCAGGAGGTACTCCAGCACGAGCCGCTTCTGCTCGCCTCCCGAGAGGGTCTTCAGCTCGCGGTACTTGGCCCGGTCGTAGGGCACGCCGAACGCCTTGACGGTGCAGACGTCCCAGACCACCTCGACCTCGTAGCCACCGGCGTCGGCGTACTCCGCCAGCGCCTCGGCGTAGCGCATCTGGGTCTTCTCGTCGTCGGACTCCATCAGCGCCTGCTCGCAGCGGTCGACGTCGGCGGCGGCCACCCGGACCCGCGTCGGGCTCACCGAGAGCAACAGGTCGGCGACCGTCGGCGGGCCGTCACCACCGGTCAGCCCGGCATCGACCATCTGGCGCATGACGCCGAGCCCGCCGCTGCGGGTGACCACTCCGGCGTGCGGGGTGAGCGCACCGGTGATGATGCGCAGCAGCGTGGTCTTGCCCGCGCCGTTGGCGCCGACCAGGGCGACCTTGGCGCCCTCCCCGACGCGGAAGGACACCTCGTCGAGCAGCACCCGGCCGTCGGGCAGCTCATAGCGCACTCCGGCGACGTCGACATGTCCCACGAAGCAGGATTGTCCGGCACCGGAGCCGTTCCGCGCACCCCGATATGCGCCTGCTCCCGTGGAAGCGTGGCTAGTCCTCGGTCTGCTTGGCCCACAGGTTGACGCCGGCCTCGACGGCGTGGTCGTCGATGGCCCTGAGCTCGTCGTCGGTCAGCGGCGGACCGCCGATCGCGTCCAGGTTGGTGTCGAGCTGCTCGACCGAGCTCGCGCCGATGACCGCGCTCGTCACCCGGGGATCCCTCAGCGCCCACTGGAGGGCGAGCTGGGCGAGCTTCTGCCCGCGCGCCTTCGCGATGTGGTTGAGCCGCCGCACGTGGCGCAGCGTCTCGTCGCTGAGGTGCCCCTGGTCGATCGTCGACCCCTCGCGCGCCGCGCGGGAGTCGGCCGGCACGCCGTCGAGGTACTTGTCGGTGAGCACGCCCTGCGCGAGCGCGCTGAACACGATGCAGCCCATGCCCTGCTCCTCGAGCTCGTCGAGCAGGTCCTCCTCGATCCAGCGGTTGAGCATGGAGTACGACGGCTGGTGGATCAGGAGCGGGGTTCCCAGGTCGCGGGCGATCGTCGCCGCCTCGCGCGTCTTGGCCGCGGAGTACGACGAGATGCCGGCGTACAGCGCCTTGCCCTGCCGCACGGCCTGGTCGAGCGCCATCATCGTCTCCTCGACGGGCGTCTCGGGGTCGAACCGGTGGCTGTAGAAGATGTCGACGTAGTCGAGCCCCATCCGGGTCAGCGACTGGTCGAGGCTGGCCAGGACGTACTTGCGCCCGCCCCCGCCCTGCCCGTAAGGGCCCGGCCACATGTCCCAGCCGGCCTTGGTCGAGATGACCAGCTCGTCGCGGTAGGGCTTGAAGTCGTCCTGGAGGTAGCGCCCGAGGTTCTCCTCCGCGCGCCCGTACGGCGGGCCGTAGTTGTTGGCGAGGTCGAAGTGGGTCACCCCCCGGTCGAACGCCCGCCGAAGGATCGCCCGCTGGGTCTCCTCCGGCCGGTCGGTCCCGAAGTTCTGCCACAGTCCCAACGACAGCACCGGCAGCCTCAGCCCGCTCCGGCCGGTGTAGCGGTACTCCATCCCTCCCTCCGCGTCGCCGCTCAGGCCGTCGTACCTGTTCTCCGCTGCCTCGTAGGTCATGGCTCCATCCTGCCGGGGGTCCTGCAGGTTTCCCCGCCCGGGCGGGGAAACCTGCACCTGGTCACCGATCCTTCGGCCGATAAGTGCAAGGAACACTCGTCCAGTCCGGGACCGTCGGCTGCTTTGTCCACAGGAGCTCCACCCTGGCCTGCAGGGACGGCGGCTTTCGGGCCAGGCTTGGACCATGGCGATCGACCCGCACCTGGATCCAGACCTGCTCACTCCGTGGCTTCGCGGTGAGGCGCTTGCCCTGGGTGAGAGCGACCGGTCGATCGCCGCGAAGGTGCGGTCGGGCGACTGGCATCGCGTGCGACACGGCGCCTACGTGAGCGGCGCACTCTGGAAGCAGCTCAGTCCTGAGGACAGACATCGCGTCCGTTCCCGGGCGGTGCTCAAGGTCGCCCATCCGACGACGGTGCTCAGCCACACGTCGGCCGCTCTCGAGCTCGGTGCCCCGGTCTGGGGCATCGACCTGGCGCGGGTGCACGTCACGAGAACGGACGGTCACCCTGGACGGAAGACGGCCGACGTGGCTCATCACAAGGGGCACCTGCCGGAGGCACAGGTGATCACGCGTCATGGGGTTCGGCTCGTGCCGGGCACGCGCGCCGCCTTCGAGATCACGACCATTGCCGATGTCGAGAGGTCCCTCGTCGTCGTCGACGGCTTGCTTCACTCCGGCGAGGCTGACCTCAAGGACCTCGACGAGCTCGCCCACGTCTGCAGGAGATGGCCCCACAGTCTGACGACCGAGCTGGTGGTGCGTCTCGCGGATCCGAAGCACGCCTCCGCCGGCGAGTCACGCTGCCACTACCTCTTCTGGAGGCAGGGCGTCCCGGTCCCGATCGCCCAGCTGCCGATCCACGACGAGACAGGGCCGGGTCGTGGCGTACGCCGACTTCGCCTGGCCGGAGCTGGGCGTCTTCCTCGAGTTCGACGGTCGGGCCAAGTACGAGCGGCTGCTTCGACCGGGCCAATCCGCAACGGACGCCATGCTCGAGCAACAGCGACGCGAAGGAGCTGATCTGTCGTCTCACGGGTTGGGTGTGTCTACGCCTCACCTGGCAGGACCTGGCGAGCCCCCGGGCGACCGCCCGACGCATCCACGACCTGATGGACAGCCGCCGGCCCGCCGCCTGACGGTGGACCGGTACACCGAGGCCTGGCGCGACTTCGGCCGGTCGGGACCACGAGTCGACGGCCACCAGGCAGGCTCGGTGTCGATCGCGACGTACTCCCTCGGAACGGCCTGGCGACCCCCGGACTGGGCGAGCGAACCTGTCACTTGGTCGCGGTTGCTTCGGCCACCAAGTGCTGGTTTCCCCGCCCGGGCGGGGAAACCTGCACGGCTACCCCCGCCGCGACTCCAGCACCCGGAAGCCCTTGGCGCTGGCCACCCTCGCGGTCGGGTAGCCCTGGCCGCCCAGCCAGCGCTGGAGGGAGTCACCGCCGAGGTTCTTGCCGACCACCATCACCGCGCGACCCTCGGGCGCGAGCCGCGGGAGCCAGCGCAGCAGCAGGTCGTGGAGGGCGGTCTTGCCGATGCGGATGGGCGGGTTCGACCAGATCTCGTCGTACGCCGCGTCGGTGGGCACCTCGTCGGGCAGGACGGCGCGGAAGCGGTCGGCCAGGCCGAGCGCGGCGGCGTTCTCCCCCGCGAGCAGGAGCGCCCGCTCGTTGACGTCGACCCCGGTCACCTGGGCGCCGGGCACGAGGGCGGCGATGGCGAGCCCGATCACGCCGTACCCGCAGCCCAGGTCGAGGATCCGGCCCGGCGCGGGTGGCGTGGTCTCGCGGAACAGGACGGCGGTGCCGATGTCGAGCCGACCGCGGCTGTAGACCCCCGACCCGCTGACCAGGTCGAGCCGCCGGCCCCAGACCTCGCAGGAGAACGGCTCACGCGCGAACGGCACCGACGGGTCGGCGGTGAAGTAGTGCTCGTCCGCGCTCACCCGCGCCTCCGCCGGGTCCGCTCGGCCTGCGCGGCCAGCTCGTCGTCGGGCGGGTAGCCGACCTCCTCCAGGGTCAGGCCGTGCGCCGCCGCCACCGTCACCGACGACGAGCGCGAGCCGGTCGCCAGCACCTCGCCGGCCCACGCCGCGGGGCGGCGTCCCTCGCCGACCGCCAGCAGGCAGCCGACCAGCGAGCGCACCATGCTGTGGCAGAAGGCGTCGGCCCGCACCGTCGCCACGAGGGTGCCCGACGGCTCCCGCTCCCACGTCAGCTCCAGCAGCCGCCTCACGGTCGTCGCACCGTCGCGCTGCTTGCAGAAGGCCGCGAAGTCGTGCTCGCCGAGGAAGGCTGTCGCCGCGTCGTTCATCAGCGCCAGGTCGAGCGGTCGCGGCCACGCCAGCACGTGGCCCCGCGTCAGCGGGTCGACCAGGGCGGGATCGTCGACGACGCGGTAGGCATAGCGGCGCCACTGCGCCGAGAAGCGCGCATCGAAGCCGGCGGGCGCCGGCCGCACCGCCCGCACCCGCACGTCGGGCGCGAGCACGCCGTTGAGGCGGCGCCCCAAGGCGTCGTACGCCGCGTCCTCGAGCCGCACCCTCCGGCAGGTCGACGTGGACGACCTGGCCGCGCGCGTGGACGCCGGTGTCGGTGCGCCCCGCGCACGTCGTCGACACCCTCGTCAGGCGCAGCACCGTGGCGAGGGCCTCGTCGAGGTCGCCCTGCACCGTGCGCAGGCCCGGCTGGGCGGCCCAGCCGTGGAATGCCGAGCCGTCGTAGGCGAGGTCGAGACGCAGACGCCCCTGACCAGCCACGGGACCAGTCTTCCCCACGCCGGGATAATGGAGGGGTGCAGCCCGCCATCATCCTCGTCTCCCCCGAGCACAGCGACTTCCTCCTCGACGAGTTCGGTCGCTATCAGCGCGACTACGACCTCCACGCGCTGACCGACGTCAGCCGCGCCGGCGACCTCGCCCACGAGATCTCGGCGACCGGCGGCCAGGTGGCGATGCTCGTCGCCGACTCCGCACTCGGGGAGGTCTCACCGCTGTCGGCGTTCCAGTCCTGGCGGCAGGTGGTCCCGACGGCCAAGCGGCTGGTGGTGGCCCACTGGGACCGCTTCCTCGCCGACGCCGAGCAGCTGCGGCACGGCCTGGCCAAGGGCAAGTTCGACGCCTACCTGCTGATGCCGCGCGGCGTCCGCGACGAGGAGTTCCACACCGCCGTCACCGAGCTGCTCTCCGACTGGGGCTCGACCGTGGCGGCGCCCGAGGTCGAGACCGTGCGGCTGGTGTCGCCGACCCGCGACGCGCTCACCTTGGCCATCCGCGACTTCCTCGACCGGATGGGGATGCCGAACCGCGTTCACGACCCCGACTCCGAGGTGGGCCGCGAGATCATCGCGCGCTTCGAGGGCGACGAGGTCCGCTTCCCGCTCGTCGAGTCGCCCTATCGCGGCGTCGAGGCGCCGGCCAGCGTCCGCGATGTCGCCTCCGCCATCTACGGACGACCCGAGGACATCGACGTCGACACCGTTGCCGACCTCTGCATCGTGGGGGCCGGTCCCGCGGGCCTCGCAGCGGCCGTCTACGGCGCCTCGGAGGGGCTCTCCACCCTCGTCGTCGAGGCCGAGGCGATCGGCGGCCAGGCCGGCACCTCGTCGATGATCCGCAACTATCTCGGCTTCCCGCGCGGCGTCTCGGGCATGCGGCTGGCGCAGCGTGCGCGCAACCAGGCGATCCGCTTCGGCACCCGCTTCCTCACCGGCTGGGAGGTCACCCAGGTGACCCCCGGCGCCAACGGCGCTCCGCACGTCGTGCACACCGACGGCGGCGACCTGCGTGCGCGCTCGGTGGTGATCGCGACGGGCGTCGCCTACCGCCGCCTGCGCGTCGACAGCATCGAGGGGCTGACCGGTCGCGGCGTCGTCTACGGCAGCGCGATGACGGCCGCCCGCGAGATGGAGGGGTACGACGTGGTCGTGGTCGGCGGCGGCAACTCCGCCGGTCAGGCGGCGATCCACCTGGCGCGCTTCGCCAAGTCGGTGACGATCATGGTCCGGCGCCGCAGCCTGGAGGAGACGATGTCGCGCTACCTGATCGGCGAGATCGAGTTCAACACCCGGATCCACGTGCAGCCGTGCTGCGAGATCGTCGACGGCGGTGGTGACGGCCGCCTGGAGTGGCTCGACGTCCGCGACACCGAGACCGGCGACGTCACCCGGCGCAACGCCGAGGGGCTCTTCCTGCTGCTCGGCGCCGAACCGAAGTGCGACTGGCTGCCCGAGGCGGTCGCGCGCGACGAGCGCGGCTTCGTGCTCACCGGGCGCGACGTCCCGAAGGAGCGCTGGGGCGGCGAGCTGCCGCCGGGCGCCCTCGAGACCACCGTGCCGGGCATCTTCGCCGCCGGCGACATCCGCGGCGGCTCGATGAAGCGCGTCGCCGCCGCGAGCGGCGAGGGTGCCAGCGTCGTACCCCTCGTGCACGCCTGGTTGGCCAGCCAGGACGGCGGGCCGGCCTAGCCGCCGAGCAGGCGCAACTTCACCGCCGAGCAGACGCAACTTCACCGCCGAGCAGGCGCAACTTCACCGGCAGCAACGGCCAACTTCACCGCGCGGCCAACTTGCGCCGCTCGGCGGCCAACTGCGACCGCTCGGCGGCCCGTCACGACCGGTCGGCGTCAGCGAGTCTCGAAGATCTCGTTCTCGGCGACCTGCATCGGCACCAGGTCGCCCAGGGTCTCGGCCAGGACGACGGCGTCGTCGCCCTGACGCAGGCGGAAGTCCGCAGGCGGGTTGACCAGGCTGACGCCGTCGCGCGTGACGGCCAGCAGCGTGGCCCCGTGGTCGGACCGGAGGTGCACGGCGAGGTCGTCGATGGTCATGTCGACGTAGTCGTCGGGCAGGCTCACGTGGTACAGCTCGGAGCCGTCGCCGCCCGAGACGATGTCGGTGACCAGCCCGGCCAGGCCGGGATAGAGGGCCGACCGGGCGAGCAGGCGCGACGCCAGCCGCGAGGTCACCAGGATCTCGTTGGCCTTGGCCCGCTTGAAGTGGTCGACGTGCTTGGGGTTGTTGACCTCGACGACCGTGCGGACGGCGGGGTTGATGCTCTCGATCGCCAGGATGGTCAGGATCGAGCGCATGTCGGACTCGTTGCTGGCGTCGGCCGGGAACACGATCGCCGACGACGCGTCCATGATGCCCGCACGCTCGAGGTCCTCGGCGCTGGTGACGTCACCGCGCACGAAGTAGGTCCCCATCCCAGCGGGGTTCTTGTCGGCGTCGTGCAGGACGACGATCTTGGCGGTGAACTCGTCCCCCTTCAGCTCCTCGACGAGGTCGCGGGCGGTGGCGTTCCAGCCGCACACGACGATGTGGTCCTGGTAGCCCGCTGCACCCATGCCCTGGCCCTCCTTGAGCAAGAAGTCGATGACGAAGCCGACCACCGCCGCGGTGAGCGCGGCCACGATCGCGACGCCGAAGAACGCAAGTGCCCAGCCGACCACGAAGCCGCCGGGGCTCGTCACGAAGCTGGAGTCGCCCGAGCCGATCACGGTCGTGATCGACCAGTAGAACGAGTCTCCGACGCCCTTGACCGAGCGATGGTCCTCCTCGAGGGCGCTGACGACGGCCGCCGCGATCAGCACGATCACGAAGAGCGAGAGCACCAGCCGGCGGAAGAAGTGACTGTCCAGCCCGGTGCCGATCCGGCGTGCGTGGAAGCCGATCCGGTGGATGATCGGCAGTGCCAGCAGCGGCCGGAACGGCGCGCTGAGCACGCGGCGCACCACCTCAGCGCACCTGCCGCTCGCGTGTCCCCCGCATCACCGGCCCCATGATGCTGGTTCGCCGCGGCTTCCATCGAGGGCGGTCTAGATCACTCGGTCCCGCGGTCACCACTCTTCATCAACCAAACGGTTGACAAGCCGTCGGAGCGTCGGTCTACCTTTAATCAACCAATCAGTTGAGGAAGTGGCACCGGATGACCGATCAGCTGTCCCGGGTGTTCGCCGCCCTGGCCGACCCGACGCGACGCGACATGGTCGCCCGGCTCACCGTCGGCGACGCCACCGTCGGCGACGCTCGCCGCGCCGTACGACGTCAGCGTCCAGGCCGTCTCCAAGCACCTGAAGGTGCTCGAGGACGCCGGCCTGGTCACCCGCAGCCGGGACGCCCAGCGGCGTCCGGTGCACCTGGAGGCGGAGGTCTTCGACCTGATGACCAAGTGGATCGAGCGGTACCGGCAGCAGGCCGAGGAGCGCTACCAGCGCCTCGACGAGCTGCTGGCCGAGATGAACGACAGGACCGACCAGTACCGACACCCAGGAAGGAACCGCATCATGAGCACCACCGCACACGCCCACGCAGAGGCCACCATCGAGGCCGACCCGACCGTGCCGCTCATCCGCATCACGCGCGAGTTCGACGCCACGCCCGAGCAGCTCCTCCGCGCGCACACCGACCCGGACCTCTTCGCCCGCTGGGTCGGCCCGCACGACATCGACCACCAAGATCGACTACTGGGACGCGCGCAGCGGCGGCACTGGCGGTTCCTCGGCGGCCGCGACGACGACGAGGAGTACGCCTTCCGCGGCTGCTTCCACACCGTCGAGCCCGGCAAGATCGTGCAGACCTTCACCTGGGAGGGCCAGCCCGACGGCGTCTCCCTGGAGACCCTTCGCTTCGAGGACCTCGGCGGCGGCCGGACCCGCCTGGTCGCCGAGTCGCTGTGCGACAGCTTCGAGGGCCGCGACGCCTGGCTGGCCAGCGGCATGGAGGTCGGCGTCAACCAGGGCTACGAGAAGCTCGACGCGCTCATCGCCGACGGGGCCGTCTGACGTGGCATCCGACATCCTTGCCGCGGACCCGGTCGAGCGGCACCGGCTCGTCGCCGGCACCTTCTCCGACCGGGTCCGCGACACGGCCGACTGGGACGCCCCGGCGCCCGTCGACGGCTGGACGGCCCGCGACGTCGTACGCCACCTCGTCGAGTGGTTCCCCGGCTTCCTCGCCATGGGCTCCGACGAGCGGCTCCCGGCCGGCCCCTCGGTCGACGACGACCCGGTCGCGGCCTGGCAGGCACACGCCGACGGCGTGCAGGCCGTGCTCGACGACCCGGGCTCGGCCGACAAGCAGTTCTCCAACCAGCACACCGGCACGCACCCGTTGCGCCGAGGCGATCGACCGGTTCTACACCGCCGACGTCTTCATGCACACGTGGGACCTCGCCCGCGCGACCGGCCAGGACGAGACCCTCGACCCGGCGTTCTGCGCCGAGCTGCTGGGCGGCATGGAGCCGATCGAGGAGATCATGCGCGGCTCGGGTCAGTACGGCGCCCGCATCGCCGTCCCCGAGGACGCATCCGTCCAGGACCGGATGCTCGGCTTCATCGGCCGGGACCCCGCGTGGCGCCCTGCTCGTTGAGCTCGTGCCGGAAGGGCGGATCGGCGCCGGGACGGGAGACGGTCACCGCGGCGACGGTGGCCGCCCAGGTGAGCACCTCGCCCCAGGTCTCAGCCGGGAGGGCGATCAGCGTCTCGCGGTGCTCGGCCCCGAGCAGGTCGCGCTGCCAGAGCCCGTCGATGAGGGCTGCCCCGAAGGTGTCGCCGGCCCCGATGGTGTCCGCGACCTCGACCGGCACGGCGTCGATCTCGCCGCTCGCCGACGCCGACACCCACAGCGCCCCGTCGCCGCCGCGGGTCACCACGACCACGGCGGGCCCCAGCCCGAGCAGGTGTCGCGCCGACTCCTCGAGGGAGCGCTCCGGCCACAGCGCCTCGAGGTCCTCGTCGGACGCCTTCACGACGTCGCCGAGCGCGGCCAGCCGCTCGACCCGCTCGATGATCTCGGGCCCGGTGCCCGTGACGCCCGGGCGCGCGTTGACGTCGTAGCTGATGGTGGCGCTCGGCCGCAGACCCTCGACGACTGCGACCACGTCGTCGGCGCCCGGGGCCAGGACGGCGCCCAGCGAGCTGGTGTGCACGACGATCGGCTGCAGCGACGTGTCGAGCGTCAGGGGGTTGAGTCGCCAGGCCAGGTCGAACTCGTACGACGCCGCCCCGTCGGTGCCGATGGTGGCGATCGCCGACGAGGTGTGATCGGCCGCGGCCGGGTCGCTGGCCAGCCGTACGCCGGCCCGCTCGAGCTGCGCGCCGATCAGCCGGCCATAGTCGTCATCGGCGAAGCAGGTCGAGAACCACGCCGGCCGGTCCAGCCGGGCCAGGGCGACCGCGACGTTCGCCGCCGAGCCGCCCGGATACGCGGTCGTCGTGCCGTCGGGAAGAACCACCACGTCGACCAGGGCCTCGCCGACGACGAGCGCGACCTTCTCGGCGCCATCCATCCTGCGAACCTAGCGGCAACACCGCAGAAGCGCCCGAGTCGGCGCAACGTCGCCCACAAAACCGCCCGAGGCGGCGCAAGCTCGATCACAAAACCCCTCGAGTCGGCGCAAACGCCTCGAACAAGCGCCGACTCGACGGTCTCCCGACGCGAACAAGCGCCGACTCGACGGGCTCCCGGCGTACGGCGGGGACGCACGAGGGCCCGCCACCCCGATCGGGGTGACGGGCCCTCGCGAGAGTGCCTCGGTGCTAGTCGCCGGCCTTCTCGAAGCCGGCCGCCTGCGCCGACTCCTCAGTGTCGAACCAGACCTCGGCGGTGGTCTGCTCGAACCACTGGCCGTCGGGCGTGTGGTACTTCATCGAGTTCTCGTTGCCCTTGATGGGGAAGCCCTCAGGCGCCTCGGCGGCATCCTCGAGCGGGACGTGCGACCCGGCCCAGGTGCCGGAGAGCCCGTCGTCGGTCTCCGCGGACGCCTCGTCGTCGGCGACCTCGGGGGCCTCGGACGACTCCGCGGTGTCCTCGACGACCTCGGCGTCGGCTTCAACCTCGGTGTCAGCCTCGGCCTCAACCTCGGTGTCACCCTCGGGCTCAGCCTCGGTCTCGACCGGTGCTGCCGGGGTGGCCTTCGTCGGGGCCGCCGTCTTCTTGGCGGTCGTGTCCTTCGGCTTGTAGGCCTCGGTCACCAGCTCGATGACCGCCATGGGGGCGTTGTCGCCCTTGCGGGGCCCCAGCTTCGTGATCCGGGTGTAGCCACCGGGACGCTCGGCGAACGACGGGCCGATCTCGGTGAAGAGGGCGTGCACGACGGACTTGTCGCGCACGACCTTCAGCACCTCGCGGCGGTAGTGCAGGCTCTGGACGGTGCCGAGCTCGGCCTTCTTGGCCTTGGTGATCAGCTTCTCCGCGATCGGGCGCAGGAACCGCGCCTTCGCCTCGGTCGTGGTGATCCGGCCGTGCTCGAAGAGCTGGGTGGCCAGACCCGACATCAGCAGGCGCTGGTGCGACGGGTTGGCGCCAAGACGGCGGCCCTTCTTGGGCTTGGGCATGTCTTCTCTCGATTCTCCCCGGCCGTGTCAGGTACCGGGATAGATGGTGCTGGGGTCTCGACGTGGCTCGACCACCGCAGTGGTCAGTACTGCTCGTCCTCGACGAACGCGTCGTCGTCGTCATCGCCGTACGCCGCCAGGGCGGCGTGCGGGTCGAAGCCGGGCGCGCTGTCCTTGAGCGAGAGGCCCATCTCGACGAGCTTGGCCTTGACCTCGTCGATGGACTTCGCGCCGAAGTTGCGGATGTCGAGCAGGTCCTGCTCCGAGCGGGAGATGAGCTCACCCACGGTGTGGATGCCCTCACGCTTGAGGCAGTTGTAGGAGCGCACGGTCAGCTGCAGGTCCTCGACCGGCAGGGCCAGGTCGGCGGCCAGCTGCTCGTCGACGGGCGACGGGCCGATGTCGATGCCCTCGGCCTCGACGTTGAGCTCGCGGGCCAGGCCGAAGAGCTCGACCAGCGTCTTGCCGGCCGACGCGATCGCGTCGCGGGGGCGGATCGACGGCTTGGTCTCGACGTCGATGACGAGCTTGTCGAAGTCGGTGCGCTGCTCGACACGGGTGGCCTCGACCTTGTAGGTCACCTTGAGGACGGGTGAGTAGATCGAGTCGACCGGCATCCGGCCGATCTCGTTGTCGGCGCCCTTGTTCTGGACCGCCGAGACGTAGCCGCGGCCGCGCTCGACGACGAGCTCCATCTCCAGCTTGCCCTTGTCGGACAGCGTGGCGATCTTCAGCTCGGGGTTGTGCACCTCGACGCCGGCGGGCGGCGCGATGTCGGCACCGGTGACGTCACCGGCACCGGACTTGCGGAGGTACATGGTGACCGGCTCGTCGTGCTCGGAGGAGACGACGAGGCCCTTGAGGTTCAAGATCACCTCGGTGACGTCTTCCTTGACGCCCTCGATGGTCGAGAACTCGTGGAGGACGCTGTCGATCTTGATGCTCGTGACCGAGGCACCGGGGATCGAGGACAGCAGGGTACGCCGGAGCGAGTTGCCGAGCGTGTAGCCGAAGCCGGGCTCGAGAGGCTCGATGACGAACCGCGAGCGGAACTCGTCGACGGACTCTTCCGACAGGGTGGGGCGCTGCGCGATGAGCACTGTGTTCTTTCCTTCCCGGGCCGACCGCTATTTGACGGCCCAGACTGCTGGCTGCTGGAGAAAAAGGTGGCCTCGACAGGCGCGACCACCGAGAGCGGTGACTACTTCTTGGAGTAGTACTCCACGATGAGCTGCTCCTGGACCGGGATGTCGATCTGGGCCCGGAGAGGAAGCTGGTGGACCAGGACGCGCATCCGCGTGGGGATCGCCTCGAGCCACGCCGGGACCACGCGCTCGCCGTGGGTCTCACGGGCCACGATGAACGGCGTCGTCTCCAGGCTCTTCTCGCGCACGTCGATGATGTCGTGCTGCGTGACCTGGAACGAGGGGATGTCCACCTTGTGCCCGTTGACCAGGAAGTGACCGTGGGTCACCAGCTGGCGGGCGTGGCGGCGGGTGCGGGCGAAGCCGGCCCGGTAGATGACGTTGTCCAGGCGGCACTCGAGCAGCTGGAGCAGGTTGTCACCGGTCTTGCCGGCGCGCCGGTTGGCCTCGGTGTAGTAGTTGTGGAACTGCTTCTCCAGGACGCCGTAGGTGAAGCGCGCCTTCTGCTTCTCGCGCAGCTGGAGGAGGTACTCGCTCTCCTTGATGCGCCCGCGGCCGTGCTGGCCGGGAGGGTAGGGACGACGCTCGTACGCTGCGTCGCCACCGACGAGGTCGACGCCGAGACGACGCGACTTCTTGGTCATGGGGCCGGTGTAGCGGGCCATGGTCAGATCTCCTTGAAAGTCTTCGGGTCGTCAGACGCGACGGCGCTTGGGCGGGCGGCAGCCGTTGTGCGGCGTCGGGGTCACGTCCTGGATGGTGCCGACCTCGAGGCCGATCGCACCCAGGGACCGGATCGCGGTCTCGCGGCCCGAGCCCGGGCCCTTCACGAAGACGTCGATCTTCTTCATCCCGTGGTCCATCGCCCGGCGCCCGGCGGCCTCGGCGGCCATCTGCGCGGCGTACGGCGTGGACTTGCGCGAGCCCTTGAAGCCGACGGTGCCGGCAGAGGCCCACGAGATCACCGCACCGGTGGGGTCGGTGATGGTGACGATGGTGTTGTTGAACGTGCTCTTGATGTGAGCCTCGCCGATGGCGACGTTCTTCTTCTCCTTGCGGCGCACCTTCTTGGCGCCGGCCGCGGTGCGGCTCTTGGGAGGCATGCGGTTTCTCCTATGACTAGCTGGTCAGTGCCTGGGCAATCGTCTGCCGACCGGTGGTCGGGCAGAGTCGAGACCTACTTGGCCTTCTTCTTGCCGGCGACGGTGCGCTTGGGGCCCTTGCGGGTGCGCGCGTTGGTCTTGGTGCGCTGGCCGCGGACCGGAAGGCCCATGCGGTGGCGGCGACCCTGGTAGCTGCCGATCTCGATCTTGCGCCGGATGTCGGCCTGGACCTCACGGCGGAGGTCACCTTCGATCTTGAGGTCGGCGCCGTCGATGGCGTCGCGGAGCTTGACCAGCTCGTCGTCGCCCAGCTGGTGGACCCGGAGGTTCGGGTCGACCCCGGTGACCTCGAGAAGCTGCTGGGCGCGGGTACGGCCGATGCCGTAGATGTAGGTGAGAGCGATCTCGATGCGCTTGTCACGCGGGAGGTCGACTCCGACGAGGCGTGCCATGTGGTGGCGGTCCTTTCGGATGGTTCGCGGTGGTGTCGGTCGTGTCGCGTCCCCGCCCGCCTCGGGTGGGGCTCCGGCCACTCGCTCCGGAGGTGGGTTCACCGGGTCGTGACGGACCCGGCTAGCGAACACGTTGTGGTTTCAGTTGTCAGGCTGGTCTCGGTCGAGCAGGGTCGGGACCTAGCCCTGGCGCTGCTTGTGGCGAGGGTTCTCGCAGATCACCATGACGCGGCCGTGGCGACGAATCACCTTGCACTTGTCACAGATCGCCTTGACGCTCGGGTTGACCTTCATGGAAGGACCTTTCAGGTGCGGCTTGCGCTTACTTGTAGCGGTAGACGATGCGTCCGCGAGTGAGGTCGTAGGGCGAGAGCTCCACCACCACCCGGTCCTCGGGGAGGATCCGGATGTAGTGCTGACGCATCTTGCCGCTGATGTGAGCCAGGACCTTGTGACCGTTGCTCAGCTCAACGCGGAACATCGCGTTGGGCAGCGCCTCGGTGATGGTGCCCTCGAGCTCGATCACGCCTTCTTTCTTCGGCATGTCCTCACTTATCTGGTCGGGTACGTCTTACCGGTCGGCCCGCGAACCTCCACCCGGCGGACCGGGAGGTGGACCTCGTGCAACCCATCCCGAGCCTCCTCCCGGGCACAGCACGGCTCACCTGCGAAGGTGAGTCGGGATGTGGTCCGGGCAGCCGCGAGGCACCACGGATAGGGCCCACGTTGGGCCGACCCTTGATTCTAGGTGGAATCCCGCCCGACTCCTAATTGTCCGAGGCCCGGCACTCGGGAGGCGAAGCGACCGAGGGCCGCTGGGCCGAGGAGGTTGAGGAGGCTGGGCGCGGACCGGAGCGGAGCGACGGGCCGCCCCAGCCGTCTCGAAACCTATGCTCCGGCCGGGAGGTGAGCCATCTCGAAACGTCCCCAGAACGTCCGTAGGCTCAGCGCCCGCGGAGGCGGCGAAGGCGGGAGACCGAGGCGGAGAGGGCGCGGCGCTCGGCGTCGACGGCGCCCCAGAAGCGGTCGGCCTCCGCTGCGGGCGGCTCGGCGGGCCCGAAGACACCGACGTCGGCGGTGCGCGCGAGACCGGCGGCGGCCGACGAGGCGATCGCCAGCGACTGCTCCCGCCGGGTGACGCCGGCGAGGGGCACGGCCGACCCGAGGTCGCGGGCGTGGTCGACGAGCTCGCGCCAGGCGCCGGCGATGCGGCCCGAGGACGCCCCGGAGGTACGCCGCCGCCGGCGCCGCAACCCCTTGGCGGCCAGGATCGCCCCGGCGGCGACGAGCAGGGCGAGCAGCGGACCGGCGCCGTAGACGAGAACGGTGCGCACCCAGCCCGGGAGCCCGGAGTCCTCGGCGGCGTCCTCGGCGTCGCGACGAGCCTTCCGCGCCGTGATCTCGGCGTCGGTCTGCTCGTCGACGGTCGATGGGGGCGGCACCTGGGCCGGTGGCGGGATGACCAGTCCGCTGAGGCGCCGCTCGGTCCGGGTCTGCTGCTCCGACGGCTTGTCGAAGTCCATGAACGCCTCGGTCGGGAGCACCCGCCACGACCCGTCGGCCACCCGCAGCTCGACCCACGCCTGCACGTCCCGACCGCGGACGACCCCGCCGTCGGGCACGACGGCGCCGAGGACGACGCGGGCCGGGACGCCGACCTTGTTGGCCAGCAGCGCCATGACAGCGGCGTACTGCTCGTCGTTGCCGACCATGAGCGAGGCGCCGACGAAGCCCCTGTCGAGGCGCGCGAGGAAGTGGCCCGGGCGGTAGATCCGCTCGGCGGCGAGAACGCCGTCGGAGTACTTGCCCTCCGTGCGCAGGTGCTCGGCGATCGCGAACACGCGCCCCATCGGGTCGGCCACACCCTCGGTCCACTCGGACGGCGGGGGCGTCGAGGAAGGCAGTGCCGTCGACCTGCGCCCCGAGCTGCTCCGACGGCCTCGAGCGCGGCGGTCACCTCCTCCTCGGGGACGACGGCCGTGAACGTGTAGCGGTCACCCGGCGCGAGCCCGGAGGGTACGACGCCCGTCCCGCTGTCGAGGTTGTAGCGGAACGCCTCGGCGTCGGCCCCGAGGTCGACCGACTGCAACGCGCCGATCGTCGGGAGCCAGACCCCGGAGTAGCCCTCGCCGAGGGTGACCCGGACGTCGAGGGCGCGCCCCTCGGCGGGGTTGTCGATCGTCGCCCCGACCCGGCGGAAGGTGTCGTCGGTGGCGCCGGGGAACGCGTCGTTGGAGGCACCCCAGACGACCCCGTCGTAGTGGTCCAGGGTCGCGATGCGCACGCGGGTGCCGACCGGCGCGCCCTCGGTCGTGAAGAGCGCTGAGTCGTAGAGGTTGACGGCGTCGGGCTCGGGCATCTCCACGTAGCGACGGAACGCCGACAGCGGCGAGGGGTACCGACCGACGTCGAAGGGGGGCTCGACGTAGGTGCGCAGCACCACCCGCTCGGCGTCCGCGTCCGCGCCGCCGGCGGCCCACGTGCCCACCGGCAGGGCAGCGGCTCCCGCGACGCCGACGAGCGCGGCCCCGACGACCACCCGGGTCATCCGCCCGCTGCCCCCGCTCACCGGAGCGTCGTGCGGTGCCCGCGCAGGACGAGCCAGGTCAGGGCGAGCGCGGCCACCGCGACGCCCTGGACCCACACCGTCGCCGGGGTCCGGACGCCGAGCAGGATGACGCCGGCCAGGAGGACCAGCGGCACCAGGACAGGGAGCACCGCGCCCCACCAGGGCGGGCGGGCCGGTATCCGCGCGAGCACCGCCCCGAGGGTTCCCGCGACGAGCCCGAGCACCCACGGGAGCACGAGCAGGGGCCCGTCCCCGTCGACGGGCGGCAGCGTGGTGAGGAGGTCCTTCCACCCGAGCACGAGCTGGTCGGTGAGCAGGCCGAACGTGCGCGGCGTCGGCGCGACGGCCCCGGAGGCCCGCAGGCACAGGGGGCCGCCGAGCAGGAAGAAGGCCAGCACCGCGAGCAGGACCGGCGCGGCGGCGGGCCAGCCCCGGGCGCGCGCCACGTGGACGAGCCCGATCCCGAGGGCGACCCCGAGCACGCCGACGACCGCGAACCATGACCCGGTGTACGTCGACGACAGCCCGAGCAGCGCCGCCGCGCAGGTGGCCAGCAGGAACCCCGCGTCGACCAGCTGGTCCCGGTGTGTCTCCGGTGGTCGAGCCGGGGTCTCCGGTGGTCGAGCCGGCGTCTCCGGTGGTCGAGCCGGCTCTCGGTGGTCGAGCCGCGGTCGAGGACGCTCACCGGACGCTCCAGCGCAGCAGACCGGCAAGGTCCGCCTTGGCGGCCAGCGACAGGACGGGCAGCCCGGCGGCCTCGACCACGTTGCTGGTGCCGCTGGGGTCGACGCGCAGGGCGAGTCGGCGTACCTCGGGGGCGAACGAGGCGGCGGCGCGCTGGAAGACGTCGTACGCCGTGGCGCTGCCGCTCACCAGGAAGACCAGGCTCGTGTCGGGGGCGACGCGCGCCGCTCGCCGGGCGGCCGCCACCAGCCCCGCCTCAGGGCCGGCCGGGCGCAGCTCGGCGCGGCAGACGGCATCGAGCGCCCGGTTGCCGTCGGTGCCCGAGGCGGCCTGCTCACCGCACACGAACGACGTCTCGAACCCGTCGAGCACGGCCCGGACCGCCAGCGAGGCCGCGACCGACATGGCCGTCTCGAAGTCCTCGACGTCGGTCCAGGCAGGCGCGGCGTCGTCGACGACGATCAACGCGTGGCTGCGCCGGGTGTCGAGGTACTGGCGGACCAGGAGCTGGCTCTCGCCGGCGGCGGCCATCGCCTTGGCCGACGAGCGCCAGTGCACGTGCCGCAGGTCGTCTCCGGGGACGTACTCGCGCAGGGCGTGGAAGGCCAGGTCGCTCTGGGACACGGCGTCGGTAGTGACGCCCTCGAGGTCGCGCAGCAGCCCGGCACCGAGGGAGTCGAGGGGAACCATCGGCGGACGCACCAGCACCTCGCTCACGCGGGTCCAGGTCACGTCGCGACTGAAGATCGACAGCGGGTCGCCCCGGCGGGTGGTGGCCGGGCCGACCGAGATCACCCCGCGGCGCTCGGTGCGGATGGTGAACGTCTCCTCGTGGGAGGCGCCCGCGGCCAGCATCGGGACCCCGTAGCGGTGCCGGGACTCCCCGACCGGCAGCTCCAGCAGGGTCGGCAGGAGCCGGCCGCGCGCGAGGTTGACCACCTCGACCCCCACCGCGACCGACTCGCCGGCCACGACCCGCTCGGGCTCGAGGGTCAGGTCGACCCGTACACGCGTGCGGCCGACCAGGAAGGGCAGCGCGACCAGGAGCAGCAGCCCGCAGGCGGCGGCGATCACCATGAGCTCGCGCCAGTGCGCGAGCGCCGCGACGGCGCCGGTGACGACCCCGAGGGCGAGAACGACCCAGCCCAGGGGGTTCACGACCCCCAGCACTCGTGCTCACGCGGCTCCTCACGACACCAGCTCCTAGGACACCCGGTCGGTGGGCGGGGCGACGGAGTCGAGCAGGCGGCCGATCACGCTGTCGACGGTGACGCCGCTGAACTGCGCCTCGGCCTCGAGCAGCACGCGGTGGTTGAGCACCGGCTCGGCGAGCTCCTTGATGTCATCGGGCAGGACGCAGTCGCGGCCGTCGGCCGCCGCCCACGTCTTCGCCACCCGGATGAAGGCCAGGCAGCCGCGGGCGGAGAGGCCGAGCTTGACGTGGGGCTGGCGCCTCGACTCCTCGGCAAGCTCGGCGACGTACCCGATCACGGCCGGGTCGACGTAGACCTCGTCGGCCAGCGCGCTCATCTGCGCGACGGCGTCGGCGGTCATGACCGGCTCGACGAGACCGGCCCGGTCGCGCACCTTGGCGTTGACGAGCAGCTCGACCGTGGCCGCCCGGTCGGGGTAGCCCATCGAGATCTTCATCAGGAACCGGTCGAGCTGCGCCTCCGGCAGCCGGTAGGTGCCGGCCTGCTCGATCGGGTTCTGCGTCGCGATCACCATGAACGGCCGTCCGACTCCGTGCGGCACGCCGTCGACGGTGACGCGACCCTCCTCCATGACCTCCAGCAGCGCCGACTGGGTCTTGGGCGAGGCGCGGTTGATCTCGTCGGCGAGCACGATCGTGTGGAAGATCGGCCCCGCGGTGGAACTCGAAGGTGCCCTTGTGCTGGTCGTAGACCGTCACCCCGGTCACATCGGACGGCAACAGGTCGGGGGTGAACTGGATCCGCGCGTGGCTCCCCTGCACGGTGTTGGCCAGCGCCCGCGCCAGCATCGTCTTGCCGGTGCCCGGGAAGTCCTCGACGAGCAGGTGGCCCTCGCTGAGGAGGCAGGTCAGCACGAGGCGTACGACGTGGCGCTTGCCGAGCACGGCCTTCTCGATGTTGTCGGTGAGCCGGTCGAAGGCGCTCTTGAACCACTCGGCCTGCTCGAGGGAGATCGTCATGGGTGGTCCGTTCCTCGTAGTCCTGGAAGTCCTGCACCTGGATGGCGCTGGGCTGACGGCTGCTGCCGACCTCCCAGCACTGCACCTCGGCAGCGCCGTCGCGGTAGAAGAAGCCGGTGTAGAACGTGCCGTTCTGCGAGAAGGTGCTGGTGTCCCCGCTCTTGAACCACGGCAGCGCCCAGGGGTTGTAGACCGAGCACCGCCACTCGCGGGTCATGTCGGTGGTGGTGACGAGCAGCCGCGCGCAGGAGGCCTCCACGCAGTAGTCGGAGCCGTTCCCCCCGCACGCCGGCTTGCCGGCGTTCGGGTCGTCGCTGCACGGCTCCTCCGACAGCGAGATCGTCGGAGGCGGCGGCGGGGGCGTCGTGGTCGAGGCGACCCGGTGCACCGGCCCTCGGGAGGGATCGCCGTCGACGAGGGCGACGTCGATCGACTCGGTGGCGCCGAAGCCGATGTCCTGCCACGGCGTCGCGACGGTCTGGACGTCGATGCCCGCGACCTCGACCCACAGGTTGCGCTGCCCGCTCAGGAACTGCACGGCGGCGCCGTTGCCGTTGGTGTCGACGGTGGCCAGCCAGCGGACCTGGCTGCCGCTCTGCTCGGCGTGGACGTCGAGGATGTGCTCGGAGCGGAGCGGCCCGTAGGCCTGCACCGGCCTGGCCTCGGACTGGGAGCAGCGGCCGAACTCGTTGCACACGCGCAGCGCGACCGTGTGCGCCCGGTCGTTGTCGCCGACGATCACCCGTTGGTCCTGGGCTCCCTGGGCGTCGTACTCCCGGGCGACGGCGCCGTCGACCAGCAGCGCCACGGTCGACTCGGTTCCCCGCGACTGCGGCACGGTGAAGGTCACCCTCGCCTCGGCGTCGGTGCCCGCCGGGGCCACGGTCCAGGCGCCCCACGCGTCGGGCTTGCCGACGGCGTACCACGGCCGGCCCGGCCCGAAGCTGGGCAGGTCGCGACCGACGCTCGAGCCGACCTTGAACTCGTTGAGCGCCCCGTTGTAGACCACGCCGGGGATGGTGCACAGCGTCTGCTGCAGGGTCTCGCAGCCGGGCACCGGCTGACCGTTGCGCAGCACGCGGTACTGCACCGGGCCGGGACCGTTGGGCGGCACCGGCGGCCAGGTGACGGTCAGGGTCGCGGTCGACGGCGATGTCGGGGTGTCGTCGACGACCGGCGCCTCGGGAACCCCGACCGGGCCCTGCGACTGCATCGACCGCGAGGTGCGCACCGGTCCTCGGCCGATGTCGTTCACGGCGTAGACCTTGAACTGGTACTTGGTGTCGTTGTCGAGGCCGGTGATCGTGGCCTCCGGACGCGAGACCTTGCGGCTGGTGCCGGCGTAGGCGACCACGTAGTAGTCGACCGTCGCGTCGCTGGACGGCGGGGACCACGCGATCACCAGGGTGCGGTCGGCGATCCGGGAGTTGCGGATCGGGCCGACCAGACCGGGCTTCGCGTCGGGCGTGACCTCACGCGACTGACCGCTCCAGGCGGAGAACCCGACCGAGTTGTGGGCGCGCACCGAGAAGGTGTAGCCGCGGCCGTTCGTGAGGCCGTCGAGCTCGCAGGCGGTGGTCGGGCAGCGCCGGGTCTGCCCACCCGAGGCCCGCACCTCGTAGTAGTCGATCGGGGCGCCGTTGCTGTCCGGCTCGGTCCAGGTCAGGGACACCTGCTGGCTGACGACCGAGTTGCCGGGCACCGGTGCCGACGGCGCGTCCGGCACGTCGAGGACGTCGACGGCGATGCGCCCCTCGGCCTGTCGCTCCGGGCTGGTGTCGGCGCGCGCCACGTCGCTCATCACGACGCGGAACTCGGCCGACCCCGAGACACCTGGCCCCGTGGTGATCTGCACCTCGGTGTCGGACACGACCTCGATGTCGACGTCCAGGCGAGTGATCTGGGCCGCCTCGAGGACGGTCGGAACGGGGTCGCCGACACCGGGCCTCAGGTACGCCGCGAGGTCGATGACCCGGGTCTCACCGGCGCGCAGGTCGGAGACGCGGACCGGTGTCATCGCCGGCGGCGGACCGCCCGTGACGACGAAGCGGATCAGGCCGGGCCGGCTGCCGTCGGCGGAGACCGCCAGCACCGCGCGGCCGTCCCGGTCGGCCGCGGCACCTGCCGTGACCCGGACCAGCCCGCCGTCCGCCTCGGCGCTCAGCCCGTCCAGCGGCTCCGCCCACTCCGCGTCGAAGGACAGGCTCGCGGCGTCCGCGGGATCGGAGGTCCACACATGGCAGTACGACGACACCGCGACCTCGAGCGACTCGCCCTGCTGGACCTCGATCGGCACGTTCGGGCAGCGCAGGATGGGCCGGGTCCGCCCGACCTGGACCGGGATGCTGACCATCGTGGTCGACCTGGTCTCCGCGGCGACGCCGGCGCCGGCAGCGACCTCGACGACCACGGCGCCGGGGCCGGCGTACCCCTCGGCCGCCTGGACGGTCAGGGCGTTGCGTCCGCCGGCCCCGACTCCGACACCGCCCGCCGGCGAGGCGCGCACCCGGTCGGGCGCGACGAGCGACACGGAGCCGCCGGCGGGGTCGACGACGTAGTCGGCCAGGCGCACCCGCGTCGAGCCGCCCGGATCGACCTCGATGACGGCGTCCTCGCGGACGAACGGCAGGTTGTCGCCCGCCGCGGGCACGTAGAGCGACGCGCTCGCGGCACCGCCGTCGGCGTCCTCGACCCGGAACGGCACGACCATGGGCTCCGCGCCCCGCACCACGGTCACCTGCCCGTCGACCACCTCGGCAGGCGGGACACCCACCGGCACGAAGACGTCGGTGACCCGCAGGTCGGCGGCGGAGCCGTCGGCGTCGTGGGCGGTGGCGAGCACGTCGGCGGTGACGGCCTCGGCGTCCTGGGCGGTCCCGAAGGCATCGTGGACGACGGGCGGGTTGTTGAAGTCCCTGGTCGTCCGGAGGGTGAGCGTGGCCTGCGAGGTGTCGATCCCGTTGGTCAGCCGGTAGACGACGTCGACGGTCCGCCCGTCGGCGCGCTCGGGTGCGTCGACCAGGATCGGCCCGGTCTCGCTCTGCAGGCGTACGCCGGGCTGGTCGCCGGCCAGCTCGACGACGACCCGGTCGCCGCCCGCCACGAGGTCGTTGGCCAGGACGTCGACGCTGGCGGTTCGTCCCGGCGCGACGTCGACGGTGTCGGCGACGGCCAGCGGCGGCTGCGGGACTCCCCCGGACACGACCGCGACCCGGGCCGTGCCCGTGGCGGTCTCGCCGCCGGCGTCGACGACGACGTAGTCGAACTCGTCGGTGCCGCCACTGCCGGGATAGGCCTGGTACTCCAGGGAGTCGGCGCCGAAGCGGACGATCCGGCCGAGCTCCGGTGCGGAGCCGATGCCGAGCAGGGTGACCGCGTCGCCGTCAGGGTCGACGCCCACCCCCGGAAGCCGCAGCGTGACGCTGTCGCCTGCGACGGCCCGCCCCTCGAGCTGCGGGGGCTCGGGCGGCTGGTTGCGGCGCTCGGCCGGGACGACGGTGATCTCGACGCGACCGGGAGCGGTCCGGCCGCTCTCGTTGACCGCGACGTAGCGCACCTGGAGGTTGGCGGCGTCGTCGACCTCGCGCGGGGCGACGTAGCGAACCAGGCGGCCGGCCACGTAGGCCGAGCCGGTGTCGCCGCGGGCCGCTGTGCCGTCGGGATCGGTGGTCCGCAGCGTCCCCGACTCCTCGCCGGCGAGGTGGTCGACCAGCCGCAGCTGGTCGCCGGCCGGGCTGAAGTCGTTGTCGAGCACCGGCACGCTGATCGCCGCCCCCGCCCGGACCACCACCCGGTCGACCTGCGTGACGGGGCTGTCGTCGTCGATCGCGGGCCGCTGGCTGACGGTGATCTCTCCCTCCACGCCTGAGGTGAGGCCGTTGCTGATCGTGTACCGCACGACCTGCGGGTTGGGGGCCAGGCTCGCCTGCCGCGCGGACACGCGCACCCAGCGACCCTGGACGACCGCCACGTCGAGCTGGTCGTCGGTCCGCGCGTCCGCACGCTGGACCACCAGCATGCCGCCCGCGGGGTCGACGTCGTTGGCGAGGACGTCGACCATCGTCGCCGCCTGGCCGAAGACCGTGACCTGGTCGGGCATGGCCACCGGGTCCGGCGGCGTGCGGGCCGGCTCGTGCACGTCGACGCGAATGCGCCCGGCCGCAAGGGGCGCGCTGCCGTACGCCGCGTCGTAGTCGAGCAGGAACGTCCGCGCCGTGCGCGAGCGGAAGGTGATGGTGCCCTCGACCAGGTCGGTGCGCACGTCCGCGCCCCCGACGGACGCGACCTTGCCCGCCAGCTCGAGGGCGGCCTCCGGGGTGAGGGGGTCGGTGCCGGGCAGGTCGTTGCCCAGGGGACGGATCGTGATCGGCCGGCCCGTCTCCCCCGAGACGATGTCGGGCTCGGCGACAGCGGCGAAGGACTCGGTGGCGAGCTTGTCCTGCACGCGGATCGCCAGCCGCTCGGTGACGGGCGCGCCGACGCCGTCGCCGACGGCGTACTCGACCTCGACGACGCCCGCGTCGACGGGTGCGGTGAACCGGACCCGGCCCACTGGCGGTCGTCCGCGCGACCGCCCCCGACCTCTCGCCACCCTCGGCGCCGGCCGACACGAGGGCCAGCGGGTCGCCGTCGCGCGGGTCGCGCCAGTCGGGCAGCACCGGGACGTCGAGGGTGCCGCCCGACGGCACCACCCACTCGCGCGGTTCGTAGCCCGAGCGCAGGGCAGGCTCGCCGTTCGCCGGCAGCTCGCGCGGACGGATCGTGACCCTCGCCTGGTCGGAGACACCCTCGCGGCCGTCGTCGACGACATAGTCGAAGGTGGTGGCCCCGACCGCGTCGGCGGGGAGCTCGACCTGCACGGTCTGCCCGTCGGGCCCGATCGAGAGGTCGCCCGGGCCGGAGGCCGCGCTGAGCGAGCGGATGGCCAGGATCCGGCCCGTCGGTGCGGTGTCGTTGTCGAGGGGGTGCAGCACCGTGATGCGGCCGGGTCGGGCGCCGAGGTCGTCGGGCTTGGCCTTCGGGGGCTGCCGGTCACCCTGGTCGTCGGTCTCCTCGTCATCCTCCCGGTCGTCGTTCGTCGTGTCGGAGGAGAATGCCTCCCAGTCGTCGATGCGGACCGGTGCGTCGGCGTCGAGGTTCCAGACGGCGCCGCTCGCGCGGTCGTTGAGCAGGATCTCCCCGCGGTTGACCCGGAACACGAGGTCGGTGGCGTCGGAGCTGAGCGAGGCGGTGCGCGGCTCGTCGGCTCCGCAGAGGGTCACGACCGCGCCGCGCCCGCCCGACCAGGCGGCGTACTCGCAGGCGCCCAGGCGCACCGGCTCGGTCGGCCGGCCGGAGAGGCCCTGGGCGACGGCGGTCGCATCGCCGGTCTCGAGGTCGACCTCGAGCAGCTCGGTGCGCGTCGAGACCAGGACGGAGCCCGCGGCCGCGCCGGGTTGCTGGAGCACCGAGCCGGGCGGCAGCGAGGCCGTGCCGCCGTCCACGACGACCAGGTCGCCGGTCTCGCCGTCGAGAAGCACGCCCCGCTCACCCACCGACGTCATCTGGAGGTCGGTGCCGATGTCGACCGCGAGGTTCTCGGTGACCGGCTCGGCGAAGCCCTGCCCTCGCGGCGCGATGCGGAGCACCCGGTCCTCGTCGGCCGAGGCGGCCAGCACGGCGCCGTCGGTCGTCACGGTGAGGGCCGCGGCCCCGCCGACGGTGGCCCGGGGGTCGACGCCCTCGGCGAGCGGGGCGACCGTCGCACGTCCGGTGTCGGGGTCGAACCGGCCGGCCCAGACCCGCCCGTCCTCGGGATCGAGAACCGCCACAGATCCGCCGGCCATCACGACCTCGGCGCCTGGAGCGATGATGGCCTCCTCGCCCTCCACGGCCTGCACCAGCGCCGGGTCGATGCTCGTGACGAGGTTGTCGGTGAGGTTGACCCCGATGACGCCGGCGCCCTGCTGGACGATGTCCAGGTTGTCGTCCGCGTCGGCGAACATGGCCCCGTCGGCCTGGCCGATCGGCTTGTTGACGCGCCCGAAGAGGCCGTCGGCGCTGCTGGTGACCCAGATGCCGCCGTCGTTGAGCTCGGTCCGGTGCGACTGGTAGCCGTCGGCGGACACGGCGTAGGCCACCACCACGCCCGTCGTCACCACGAGCGCGAGATTGGCGGCGAGGGCAGCGCGATGCCGCCTCATCAGTCCGCCGCGCCGTCGCATGCTCACCCCGAAGTTCGATGCCCCCGCGAGGGTAGGCAGGTCCCCTGTTCCCGGCCAAATCACCTCACCGCCGGAGTCTGGCCGCGACAAGGGCTGAGCACCCCGATGCGTGCGCCGCGGTGACAGGCCACACTTACCCACGAGGCCCCGCGTCGAAACCATCGCGGGGGATGGCCGGGAAGGGGATGCCTCGGGTGACGGTCATCGAGACGCGGTACGGCGGCACGGGCGGCGTACTCATCGGCACCGGCGCGCGCTGGCTGCTGCTCGCCGCCGAGCCCTCCCCCGCCGATGTCGAGGCGCTCTGGTCGGTGCTGACCCGGGCCGGCCCGGCCGTCGACGCGATCGTGGGCCTGCTCGAGGCGCAGCATCCGCTCGGGCTGCCGTCCCTGGCGCTGATCGACCTGTCCTCCGGTGAGGTGCAGAGCGCGTGCCGCGGGTCCGGCGGATCGCGGTCGACGGCGACGCCCGGGTGCTCACCCTGGGCAGCGAGGACGGCCCTGCCCGTGCGCCGGCTCGTGGGCGGGGTCGTGGTGGCAGGCTGCGCTCGGGTGCGTCCCGCTCGCCGTGCCCACGGCCGCGGGAGGCGGCACGCTCATCGACGCCGTCCCGGAGCACATCCTCGCCGCGACCGCGTCGGAGCGCGTCCACGACGCCGGCCGATGGTCGCGGGCGCTGGACTCCTCGCCGGGCTGGGCGGACACCGAGGATCCGCTGGGCGCCGCCCCGCCGGCGTACGCCCACCATCCGCTGGCTCCGCCCGCCTTCGAGCCGGCGCGGCCGCCACGCCGCGACGACGACCCGGACCACGACGGCCACACCACCGTCCGGCCGGCTGGCGACCCGCGCCGTGCCGCCGGACGAGCGCCACGCGACGAGCGAGACGGTGCTCGCCGTGCGCTGCCCGGCCGGGCACCTGACGGCGACCTACGCGCCCGACTGCCGGGTGTGCCACCGACCGGTGGCGGCCCAGGACCCCCGGCGGGTGCCGCGTCCGCGGCTCGGGGCCCTCACCCTGCCCACCGGCGAGGTGGTGCCGCTCGACCGGGGCGTCGCGTTCGGTCGCAAGCCCCGCGCGGTTCCGGGCGGGGAGCCCTACCCGCACCTCGTGCACCTGCCGGCCGAGTCGACGTACCTCTCGCGCCTCCACCTGCAGGTCGAGCTCGACGGCTGGCTGGTGCTGGCGCGCGACCTCGGCTCCCAGGGCGGAACGCGGTTGCACGTTCCCGGTCGCGAGCCCGAGCAGCTCCGGCCGCACGAGGCCTACGTGCTCGAGCACGGTCACACCCTCGACCTGGCCGACGTCTACCCCGTCACGTTCGAGGTCGTGTCATGACGGCGGGGGTGACCCCGTGACGGCCCCGGTCATCGCTGGCTACACGTTCATCGAGCACCTCGGGAGCGGCGGCTTCGCCGACGTCTACGCCTACGAGCAGGAGTGGCCGCAGCAGAAGGTCGCGGTGAAGGTGGTGCGGGCAGATGTCGCGCTCAACGACCGTGAGCGGGCCCTCTTCACCTCCGAGGCCAACGCCATGGCCCGGCTCGGCGACCACCCGAACATCGTCCCCGTCCTGACGGCCGGCGTGACGGAGGACAACCGGCCGTTCCTCGTGATGCGCTACTGCCCACCGCCGGATCTCGGAGCCCGCGTGCGGCACAGCCCGCTCTCGGTCGCCGACGCGATCAGCACCGGCATCAAGCTGGCCAGCGCGGTCGAGACGGCTCACCGCGCCGGGACCGTGCACCGCGACATCAAGCCGAGCAACGTGCTGGTGACCAGCTATCACGAGCCGGCCCTCACCGACTTCGGCATCGCGGGGCGCCTCCAGGAGGTCGCGGCCGACGACGAGGTCCGCATCTCCTACCCCTGGTCGCCCCCGGAGATGCTGGACGGCCGGTCCAACGGCTCGATCGCGTCCGACGTCTACTCCCTCGGCGCCACGATCTGGCACCTCCTCGTCGGGCGCTCGCCCTTCTCGATCACCGGCGGCGACAATTCTGCCCGCGCCCTCAGCGCTCGGATCCTGCACGCCGCACCGCCGGCCACGCAGCGGGCGGACGTGCCGGCGCAGCTCGACCGGCTGCTCCAACAGTCCATGGCCAAGCAGCCGGGCCACCGGCCCCAGAGCGCGCTCGACCTGGCGCGCGCTCTGCAGCGCCTCGAGGCGGCGGCCGGTTTCCCGCGCACCCAGATCGCCGTCGAGGGCGACCGCGCGCCGGTCGTGGCACCGCAACCGGTCGACGGCTCGGCCGACCCCGACGCGACGCAGGCCAAGCCCGTCAACGTCGTCTCCGCCTCCGGAACCGATCGTCGGCCAGAGCGCGGCGGCGTGAGCGCCGCGCCGGCCACCCACGAGTCCGATCCGCCGGCGCGGCTCCGGTCGGCCACCGTGCTCTGGGCAGCGATCGGCGCCGCCGCGTTCGTGGTCCTGATGGTGCTGGTCTTCACCGCCGCCCCGCCCCCCAACCTGAGCCCCAAAGCCGACGACGCCACCGACGCCAGCACCCCGGCCGACGTCGCTCCCGAGGCCCCCGACGGCCCACCCCACCTCACCGGCCGGCGCACCCCCCTGGGGGTGCTCTTCGTCTGGTCCAGCCCCGACCAGGGCCGAGCCGGCGAGGGTCAGTCCGACCAGGGCCGGGCCGACGACTCGTGGGAGTGGCAGCGACCCGAGACCGGGGAGAGCGGACGCACCGAGGCAGTCAGCCGGCTCATCCGCGCCGCCGACACCGAGGAGGTGTGCCTCCAGGTGCGGCTGATCCGAGGCTCGTTCGCGTCCGAGTACGCCCAGGTCTGCGTCGACCCGGCGCCGGCGTCCTGAGATGCGCGGTGGTGTCCGGCTGGCCGCTGCGCTCGGGCTCGCGCTCGCCTGCCTGTCCTGGGCACCGGCCGAGGCCCGAGCCGCCGTCGCGGAGCCCCAGGAGCGGCTCGAGCGGCTGCTCGACCGGGTGGGCGTGGTGGAGGAGGCGTCGTACCACCCCGGCTACGACCGCGACTGTGATCCGGGCGCCTGCGTCTTCGGCAGGCCGTGGACCGATCGCAACCCGACCCGCTTCGGCCACAACGGCTGCGACACCCGCCAGGACGTGCTGCTGGAGCAGATGAGCGCCGTCGAGCTGAGATGGGGGTCGTCCTGCCGGATCTACGACGCCCGGCTGCGCGACCCCTACACCGGTGACCGGCTCACCTGGCAGGACGACGGCTACGTGATCCAGATCGACCACGTCTACCCGCTGGCCCGCGCGTGGCACGAGGGGGCGTGGTCGTGGACGCAGCGACGCCGCGTGCGCTTCGCCAACGACGTGGACCGCGAGCTGCTCGCAGTCGGTGCACGGGCCAACCAGGACAAGGGGGACCAGACGCCCGCGGAGTGGCTGCCGCCGTGGCCGCCGTACCGCTGCCGCTACCTCGCGAGGTATCTCCGCGTGGCCGTGGCGTACGACCTGCCGGTCACCCGCGCCGACGTCACCACCGCCCGGGTCGCGCTGCCGAGCTGTTGACTAGCCGGCCGCTTCGCCTGTGCTGTTCTCGGCCGTGCTGTCGCCGCCGGGGCTGTTCTCGGCCTTGCGCGCCCGGACCTCGGCGGGCGTCTCCCGGACGATGCCCTTGGCGCGGTCGGAGCGGTCCTTGAGCAGGCTCGCGATCGCGGTCACGGCCAGCGTGCCCACGATGACGACCAGCGAGACCCAGATCGGGATCTCCGGGGCCCACTCGATGGGCTCGCCCCCGTTGATGAACGGCAGCTCGTTCTCGTGCATGGCGTGCAGCACCAGCTTCACGCCGATGAAGAACAGCAGGAACGCCAGGCCGTAGGAGAGGTACACCAGCCGCTGGAGCAGGTCGCCGATGAGGAAGTACAGCTGGCGCAGACCCATCAGCGCGAACACGTTGGCGGTGAAGACGAGGTAGGGCTCCTTGGTCAGCCCGTAGATCGCCGGGATCGAGTCCAGGGCGAACAGCAGGTCGGTCATGCCCAGGGAGAGCACCACGATGAACATCGGGGTGAGCAGCCGCTTGCCGTTCTCGTGGACGAACAGCTTGACGCCGTTCCAGTTGTCGGAGACCGGGAAGTGGCGCTTGACGTACGACACGATCCGCGGCTCGTCGTAGCCGCCGTCCTCGTCGTCGTCCAGGCCCTCCTTGGCGAGGCCGTAGGCGGTCCAGATCAGGAACGCGCCGAAGAGGTAGAACACCCAGCTGAAGTTGTTGATCGCCGCCGCACCGACGGCGATGAAGATGCCGCGCATGACCAGCGCGATGACGATGCCGATGAGCAGGGCCGTCTGCTGGTACTGCCGCGGAACGGCCAGCTTGCTCATGATGATGATGAAGATGAACAGGTTGTCGATGGACAGCGAGTACTCCGTCAACCAGCCGGCGAAGAACTCGCCGCCGTACTGGGCGCCGTACTCCCACCACACCCACAGCCCGAAGACGACCGCGAGGCCGATGTAGCCCGCGAGGTACTGCGCGCACTCCCGGTTGGTGGGCTCGTGCGGGCGCCGGCCGACGATGAACACGTCGAAGAGCAGGACGCCCACCGTGACCAGGACGGTGGTCCACCAGAGCCAGGTTTCAACGTGCACCGAGCAGGTCCTTCGGTCGAGAGGGCGGGGGCAGGTCCCTAACTTACTGGCCCGCCATAAGGGACCCCGAGCGCGCCCAGCTCCGCCGCACCGCCGTCGAGCGCGGTCAGCACCCACGCGCCGTTCGGCGTGAGGGTGAACGTGTGCTCGAAGTGGGCCGCCCAGGAGCCGTCGGTGGTCACGACGGTCCAGTCGTCGTCGAGCACGTCGGCCTCGGGGCTGCCCAGCGTCACCATCGGCTCCACGGCCAGGGCCAGGCCCTGCACCAGCTTGGGACCCCGGCCGGCGGCGCCGTAGTTGGGCACGTTGGGCGGCTGGTGCATCGCCGAGCCGATGCCATGGCCGACGTAGTCCTCGAGGATCCCGTAAGGCCCCGAGGCGCGGACGTGGGTCTCCACGGCGTGCGAGATGTCCGTGACCCGGCCGCCCAGCCGGGCGGCCGCGATGCCGCGCCAGAGGGACTCCTCGGTGACCCGCATCAGCTCGGCGACCTCGGCCGGCACCTCGCCCACGGCGACCGTGATCGCGGCATCGCCGTGCCAGCCGTCGACGATGGCACCGCAGTCGAGGGAGACGACGTCACCGTCGGTGAGCACCCTGGCTCCCGGGATGCCGTGGACCACCTCGTCGTTGACCGACACGCAGATCGAGGCCGGGAAGCCGTGGTAGCCGAGGAACGACGGCGTCGCTCCCGACGACCTGATGTGGTCCTCGGCGACTGCGTCGAGCTCCTCGGTCGAGATGCCGGGTCGTACGGCGGCGCGCAGCTTGGCGAGCGCACCGCCGACCACCAGGCCCGCGCGGCGCATCGACGCGATCTGCTCGGGCGACTTGTACTCGATCCCGCGGTCGCGAAGACCCATCACTTCTCCTCCGCCGGTGAGCTCAGCTCTCAGGGACGGAATCGAGCGCGGCGAGGATGCGACCGGTCACGTCGTCGACCTCGCCCATGCCGTCGACCTCGAGCAGCAGCCCGCGGTCACGGTAGACCTCGATGAGCGGCTGCGTCTGCTCGGCGTAGAGCTCCTGGCGGCGCCGGATCACGTCCTCGGTGTCGTCGGCGCGACCCTCGCTCTGGGCCCGCTGGAGCAGCCGCTGGACGATCTCGTCGGAGTCCACGGTCAGCGAGACGACCGCGTCGAGCGAGTGCCCGGTGAACTTGATCATCCCGTCGAGCTCCTCGACCTGCGCGAGGGTGCGCGGGTAGCCGTCGAGCAGGAAGCCGGGCTCGGCGTCCGGCTCGTCGATGCGGGCCGCGCACCATCAGGTTGGTGACCGCGTCGGGGACGTACTCGCCGGCGTCCATGTAGCGCTGCGCCTCCTTGCCCAGCTCGGTGCCCTGGGAGACGTTGACGCGGAAGATGTCACCGGTGGAGATGGCCGGGATGCCGTAGCGCTCGGCCACGAACTTGGCCTGGGTGCCCTTCCCGGCCCCCGGCGGGCCCATGAAGATCAGGCGCATGGCGTTACCGGTGTCCGCTCGCGAGCGCGGTTGGCGAGGTCATGGGGTGGGTCAACGCAGGAATCCTTCGTAGTTGCGCTGCTGGAGCTGGCTCTCGATCTGCTTCACCGTGTCCAGCGCGACACCGACCATGATCAGGATGGAGGTGCCGCCGAAGGGGAAGTTCTGGTTGGCGTTGATCAGCGCGAACGCGATCAGCGGGACCAACGAGATCGTGCCGAGGTAGAGAGCGCCGGGCAGCGTGATGCGGGACAGGACGTAGGACAGGTAGTCCTCGGTCGGCTTGCCCGCCCGGATCCCGGGGATGAAGCCGCCGTACTTCTTCATGTTGTCCGCGACCTCTTGCGGGTTGAAGGTGATCGAGACGTAGAAGTACGTGAAGAAGATGATGAGCGCGAAGTAGACGGCCATGTAGAGCGGGTGGTCGCCCCCGACCATGTAGTCGTTGAGCCACCGGACGATGGTGGAGTCGCTGGTCTGGTTGAACTGCACGGCCATGGCCGGCAGGTAGAGCAGCGACGAGGCGAAGATGACCGGGATGATGCCGGCCTGGTTGACCTTGAGCGGGATGTACGTCGAGGAGCCGCCGAACATCTTGCGGCCGACCATCCGGCGGGCGTACTGCACCGGGATCCGGCGCTGGGCCTGCTCGATGAAGATGACGCCCGCGACGATGACCAGCCCGATGGCCATGACCACGCCGAAGACCCACCAGCCCTGCGACTTCTGGACGTCCCACAGGGAGGCGGGGAAGGTCGCCACGACCTGGGTGAAGATCAGGATCGACATGCCGTTGCCGACGCCGCGGTCGGTGATGAGCTCACCGAGCCACATGATGACGGCGGTGCCGGCGGTCATGGTGACGACCATGACGAGGAAGGTGACGGTGCCGTCGCTGTGCAGCAGGTCCTCGGTGCAGCCCTGGAGCAGCTGGCCGGAGCGGGCCAGCGCCACGATGCCGGTGGCCTGGAGGACCGCCAGCCCGAGGGTGAGGTAGCGCGTGTACTGCGTGATCTTGGCCTGGCCCGACTGGCCTTCCTTCTTGAGCGCCTCCAGCCGCGGGATCACCACGACGAGCAGCTGCAAGATGATGCTCGCCGTGATGTACGGCATGATCCCCAGCGCGAAGATGGTCAGCTGGAGGAGCGCGCCACCCGAGAACAGGTTGATCAGGCTGTAGAGCCCGGAGTCCTGGACCTGGTCGAGACAGGACTGCACGTTCGCCACGTTGACCCCCGGCGCGGGCACCTGCGAGCCCAGCCGGAAGATGACGACGATGAACAGCACGAACAGCAACTTGCGTCGCAGGTCCGGTGTCCGGAAGGCGTTGACGAACGCGCTAAGCACAGATCCTCTTTCATCAGATGGCTGGTGCGACCGCAGGGCCGAAGCAGCCGACAGAGAAGCGCGCAGGCAGGGCCAGCGCAAACCCGCTAGAGCCTAACAGCCGCCCCACACACATCCCCAAACGACCTAGGCCCCCTCTGGGGCCACCGGTCTACCGCTGCGAGCCGGATGCGGCGGAGGCCCGGACCGGCGGTTTCGAACCGCCGACCGGGCCTGCCGTCATGACGTCTAGCGAACGGCGACAGAGCCGCCGGCAGCCTCGATCTTGTCCTTGGCCGAGCCGGAGACCGCGTCGACGGTGACCTGCACCGCGACCGAGATCTCGCCTTGGCCCAGCACCTTGACCGGCTGGTTCTTGCGAACGGCGCCCTTGGCCACGAGGTCGTCGACGGTGACCGCGCCGCCCTCGGGGAAGAGCTCGGAGATCCGGTCGAGGTTGACGACCTGGAACTCCACCTTGAACGGGTTCTTGAAGCCCTTCAGCTTCGGCAGCCGCATGTGGATCGGCATCTGGCCACCCTCGAAGGAGGCAGGCACCTGGTTGCGCGCCTTCGTGCCCTTGGTACCGCGACCAGCGGTCTTGCCCTTGGAGCCCTCACCGCGACCCACACGGGTCTTCGCGGTCTTGGCACCCGGAGCGGGCCGCAGGTGGTGCAGCTTCAACGTCATCTCAATCAACTTCCTCGACCGTCACGAGGTGACGGACCGTCTGGACCATGCCGCGGATCTCGGGACGGTCCTCCTTGACGACCACATCGCCGATGCGCTTGAGCCCGAGCGAACGCAGGGTCTCGCGCTGGTTGGCCTTGCAGCCGATGGTGGACTTCTTCTGCTGGACCTTGAGCTGCGCCATCAGGAGGCTCCTCCCGCAGCGGCAGCCGCCGCGATGCCCTCGGCCTGCGCCTCGAGCAGCTTGCGCGGCGCGACGTGCTCGACCGGCAGGCCACGGCGGGCGGCCACGTGGGCGGGCTCCTCCAGCATCCGCAGCGCCTCGACGGTCGCGTGCACGATGTTGATCTGGTTCGACGAGCCGAGCGACTTGCTCAGCACGTCGTGGATGCCGGCGCACTCCAGCACGGCGCGAACCGGGCCACCGGCGATGACGCCGGTTCCGGGTGCGGCCGGACGCAGGAGGACGACCCCGGCCGCCTTCTCGCCCTGGACCGGGTGCGGGATGGTGCCCTGGACCCGGGGGACCTTGAAGAAGTGCTTCTTGGCCTCCTCGACGCCCTTGGCGATCGCGGCCGGCACCTCCTTGGCCTTGCCGTAGCCGACCCCGACCAGGCCGTCGCCGTCGCCGACGATGACCAGGGCCGTGAAGCTGAAGCGACGTCCGCCCTTGACGACCTTGGCGACCCGGTTGATCGCCACGACACGCTCGAGGTAGGCGGTCTTGTCGGCGCCGCCGCGGCGATCGTCGCGTCCGCGACGGTCGCCTCCGGCGCGCTCGCCACTGCGCTGTCCGCGCTGGGCTCCGCTCATGAGTTCTTGTCTCCTCTTGCTCTCGAAAAACCGTGTGCGATCAGAAGGTCAGGCCACCCTCGCGGGCTGCGTCCGCGAGGGCCGCGACGCGACCGTGGTACTTGTTGCCGGCCCGGTCGAAGACGACCGACTCGACACCGGCGGCCTTGGCCCGCTCGGCGACGAGGGCGCCGACCTTGGTGGCCTTGGCTGTCTTGTCGCCGGAGATCGACCGGACGTCGGCCTCCATGGTCGACGCGTGGGCCAGGGTGTGTCCCGCGAGGTCGTCGACGACCTGCACCGAGATGTGCTTGGCCGACCGGGTGACGACCAGGCGCGGTCGCACCGGCGTACCGGCGATCTTCTTGCGGCCGCGAACCTGGCGGCGCAGCCGGGACTTGATCCGCCCTGCGGTGTGCTTGTGCTGCTTGAGCGAGATGCCCATGGTCACTTACCAGCCTTTCCGACCTTGCGCCGGATGTGCTCGCCGGCATAACGGACGCCCTTGCCCTTGTAGGGCTCCGGCTTGCGCAGCTTGCGGATCTTGGCAGCGGTCTCGCCGACCAGCTGCTTGTCGATCCCCACCACCGCGAGCCGGGTCGGGCCGTCCGTCGTGAACGTGATGCCCTCGGGGGCGTCGAAGGTGATCGAGTGGGAGTACCCGAGCTGGAACTCCAGCTGGGTCGGGCCCTTGGGCAGGACGCGGTAGCCCACGCCCACGATCTCGAGCTTCTTCTCGTAGCCCTCGGTGACGCCCACGACCATGTTGTTGATCAGGGTGCGGCTCAGCCCGTGCAGGGCCTTGCTCTGCCGCTCGTCGTCGGGACGCCGGACGTCGAGGACGCCCTCGTCACCCTTCTCGACGGTGATGGGTGCGGCGACGCTGTGGGACAGGGTGCCCTTGGGGCCCTTGACCGTCACCAACGCGCCGTCGATCGCGACGTCCACGCCGGACGGGACCGGGACGGGGAGCTTGCCAATGCGCGACATATCTCTACTCCTTCGCTGGTCTCGTCGTCACCAGACGTAGGCGAGGACTTCCCCACCTACGCCCTTCTTGTTCGCCTGGCGGTCGGTCAGCAGGCCCTGGCTGGTCGAGATGATCGCGACGCCGAGGCCGCCGAGGACACGCGGCAGGCCGGTGCTCTTGGCGTAGACCCGCAGACCGGGCTTGCTGATGCGGCGGACCCCGGCGATGGAGCGCTCGCGGTTCCGGCCGTACTTCAGCGTGATCGTGAGGGTCTTGCCCACCTCGCCCTCGGCGGGCTCGGCGACCGAGAAGGAGGTGATGTACCCCTCCTGCTGGAGGATCTGCGCCAGGCCCTCCTTCAGCTTGGAGTAGGGCATGGAGACCTCGTCGTGGAACGCCTGGTTGGCGTTGCGCAGACGCGTCAGCATGTCTGCGATCGGGTCAGTCATCGTCATGGTGCGGAGTTCTCTCTCTTCTGTGGTTTCCCACCCGGATGTCGGGCGGGACCTTCAGCGGTTGGTGGGATCGGTGCTGTCGGGGCTACCAGGAGGACTTGGTCACGCCGGGCAGCTCGCCGCGGTGCGCCATCTCGCGCAGGCAGATCCGGCACAGGCCGAACTTGCGGTAGACGGCCTTGGGCCGGCCGCAGCGCTGGCACCGGGTGTAGCCCCGGACCGCGAACTTGGGCTTGCGGGCCGCCTTGACCCTGAGCGCAGTCTTCGCCATGTCAGTTCTCCTTGAACGGGAAGCCGAGCTGCTTGAGCAGCGCACGACCCTCGTCATCGTTGGTCGCGGTCGTGACGACCGTGATGTCCATGCCGCGCGACCGGTCCATGCGGTCCTGGTCGATCTCGTGGAACATGACCTGCTCGGTGAGCCCGAAGGTGTAGTTGCCCTGCCCGTCGAACTGCTTCGGCGAGAGGCCGCGGAAGTCGCGGATGCGGGGCAGCGCCAGGCTCAGCAGGCGGTCCAGGAACTCCCACATGCGATCGCCGCGCAGCGTCACGTGGGCGCCGATCGGCATCCCCTCACGCAGCTTGAACTGCGCGATGGACTTGCGGGCCTTGGTCACCGACGGCTTCTGGCCCGTGATCGCGGTGAGGTCCTTGATGGCGCCCTCGATCAGCTTGGAGTCGCGAGCGGCCTCGCCCACGCCCATGTTGACCACGATCTTGACCAGGCCGGGGACCTGCATGATGTTCGCGATGTCGAACTCGCTCGTCAGCGCGGGGATGATCTCCTCGCGGTAGCGGGTCTTCAGACGCGGGCTGACCTTCTCGGTGGCCGGAGCCTCGGTCGTCGTCTCGACGGTGGTGTCGGTCATCTCAGATCTCCTTCCCGGTCTTGCGGGAGACACGGACGCTGCGGTGCGCGGCGTACGTCGACCCGTCGGAGCGGCGCTTGAGGACTTCCTCGCGCTTGTAGCCGACGCGGGTCACGCCCTTGCCCTCCACGAGCATCACGTTGCTGATGTGGATCGGCGCCTCGGTGGTGATGATGCCCCCGGTGGTGCCGGCCCGGCCGCCCTGGTTGACGACCTTGGTGTGCCGCTTGACGCGGTTGACGCCCTCGACGATCACCCGCTGCTCCTCGCGGAGCACCTTGATGACCTTGCCCTCGGCGCCCTTGTCCTTGCCCGAGATGACGACGACCTCGTCGCCCTTCTTGATGCTCACGGGCTTGGCAGCCGCCTTGCTGGTCTTCTTGTCCTTGTTCGCAGCCATGCTCACAGCACCTCCGGAGCGAGCGAGATGATCTTCATGAAGCGCTTCTCGCGCAGCTCGCGACCGACGGGGCCGAAGATGCGGGTGCCGCGCGGCTCGCCGTCGCTCTTGAGGATGACGGCGGCGTTCTCGTCGAAGCGGATGTAGGACCCGTCGGCACGGCGGCGCTCCTTCACGGTGCGCACGATGACGGCCTTGACGACATCACCCTTCTTGACGTTGCCGCCCGGGATCGCGTCCTTGACCGTCGCGACGATGGTGTCGCCGATGCCGGCGTAGCGACGACCCGAGCCGCCGAGCACCCGGATGCACAAGATCTCCTTGGCACCGGTGTTGTCGGCGACCTTGAGCCGCGACTCCTGCTGAATCATTGTGTTTCTCTCCTTGTCGCCCCGGTTCTCGCTCTCGCGAGCCTGGGGGAACGGTCGATGACGTTACTTCGCGCGCTCGAGGATCTGGACGACGCGCCAGCGCTTCGTGGCCGAGAGCGGGCGGGTCTCCATGACCAGCACGCGGTCGCCGACGCCGCAGTCGTTCTGCTCGTCGTGCGCCTTCAGGCGCGAGGTCTTGCGCAGCACCTTGCCGTAGAGGGCGTGCTTGACGCGGTCCTCGACGGCGACGACGACGGTCTTGTCCATCTTGTCGCTGACGACGATGCCCTCACGGGTCTTGCGCGCGTTGCGCTGCTCGGCGGTCTCACTTTGCTGCTCGCTCATGCGTCAGCACCTTCCTTGTCCGTCTCTCCCGGGGCGCTCCGGATGCCGAGCTCACGCTCACGCACCACGGTGTAGATCCGGGCGATGTCCTTCTTGACCGTCCGCAGGCGGCCGTGGCTCTCCAGCTGGCCGGTGGCCGCCTGGAAGCGGAGGTTGAACAGCTCCTCCTTGGCCTCGCGGAGCCTGGTCTCGAGGTCGACGGCGTTGAGCTCGTCGAGCTCGTGGGCCGTGATCTTGTCGGCCATCAGAACTCACCTGCCTCACGGGTGATGAACCGGCACTTCATGGGGAGCTTGTGCATCGCGCGGCGCATCGCCTCACGGGCGACGTCCTCGGTGACACCGGAGAGCTCGAACATGACGCGGCCGGGCTTGACGTTGGCGATCCACCACTCCGGCGAGCCCTTGCCGGAGCCCATGCGGGTCTCGGCGGGCTTCTTGGTCAGCGGACGGTCGGGGTAGATGTTGATCCACACCTTGCCGCCACGCTTGATGTGCCGGGTCATGGCGATACGGGCCGACTCGATCTGTCGGTTGGTCACGTAGTGACCCTCCACGGCCTGGATGCCGAACTCGCCGAACGCGAGCTTGGTGCCACCCTTGGCCGCACCCGTCCGCTTCGGGTGGTGCTGCTTGCGGTGCTTGATACGACGGGGCATCAACATGGTGCTCAGGCCTCCTGTCCGGCACTCGGGGCGGCGGCCTCCGCCGTCGTCGGCGCGACGGCGGCGGGAGCCTCGGTCGCGGCGGCGGGCGCAGCGCCCTCGTCGGCACGCGGCGCGCGGGTGCCCCGGCTGGGACGCTCGGCGCCACGGGTCGGACGTCCGCGACCGGGCGCACCGGCGCGGGCAGCCGCCTGCGCCTGGCGCTCGGCACGCGTCGCGGCGACCTCGCCCTTGTAGATCCAGACCTTCACGCCGATGCGGCCGAAGGTCGTCTTGGCCTCGTAGAAGCCGTAGTCGATGTCGGCGCGCAGGGTGTGCAGCGGAACGCGGCCCTCGCGGTAGAACTCGGTGCGCGACATCTCGGCCCCGTTGAGGCGGCCCGAGCACTGGATCCGGATGCCCTTGGCACCCGAGCGCATCGTGGTCTGCATGGCCTTGCGCATCGCGCGGCGGAACTGGACGCGGCCCGAGAGCTGCTCGGCCACGCCCTGCGCGACGAGCTGGGCGTCGATCTCGGGGCTCTTGACCTCGAGGATGTTCAGCTGCACCTGCTTGCCGGTGAGCTTCTCGAGCTCGCCGCGAATGCGGTCGGCCTCGGCGCCTCGGCGCCCGATGACGATGCCCGGGCGAGCGGTGTGGATGTCGACGCGGACCCGGTCACGGGTGCGCTCGATCTCGACCTTGGCGATGCCGGCCCGCTCCATGCCCTTGCCGAGCAGCTTGCGGATCGCGACGTCCTCGCCGACGTAGCTCTTGTAGAGCTTGTCGGCATACCACCGGCTCTTGTGGTCGGTGGTGATGCCCAGGCGGAACCCGTTGGGGTGGATCTTCTGGCCCATCAGACGGACCGTCCCTTCTTCGCGGCGACCACCGAGGCGGGCTGGACGGCCAGGGTGATGTGGCTGGTGCGCTTGTTGATGCGGGTCGCGCGGCCCTGGGCCCGGGGGCGCCAGCGCTTCATCGTCGGACCCTCGTCGACCATCGCGACCGAGACGACCAGGTCGGCCCGGTTCAGGCCCTCGGTCCCCTCGGCGTTGGCGATGGCGCTCTCCAGCACCTTGTAGACCGTCTCGGAGGCTGCCTGCGGCGCGAACGCCAGCAGCGACAGCGCCTCGTCCACGGGCAGACCGCGGACCAGGTCGACGACCCGGCGGGCCTTCAGCGGCGTGATCCGCACGAAGCGGGCACACGCGAAGGCACCCGGCTGGTCGCCGAGCAGGGACTCGCGGCGGGCGCTCGTGCGCCTGCGCTCGGTGACACTCATCGACGACGTCCCTTCCGGTCTTCCTTCACGTGCCCGCGGTAGGTGCGGGTGGGAGCGAACTCCCCGAGCTTGTGCCCGACCATCGAGTCGGTCACGAAGACGGGGACGTGCTTGCGACCGTCGTGCACCGCGATGGTGTGGCCGATCATGGCCGGCACGATCATCGAGCGGCGCGACCAGGTCTTGATCACGTTGTGGCTGCCCTTGTCGTTCTCGTTGTCCACCTTCTTCATCAGGTGGTCGTCGACGAAGGGGCCCTTCTTCAGGCTGCGAGGCATGTCGGTTACTTCCTACCCTTGCCGGACTTGCGGCGACGGATGATCTGGGAGTCGGAGGCCTTGCGCTTGCGCGTGCGGCCCTCGGGCTTGCCCCACGGGGAGACCGGGTGGCGACCACCGGAGGTCTTGCCCTCGCCACCACCGTGCGGGTGGTCGACGGGGTTCATCACGACACCGCGGACGGTGGGCCTGCGGCCCTTCCAGCGCATCCGGCCGGCCTTGCCCCAGTTGATGTTCGACTGCTCGGCGTTGCCGACCGTGCCGATCGTGGCGCGGCAGCGGACGTCGACGAAGCGCATCTCGCCCGAGGGCATCCGCAGCGTGGCGCGCGAGCCCTCCTTGGCGACCAGCTGGGCGCTGTTGCCGGCGGAGCGGGCGATCTTGGCACCGCCACCGGGCCGCAGCTCGATGCAGTGGATCGTCGTACCGACGGGGATGTTGCGCAGCGGCAGGTTGTTGCCGGGCTTGATGTCGGCGTTGGGGCCGGACTCGACCGGGGTGCCCTGCTTCAGACCCTCGGGCGCCACGATGTAGCGCTTCTCGCCGTCGGCGTAGTGGAGCAGTGCGATGCGCGCGGTGCGGTTGGGGTCGTACTCGATGTGGGCGACCTTCGCGGGCACGCCGTCCTTGTCGTAGCGACGGAAGTCGATGATGCGGTAGGCACGCTTGTGACCGCCACCCTGGTGCCGGGTGGTGATCCGACCCTGGTTGTTGCGGCCGCCCTTCTTGGGCAGCGGACGCGTCAGCGACTTCTCCGGCGTGGTGCGGGTGATCTCGACGAAGTCGGCCACCGACGAACCGCGGCGGCCCGGGGTGGTCGGCTTGTACTTGCGGATAGCCATCTCTTAGCTCAGTCCCTCGGCTTCTGTGGCGCCCGGTCAGGAGACCGGACCTCCGAAGATGTCGATGCGGTGGCCCTCGGCCAGGCTGACGATGGCGCGCTTGGTGTCCTTGCGCTTGCCGAGCCCGTTGCGGGTCCGGCGCGTCTTGCCCGTGCGGTTGAGGGTGTTGACCGAGGTGACCTTGACGTTGAACACCTTCTCGACCGCGATCTTGATCTCGGTCTTGTTGGCGTCCGGGAGGACGAGGAAGGTGTACTTGTTGGCGTCGAGGAGGCCGTAGCTCTTCTCCGACACCACCGGGGCGATCAGGACGTCGCGGTGGTCCTTGTGCAGGGTGCTCACGCGGAGGCCTCCTCGTCGGTCGTGGAGTCATCGGCCGCGGCCTCGTCGGCCTCGGCCTTCGGCGCGGCCTTCTTGGCGGCCGTCTTCTTCGCGGCGGCCTTCTTGGCGGGCTTGGCCTCCTCCGTCTCGGCAACCGGCTGACCGGTGAAGACCTCGAAGGCGCCCTTGGTGAAGACCACGTCGTCGGAGGCGACCACGTCGTAGGTGTTGAGCTGGTCGACGGCCACGATGTGCACCTCGGGCGCGTTGCGCAGCGAGAGCCAGGTGATGGCGTCGGTGCGCTCGAGCACCACGAGGTACTTCGCCCGCTCGGTGAGGCCGGCCAGGCCCGCGAGCGCGGACTTGGTGGACGGCGTCTCGCCCGAGACCAGCGACTCGACCACGTGGACGCGGCCGTCGCGGGCCCGGTCGGACAGCGCGCTGCGCAGGGCAGCAGCGATCATCTTCTTGGGCGTGCGCTGGGCGTAGGAGCGCGGCTGCGGGCCGTGCACGACGCCACCGCCCGCGAACTGCGGGGCGCGGGTCGAGCCCTGGCGGGCGCGGCCGGTGCCCTTCTGCTTGTAGGGCTTGCGGCCACCGCCGCGGACCTCGCCGCGGGTCTTGGTCGCGTGCGTGCCCTGGCGGGCCGCGGCCTGCTGGGCCACGACGACCTGGTGGATCAGCGGGATGTTGACCGGCAGGCCGAAGAACTCGGCGGGCAGGTCGACCTTCAGGGTCTTGGCGGTCACTTGGCGGCCTCCCCAACCATCGGTGCAGCAGACTTCGCGGCCGAGCGGAGCACGACCAGACCACCCTTGGGGCCGGGAACGGCGCCCTTGATCAGGATCAGGCCCTTCTCGACGTCGACCGCGTGGACGGTGACGTTCTGGGTGGTGACGGTGTCGCCACCCATGCGGCCGGCCATCCGGGTGCCCTTGAACACGCGACCCGGGGTCGCGCAGGCGCCGATCGAGCCCGGCTTGCGGTGGTTGCGGTGCGCACCGTGCGAGGCGCCCACGCCGTGGAAGCCGTGGCGCTTCATGACACCGGCGAAGCCCTTGCCCTTGCTGGTGCCGGTCACGTCGATCTCCTCGCCCGCGGCGAAGAGGTCGGGTGCCAGCTCCTGGCCGACGTCGTAGGACGCGGCGTCGGCGGTGCGGATCTCGACCAGGTGGCGACGCGGGGTCACGCCCGCCTTGGCGAACTGGCCGGCGTCGGGCTGGTTGACCTTGCGGGCCTCGATCTCGCCGAACCCGATCTGGATGGCGTTGTAGCCGTCGGACTCGGGCTTGCGAACGAGGGTGACGACGTTCGTCGTCGCCGCGATGACGGTGACGGGGACGACCCGGTTGTTCTCGTCCCAGAGCTGGGTCATGCCGAGCTTGGTGCCCAGCAGGCCCTTCACGTTCCTCTCGAGGGTCATGGCTGTCTCCCGTGCCTCAGAGCTTGATCTCGATGTCGACGCCCGCCGGCAGGTCGAGGCGCATGAGCGAGTCGACGGTCTTCGGCGTGGGGTCGATGATGTCGATGAGCCGCTTGTGCGTGCGCATCTCGAAGTGCTCGCGAGAGTCCTTGTACTTGTGGGGCGAGCGGATCACGCAGTAGACGTTCTTCTCGGTCGGCAGCGGCACCGGCCCGGCGACCTTCGCACCAGTGCGCGTGACCGTGTCGACGATCTTGCGCGCCGAGGAGTCGATCACCTCGTGGTCGTAGGCCTTGAGCCTGATGCGGATCTTCTGTCCCGCCATGTGCTCTCTCGTCCTTCTCAGCTGGGCCCTGCGTCAGGGCACCGCGTGCAGTTCTGTCTCGAGCGGCCTCGGGTGAGGCCGTCCCGCCCGGCTCCGCCACCTCGCCTCACCGACCCCCGAGGTCGGGCGTGTCGCGAGTGTTGGACGCGCGACGCGCACCCCCTGGGACGGGGTCTGCGTTTGGTTGTGGTGGTGGCACCCGACGGGTTCGTCGGGCTGAACGGGTCCCTTCCTGACGAGGCGCTCCTCACGGAGCTGTCAGGCCGATGCGCGCACGCTGGCCCGAACCTTGGAAAAGGAACCACGATTCAGCAGTCAATGTGCGGCGCACCCCGGTGTCGTGCGGGGCACCCGCCGGAGCAACCGGAACAGTTTGTCAGAGTCCGCGGCACACGCCAAATCCGACGGCCGGCTCCCCCAGGAGGCTGTCGCGACCAGCCCTGCCGGGCCCTGACGGGCGCCCTGACAGGCCCTGACAGGATGGGGGCCCACGTGTGCAGGGCAGATCGAATGAGAGCAGGGGGCCCGTCATGTCCGGGTACGACTCGTTCCCGCCACCCGGCTCGCCGCCGCCCGGGCCGCCACCCGGGCCACCACCCGGGCCACCACCGCCAGCACCTGCCGGCGGCCCGGTGGCCGCCCCGTCGGGACCACCCGCGCCAGGGGGGCCGCCGGGCATCCGGTACCCGGGGCAGCCGGGACAGGCCGCCGGGTCCGCCGTACGCCGCCGGCTTCTACGGCGCCGCCCACAAGCCCGGGGCGCTCCCGCTCCGGCCGCTCACGCTCGGCGACATCTACGACGGCGCGCTGAAGGTCATCCGCTTCAACCCGAAGGCCACGGTGGGCTCGGCCGTGCTCGTCACCGCGATCGCGATGGCCGTGCCCGTGCTGCTCACCACGGCGCTGACGCTTGGGATGGACCTCTCGCTCGACCCGGAGGCCACCGACTTCTCCACCAGCGAGGTCGTCGGCCTGGTGACGTCGTTCGGGTCGCTCGCGCTCGGCCTCGTGCTCCAGAGCCTCGGGCTGGTCCTGGTGACCGGCATGGTCGCCCACGTCGTGGCCGCGGCGGCGATCGGGCAGCGGCTGTCGCTGGGCGAGGCGTGGGCACGCACCCGCGGCAAGCGGTGGAAGCTGATCGGGCTGACCGTGCTCGTCGGCGTCGCGTCGGTCCTGCTCCTGGGGCTCTACGCCCTGGCCTGGGTGCCGGTCGTGCTGACCGAGGACTGGCCGTCGATCGCGGTGTTCGCCGTCGTCACCATCCCGTCTGTTCCTGGCCGGGATGTCGCTGTTCTGGATCCGCGTCTACTACCTGCCGGTGCCGGCTCTGATGCTCGAGCCGGTCGGAGTGTTCGGCGCGATCGGGCGCGGCTACCGCCTGACCAGCCGGGCGTTCTGGCGGACGTTCGGCATCGCCGTGCTCACCGTGCTGATCACGCAGTTCGCCGGCGGCGTGCTGTCGTTCCCCGTCTCGCTCATCGGCCAGCTGGCCGCGGCGGCCGGCGCGTCCGCCGGGTACGGCGCCCTGATCCTGGTCGTGACCCAGGCGCTGGCCTCGGTCATCACCGCCGCGTTCGTCGCGCCGTTCACGTCGGCGGTCACCTCCATCCAGTACCTCGACCAGCGCATCCGCAAGGAGGCCTACGACGTCGAGCTGATGACCATGGCCGGGCAGATCGTTCACAAAGCCACCCGGTCGTGAGCCTGCTCGCGCTCGTGGTCGCCGCCGACCCGCCCCTGCAGCCGACCGGCGGCGAGGGCCGGTCGCTGCTGCGGCGTGAGCTGCTGCGCCCGGAGTACAACGACCGCGCCCTCCTCACCCGCTTCCTGGAGTGGCTGCGCGAGCAGCTGACCAAGGGGATCGACGCGGCCTCGGGCTCGCCTCCCTTCGCCACCCTCGCCGCGATGGTGCTCTTCGTCGTCCTGCTCGCAGCGCTCCTGTGGCTGCTCTCGCACGCCCGCACGTCCTCGCGCGCCGCCCGCGGTCGCGGTCCGGCCCTCGACGACGAGCGGCTGACGGCCGCCGAGCTCCGCGCCCGGGCGGAGGCCGCGCTCGCCGACGGACGCCACGAGGACGCGCTGGTCGACGGGTTCCGGGCGCTGGCGGTCCGCCAGGTCGAGCGCGCGCGCATCGACGACGTACCGGGGGCGACCGCGCACGAGCTCGCCGGACTCCTCGCCGAGGCCACCCCGGACCTGGCCGACCGGCTGCGCGCGGCGGCCGACCGCTTCGACCTCGTGCTCTACGGCGACCGCCCGGCCACGCGCCGACGAGGCGCGCGCCGTCCTCGCGCTCGACGACGACCTGGTGGGGGTGCGGTGAGCGCGTCGATCGAGACCGCGCCCGGCGGAGGCGGGACGGTGGCGGCGACACCGGTCGACCCTGCTGATCGTGGCCGGCCTGGTGCCCGGAGTCGCGGTCGTGCTCGTCCTGGGGGCGGGTCGGCCAGCACGATCCCGCTCGACCCTGCCAACAAGGCCCCCGATGGGGCGCAGGCGCTGGCCCGGGTTCTCGACGACCAGGGCGTCGAGGTCGAGGTCGTCCGCTCGGCCGACGCGCTCGACGACGCCGACGTCGACACCGGGCACGACCGTGCTGGTCACCTCGACCGAGAACCTCGGGCGCCGAGCACGGTCGACCGGCTGCTGGCCAGCACCGACGAGGCCGCAGCTCGTGCTCACCGTGCCGGGCCCGGCCGTCACCGACGCGCTCGGCGCCGAGGCCGGCGGGCCCTCCGCCGAGCGACGACCCGCGGCCGGCGGAGTGCGTGGGCTCCGACCTCGTCGCGCCTGCTCGAGGGTCTCGAGGTGCGCACCGACCAGGGGCCGAGTATCCCGCGCCGTCCGGGCTGCTTCTACGGCGACAACGGCGCGCTGGTGGCCAAGCCCGCCGACGGCGTCGTCCTGCTCGGCGCCGTCGACGTCGCTGCGCAACGGCGGCGATCCTCGAGGCCGACAACGCGGCCGTGGCCCTGCGGCTGCTCGGCCAGCACGACCGGCTGGTCTGGTACGTCCCCGACGTCGCCGACCTGGCCGCCGACGACGCCGTGACGCTCTCGTCGCTGCTGCCCGACTGGCTGCGGCCCGGCCTGTGGCTGGTCGCCGCTGGCGCTGCTCGCGCTGGTGCTCTGGCGCGGACGCCGGCTCGGCGCCCTGGCCACCGAGCCGCTGCCCGTCGTGGTCAGGGCCATCGAGACGACCCGCTCGCCGGGGCCGGCTCTACCGTCACGGCCGACGACCGGGCCCATGCCGCGGCCACCCTCCGCGCGGCCGGCCGCACTGCCGCGGCCGACCGCCTCCGGCTCCCGGCGGGCCATGATCCCGACGGCCTCGTCCGCGACGTCGCCCGGCACGTGGCCGGCCTGTCGCGCGAGGTGGCCGCTCCTGCTCCACCCGGCACGCTCCCGCCCCGACCACCGACCACGACCTGATCGCGCTGGCGACCGCGCTGGCCGAGCTCGACAGAGAGGTACGCCGCCCATGAGCAGCACTCCACCGGAGCGCCCACCAGCCCCGGACCACCTGGTCGGGACCCTGCCGTCAGGGAGCGGCTCGGCGCCGTCCGCGCCGAGGTGGCCAAGGCCGTCGTCGGCCAGGAGGCCGCCGTCTCCGGCCTGCTCGTCGCGCTGCTGTGCGGCGGCCACGTGCTGATGGAGGGTGTGCCCGGTGTCGCCAAGACGCTGCTGGTGCGCACGCTGGGCGGCGCACTCGACGTGCGGCACCCGTCGCGTGCAGTTCACCCCCGACCTGATGCCCGGCGACATCACCGGCTCGATGGTGATCGACAGCCGGCAGGGCGAGCTCACCTTCCGCGAGGGCCCGATCTTCACCAACCTGCTGCTGGCCGACGAGATCAACCGCACCCCGCCCAAGACCCAGTCCGCGCTGCTCGAGGCGATGGAGGAGGGCACGGTCTCGGTCGACGGCGTCTCCCACGAGCTGCCCCGCCCGTTCCTGGTGGCAGCCACCCAGAACCCCGTGGAGTACGAGGGCACCTATCCGCTGCCCGAGGCCCAGCTCGACCGCTTCCTGCTCAAGGTGGTGCTGCCCGTGCCCGCAGCGCACCGACGAGCTCGAGATCCTGCGCCGGCACGCGGCCGGGTTCGACCCGAGACGGCGTCGCCGATGCCGGCGTACACCCGGTCGCCGGCCCCGACGACATCGCCGCCGGCCAGGCAGCCGTGAAGACCGTGCAGGTCTCGCCCGACGTCGTCGGCTACATCGTCGACATCGCGCGCGCCACCAGGGAGTCGCCGTCGCTCGAGCCTCGGCGTCAGCCCCCGCGGCGCGACCGCGCTGCTGCGGGCGGCCCGGGCCTGGGCCTGGCTCATCGGCCGCGACTTCGTCACGCCCGACGACGTCAAGGCGCTGTCGCACGCGACGCTCGTGCACCGGCTCGGCCTGCGCCCCGAGGCCGAGCTCGAGGGCGTCGACGTGGCCCAGGTGCTCGCCTCCGCGCTGGGCTCGGTCCCGGTGCCGCGCTGAGCCGGAGACCGCACTCATGGCCATCTCCGGTCGCGTCCCGCTGCTGCTGCTCCTCGGGCTGGTGCCCGTGGTGCTGCGGCCGGCCATGGGCACGACCTGGCTCTGGTTGCTCGTCGTGGTCGTCGTCGTCGGGCTCGACTGGCTGGCGGCCCCGCGCCCCGATGCGCTCCGCCTCGAACGCCGCCCGCTGTCGTCGGTGCGCACGGGCTATCCCACGACGACGACGCTGGTCGCGACGAACGCCGGTCGCGCGTCGCCTGCGCGGCGTGGTGCGCGATGCCTGGCAGCCGACGGCCGGGGCACGCGGAAACCGCCACCAGGTCCGGCTTCCGGCAGGTGACCGCGTGCTGCTCGAGACGTCGCTGCGGCCCACCCGCCGTGGCGACCTGCGGGCCGTCGGCGCGACCGTGCGCCTGTGGGGCCCGCTCGGCCTGGCAGCGCGACAGCGCACCCGCGTCGTCGAGGGTGCCGTGCGGTCGCTGCCCCCGTTCGAGTCGCGCAAGCACCTGCCCTCGCGCCTCCAGCGCCTGCGCGAGCTCGACGGCCGGTCGGCCGTCCGGATCCGTGGCCAGGGCACGGAGTTCGACTCGCTGCGGGAGTACGTCCGCGGTGACGACGTCCGCTCGATCGACTGGCGGGCCAGCGCGCGCAACCGCAACGTCGTGGTCCGCACCTGGCAGCCCGAGCGGGACCGCCGTGTGGTGCTCGTGCTCGACACCTCGCGTACGTCGGCCGGCCGGGTCGACGACGTACCTCGCCTCGACTCGGCGATGGACGCCGCACTCCTGCTCGCTGCGCTCGCCGCCCGTGCCGGCGACCGGATCGACTTCGTCGCGGGCGACCGCCGGGTCCGCACCCGCCTGCGGTCGGCCGGGGCCCGAGACGTGGCGGCCACCCTGCAGGACGCGATGGCCGGCCTGCAGCCCGTCATCGCGGAGGCCGACTGGACAGCCCTGGCCTCTGCGGTCAGCACGCTCGGGCGGCAGCGGGCCCTCGTCGTCCTGCTGACCCCCCTGGAGCCGTCAGCGGTCGAGGAGGGGCTCCTGCCGGTGCTCCCCACCCTGACCCGGCACCACCGGGTGGTGCTCGCCTCGGTCAAGGACCCCGCGCTCGCCGAGCTCACCGGCCGCCGGTCCCGCATCGAGGAGGTCTACGACGCCGCCGCGGCCGAGCAGGTGCTGCACCGGCGACGGCACACGGCCGCCATGCTGGCACGCTCGGGGTGGACGTCGTGGACGCCGATGCCGAACGGCTCCCTCCAGCGCTGGCCGACCACTACCTCATGCTGAAGTCGAAGGGGCTCCTCTAAGGCGACTGACTAGCGCGGTGCTGTGGCCAGTTAGGCCCCCGCCCGCCGCGCCCTATCCGTCCACACCACCGCACCAGTTGGCTGCCACTGTCGGCCTCAGCTCGCCGAGGCCACCTTGTCCTCGAGCAGGGCGGCGTCGATGTCGCCGGTGTGACCGCGCCGGTACGCCGCCCTCCCGAGCCCGAAGACGTAGGCGAGGAAGCAGAGCTCGGCGACGATCCCGATGCCGACCCGGGCCTCGGTCGGCAGGGAGGAGGGCGTCACGAACGCCTCGATGACGCCGCTGACGAAGAGCACCGCCACCAGCCCGAGCGCCACCGTGCCGGCCGTGCGGCCCTCGCGGGCGATGGACTGCGTGCGCGACAGGTCGCCCGGCTCGATCCACGACCAGAACAGCCGCAGCCCGGTGCCGGCCGCGACGAAGACCGCCGTCAGCTCGAGCAGCCCGTGCGGCAGGATCAGCCCGAAGAAGTGTCCGCCGTGGTCGTTGCGGATCATGATCGAGCCGATGACGGCCAGGTTCGAGATGTTCTGGAACAGCAGGTAGATGACCGGGAGGCCGAGGATCCCGAGCGCCAGGCACAGGGCCGACACCCACGCGTTGTTGACCCACACCTGGAGCGCGAAGTGGGAGGCGGCGTACTCGCTGTAGTAGTTCTCGAAGTCCTCGTTGACGAGCTGGTCGACCTGGTCGGGCCCGATCAGGCTCTGCTCGACCACGGGGTTGCCGAGCAGCCACCAGATCATCACCCCGGTGACGAGCACGCTGCCGGCCAGTGTGCCCAGCCACCAGTACCGCAGCCGGTAGAGAGCCGCCGGGAAGCGCTCGGTGAAGAAGCCGGCGACCGCGCTCCACGAGGCGTTGCGGGTGCCGACCGAGCGCGTGCGCGCCTTGGCGAGGATCGAGGAGAGATAGGCCACCAGCGACGCGTCCGGGGCCGACGTGCGCACGACGGAGAGATGCGTCGCGACCTGTTGGTAGCGCTCGACCAGCTCGTCGCTCTCGGGACCGGTCAGGCGCCGGCGGCGGGTCAGCTCCTCGAGGCGCCGCCACTCGTGGACGTGCGCGTGCACGTACGCGTCCAGGTCCACCCCGGCAACATACGCCGTCGCTGTAGCGTGACGACCGTGACTACCGGGTCCGGCGGGCCGGGACCGATCCCGCTGACCGCCGAGTACGCGACCCTCACCGACGACGACCTCGTCACCGGCGAGGCCGTCGCCCTCGACCTGCCCGCGGCCTCGCTGGGCTCGCGGATCCTGTCGGGACTGATCGACGTGATCCTCACCGGGGTCGTGCTCGTCGTGGTCGTGCTGCTCCTGATCCCGCTCGCCTTCCGCACCGACGCAGCGCTGACCTGGGTGGCCATCGTCGGCACGATGATCACCGTCTTCCTGATCCTGCCGACGACCGTCGAGACCGCGACCCGCGGCAAGTCGCTGGGCAAGCTGGCGCTGGGACTGCGTGCCGTCCGCGACGACGCCGGGCCGGTCTCCTTCCAGCACTCGTTCGTGCGCGCCCTCGTCGGCTTCGTCGAGATCTACGTCTTCTTCGGTGTGCCGGCGTTCTTCTCCGCGCTGCTCAGCAGCAAGGGCAAGCGCCTCGGCGACTACGCCGCCGGCACCTACGTCGTCCGCGAGCGCGTGGTCCTGGTCCTCCCGCCGCCGCCGATGATGCCGCCGCCGCTGGCGCGGTGGGCAGCGGGCGCCGACATCGCCTCCCTGCCGATCGGGCTCGCCGTGGCGATCCGCCAGTTCCTCGGCCGGGTGCAGCAGATCGAGCCCGCCGCCCGTCAGTCACTGGGCGCGCGGCTCGCCGAGCAGACCAGCCCGTACGTCGCCCCGGCACCGCCCCCCGGCACGCCGCCCGAGGCGTTCCTCGCGGCGGTGATCGCCGCCCGCCGCGACCGCGATCACGCCCGGCTGGTCCGGGAGGACGAGCTGCGCCGGCGTCTGACCTCCCGGCCATGAAGGCCGCACCCCGGCCGACCCGACGGCGGCGCGCGCCCGACGACGTGCTCGTCCACCTGCGCCGGGCCCGCGACCACGCCGACCGCCACTACGCCGACGACCTGGACCTCGCCTCGCTCGCCGCGGTCGCCGCGATCAGCAAGTGGCACTTCCACCGGCTGTTCCAGGCGACGTACGGCCTCTCCCCCGCGGCGTACGTCTCGCAGCGGCGCGTCGAACGCGCCCAGGACCTGCTCCGCGCGACGAACCTCACCGTCACCGAGGTCTGCCATGCGGTGGGCTTCTCCAGCCTGGGCTCCTTCAGCGGCCGGTTCCGAGAGCTGGTCGGCGAGACGCCCACGCAGTTCCAGCGACGCTACGCCGACGGTGCGCCGAAGATCCCGGGCTGCTACGTCTTCATGTGGGGGCTGGCCGAGCGCCAGAGCTCGCCAGGATCCGCAAGCGAGGAGAAGCGCGGCATCGACCCGGCTTCCTAGGCTCGTCGCATGATCACCAACGTCTCCATCGTCAGCATCTGGGTGCAGGACATCGACGAGTCACTCGCGTTCTACACCGACGTCCTGGGCTTCGAGCCCGGCGAGGACGTTCGCCTCGGGGAGGACTTCCGGTGGTGCACGGTGGTCCATCCCAACCAGCCCGAGCTCAAGCTGCACCTCACGACCCCGAGCAAGCCGCTGTCCGACGACCTCATCGCTGCCATGACCCGGGCCCAGGCCGAGGGGGGCCTGCCCGGCGTCGGCCTGAGCGTCGACGACTGCCGCAAGACCTTCGAGGACCTCAGGGCCAAGGGCGTGGAGTTCCTCCAGGAGCCCGAGGAGCGGCCCTACGGCGTCGAGGCGCTGCTGCGCGACAACTCCGGCAACTGGATGGTCATCGTCGAGCCGCGGGACTACCAGCCCGAGGACTTCGCCTGACCCCGACCGGGCGCAACTTCACCGCCGACCGGGCGCAACTTCACCGCCGACCCGGCGCAACTTCACCGCCGACCCGGCGCAACTTCACCGCCGACCCGGCGCAACTTCACCGTTCTGGACTGGACGCCGGCCAGGCCGGCAGCGACCAGGACCGCTGCCTGGAGGGCGGCCGCCGAGCGAGCGGGGATTGCGCGGGCCCGCGCGCGACCGATCATGACCTCGGAGCGTGGCACTGCCCGCGCTCCCCGGCACGGGCGAGAGCGGGTTCCCTGTCCGCGGCGGCGGGGTCTACTGCCAGGTGGAACCGTCAGGAGGCGCAGGCCATTGCTCTGCTTGTCCCCGGGCGTTGGCCAACTCGTTGTGCGCTACCCAATAGGCAGCCTTCTGCTGGGGTGAAGCGTTCCTCTGGAAGTCCCTCAGCGTGGCCCGGGACCGGGGTTGCGTCCATGTCCAATCGGACACGATCCTCACGTGAGGTGCTTGGCACTCTTCGCAGACGATGCTGTTGTACGGCCCGGACAACTCAGCGAAACCGTTGACGCCCCGTAGCAATCTGGCCGCGGGGTCGGCTTCGACAGCGTATTCGTCGACGTCGACATTCATCTTGCCCACCATCTCCAGTCCCCGGTCGGCGTCGTAGGCGGTCCCGGTGTAGGCCTCTTCCAGGCTGGCGTCAATCACTGCCATCCTCTCGTCGAACGACATCTCGTTCGGATGCTCGCTGTCGCTGTCGCTGGCGTAGGAGTCGACGTCGGAGTCGGACTCCTCCAGGTCGAGCATCCTCGGATCGGGGGTGGTGTCGGCGAGGATTGCTGGGGCAGGGCCGGTCTTCCCCATGCGCCAGACCCCGTTGACGTTGACGGGCTCGCGGCCGTCGGGGTCGGTGTAGCGGTAGGAGTTGTGGTGGTTGAGGGTGTAGGAGCCGGTGAGCTGGGGGTCGTCGAGGAGGGTGTGGGGGTTGTCGCGGGGGGCGGGGTCTGGTGAGTAGAAGATCTGGTGGGTGGGGTCGTACCAGCGTTGTCCGAAGTCGTTGATGCCGTGGGTGGTGTCGGTGAACTCGCCGGAGAAGCCGTAGGGGTTGTGGTCGTCGCTGGTTTGTTGGATCCAGGTCTGGCCGTTGGGGAAGTATTCCTGTCGTTGGGTGATGTTGGCGTCGGTGTCGGTGGTGAGGTGGGTGTTGCCGGTGCCGTCGTGGTGGAGCCAGGTGAGGTCGGGTCCGGTGCGGGCGGCGAGGCGCTCGCCGTCGGCGTACACGTGGGTGGTCAGGGTGTTGTTGGCGTAGGTGACCCAGGGGTTGACGAAGAACGTGGGGCTGCCGGTGTCGTCGACGGTGAGGGTGCCGGTGTGGTCGTAGGTGTAGCGGGTGGTGGCGCCGCCTGATCCGCTGGGTGCGTCGACGATGCTGGTGAGCCGGTCCTCGGCGTCCCAGGTGAGTTTGCGCAGGGTCTTGTCGGCGGGGTCGGCGGCCAGCTGGATGCTGGTGATGTTGCCGTTGGCGTCGTGGGTGAGGGCCTCGCCGTTGTGGCCGGTGCGTTGGTGCTGCCCGGTGCCGGTGGTGGAGTAGGCGGTGGGGGTGAGGGTGTAGCTGGTCTCGGTGTGCACCTCGTCCTTGCATTTGGTGCCGGTGCAGCCCGGGGTCCAGTTCCAGTCGCGTTGGGTCTTGCCGACCAGGTTCCCGGTGGTGGGGTCGTAGTCGAGGCGGGTGGTGTAGGAGCGGCGCTTGCCGGCGGCGTAGTCCCACTCGCCGGTGGCGGCGGTGATCCGGTAGGAGCCGTCGAGGGTGAAGGACTGGCGTGAGGGTCCACCGGCGACGGTGGGGATGTCGTTGCGGTAGCCCAGCACGTTGCCGGCGCGGTCGTAGGTGTAGGTGAGGTCGGCCAGCTTGGTGCCGGCGCCGGGCTGGCCGGCGGCGTTGGGGCCGGTGCTGGTCTGTCGGGTCAGCCAGCGGGTGGCGGGGTTCCAGGTGTAGGCGGTGGTGATGCCGTTGCCGAGGGTCTGGGTGGTGGGCGCGCCGAGGGTGTCGTAGCGGCGGCCGCGCAGGTAGGGGGTGGTCTGGCCCTGCAGGGTGCCGGTGACCGAGGAGAGTCGCCCGCCGCCGTCGTAGCCGTAGGCGACGGTCTCCCCGCCGGGCAGGGCGACGGTGAGCAGCCGGCCCAGCCAGTCGCGGCGGAAGGTGGTGGTCACCGCGCCCTGGCCCCACTTGGGGTGCCGCAGCGTGGTGGTCTCGGCGAGGACCTGCCCGAACGGGTCGTAGGTCAGCCGCTGGTCCTTCGCGCCGTCGATGACGCGGCTGACCCGGCCCGCGGTCCTGCCCGTGGTCGGGGCGCCGCCGTAGCCGCCGTACTCGTAGCGGACGTCGGGGGTGCTGTCGGGGTGGTCGATCATCCGCAGCTGCCCGCCGAAGGCATAGGTGTACGTCGTGGCGAGACCCGCTCCGCCGACACCGGTTCCGGCGGCCCGTTGGTTCGGGGTCTGCCGGCTGGTCAGGTTGCCGATGGTGTCGTAGCCGAACTCGATCCGACCGCCGTCGGTGCTGGTCGTGGCGATCCTGCGGCCCTGCAGGTCGTAGGCGTTGGTCTGCTGGACCACATCCCGGCCTGGTTGGTCCCGCGCCTGGTTGGTCCCGCCTTGGCTGACCCGGCGCAGCTGTCCGAGGGCGTCGAGTGTCGTAGCGGGTCACCACGGCCGGGCCGGCCTTGGGCAGGTCGGTGTTGATGCGCACCTGGCCGCGGGGGTCGGTGGCGGTGGCGCTGCCGCGGCCCTCGGGGTCGGTCACCACGGTGGACAGCAGCATCAGGCCCGTCCCGGTCTGGCCGGTCGGCCGGTCGCTGGTCTGGTCGCGGTCGATGGTGCGGCTCCAGCGGGTGACCGCGCCGTTGTGGTCGACCTGCTCGAGGGGTTCGTCCAGGGCGGTGTAGCGGGTGGTGGCGGGGTCGGTCGCGGCGCGCGCGGTGGCGAGCACCGGCGGGTCGAGGGGGTCGGCGGCGAGGAAGGTGGGCTGCCAGGCCCGGACCGGGCGGCCCAGCGAGTCGTGCTCGGTGGCCCCGGACACCACGAACCCGACCCGTGTGCCGGTGCCGGTGTCGACCTCGGTCTGGGTGTGGGTCTGGATCACCCGGCCCAGACCGTCGGCGATGGTGTGGGTGACCAGGTTGTCGTTGCGCACGGTGGCGTAGGGCCGCCCTCCGGCCGCCTGGTCTTGTGGGGGCGCCCGGCTGTGGGGTGGTGGGTTGGTAGCGGTAGGTGAGCTGGGTGCCGTCGGCGAGCCGGACCAGCGTGGTACGACCCAGCGCGTCGTAGCGGGAGAGGGTGATCGCGCCGTTGGCGTCGACGCGGGAGGTGACCCGCTGCAGCCGGGGGTCGTAGGTCGCGGATGCGCTGACCCCGATGGCGGCCGGGTCGGTCGGGACGGTGCCCTGGGTCAGGAACGCCTCGGCCTGGGTGGGGCTGAGGTCGTAGTCGGCCGCGGTCACGGGCGCGGTGTGGGTGGCGGGGTCGTAGGTGGTGGCCTGCGCGTAGTGGCGGCCGTTGCCTGCGGCGGGGTGGATCACCCGGGCCGGGTTGCCCCACTGGTCCAGGGCGTAGCGGGTCACCGCCCACCCGGTGTCCGACCCGGTCGACTCCAGGGGGTTGGTCTCGTTCTGGGCGCCGCGGCCGGTGCGCTCGGCGACCCGGGTCGCGGTGCCGAGCCCGCACAGGTCTTGGGCCGCCTCGGTCTCGCGCAGCACCCGCGCCTGGTCGTCGTAGACCGCCACCGTGGCCGGCAGGTGCACCCAGGTCGGGCAGGTCTGCGCGGTCGCGAACGGGGAGCGCTGCTCGGCGGTGGCCGGCAGCGCGCAGTGGGCGCGCAGCGCGGCGCTGGCGGAGGTCTGGCAGTTCGAGTACGTCGTCTTGGTGGCCACGTTGTCGGCGGCGACCTGCGGGTCGCCCCGGTCGATCACCTGACCGGGGCACCGAGCAGGTCGTAGACGGTCTGCACCTGTGAGGTCTGCGCGCGCCCGTTGATCACCCGGGTGGTGCTCTGCTCGGTGGGCAGCGGACGAGCCCAGACGGTGAGCAGCTCCTCGGGGTCCAGCGCCGCCACGGCCGCGGCGCTCAACACGTCCCGGGTGGCGCCCCGGAACACCGTCCACGTCGTGTCGGTCGACGCCAGCAGCGTGCCCCCACCAGCGTCGGGTTCGCCGTCGTGGACCTCGGTGCGGGTGAGCAGCCCGGCCTCCCACAGGTGCCGGTTGCCGTAGGTGTCCCGGGTGGTGCGCAGGGTCTGCCCGCCGGCGGCGAGCTCGCGGGTGGTGACCTGGGCGAAGCCGAGGCTGGCGCGGTGGGCGAAGTCGTAGCGCAGTCCGTCGTAGGCGAAGGCCCGCCGCTGGGCGGGTCCGTCGGCGGCGTACCCGTCCTCGAGGGTCAGCCGCGACATCGTCCACACCGACCCGGGATGGTCGGTGGTGTTCCCGGCCCTGGCGTAGTCCAGGGTGTAGGAGCCGCCCAGCGCGGTGGTGACCGACTTGAGCAGACCGGTCTTGCCGTGGGTGTTCAACGCGACCGCCATGGTGGCGTCGCCGGAGCCGCGGGTGACCGAGTCGGGGTAGCCGTCGCCGTTGACGTCGCGCAGGTCCACGTCGGTGACGGTGACCGCGCCGTTGCCGTGCCCGCCGGGGTTGATCACCAGGTAGCACGCCGGGATCGGCGCGCACAGCGGCACCGAGACGGTGACGTCGGCGCCGGCACCCCAGCCCACGGAGGTGTCCTGGCGGACCTGCTGGCCGGTGGAGACCTTCGCGGGATCCCAGTCGCCGACGAAGTCGAACGACTTCTCCCCCGTCGCGCCGTACACCGCGGGCGGGGCCAGACCGACACCGGTGCCGAACCGCACCAGCACCCGCGCCGCGTCGCCCTCGCCGTCGCGGTAGAGGCCGTCGAGGATCCCGTCGCCGTTGACGTCGTTCCAGCTGTAGCGGGCGAAGTCGACCTTCGCGGTCCGCGAGAGCCCGCCGGAGAACTCGAAGGCCGGCGTCGCGAACGACACCCCGCCGGTCAGGGTGCCCGCGTAGGACTCCCCGGACTCGAACCCGATCTGGGCCGCCCAGGGCAGCCACTGCTCGGTGAACCCGTAGCCGGTGTTGAACCGCACCGAGATCCCCCGGACGGCGTCGACCTTGATCTGGTCGGGCAGCCCGTCGCCGTTGAGGTCGGCCAGGTTGCGCTGCACCACACCGGCATCAGCCACGGCATCGCCGAGCGGGGTCCCGCCCGGGACGAACCCGAGATCGGCGGCTCCCCAGCCATCGGCCGCGGCCGGCGCGAACGGCAGCGGAGCCGACCAGGAGCCACTGACCCCCACCCCGACGCTCAGGCCCTGCCCCTCACCGTAGGAGGACCCCGACGACGACCCGCCCCGCTGGGCCGACTGGCCCCGGGTCGCGTTGGTCTGACCCGACGAGTTCGCCGCGAGCGAGGAGACCGACCCGTTCAGGCCCAGCCCGGTCCCCACCGAGAACTGCGAGCCCAGCTGGCCCGCGGCCACGCTGTCGCGCACCGCACACGCCCGGTACCCGCCATCGTCCTGCTGGCACGTCGACCCGCCACGCGCGTTGGTGTAGGCCACCAGGCCGGGCATCACCAGATCGGGGAACCGGTCGCCGTTCAGGTCCAGATAGCCCACCGTCGCGCTGCTCCACGCCACGTTGGCCGACGCCGACAACGGACCCACACCACCACCCGCGCCCAGGTGCGGCGCGACCTGCCCCATCCGCACCGGCGCGGCCAGACCCCCGTACGCCCCGGCGTCGGCGCCGGCCCCGGGAAGCCCGGCCGCGGGAGCCCGGTCGCGGGGGGTTGGGTCGCGAGGGGTTCGGGCACGTCGGTCATCCGGGCCGCGCCCATGGTGTCCGCGGTGGTGAAGACGAGGTCTCGTGGACCCACCCACGACAGCCGCGCGGCACCGGTGGCCTGGTCGGCCAGCCGGGGCAGGAACAGGTACGCCGGCGGCGCACCACGGCCGGTCCCGGGCAGCCCTCCACCGGGACGCGCCGGGTCCAGGCTGAAGCCGGGTGGCCCCCCGGGCACCCGCGCGGCTGCCTGGCACCGGTCGGCGCCCAGCACCGACGCGCACGCCTTGGCCTCCCCGGCCTTGGCGTCGCCGAAACCTCCGGCCGGCACCAGGTCGAAGTCACCCGGCCGCAGCGCCTCAGCCCGGCGGATCCCGTCGGCGCGGTAGCCCGCCACACTCCACCCCTGGTTGCCGACCCCGAAGTAGCCCCGCTCGGCACCCCAGCCCGGACCGTTGACCCGGGCAGCCAGCTCGACATCGGGACCCGACTGGCCGACCGGGTGCGCGAACGCCCGCACCCCCCGCACCGCCGCAGACAGGTCCGGGTTCCGCGCCGTGATGTCGACCCAGTACGAGACCCCCGCGGTCAGCTCGACCCGCCGCGCCTCGAGCCGACCACCCAGCCCCGCCCGCGACCGCAGCCAGCCGGTCTTGACCAGCGACCCGTCCGACCCCTTCAACGTCAGCCACAGCTCCCGCTGGTCACCCACCAGCTCGACCCCGGCCCGCGCGGCGTCGCCCGGCAGGTCCACCGACAGCTCATAGGCCCGCGTCCCCACCCCCGTCCGGGACGCCGAACCGGTCCGAGGCGCGTCGCGGACCGGTCGCGGAACTGACCGGGAAGATCTCCACCGGCACCGCGACCGGCACCCGCTCCACCCCACAGGTGCCGCCCTGGTCGAGCAGACACAGCCTCGGGGAACGCAGCCACTGCACCGCCGTGGGATCCACCGGGGACGTGGTCGAGAACCGCGCCTCCAGCATCGACCCCGCCAGCAGGTCGGCGCCATGGCGGGCCTTGACCTCGAACAACCCCGTCTCCACCGGCGTACAACCGCGACGACACCGCGACCAGCGCCTCGGCCTGGGACGCCTCACAGCCCAGCACCCGACCCGGCCCCGGCCCCGGCCCGGCCCACCGCGAACCTGGACACACCACCGGTCCACACCGCTGTGGCGTTCGACCACCTCACGCACCCGGCCGGCGTCCACCGCACCCGACGCCGTCACCGGCACCACCGACACCGGCATCGACACCGGCACCGGCAGCGCCCTGCGAGCCCGTGGACGTCGAGCCCGTGGACGTCGAGTCGGGCACCGGATGGCGCAGCACGGTGAAGGTCAGATCATCCGAGGTCCGGGCCTTGGTCAGCAGCCCCGACAGGTCCGCCATCTCACCCGCGCGCGCCGCGGGCAGCCCCACCATCGCCGGACGACCCGAGGCCGAGAACGCCGAAGCCCACGAGAAGCTGGTCGTCGACCTGCCCTCCGGGTCAGCCGGGAGCGCCGCCAGGTCCGCGATGCCGTCGACAGCGGTGTACTCGATCCGCTGGTCCCACGAGACCTCCTGCGCCGAGGACGCCGTGGCCGGGGAGAACCGGAAGTACACCGAGTCCCCACGCCCCACCCGCACCGACCGGTCCACCGTGCGCGACTCGCCGAACCCCCGCAGCGCACACACCGCGACCTCGGTGGTCTCCACCTGCACCCGCACCAGAGCCGCGTCCGTGCTCGTGCCGCCCACCCCGACCTGCGGACACCCCACGTCCCCAGCACCCGGATTGCCGGGCGCGCCATCGAGCAGGCTGGCCGTCGAGCTGATCTGCACCGTCCCGGCGTACGGCGCGACCCAGCGGCGCACCGTGTCGACCGGCGGGACCGCCTCACGCAGCTGGCCGACCTGGTCGGCCACCCACCCGTTGACCACCCCGCCGGCACTCTCGGCACCATCAGGGCCACCGGGAGCTCACCCGCACCGGCACCCGCGTGCCGGCCGAGTCGCGGTCGAACGTCGGCACACAGCCGCCATCCGCGCAGTCCAGCCGGTTGAAGCAGACGCTGCCCGCGTTGACGAAGTCGGCCAGCCCATCGGCGTTGGCGTCGGTGAAGTAGGACTCCCCGAAGGTCCACGACCCACCCGCGGAGAAGATCGCGTCGGCCCCGTAGTGGGCCTCCAGGCTGGCCTCGATCCCGACCTGACGCTCCAGCGCCAACCCCGAGCCCAGCTCCCGACCCGGCGACCACGCCCTCGGTCGCGCTGAACGACACCGTCTTGTCCGGTGCGTCGGTGGGCGTGGAGGTGTTCAGCCGGTACTTCACCGCCGAGCCCTCGAGGTACACCTTGTCCACCAGCGCGTCGCCGTTGATGTCGACCAGATCGACCACCACCCTGGTCGTGGAGCCATCCATCGTCACCGACCCACCGAACGACCCCATCTTCGAGGGCACCGCCGGGTTGAAGCCGACGTAGACGCGCCCCGATCCGCCCTCGCTCGCCGACATGCCGACCGCGGACTCGTAGCCCGCCTCGGGCACGGCTGCAGGAATCGTCGCCGGTGTTCCAGTCCACCTGCTCGCGGCGAAGCCGCCCCGCTCGCCGACCTCGTCGAAGTAGTCGAACCGGTGCGTCGCCGACGCTCGAGCGTCACACTCCGTGCCGGTCGCGCACCCCGTCTGGGTCACCCCGCGTCAGCCGCGTCTTGCCGAACGCACCGGCGGTGTAGGCCAGCTGATAGGCCATGATCAGCGAGTCGTCGGTCGCCAGGGTCGCCGTCGGCCGCCAACCGCACCTCCACCCGCGAGTAGCAGATCACGGTCCAGATCGAGGTAGCCGCCCCGCGCGTCCAGCACCGGGTCCGGCCGCTGGTCCCCGCGCACCAGCGTCACCACGTACCCCGCGTCCTCAGCCGCACCGGCCGCGCTGCCGCTGTAGTGGATGCTCGCCAGATAGGTGTGCCGCGCACACGTGGCCCCCGCGCCCGGCACGCACGCCGACGCCGGAACCTCGCGCCACGTCATCGGCTGACCGCCAGGCCCGGTCGACGGCTCCGTGGACGGCTGACCCTGATAGTGGACCGTGTCGTACTCGTAGCGCACCAGGTTCGACCCCACGTCGCGCCGCGCCTTCAAGAACCACACCACACCGTTGCCGCCATCATCGGCCGCGATCGCCGACCGGGCGATCGAGGCATCGTTGGCCTCGACCCGGTCCGCGTCCCCGGCGCACCCGGCAGAGTCGACAGTGCCGCCCCCATCGGGGTGGCGCCCGTACCACGACACGTTGCCGGCCCGGTCACGGACCTCCCACGAATAGCCTCCGGGCTGTCGCCCTGCCGCGTGATCGCGCTCGTACGACGTCTCCACCGTCCGCATGAAGTCCGCCCGATCCGCCACCCGCTCCTGCATCCGGCCGCGCACCGCGCCCGGAGACAACCGCTCCCCGTCCAGGCGGTAGGACTCCGACTCGACGTCCCCGCACACCGGCTCCACCAGCCGCGGGCAGAACAGCGGCACCCCGAACTCCGTGTCCACCCGGACCTCGCCGCCCCCCGAAAGAGACCAGCCCTGACCCACCCAACCAGCAGAGCCACCCGCGGCCGCCGAGTCATAGGACAAACCCAACGACGGCGTCGACGCCGGCGTACGACCAGCCGGCAACACCAACGGATAGACAAGCTTCGCCGAACCGTCCGCAGACGCCGACGGCGCCGCCATCCCCACCAGCCCCGACGCCGGGTCGGCGTACTGCAGCCCCTCCACACCGGAGTCGCCCACCTGAGCGGTCGACGCCATGCTCGGAGCCCCCAACCCGCCCGAGCCGTCGGCCCCCACCGCCGCCGGGAGCACCCGCAACACCGGCGCCAGCACCGCGGCACACACACCGCCCGCCACCACCGCCGCAACCACCGCCGACGACACCCGCAACCGCGGCCGCACGAGGAAACCTCCAAAAGCGCGCATGGCCACGACTCCTCTGCCACTCAAGAGGCGCCGAGCCCGCCGTGCACACACGTGCACCAGCGACCCTAAAGCCCCTACCGAGGTCGCGAGGGACTCAAATCCCCAGTTGTGCGCGATCACCCGATCTCGCCGGGATGGTCAGGCACAAGGCGGCGGCCACGACGCACAGCCCGCCCGCCGTCATCCAGGCCGAGAAGTAGTCGCCCTGGGTGGTCCGGATCCAGCCCGCGAAGCTGCCGCGACGCCGGCACCGACCA
>CAVYCK010000020.1:0-152525 GCA_963767095.1 uncultured Actinomycetota bacterium | reverse complement strand
CTGGTCGCCCGCGCGCCGAGCGGTCAGGCGGCGGCGTACCCCGTCGTGCAGAGCACCCAGGTCGACGGCATCTGCCGCGAGGTGGTCGCCCCGGCGCCCGACCTCGACCCGGCCCTCGCCCGGCAGGCCCAGGAGGTCGCGCTGCGGGTCGCCGGGGAGCTGGACGTGACCGGGATCCTGGCCGTCGAGCTGTTCGAGACCACCGACGGGCGCATCCTCGTCAACGAGCTCGCGATGCGGCCGCACAACACCGGCCACTGGAGCCAGGACGGCGCGGTGACCTCGCAGTTCGAGAACCACCTGCGAGCCGTCCTCGACCTGCCGTTGGGCTCGCCGGTGGCGCGGACGCCCTGGACGGTGATGGTCAACATCCTGGGCGGCGTCGACGAGGCCGGCCAGACCGCGCGGCTGTGGGACGGCTACCCGCACGCGCTGGCCCGCGACCCGAGGCTGCGCGTGCATCTCTACGGCAAGGAGCTGCGCCCGGGCCGCAAGGTGGGGCACGTCAACGCCTACGGCGACGACCTGGATGATTGCCTGGAGCGCGCCCGGCACGCGGCCGCGTGGTTCGCCGGTGAGTTGGGAGACGAGAGTGAGTGACGCGACCGGTCCGCGCGTGGGGATCGTGATGGGCTCGGACTCGGACTGGCCGGTGATGAAGGCCGCCGCCGACACCCTGGCGGAGTTCGACGTCCCCTACGAGGCCGATGTCGTCTCGGCGCACCGGATGCCCGAGCGGATGCTGGAGTACGGCCGTACCGCCGCCGACCGCGGGCTCTCGGTGATCATCGCCGGGCGCCGGCGGCGCCGCGCACCTTCCCGGGATGCTCGCGTCGGTCACGCCGCTGCCCGTCATCGGCGTACCCGTGCCGCTCAAGCACCTCGACGGGATGGACTCCCTGCTCTCGATCGTGCAGATGCCGGCGGGCGTCCCCGTCGCCACCGTGTCGGTCGCCGGGGCGCGCAACGCCGGGACTCCTCGCGGTGCGGGTGCTCGCCGCCTCCGACGCCCGTCCTGCGCGACCGGATGGTCGAGTTCCAGGACGAGCTGCGCCGGCAGGCCGAGGAGAAGGGCGAGGCGGTCCGCGCGGCGTCGGGACCCAACCGGCGCGCCGGCTTCTGAGGACGCTCGACCCCGCCGGCGCGGCAGCCGGCTGGTCGGCGTCGACGTCGCGCGCTGCCTGGCCCTGCTGGGCATGATGGCGACCCACGTGCTGGCTGGAGACCGATCCCGGACGGCTCGATCTCCGCCTCGCAGTGGCTCGCCGGCGGCCGCGCGTCGTCGCTGTTCGCCGCTGCTGGCCGGCGTGAGCCTGGCGTTGATGACGGGCGGCCGCGAGCCGGTGCGCGGCCAGGAGCGGCTCGCCCGCTCGGCGGGGCTGGCCGTGCGCGCCCTGCTGATCGCCTTCCTCGGGCTGATGCTCGGCGAGATCGGCAGCGGGCCTGGCGGTGATCCTGACCTACTACGGCGTGCTGTTCCTGCTGGGGCTGCCGTTCCTCGGCCTGCGCGCGCCCGCCCTGCTGACGCTCGGGGCGGTCGTGGGTGGTGGTCGGGCCGCTGCTCAACACGGTGATCCGCGGGCAGCCTGCCCACCCGCGGCACGGCCAGCCCGGCGTTCGACCAGCTCGCCGAGCCCGGGCGGCTGCTGGCCGAGCTGCTGTTCACCGGCTACTACCCGGTGCTGCCGTGGCTGGCGTACCTCCTGGTCGGGCATGGGCCTCGGCCGCCTCGACCTGCGCGACCGACGGATCCAGGCGTCGATCGCCGCGGTGGGCGGCGCGGTGGCCGTGGTCGCGACCTGGCTGTCGCACGGCCTCACCGCGCTGCCGCGCGTCGGGCGCCGCGCTGCTGGCCGACGCGCCGGGCGCGGAGAGCGCCGACGCGCTGCTGCGGGAGATCCAGTACGGCATGTTCGGCACGACTCCGCGCGACGGCTCGTGGGCCTGGATGCTGGTGGTCGCCCCCCACTCCTCGACGCCGTTCGACCTCGCCCAGACGATCGGCAGCGCCTGCCTGGTGCTCGGCACCTGCCTGCTCGTCGTGGGTGCGCTGCGGGGCTTCTGGCTGCGCTTCGTGCAGGTGCTTCTTCGGCGCCGGCGCGATGACGCTGACCCTCTACACGCTGCACGTCATCATGCGCACGCCGGACGTCCCTCCCGCCGAGACGCCCGAGTCCTACGTCTGGCACGTGCTCGTCGTGCTCGGGATCGGCGCGGCGTACGCCGCCATGCGCCGCAAGGGACCGCTCGAGCAGCTCGTCGGGCTCAGGTCTCGGACGCCGTGGCCCGCGCCGTGCGCGGGGCGGACGTCAGTCGGGCCGGACCTGCCCGCGTAGCGACTTGGTCTCACCCCGGCGGCGCTTGGCCTCCAGGCGGCGTACCTGCGCGCGCCGCGACGGGCCTGGTCGGGCGCCGCGGCGGCGGGGGTGGCGCGAGTGCCTCGCGGACCAGCGCCGCCAGGCGCTCGCGGGCGGCGACCCGGTTGCGGTGCTGGGAGCGGTGCTCGGTGGCCACGACGATCAGCCGGCCGCCGACCAGCCGGGTGCCGAGCGCCCGCTCGGCCCGTCGGCGCTGGGCCTCGGTGAGCGCCTCGGTCGTCGCGAGGTCCCACTCGAGCTCGACGCGGCTGTCGGTGGTGTTGACCGACTGCCCGCCCGGTCCCGACGACCGCGAGAAGCGCTCGACCAGCTCGGCGTCGGGGATGCGTCAGCCCGTCCGGGCAGTCCCGGGCCCGGCGGGACCCGCAGGTCACGCACCGACCGCGCGTCCGCGGTCGCCGGCGCCACTCGATCGCCGGGCAGGTGTCCATCACCATCGGGACGCCGGCCGCCCAGGTGCGCTCGAAGGCGGCCACGTCGATCACGCCGAGCTGGAAGAAGACCCCTCCGGCGCCGATCGGCGACCGCCTGGTCGGCGAACTCGCCGGCGTACTCCGAGCGCCGGAAGACGTCGACGACGTCGATCGGGAACGGCACGTCCGCGAGCGTCGCGTAGCCCTGCTCGCCCAGCACGACCGGCGCGTTCGGGTGGATCGGGACGATCCGCTTGCCGCGCTGCTGGAGCAGCCGGGCGATGGAGTACGCCGTGCGGCCCGGGTCGCCCGAGAGCCCGACGACCGCCCACGTCTCGGCCTCGTCGAGCATCCACGTCGACGGTCTCGGGATCCTGCCAGCTGCGTGTCACGTTCCACACGGTACGGGGTCACCGGCCGCCGTTACCCGCTCGTAGGCTGACCCCATGAGCGACCAGCCGATGTACGGGTTGTCGGAGGAGCACCAGGCGATCCGCGAGGCGGTGCGCGAGCTGTGCGCGGCGAAGGTCGCGCCGTTCGCCGCGGAGGTCGACGAGCAGGGCCGCTACCCCCTCGAGGCGTTGGCGGCCTTGACGGCGTCGGACTTCCACGCGCCGCACGTGCCCGAGGAGTACGGCGGAGCCGGTGCCGACGCGCTGGCCACGGTGCTGGTGATCGAGGAGATCGCGCGGGTGTGCATGTCCTCCAGCGCTGATCCCGGCCGTGAACAAGCTGGGCAGCCTGCCGGTGCTGCTGGCCGGGTCGGAGGAGCTCAAGAAGACGTACCTGACGAGGCTCGCGGCGGGCGAGGGCGGGTTCTCCTACTGCCTGTCCGAGCCGGAGGCGGGCAGCGACGCCGCGGCGATGCGCACCAGGGCGGTGCGCGACGGCGACGACTGGGTGCTGTCGGGGGTGAAGCGCTGGATCACCAACGCCGGCCCGGGCGAGGGGGAGTCGGAGTTCTACACGGTGATGGCGGTGACCGAGCCGGACCTGGAGCCCCACGAGCGGCCGCGGGGGATCAGCGCGTTCGTGGTGGAGCGCTCCGACGAGGGGGTGTCGTTCGGGGCGCCGGAGAAGAAGCTCGGGATCAAGGGGTCGCCGACCCGCGAGGTCTACCTCGACAAGGTGCGGGTGCCCGCGAGCCGGATGATCGGCGCGGAGGGCACCGGCTTCGAGACGGCGATGCGGACCCTGGACCACACCAGGATCACGATCGCCGCGCAGGCCGTGGGCGTCGCGCAGGGAGCGCTGGACCATGCGCTCGGCTACGCGCGGGAGCGGCAGCAGTTCGGCAAGCCGATCTCGGACTTCCAGGGGCTGCAGTTCATGCTCGCCGACATGGGCATGAAGGTCGAGGCGGCCCGGCAGCTGACCTACGCCGCGGCCGGCCGGTCCGAGAGGGACGCGGCGGACCTGACGTTCTTCGGGGCGGCGGCCAAGTGCTTCGCCTCCGACGTCGCGATGCAGGTGACCGTCGACGCGGTGCAGGTCCTCGGGGGCTACGGGTACACGCGGGACTATCCGGTGGAGCGGATGATGCGCGACGCCAAGATCACCCAGATCTACGAGGGCACGAACCAGGTCCAGCGGATCGTGATGGCCCGTCAGCTCCTCGCCGGCATCCAGTCGGAGCTATGACCCAGACGATCGAGATCCAGACACCCGAGGGGCCTGCCGAGGCCTATCTCGCGCGCCCGAGCGACGACTGGTCCCACCCCGGGGTCCTGTTCTACGTCGACGCGATCGGGCTGCGGCCCCGCATCGAGGCGATGGCCGACCGGATCGCGTCGTGGGGGTACGTCGTGCTGGTGCCCAACGTCTTCCACCGCGCGGGCCGAGTGGTCGACCTGGCCCCGACGGCCGACCTCACCGTGGCGGAGCAACCGCGAGGCGCACATGGCGCTGGTGATGGAACGGGTACGTGCGCTGACGCCGGAGCAGAGCGACCCGGACGCGCGGATCTGGCTGGACGCGCTGCTCAAGGTCGCCCGCGGACCTGTCGGGGTCACCGGCTACTGCATGGGCGCCCGCCTGGCGACCCGGACGGCCGGTCTCGCGCCGGACGACGTCGCGGCCGTCGGCGGCTGGCACGGCGGTCGGCTGGTGACCGACGAGCCCACCAGCCCGCACCTGCTGCTGGCCGGGGCCCGGGCAGAGTTCGTCTACGGGCACGCCGACCAGGACCGGTCGATGCCCATCGACGCCGTCGAGGCGCTCGGGCGGGCGCTGGCCGACGCCGGCCTCACGCACCGCAACGAGATCTACGAGGGCGCGGCCCACGGCTACACGATGGCCGACACGGCGGCGTACCACGAGGCCGCCACCGAGCGGCACTTCGAGGCGCTCCGCGCCCTCCTGGCACGCGCGCTTCCCGAGGCTCGCTAGTCGCGCTCGAGCATCGGCACCACGGCCCACAGGACGGCGAAGACGGCCAGCGACACGGCCAGGGCGACCAGCCCGGCGACCAGGCCGACCACGATGTCGAAGACCAGGAACAGCACGCCGGACACGGTGAGGGCCAGGCACACCAGGCCGCACCGCGCACTGAGGTTGGCGGCCCGGACGAGCCAGTCCTTCTCGTGCTGGCGGAAGAGCAGCCGGTGGAAGGCGACCGGCGCGATGACCAGCGCGGTCGTGAGCGCTGCCCCTGACAGCACGATCAGGTACGCCGTCAGCTGGAGCTGGTCGAGCTCCTCGAAGCGGCTGGAGAACGGCACCGTCAGCAGGAAGCCGGTGAGGATCTGGACGCCGGTCTGCGCTACCCGGAGCTCCTGGAGCAGCTCGTTCCAGTTGCGGTCCAGCTGCTCCTCCTTGGTCATCTCGGAGTCGCCCACGGGCCGGCGGTACCCCGCCCGGGCCCTGATTAGGCCCCGCTGCATAGACCTGGGGCCGGTGGGGTACCAGTGACGCCAGGTCCCGGGCCCCGACCTGGCGCGCTCCGCACGCTCCGGATCGGACCGCCCGGGACCGCCATGTCCCGGAGGTGCAGCCATGGCCGTCGACCACCCGGACTCCACGCTGGCCGATGTGGCCGGCCTGGACGATCGGACCCAGGAGTGGGCGTTCGGCGTACGCCGCGGCGCCGCCGCCCTCCTCACCCTCCTCGTGCTGGCCGCACTGCTCGGCCTGCTCGGCGTGCGCACCAGCGAGGTGAGCGCCGAGGAGGGCGGCTGGGCGTTGACGGCGCGCTATCCCGCGATCGCCCGGGCCGGGCTCGACACCCCCTGGGAGGTCACCGTCACCAGCGAGGAGGGGTTCGGCCAGGAGGTCGACGCTCGCGGTCACCGGCGCCTACTTCGACCTGTTCGAGACCCAGGGCTTCCACCCCGAGCCCGCCGACAGCACCCGTGACGGCTCGACGCTCTACCTCACGTTCACCGCGCCCGACTCGAACACCCTCGTGGTGGCCTACGACGCCTACATCCAGCCGTCCAGCCAACGCGGGGCCGCGGCCACCGTCGCCGTCGTCGACGGGACCACGCCCCTGGTCGAGGTCTCACTACCGCACCCGTCTGCTGCCCTGACCAAGCGACTGGGGTGAGGACCGCGTGGAGATCGTCATCCGCGCGCGTCGTCCTGTTCCTGTTCCTCTGGGCGATCACCCGCATCGTCGGGCGGTCGACGCTGGGCGAGCTGAGCACCTTCGAGCTGCTGCTGTACGTGACGATGGGCGACCTCGTGCAGCAGGCCGTCACCCAGCAGGACTTCTCGATGACCGGCGGGATCCTGGCCGTCAGCGTCTTCGCCCTGCTGACGATCCTGCTCTCCTGGCTGCAGTGGCGCTTCCCCGGGATGCGCGGGCTGATCAACGGCACGGCCGTGATCGTGATGCGTGACGGGGTGATCCTGGAGCGGGAGTGCCGGCGTCAACGGCTCTCCGACACCGATCTGATGGCGGCCGCCCGGCAGCAGGGCATCCGCCGGCTCGGCGACGTCGACCTGGCGGTGCAGGAGGCGGACGGCAAGATCTCGTTCTTCACCGTCCCCGACGCCACCTCGGACAGCGGCGCGCCGACGACCTCAGAGGTCGGCTGAGGCCAGCGGCGTCTGGTCGATGCGGTCGAGGAGGTCCGCCACCGAGTCGAAGACCAGGTCGGCACCGGCGTCGGTGAGCTCACGTTCGGTAAACCCTCCGGTCAGCACGCCCACGGCGAGGTGGCCGCCGGCGCGGGCGGCCATGGCGTCCCACGGAGAGTCCCCGATGACCGCCGCGCGAGTGCCCTCGACGAGCCCGACGGATCGTTGGACAAGATCGGGGGCGGGCTTGCCCCGGTCGACGTCGTCACCGGTGACCACGGCATCGGCGAGCGCCGTGTCGGGCACGTGGTCCAGGGCGCGAGCGGTGTCGCTCTCGCTGCCGGACGAGGCGATGACGACCAGGTGGCCACGGTCCTTGAGCTCGCTGATCAGGCGGTCGGCGCCCGGCAGCAGGCGTACCCGGGCGCCGAGGCGCTCGAACTCCGTCGCGTGGATCTCCCGGACCTTGTCACCGACCGCACGCTCGACCGCGTCGCCGGCCACGTGGGCCACCAACTGCTCGGCTCCCATGCCGATCGCTCCGTGGACGGCCCGCGACGAGACAGTCAGCCCGACGTCGTGGAACGCGCGGCCCCAGGCGACGGCGTGCTCGTAGACGCTGTCGACCAGGGTGCCGTCGACGTCGAGGACGACGGTGTCGATGGCGTGCGTGCTCGACATCAACTGGCGTGCCCGAGCCTCGCGTCCTCCGGCTCCGAGAGGAAGCCGTTGCGCACGCCCCACACGACGGCCTGGGCGCGGGAGCCGGCCTCGATCTTGCGGTAGGTCGAGCGGATGTAGGACTTGACCGAGTTGATGCTGAGGTTGAGGTGGAGCGCGACCTCCTCGTTGCTGAACCCGTTGGTGATCAGCCGGATCACGCTCGCCTCGCGCGGCGTCAGCGGCGAAGCAGGCGGTGTCAGCGTGCCGGTCTCGGAGGCACGACCCGACTCGACCACGACGTTGCCGCGGTGGACCTGCTCGATGGCCGCGACCAGGCGGTCGGCGGCGAGGTGCTTGGAGATGCAGCCACCGATCCCGTGGTCCTGCGCCTGCAGGACGAGGGCGGGAGTGACCACCCAGACGTAGAAGACGAGGCGGCCGTGGTCGTGGCGCCCGAGCCAGGGCTCGAGGTCGGTGACGGTGGGGTCGACGAGGGTGACGTCGGCCGGCGAGCCGGTCGGGACCAGCTGCACGCGCCCGTCGTACGGGGCGAGCATCGCGGCGAGACCGTGCGTGACGAGGTCGCTGTCGGTGGACAGGGCCAGACGCAGCCGATCGGGTTCAGGCGAGTGTGTTCGCATGAGACCTAAGTACCCACCCGTGGGGAGGGCATGCGCACCCCTCCCCACGGATGTGGCGGTGGGTAGCCTCCGAGAATGCCCGGCGAGATCCCCGACCTGACCCGCGCCCAGCTCGAGGAGCTGCAGGTGACAAGGCTCCGGGACAGCCTGACGCGGGCGTATGACCACGTGCCGCACTACCGCTCGGCCTTCGACGAGGCGGGCGTGCGTCCGCACGACCTCAGCAGCGTCGCCGACCTGGCGCACTTCCCGTTCACGACCAAGGCCGACCTGCGGGAGAACTACCCGTTCGGCATGTTCGCCGTGCCGCGCGAGCAGGTGGCCCGCGTGCACGCCAGCAGCGGTACGACGGGCCGGCCGACCGTCGTCGGCTACACCGCCGCCGACCTCCGGACCTGGGCCGAGGTCGTGGCGCGGTCGATCCGGGCGGCGGGCGGGCGCCCGGGCGACGTCGTGCACGTCGCCTACGGCTACGGGCTGTTCACCGGCGGGCTGGGTGCGCACTACGGCGCCGAACGGCTCGGTTGCACGGTCGTCCCGGTCAGCGGCGGGATGACCGAGCGGCAGGTGCAGCTCATCGCCGACTTCCGACCGCGCGTGATCATGGTGACGCCGTCGTACTTCCTGGCGATCCTCGACGAGATGGAGCGGCAGGGCCTCGACCCGAGGGAGTCCTCGCTCGAGGTCGGCATCTTCGGCGCCGAGCCGTGGACCGACCGGATGCGGCTGGCCGTCGAGGCTCGCAGCGGCATCCGCGCCGTCGACATCTACGGTCTGTCGGAGGTGATCGGACCCGGCGTCAGCCAGGAGTCGGGGGAGACCCAGGACGGGCTGCACGTCTGGGAGGACCACTTCCTCCCTGAGGTCATCGATCCCGCGACCGGGCGGGTCCTGCCCGACGGCGAGGAGGGGGAGCTGGTGTTCACCAGCCTCACGAAGGAGGCGATGCCGGTCGTGCGCTACCGCACCCGCGACCTGACCCGCCTCGAGCCGGGGACGGCGTACCCCGCCTTCCGGCGGATGCGGAAGGTCACCGGGCGCACCGACGACATGATGATCGTGCGCGGCGTCAACGTCTTTCCCAGCCAGGTCGAGGAGCAGCTGCTCACCGTCGACGGGCTGGCGCCGCACTACCTGTGCGTGCTGGAGCGACCGGGCAACCTCGACGAGCTGACGGTCCGGGTCGAGGCGAGTCCCGGGACCACCGAGCGAGAGCCGCTCGGGAGGCTGCTCGCCGAGCGGATCAAGAACCGGATCGGCGTCACAGCACGGGTCGAGGTGGTCGATCCCGGTGCGCTCGAGCGCAGCCTCGGCAAGGCGCGACGCATCGAGGACCGCCGGCCACGGACTTAGACGGGCCTAGACGGGGTCGCCCTCGTCCTTCGCGTACGTCGGGTCGACGCGGTTGGGCTGGTCCTCCGGGTCCTCCTCGACGCGATCGGCCACGTCGGCCGCGTCGAGCTCCTCCTCGCCCTCGGCCCCGCCCTCCATGCCCTCGATCTCGACGGGGGCTTCGTGCTCGCTCGGTGGATGTGTCATCTCGGCACCGTACGGCGGCGGCCGGCGGCGCCGCGCCATCCGTCGGGGTGGTCCCGGGCTCGCTCCTGACGCAGCGGGTGGCACTTCTACCCACCGGGGTGAAGAAACCCGCCCTCGGACTTTGGTTGTCTGTCCTGGCGGCAACTCGGCCGCCATCACCATGGCCGGAGAAGTGCAGTGCTAGACGACGACTCGGCGTCCCAACGCAAGCGGTTGACCGCAGAAGCCCTGGCCCGTGCGGCCGTGGCAGCCCCGGCCGCTCGTGCGGCGCTGCTGCGCGACGTCGTGCGCCTCAACCTCACCGTCGCCCGTGACGTGACGCGCCGTTTCCGGGGCAGGGGGGTGCCCACCGAGGACCTCGAGCAGGTCGCCTATCTCGGCCTGGTGCTCGCCGCCCGGCGGTTCGACCCGAGCAAGGCGGCCGACTTCCTCAGCTTCGCGGTGCCCACGATCCGCGGGGAGCTGCGTCGCCATTTCCGCGACCAGGGCTGGATGGTGCGCCCGCCGCGGTCGATCCAGGAGCTGCAACCCAGGATGCAGGCGGCGTACGCCGAGCTGAGCCAGGAGCTCGGGCGTCCGCCGTCGAGCAGCGAGGTGGCCGAGCAGCTCGGCGTACCTCTGCAACGCGTCGAGGACGCGCTGACGGCGCAGGGTGCGTTCACCCCCACCTCGGTGGACGCGGCAGGGCCGGACGAGTCGCCGGTGACCGAGCGGCTGGCGAGCGAGGAGCCCGGGTACGCCGTCGTCGAGAACCGCGAGACCGTGCGCGCGCTCACCCGTCTCCTGAGCCAGCGGGACCGGCGACTCCTCGAGCTGCGCTTCTGGGGCGATCGCAGCCAGGCCGAGATCGGCCGTGCCACCGGCGTCACGCAGAGCCAGGTCTCGCGCCAGCTGGGCGTGCTGCTGACCCGTCTGCGCGCCCTCGACAGTCGCTGAGCGTCCGGCTCGGCCTGGCCCGGCTCAGCGGGGCGGCAGGCCCGAGGGTGTGCAGAGCTGCTTCGGGACGTCGCCGGTCTCGTCCTGGGCGATGAGGTCGAAGAGCTGCTGCGAGCGCTCCTCGTCCAAGGTCACGGCGAGGTCGCGGATCGGCACCCCGCAGGTGAGGCCGCTGTCGCCGTCGACGCGCGTCATCGCCCAGGCGAAGCGCGCCATGTCGACGGGCCCGGTGCCCTCACTGACCTTGAAGAAGTGGGGCATCGCGGCGTTGAGCCGGAAGTAGCGCACCGGGTTGAGCACCGTCCATGGCGACACCGCCTGGTCGCCGACGGCCGAGACCACCTCGCGCTGGTGCCGGGCCCGGTCGATGTCGCCGAGCTCGGAGGTCTTGCGCGAGCGTGCATAGCCGAGCGCGACCTTGCCGTCGGCCTCCTGGCAGCCCTTCTCGATGTCGAGGTTGGCCTGCGGGTCGTTCATGGCCTGCGTCGGACAGATCTCGATCCCGCCGACGGCGTCGACGACGTCGACGAACCCGCCGAGGCCGATCTCGACGTAGTGGTCGATCCGGATGCCGGTGGCGTCCTCGAGGGTGCGCACCAGCAGCTTGGGGCCGCCGAACGCGTACGCCGCGTTGACCTTGGTGGTGCCGTGGCCCGGGATCGGCACGATCGAGTCCCGCGGGATCGACATGAGCAGGTTGGGCCCCGAGCCGATGTGCAGCAGCATGATCGTGTCGGTGCGCTGCCCGACGTCGCCTCCGAGGTTGTTGTCCTGGCGGTCCTCCTCGGTCAGGCCCGCGCGCGAGTCGCTGCCGACCAGGAGGTACGTCGTCCCGGGCTGCTCGTCGGGGCGGCTGCCCGTTGGGCTCCGCGTCGACCTTCTCGACCTTGGTCCACGCCCAGAGCGGCACGGTGACCAGGAAGACCAGCCACAGCAGCAGCACCCACTTGACCATGCCGAGGCGGAAGCCGCGGCCGCCAACGCCGCGACGGCGGTCCGGGCGGGGGCCGGGGGCCGTCGGCGCGCTGGCGGAGGCCGGCGGCGGGCCGCCGCGGCGCTGCAGCCGGACCGCCCGACCGCTCGCGGGGCAGGACCGGCATCACCCGGGTCTGGTCGGGGCGCGAGGCGCCCGCCGCGGGCACCACCCGGGTCTCGTCGCCCGCCGGTCGCCCGCCCGTGCCGGCCTTGCCGTAGAGCCACTCGTACTCCGGCGTCCCCTCCTCGGGGACGCCGCTTCCCCGGGGGCGGTTCTTCATGCGCACTGACGCTACCGGGCCGGGCCCACATCGACGGCTCCGGCGCGTCGTACCCGATGTGACGGGTGTGACTGGTGATACTGGGCGGGCCAACCACTTCCCCGAGCAGATTGGCGCTTCCGCCGAGATGTACGACGGTGACGTCCCCGCGCGACCGAGCAACGTCAAGGAGCGGGCCACCCGCGTCCGGTTCCGGCGCGCCGTGTCGCTGATGGTGATGACGCTGCTCGTGCCCGGGTCGGCCCAGCTGCTCGCGGGCAACCGGAAGGTCGGCCGGATCGCGCTGCGCGTGTGGTTCGGCGCCGTGCTCACCCTGGTCGGCACCCTGCTGGTCGGCCTGGTCTGGCACGGGGCCGTCTTCTACCTGGTGTCCAACACCCTCGTCCTCGGCGTGCTGCGCGTCGCTGCTGATGGCCGCCGCGATCGGCTGGGTGCTGCTCTTCATGGACGCCTGGCGGCTCGGTCAGCCGCTGTCGCTCCAGCAGAACCACCGGCTCGCCGTCGTCGGGCTCAACGGCTTCCTCAGCCTCACGATGGCTGCCGTGCTGCTCTTCGGTGCGCACCTGGTCGGCGTCCAGCGCGACTTCATCGTCACGATGTTCGGCAACGGAGAGGTCACCGGCGCCCACGACGGGCGCTTCAACGTGCTGCATGCTCGGCGGCGACGCCGGCGCCGGCCGCAGCGGCCTGCGCCCCGACTCGATGACGGTGGCGAGCATCGACGCCGAGACCGGCCGTACCGTGCTGGTGAGCCTGCCGCGCAACATGTCGAACTTCCCGTTCCGGCCCGGCTCGGTGATGGCCAAGCAGTTCCCTGACGGTTGGAACTGCGACACCTGCTACCTCAACGCCGTGAGCACCTGGGCGATGGACCGGCCCGAGCTCTTCAAGCACCCCCAGCACGCCGGGGTCGAGGCGACCATCCAGGCGATCGAGGGCATCACCGACCTGCGGATCAACTACTGGGCGATGGTCAACCTCCAGGGCTTCCGCGACCTCGTCGACGCGGTCGGTGGCGTGAAGCTGAACGTCCGCTCGCGCATCCCGGTCGGTGGCCTCGGCTCCAACGTCACCGGCTACATCGAGCCCGGCGTCAGGACCCTCGAACGGGCACGACACGCTGTGGTTCGCCCGCGCCCGCGAGGGCTCCGACGACTACTCGCGGATGGCGCGCCAGAAGTGCGTGATGAGCGCGATGCTGCGCCAGATCTCGCCCCAGACCGCGCTCTCGAACTTCCAGGACATCGCCGCTGCGTCGTCCGAGATGGTGTCGACGAACCTGCCGGCCAAGGAGCTCGACCGCTTCATGGGCCTGGCGCTGAAGGCGAAGGACCAGAAGATCTCGACGGTCTCGCTCGTCCCGCCGGCGATCGTCACCGCCGCCCCGGACATCGCGCTCGTGCACCAGATGATCGCCGACGCGATCACCCGCGCCGAGGGCGGCACGCCAGCCTCCGACGCGGCTCCGACACCGCCCAGGCCGCCCCCGCCCCCGCGGCGGCCGATCCGGCAACCGACGCGTCCGGCGACCCGGCAACCGAGCCCGCCGCCAAGCCGAAGAAGCAGAAGGGCCCCGCCCCCGTCACCGGCGGCTCCGTCGGCAGCCTGTCCGACGGGTACGCCGCCAACCAGGCCGAGGACCTCGCCGCCACCTGCTGAGAGTCAGGACCCGACACTCCACCTCAAGACCAGTGACCCGAGGGCCCGGCAACATCGTGGCGTGAGCCGGCAACGGCGACTGCCCCGCACCAGCCGAGCAGTCGCAAGTTCACCGGAGGAGCGAAGCGGGGGAAGGTGAACTTGCGTCGGCTCGGCGTCTGTCCGTGCCACCCGCCCCAGCGCTCAGCCGAGGGCGGCTTTGATGAACGGGCCGTCCCACACACAGACGCCTGATGGCGTGCGGACGTAGCGCCACAGACCGCTGGTCTTGGCGTTGTGGTGTCGGCGGCAGAGAGGGACGAGGTTGGACGGTCGGGTCTGACCAGGTGGGCCGTGGGGGTCGTACGGGATCACGTGGTCGAGGTCGCAGCGTCGTGAGTCGACCTGGCAGTTCGGGAACTGACAGGTCGGATCTCGCAGGATGACCTGGTCGCGCATCCGGTCGGGCGGGTCGTGGCCGTCGACGGCGTCGTCGCCGTCGATGCGGAGGACGGGCTGGATCCTCACCTTGGAGTCGCCGACCCACTCGAGGATCTTGGCGCTGGTGACCGGGCCGAGTCGTTCGGCCCGGCCGATGCTCACGAGGTCGTCGTCGAGGTCGGTGGGGTCGAGGTGGAGATAGAGCACTGTCTTCGGGGTGGTGCTTCTCGGGTGCGCGGGTTTCGAGACGACTGCGTACCTGCTCGTGCGTCGAGCGGATCGCTCAACCAGCGATCATCACGGGGCACCGCCTCGAACAGGGTGGCGAGCGCCTGGAACTTGCGGACGCCGAGGGGTTGGCCGTCGCCGGCCTTGCCTCGGGCGGCGGCGTCGCCGCACACCTGCCGGTAGAGGTCGGTCAGCCAGAGGGTGTCGCCGGTGATGTGGAGCTCGCTGGTGGCGGCGTACTCCGGCGCCGTCGGGCGTGAAGCAGGGCGACATCCCAGACCTGCTTCTTCGTGCGCGCCTCGCGCTCGGCGTGGCGGTCGGGGTCGTGCTTCGCGATGGCCTCGGCGACGACGGTGTCGAGCAGGCCGGGCGCCGCAGCGTGCGAGCCGGGGCGCGACCAACTTGTCGACCCATTCGGCGGCCTCGCGGGACATCGAGTGGGTGAGCCTGGCGACGTGCCGGCCCTTCCACGCGGGGACCGCGAGCGACTCGACCCTGGCCCAGGTCTCGGGCAGGCGGTGGTGCAGGTCGAGCGCGTCGGCGATGAGCTGCATCGCGGTGGTGGGTGCGACGCCGAGGGTGATCGCCAGCGGCTCGGGAGCGTAGGCGGCGACCATCGGACAGCCGTCTCCGCCGAGGGACTCGTCGGTGCGCAAGGCCGGCACCAGCAGGATGTCGCCACCCCACGTGGCCACGCCGGTCTCAGCCGTCGCGGGGTGTCGGACGGCCCACTGGTGGGCGATGCGGAGCTTCTCCCGCTCGCCCTCGCGGACCTGGCGGTCGGCGTCTGCGAGGGCGTCGAGCAGTGCCTCGGGACCGAGGTCGTCGAGACCCGGTCCGTCGATGGGCGCTGCTGTCATGGGACTACCCAACCAGGGGCCACCGACACTCGGCCGGTCTGGGAGCCCTTTGTGCACAGGGGTTTCGTCGGCCTTCGCGTCGGCAAGACGCCGAGCCGACGCCAGTTCGCCTTCCCCCGCTTCGCTCCTCCGGCGAACCGGCGGCTGCTCGGCTGGCACCACGTGCCGTGCGTTGCGGACTCGTCAGCGCATCGGGCCGGGCTCCAGGTGTCTGCGCCGAAAGTGAGCCGTAGGGTTCGGATGTGAGCACCGACGGCGACCAGCGGATCATCGCGGTCGTCGTGACCTACAACCGGCTGCCCCTGGTACGCCGGCTCGTGGAGCGGCTGGTGCAGGTGCCGCAGCTCGACGAGGTGCTGGTCATCGACAACGCCTCGCGTGACGGCACGGGTGACTGGCTCTCCTCGACGCTGGTCCAGGAGGCCGCCCAGGAGTTCGCCCGGATGGACCTGCCGGCGTCGGCGTCGCTCGGTCGGCGGCACGCGGGCGACGCGACCGGCACGCCGAGGTCCTGCACCGGACGCTGCCGACGAACCGCGGCGGAGCAGGTGGCTTCCACGACGGGCTGGGCTGGGCGATCGACCGAGGCGCCGACCTGGTCTGGCTGATGGACGACGACGGGCTGCCCGAGCCCGAGTGCCTGGCGACGCTCCTCGAGCACACCGACCTCGACTTCTGGGGGCCGGCCGTGGTCGCCGAGGACGACCCGACCCGGCTGGTCTTCCCGATCCGGCTCCCCGGCACCGCGAAGGTGGTGCACCGGCTCGACGCCGTCGAGGCGGCGGCGACCGACGGCCTGATCCGCGACGTGGTGATCCCCTTCAACGGCGTGCTGGTCACCAAGGAGCTCGTCGACCGGATCGGCCTGCCGCGCGAGGACTTCTTCATCTGGGGCGACGACGTGGAGTACCTCTGGCGCGCCCGCGAGGCCGGCGCGCGCTGCGGCGACCGTCGTCGCCGCGCACGTCCGCCACCCCGCCACCGACGACCTCGGCACCCCGATGATGCTCGGCCGCACGACGTACAACCACAGCCCGAGCGACCTCAAGCACTACTGCATGGCGCGCAACAACCTGGTCAACCTGCGCGACTACCGCGGCTCGCTCCATGCGCTCGCGTTCGTGGTCAAGACCGTGTGGTTCTACTCCTTCACCCGGCCGAGCGCCGGCGCGGCTGCGGCTCTCGGCCCGCGCGATGTGGGCCGGCCTGCGGGGCGACTTCACCGGCCACCAGCGGTTCCTCGCGTGACGCGGCCGCGCACCGAGTCCGTCGCGGTCGTCGTGGTGACCTACAACCGCGCCGACCTGCTCGAGCCGGATGCTGGCCGGTCTCGCCGCCCTCGACACGAGGCCGGACGCGGTCTACGTCGTCGACAACGCCAGCACGCGACCACACGCCCGAGGTGCTCGACCGGGCCACGAACGTCGGGCTGGTCTCGTTGCGGATGCCCGAGAACCTCGGCGGCGCCGGGGGTTTCCGGGCCGGGCTGAAGGCGGCGTACGACGCCGGCTTCGACCGGATCTGGCTGGTCGACGACGACGTGGTGCCCGCCGCGGACTGCCTGACCGTCCTGCTCGGCGTCGACGAGGCGTGCCTGCTCTCGGTGAGGGAGAACCTGGCCGGGCAGCTCGTCGAGAAGGCAGCTCTGCACTTCGACCTGCGCAACCCGCTGGCGATCCGCCCGAAGCGGGCCAGCGTCGACTCGGCGTACGCCACCCGTGCCGACCTGCCGCCGCTCCTCGAGATCGAGGCCGTCGCCTTCGAGGGGTTCCTGGTCCGGCGCGAGGTGGTGTCCGCGATCGGGCTGCCCGACGACAGCTTCTTCATCTTCTACGACGACGTGGACTTCGCGATCCGCGCGCGGCAGGCGGGATACCGGATCTGGGCCGTGCGCGACGCCGTGCTGGTGCGGCAGCTGGAGTTCGACCAGCAGCACGCGCTGGACTCGTGGAAGGGCTACTACATGTACCGCAACCTCTTCGCGGTGCACTTCCGCTACGGCGAGAACCGGCTGGTGCGCGCCAAGCCGTACGCCATCGCGGCGATGGTCACCGCCTTGAGCCCCATGCGCGGGGGCCGGGGCGAGGCGGGCAACGTGCTGCGCGCGGTGCGCGACGCGCGCCGGATGCGCAAGATCCCGGTCCAGCCCATCTAGGTGGACTGGACCAACGCCGGTCCAGCCCACCTAGCGCCGCTTCGGGCCGCGGGGTGAGAGTGGCGTCATGGAGCCCCGCGCAGCCGCGCTGAACCGCGCCCACGAGCACGCCGTCGCCTGGCTGGAGTCCCTCGACGAACGTGCGGTGCCGCCCGTCGCCAGCCCCGACGACGTGGCGGCCCTGCTCGGCGCCGAGCTGCCCGACGATCCGACCGACCCGGTCGAGGTGATCGACCTGCTGGCGCGGGCGAGTGAGGGCGGGCTGAACGCGATGCCGTCCGGGCGCTTCTTCGGCTTCGTCATCGGCGGCACGCACCCGGCGGCGCTGGCCGCCGACTGGCTGGTCAGCGCCTGGGACCAGAACGCCGGGCTGCGCGCTGTCACGCCCGGTCACGCCGCTGTCGAGGACGTCACCTCGGCGTGGCTCCTCGACCTGCTCGACCTCCCGCCGGCGGCGGGCGTCGGCTTCGTCACCGGCGCGACGATGGCCAACTTCACCTGCCTCGCCTCCGCGCGGGACGAGGTGCTGCGTCGGGCCGGATGGGACCCGGGCACCGACGGGCTGCACGGGGCCCCGCCGGTGCGGGTGCTGGTGGGGGAGGAGCGTCACGACTCCGTCGACCTGGTGCTGCGCTATCTCGGTCTCGGCCGGCCCGAGGCCGTCGCCGCCGACGAGCAGGGGCGGGTCCGCCCCGACGCGCTCGCGGCCGCGCTGGCGAGCGGAGGCAGCGGTCCGACGATCGTCGCCCTGCAGGCCGGCAACGTCCACTCGGGAGCCTTCGACCCGTTCATCGAGACGATCCGGGCCGCGCACGACCACGACGCCTGGGTGCACGTCGACGGAGCCTTCGGGCTCTTCGCCGCCGCCAGCGACCGGCTCCGCCACCTCACGACAGGCTTCGCCGCCGCCGACTCCTGGGGCACCGACGCGCACAAGACGCTGAACGTGCCCTATGACTGCGGCATCGCGATCGTGCGCGACCCCGTGGCGATGAAGGCGGCGATGGGCATGCACGGTGACTACCTCATCCAGGACGCCGACAAGGGCGACTCCTTCGAGCGCGTGCCCGAGCTCTCGCGGCGGGCGCGGGCGCTGCCGGTCTGGGCCGTGCTGCGCTCGCTGGGCCGCAGCGGCGTCGCGGAGATGGTCGACGGGCTGGCCCGGCATGCCCGCACGTTCGCCGATCGGCTCACGGCGATCGAGGGGGTGGCGGTTCTCAACGACGTCGACTACACGCAGGTGTGTGTCTCCTTCGGCTCCGACGACCGCACCCGTGAGGTGGTCCGCCGGGTGCTGGACGACGGCACCGCCTGGATGTCGGGCTCCCAGTGGCAGGGCAGGGCGGTGCTCCGCATCTCGGTCAGCAACTGGTCGACCACCGACGAGGACGTCGAGCGCAGCCTGGCGGCTCTGGAGCGCATCGTCGCCGACGTACCCTGAGGTCTCGAGTGCGCTCGACCACCAGGTGGAGGCTCGACAACAGAATGTGATCCGCGCCATTCCCGCCGTGGGGGCGCTGTGTGGCAAATCGGTCCGAGCCGGTGGTCGTCCGTAGACTGGCGAACTGCCCGACCGAGGCACAGCAGCCCTGAGGAGACCCTTGACCGAGCCTGCCGCTCCCGAGCAGCCCGCCCAGCACGACCTGCCCGACACTCTGCCTGACCTCGTGGTCGTCGGGTCCGGCTTCTTCGGCCTCACCATCGCCGAGCGCTGCGCGAGCGAGCTCGGCCTGAGGGTGCTCGTGCTCGAGCGGCGCTACCACCTCGGCGGCAACGCCTACAGCGAGAAGGACCCCGAGACCGGCATCGAGGTGCACAAGTACGGCACCCACCTGTTCCACACCTCCAACAAGCGGGTGTGGGAGTACGTCAACCGCTTCACGACCTTCACGGGCTACCAGCACCGGGTCTTCGGCAACTACCAGGGACAGGTCTACTCCCTGCCGATGAACCTCGGCCTGATCAACCAGTTCTTCGGGAAGGCCCACACGCCCGACGAGGCGCGCGCGCTGATCGCCGAGCAGGCCAGCGAGATCGACACCGACAGGGCGCAGAACCTCGAGGAGAAGGCGATCTCCCTGATCGGCCGCCCGCTCTACGAGGCGTTCATCAAGGGCTACACCGCCAAGCAGTGGCAGACCGATCCCAAGGAGCTGAGCCCGGACATCATCACCCGGCTCCCGGTCCGCTACACCTTCGACAACCGCTACTTCAACGACACCTACGAGGGTCTGCCCACCGACGGCTACACCGCCTGGCTGGAGCGGATGGCCGACCACCCCAACATCGAGGTTCGCGTCGACACCGACTTCTTCGATGTCATCGACGACTACAAGGGCAAGGTGCCCATCGTCTACACCGGCCCGGTCGACGAGTACTTCGGCCACGCCGAGGGCCACCTCTCCTGGCGCACCGTCGACCTGGAGGCCGAGACCCTCGACGTCGACGACTTCCAGGGCACCGGCGTCGTCAACTACAACGACGAGAGCGTGCCCTACACGCGCATCCTGGAGTTCAAGCACCTCCACCCCGAGCGCACCTACCTCCCCGGCAAGACGATCGTGGTGCACGAGTTCTCGCGCTTCGCCGAGGAGGGCGACGAGCCCTACTACCCGATCAACACAGCCGAGGATCGCGAGAAGCTGTTGAAGTACCGCGAGCTCGCCAAGCGTGAGCCCATGGTGCTCTTCGGCGGTCGCCTCGGCACCTACAAGTACCTCGACATGCACATGGCCATCGGGTCGGCGCTGTCGATGTTCGACAACAAGCTGCGCCCGCACTTCGCCGACGGCGCCGAGCTCACCTCCGGAGGGGTCGACGAATGACCGTCACCGCCACGACGACGAGCAGAGTGCTGCAACGCCAGATCCTGCCGATCGACAAGGACACCGACGTCTTTCCCCTGTACGTCGACGCCGAGGAGGCCCGGCTCGACGCCGACCGCTACGACATCGGCGGCAACCGCGCGGCGAAGGACCTGAACAACGCCGCGATCCGACAGTCGACGTCCACCGGTCGCTCGATCCATCCCGACCAGATCGAGTCCCGCACCGCGCTGCGGCTCCCCATGGGTCAGAAGCTCTCGTTCGGCACGTACTTCAACGGCTTCCCGGCGTCGTACTGGCGGCGCTGGACGATCGTCGAGGAGGTCACCCTCACCGTTCGCCTCACGGGCCGCGGCGCGTCGCTGACGGTCTACAAGTCGATGGCCAACGGCCGCAGCCAGCGGGTCGACTCCGCGACCGTAGGCCCTGACGGCGCCTCGAGGTTCAGCTTCGAGCTGTCCCTCACGCCGTTCGTCGACGGCGGCTGGTACTGGTACGACGTCGTCGCGGGCGACGAGGACGCCGTCGTCGAGTCGGCCGAGTGGAGCGCCGAGGTCCCCGACGACCGCGCGCCGCACGGCACCGCCGACATCGCGATCACCACCATGAACCGTCCCGACTTCTGCGCCAAGCTGATCGGCCAGATGGCCGAGGACGAGGCGCTGCGGCCCTACCTCGACACGGTCTTCGTCATGGAGCAGGGCACCAAGCCGGTGACCGGATCGGAGTTCTTCCCCGCGGCCGAGAAGGCGCTGGGCGACCAGCTGCGCGTCATCGTCCAGGGCAACCTCGGCGGCTCGGGCGGCTACGCCCGAGGGCAGCTCGAGTCGTTGCGCAAGGGCACGTCGACGTACGCCCTGATGATGGACGACGACGTCGTGTGCGAGCCCGAGGGCATCATCCGGGCTGTCACGTTCGGCGACCTGGCGAAGCGACCGACGATCGTCGGCGGCCACATGTTCAGCATCTACTCGCGCTCGCGGCTGCACAGCTACGGCGAGATCGTGCAGCCGTGGCGGTTCTGGTGGATGACCCCCCTCGACGGCTACAGCGACTGGGACCTCGCCGCCCGCAACCTGCGCTCCTCGCGCTGGCTGCACAAACGGGTCGACGTCGACTTCAACGGCTGGTTCATGTGCCTCATCCCGCGGGTGGTCATCGACGACATCGGGCTCTCGCTGCCCCTCTTCATCAAGTGGGACGACTCGGAGTACGGCCTGCGGGCCAGGGCCGCGGGCTACCCGACGGTGACCTTCCCGGGCGCGGCCGTGTGGCACGTGCCCTGGACCGACAAGAACGACGGCGTCGACTGGCAGGCCTACTTCCACCACCGCAACCGCTTCGTGGCAGCGCTCCTGCACTCGCCCTACCCCAAGGGTGGGCGCATGATCCGGGAGAGCCTCAACCACCAGATCAAGCACCTCGTGTCCTTGCAGTACTCCACCGTCGAGATCCGCCACCAGGCGCTCCTCGACGTGCTGGCGGGCCCGCACCAGCTGCACGACGACCTGCCGACGAAGCTGGCGGAGATCAACGCCTTCCGCAAGCAGTTCTCCGACGCCCAGCTCCAGAAGGACCGAGACGCCTTCCCGCCCGTGCGCCGCAAGAAGCCGCCGCGCAAGGGCCGGGCGTCCGTCGAGATCCCGGGCCGCCTCTCACAGCTCCTCACCGCAGGGCTGGCGCCGATCCGGCAGCTGCGGCCGACGCGTGAGCTGGCCGATGAGTTCCCCGAGGTCGAGCTCACCGCGATGGACACCCGGTGGTACCGCCTGGCCGGCTACGACTCGGCCATCGTCTCCATGAACGACGGCACCTCGGCCGCGTTCTACAAGCGTGACCCCGCGAAGTACCGCGAGCTCCTGCGCAAGACCATCGAGATCCACGAGCGGTTCCGGCGAGAGTGGCCGCGACTGGCCGAGGAGTACCGCACCGCCCTGCCCGACGTGACCTCGCCCGAGGCCTGGCAGCGCACGTTCGCGCCGTACGCCGAGGATGGGCGGGACGCGTGAGGCCGGCCCCATGAGTGAGAAGGTCGCGACCCGGCACCACCTCGAGAACGTGCCGCTGACCTCCCCGTCGACCACCAGCGGGCTGCTCGAGGCGTTCCGCCGCCGCTACCTGCTCCGGCTCATGGTGCGCCGCGAGATCCAGGCGCGCTACGCGCGGTCGTTGTTCGGGCTCGCGTGGTCCTACATCAACCCGACGGTGCGCTTCTTCACGTTCTACTTCGTGTTCGGGATCCTGCTCGAGCGCGGCAACGTCCAGAACTTCGCGATCCACCTGTTCGCGGGCATGGTGCTGGTGCACTACTTCACCGAGACGGTGAACTCCGGCACCCGCTCGCTGCTCACCAACAAGGGCGTCGTGCAGAAGATGGCGATGCCGCGTGAGCTGTTCCCCTTCGCGTCGATGCTGGTGTCGCTCTACCACACGATCCCGCAGCTGATCATCCTCACCATCGCCTGCCTCTGGACCCGAACCTGGATCCCCGACCTCGAGGGCATGGCCGCCGCGTTGCTCGGGTTCGCCATCACGCTCCTGTTCGGCACGGCGCTCGGCCTGATGTTCTCGGTCTTCAACGTGCTGCTGCGCGACTTCGGGCGCATCGTGCAGACGTTCATCAACGTGCTGCCCTTCACCGTGCCGATGATGTACCCGTACTCGATGGTCAGCGAGCGGTTCGGCACCGGCTGGGCCTACCACCTGATCATGGCCAACCCGTTGACGGAGGCGGTCCTGCTGATCCAGCGCGGCTTCTGGTGGACGACCACGACGGAGCCGTACGACACGTCCTTCCCCGACGACCTGTGGCAGCGCGGCTTCATCATGCTCGGCGTCTGCGCGCTGCTGCTCGTCTTCGCGCAGTGGGTCTTCAGCCGCCTGGAGAGCAGGGTTCCGGAGCTGCTGATATGACGATGGTCCAGCCCAACACCGTCCAGACCGATGCGCCGCTGACGTCGATCGTCGTCGACAACGTGTCGAAGGAATTCTCCCTGCAGTACCACCGCACGTTGAAGAAGATCGCCATGGCCAAGCTGCGCAAGCAGCAGGTCAGCGACACGTTCCTCGCGCTCGACCAGGTGTCCTTCGAGGTGCCCCAGGGACAGTCGATCGCCTTGATGGGACTCAACGGATCGGGCAAGAGCACGCTGCTCAAGCTGATCAGCGGCGTGATGAAGCCGGACGGCGGCCAGGTGCTCACCAGGGGCCGGATCTCCGGTCTCATCGCGACCGGGGCCGGCTTCCACCAGCAGCTCACCGGCCGGGAGAACATCTTCATGAACGCCGCCATCCTCGGCATGTCCAAGGAGGAGACCGAGGCGAAGTTCGACGACATCGCCTCGTTCGCCGATGTCGGGCGCTTCATGGACACCCCGGTCGGCAACTACTCCTCGGGCATGTTCGCGCGGCTCGGCTTCTCCGTCGCCGTCCACGTCGACTGCGACATCTTCGTGGCCGACGAGGTCCTCGCCGTCGGCGACCGGCCGTTCAAGAAGAAGTGCATGGCGCGCATGGAGGAGATCCGCGAGAGCGGTATCACCATGTTCTACGTGACCCACGCGGCCGGCTCGGTCCGGCGCCTCTGCGACCGGGTCATCGTCCTGGAGGCCGGCAAGGTCGGCTTCGACGGCGACGTCGACGAGGGCATCAAGTACCTCCACTACGACGGCGCCGACGACGAGCCCGACCTCGAGGAAGAGGCCGACGAGGAGATCGCCTCCGACATCTGAGGCGTCCCCCCGACGGGATTCACCTCCGGTCCGTTGACTGAATGAGGAGGCCGGGCCCCTTCGCCGGTGGTTGAGGAGGGACGAAGTCCTCGTCTTCCCGGTGGTTGAGGAGGCCCGGCGACCGGTGGTTGGGACGGTCGAAGTCCCGTCCGGTTGAGGAGGGACGAAGTCCCGTCTTACCGGTGGTTGAGGAGGGACGAAGTCCCGTCCTACCGGTGGTTGAGGAGGGACGAAGTCCCGTCTTACCGGTGGTTGAGGAGGGACGAAGTCCCGTCTCGAAACCTCCGGTCACGACGTACGCCGACGCACCGCCTCGATGCTCCGGCTGGACAGCTCCGGGAGATCGTCGTACCGACCGTCGATCAGTGCCTCACGCTTGCGTCGACTCCAGCCCTGGACGCGCTTCTCGAAGGCGAAGGCCTCGTCGATGCGCTCGAACTCTGCCGACCACACGACGCGCACAGGCCGCCGTTTCCGCGTGTACGCCGCGCCGACCCCCTCGTTGTGCTGCCAGATCCGGAGCTCGAGGTGGGTGGTGCTGCCGCAGTAGTAGGTGCCGTCGTTGCACTCGAGGAGGTACGCGAAGGCCATGGGTCGAGGGTGCCTCCCTGGCACACGGGACGCCACCTGACAGCTGCCGCCTGTGGACAGAGGTCCGGAGGTTTCGAGACGGCCCTAGCGGGCCTCCTCAACCACCGGTGATGGACGTTGGCGTTCGCGCGGCCGGAGGTCTTCGCCGCTTCAGACGGCCCTAGCGGGCCTCCTCAACCACCGGTACCCACCGCTGGTTGAGGAAGGACGAAGTCCTGTCTCGAAACCCGGTGAGGCGATCGCCCGCGTTGTGGGGTCTCGACTGATCGCTCGCTCCGCTCGCTGCTCGACCAGCGGCACGGTCGCTCGCTGCTCGACCACACCGGCAGGGTCGCTCGCTCCTCAACCACCGGTGATGGACCCGTTGGCGTACGGCGACAGCCGGAGTGCCTGTTCGAGACGGCCCTGGCGGGCCTCCTCAACCACCGGTGACGGACCCGTTGGCGTACGGCGCGGCCGGAGGTTTCGAGACGGCCCTAGCGGGCCTCCTCAACCACCCAGTGGACGCCGTGGCGGGCCTCCTCAACCACCTGTGGACGCCCTGGCGGGCCTCCTCAACCACCGGGGTCCGCCCGCTCAGGCGGGGTAGAAAGTTGGGATGTGTCGGCGTGTCGACTGGTAATGACACACATGTAGTTACTCAGGTTCTCTTGCGGTGACCAGTGTGACTGGTGGGAAAGTTGCAACTCCTGTTGCTTCTCTTCCCCCACAACTGGAGCATCTGCATGCGCTTGCCCTCGGCCCCGATGACGGCTGGCCGGTCCCGATACGTGACCGTGTGCCAGCAGCTGCTGGCGCTTGCGCTGGTGGTGGCCGCCCTCACTCCTGCGGCGAGCATCGTCAGCCTTGACGTCGTCGGAACGACGCCCGAGGCCGGCGCCCAGCCGTTGGCCCAGTTCGCGGCGTACGAGGCGCGGAAGCGGCAGCCGGCCACCGTGGAGACGGCGCCGGTCGAGCCGAAGGTCACGGAGGTCTCGCTCACCGCGCCCGCGAACGGCGTGCTGGCCCGCCCGCTCGCCGCCCGCAGCAGCGGGAGGCGGGTGACGAGCACGCCGCAGCGCGTCGTCGGGTACGGCGCCGTCGGAGTGACCTGGGACGCCGCGTCGGTCGTCGACGACGACGACATCGCGCTGGAGGCCCGCACCAGGACCGCGGGCGGCGGGTGGTCGGGCTGGACCGGGCTGGAGTACCACGACGATCACGCCCCCGACCCCGGGAGCCGGGAGGCGCGGCACGCGCGGCCGGGCACCGACGCCCTCCTTGTCGGCGAGGTGGACGAGGTCCAGGTCCGGAGCACCTCGAAGGCCGCGCCGCCGGCCGACATGAGGCTGGCCGTGATCGACCCGGGGCGTGGCGTCGAGAAGACCGCCAGGCCCGCGATCGACGCCGGCTCCCTGCCCTCGGCGAAGGCCGCGTCGTCGGCCCAGGCTCCGGCCCAGGGGCCCGGCGAGGTCTCGGCGGCCGCGGCGGCGTACACGCCGATGCCGACGATCTTCTCCCGCGCCCAGTGGGGTGCCGACGACTCCATGCGCGACGCGAGCTCGTTGCGCTACTACGAGGTGCACGCCGGCTTCGTGCACCACACGGTCAACGCCAACGACTACTCCGAGGCCGAGGTGCCCGCGATCATCCGGAGCATCTACGCGTACCACACGAAGTCGCGGGGCTGGAGCGACATCGGCTACAACTTCCTCGTCGACCGCTTCGGCCGCGTCTGGGAGGGCCGGTACGGCGGCGTCGACCGGGCGGTCGTCGGCGCGCACACGCTGGGGTACAACGACTACTCGTTCGCCATGTCGGCGATCGGCAACTTCGAGCTGGTGCAGCCGAGCGACGCGGTGCTGCAGGCCTACGGCGCGGTCTTCGCGTGGAAGCTGTCGCTGCACGGTGTGAGCGCCGCTTCGACCGCGCAGGTGGTCGGCAAGAAGACCTTCCAGGCGATCAACGGCCACCGCGACGCCGCGGCGACGGCGTGCCCGGGCAAGTACCTCTACGCGCAGCTCCCGACGATCAGGTCGTACGCCGCCGCGGGCCAGGTCGGCTGGGCCGGCCGCGAGCTGGAGTCGAACCTGGTGGGCAGTCCGCACCCCGACCTGGTGGTGCGACGGGCCAGCGACAAGCGGATCTTCGTCATCCCGACGCAGGGCAGCGGTGCGCCGCTCGGCGAGAAGGTCGACACCGGGCTCGTGCTGGCGGATGCCAAGGCGCTGCTCAACGTCGGCGACTGGGACCGCGACGGTTACGGCGACTTCATGATCAACAACGCCGACCAGGCTCTCTACCTCTTCCGCGGCAACGGCCAGGGCGGCTTCAACGGGCCGTACCTCGTCGCCTCCGGCATGGGCGGCATCCGGCTGCTCGCGGCCGTCGGCGACGTGACCGGCGACGGGTGGCCGGACCTGATGGGCCAGCCGCGCAAGTCCTCGATGCGGATCTACCCGGGCGCCGGCACCTCCGGGCTGCTCCCCAGCTACGTCGCCTACTCCAAGGTGAAGGCGAAGACCCAGGTCGGTGTCGGCAGGATGGACGCGGACGGCGCTCCGGACAGCGTCTTCAAGCGCAAGAAGAACCTTGTGCTCTACAAGGGCAACGGGCCGGGCGGGCTCACCAGCGGCGGCACCAAGGTGCGCGGCCGGCTCCGGGGCTACGACTGGGTGATCGGGATCAGCGACATCGACCTGACCGGGCACGCCGACGTGCTGCTGCGCAAGAAGTCGGACGGCGGGCTCTACCTGCTGCCCGGCAACGAGCGCCGCTTCGGCAAGCCGGTGCAGATCGGCAGCGGCATGAACGACTACGACCTCGCGGACTAGGAGACCGCCGGCACCCGACAGGTCGCCCGTTCGGCGGTGTACGTCGCATCGAGGCGGGCTCGTCCCTCGGGTCCGTCCGCATGCACGACCAGGACGGTGGAGCCGCTCCGCGCGAGCGGCTCCACGAACGAGGCCAGACCGGAAGGGGAAGCCGGACTGACCTCTGAGAGAAGGCGGCCGCCGTCGGCGAGAACCGCTCCCGAACCCGGGAGCAGGGTCCCGGCGGCGGCCGCCCTCATCAGCGCTCCCTGCGACCAGCCGGGCACAGCCGGGTCGTCACCGGTCGGCGGGTCCCAGGGGGTGAAGGCGTCGGGCTGGCTCCACACCTCGACGCCGAAGTCGGTCACACCCTGGGGCACGGGGCTCGGGAAGCGCACCCCCAGCGGAAGCAGCGCGGTGGCCACCACCGGTCGACCGGCGGCCTGCGCGGCGTACGCCGCCACGCCGGCCGGTCCGGTCACGAGGCCGTCGGCAGCGCCGCCCGACTCGTCCCAGGCGACCTCCAGGCCGACGGTCCACGCCGCGCCGAGGAAGACCGGGGTGAGCCAGTGCGCCGGCAGGTCGACCAGGAGCCGCTGCCCACGCTCGAGGTCGAGCTCCTCGACCAGGAGCGACGCCGTCTTGGCGACCCAGTTGGCATAGGTCGCCACGGAGAGCTCGACGCGCTCGCCGGTCGCGAAGTCGTAGAACGTGACGAGCGGCCGACCCGCGTCTGCGCGCAGCTCGCGAGCGAGCACGGCGGCGAAGACCTCGGGGTCCGCGTGCCGACTGGGTCGAGGGCACCCGGCCAGCCTAGGGAGTCCCGGGCACCCCGCCGTACTAGCCTCGGCGCCCATGGGCGAGACGTTCTGGGCCGTGGTCCCGGCCGGTGGCGCGGGCACCCGGCTGTGGCCGCTGTCGCGCAAGGGCTCGCCGAAGTTCCTCCACGACCTGAGCGGCTCGGGTCGGACGATGATCCAGGCCACCCTCGACCGGTTGGAGCCGCTCGCGGGCGAGCGCTTCCTCGTCGTCACCGGCCGGGCGCACCGCGAGGCCGTGCTGGCCCAGCTGCCCGAGCTCGACCCGGGCCGGGTGCTCGCCGAGCCGTCGCCGCGCGACTCGATGGCCGCGATCGGCCTGGCGGCGGCGCTGCTGGAGCGCGAGGACCCCGACGCCGTCATGGGCTCCTTCGCCGCCGACCACGTCGTGACCGACCCCGACACGTTCCGCGACCGGGTCCGCGTGGCGAGCGCCGTGGCCCGCGACGGCCTGCTCGTCACGATCGGCATCGAGCCGACCCACGCAGCGACCGGCTTCGGCTACATCAGGCTCGGCGAGCCGCTCCCCGGCCACGACGGCGCCTTCGCGGTCGAGGAGTTCGTGGAGAAGCCGGCGGCCGAGGTGGCGCAGGAGTACGTCGCGTCGGGCCGCTACCGCTGGAACGCCGGCATGTTCGTCTGCCGACCCGCCGTGCTTCTCGACCTGCTGGCTGCGGAGCACCCAGAGTTCGCCGCCTCCCTGCGTGCGCTGGCCGCCGCGCCGGACACGCTCGACGAGGTGTGGCCGACGCTGCCCCGGATCGCGATCGACCACGCCGTCGCCGAGCCGGCCGCCGCTGCCGGCCGGGTGGCGGTGGTGCCCGGCGCCTTCGGCTGGGACGACATCGGCGACTTCGCCTCGCTGGCGTCGCTGGTGCCCGCTGATGCGAGCCGGGGCCCGGCGATCCTCGGCGACGCCACACTCGTCCACGCGGTCGACAGCACCGGCCTCGTGGCCGCGCTCGGCGGTCGCGTGGTCGCGGTCGTCGGCCTCGACGACGTCGTCGTCGTCGACACCGGCGACGCCGTCCTCGTCACCACCAGGGCGCGCGCCCAGGACGTGAAGCGCATCGTGGAGGAGCTGGCCGGGTCGGCGCCCGAGCTGACGTAGCGGTCAGACGGCGTCGGGCTCGGGCGAGTCCATGTAGGGGTAGTCGAGCATGAACTGCTGGAGGGCAGCGCCGGAGGGCGCGGAGCAGTACTGCGTCACGCCGACCTGCTCGCCGGTGGCGTCGTCGCCGGTGCCGCCGACGGACCAGTGCGTGAAGGCGATGTGCTGGCCGTCGGGGAACGCGTCGCCGTCGTCCTCGAGCCACGGCACCGCCTTGAACTTCAGCCGCAGGTTGTCGGTGCCCTTGTACTTCTGCGCGATGGCCTTGATCTCGTCCATCATCTCGTTGTCGTCGGCCGCGGTCTCGTCGTACCAGAGGATCGTGAAGCCGTGCTCGAGGTTGTGGATCAGGAAGCCGAGGTCGGGACGGTCGGCCGTCGAGTAGAACTTGCGGTCCATCGGCTCCCAGGTGTCGAAGTGCTGACCGAAGGCGGGCGGGTTGCCGGTGATGTCGAGGGGCGTGCCGGCCGGCACGTGGTCCTGGGTGCCCTCCGCGGGCGCGGTGGTGACCTTCTCGCAGACCGACGCGGGAGCACCGATCTCGCTGAGGTCGATGTCGTTGAAGGAGCGCAGGTCCCACCAGTCCTTGATGGGCTGGTACGCCGCGGCGCCGATGATCAGCAGCGCGACGACCACGCAGACGCCGACGATCTTGTAGCCGCGGGAGCGCTCGGCCGACTTCTGCTGGGCCAGCATCTTGTCGACCTTGGCTTGGCGCTCGGTCTTCTCGGTTCGGGAGCTCTTGGCCACGACGCGATGTCCTCGGGGTCAGGGATGGGGAGGCAGGGGAGCCCGGGCGCGCCGGGACAACGGCGTAGTCTACGGAACGACTGGTCGCCACCGATGACCGACGTCGAGATCCGTGCCGGGCGACCCGCGCCCACCCGCAGGCGTGCGCCAGCGACCGCCACCCTCGGGTCGTCGTCGTGGACGGTGATCTCCCGATCCGGCTCGCCCGGCCCGATCGTCGACCCGCAGGCCGGGAAGCGCCACGGCGAGGTGGCCGGCGAGCTCGTCGGCGGTCGCCGCCGCGCCGAAGCCGGCGAGCGACGCAGGGTCGCCGAGCACCGCCTGGACGACGGCCTCGCGGGCGCCGTACCCGAAGAGGTCACCTGCCTCGGGCCGGACCAGGGCGCCCGCGCCCGGACCGTCGTCCCCGGCGGGGAGCACGAAGCGCTGCAGGCCGCGCAGCACCGCGAACGGGCCGTCCCGCGAGCTTGCCCTGGGCCAGCTCGGCGGCGCCCGCGACCTCGTCGGCGACCGCGGGAGCCGTGACGGCCAGGGCGTTGCCGTGCGGGTCGACGCGCCCCGGTGGTCGTCGAGGACGACGAGGCCGGCGGCCCCGACAGCGATGTCGGTCTGGCCCTCGCGCCACGCCCGGCCGGAGGTGTCGGTGACGACGACGGCGACGTTGACGCCGGCCCGCTCGAGCAGCGCGGCCCGGAGACGCGCGGGCGGAGGCGTCGGGGTCGACGGGCAGGAGCACGACGCGGCCGGCAGGCACGTTCGACGCGTCGATGCCCGCCGCGGCCATGGTCAGGCCGAGGCGGTTGCGCACGATCGACGGTCCCGCCGCGCCGGGCGACGACCCGGACGGTCTCCTCGGGCAGGGCGGTCGTCGCGGTCGCCGGCCCGGACCCGGCCCTCCGCCTTGCTCACCACCTTGCTGGTCACGGCGACCACGTCGCCGTCCGCCAGCGTCCAGCCCGCGCCCAGCGCGGTGAGCAGGAGGCCGGCGAGGTCGTCGCCCGGGCCGCACCTCGCCAACGCCGTCGGGCGCGTGGACGGTGGTCGTCACGACACCAGGTCCAGCGCCGCGACGGCCATCGCGGCGGTGGCGTCGAGGTCGGTCATCATCAGCGGTACGGCGCGACAGGTCAGGCCGGCCTGCTCGACGCGGGACACCAGGCCGGCGTCGACCGTGTCGACCAGCCAGCCGTCCAGGACGCCGTCGCGCGAGCGGGCGCCGTAGTGCTCGGCGACTCCGGCCGCCGAGACCTCGACCCCGATGGAGGTCAGCAGCTGCTGCGCCATCCGCGTACGTGGCTGCCGCCGACGATGGGGGAGAGCCCCACGACCGGCGCGGCCGTCGTACGAAGCGCCTCGCGGATGCCGGGCACCCCGAGGATCGTGCCGACGGAGACCACGGGGTTCGAGGGCGGTACGACGACCACGTCGGCGTCGGCGATCGCCTCCAGCACCCCCGGCGCCGGCGTCGACGCATCGAGCCCGACCACGACGACGGTCTCGGCCGGCACCTCGGCGTGGAGACGCACCCAGTACTCCTGGAAGTGCACGACCCGGGTGCCGCTCGGCGACTCGGCGTCGGCGATCGCCACGTGCGTCTCCACCCGGTCGTCGCTCATGGGCAGCAGCCGCACGCCTCGCCCGAACACGGGAGCGAGCCAGCGGGCGCACAGCGCCTCGGTGACCTGGACAACGGGTAGCCCGCCTCGAGCATGCGCGTGCGCATCAGGTGGGTGGCGATGTCGCGGTCTCCGAGACCGAACCACGGGGCCTCGGCGCCGTACGCCGCCAGCTCCTCCTTCACGCTCCACGTCTCGTCCCGGCGGCCCCACCCGCGGTCGTGGTCGATGCCGTCGCCCAGGGTGTACATGACCGTGTCGAGGTCGGGGCAGATCTTGAGCCCGTGCAGCCACAGGTCGTCAGCGGTGTTGGCGACGACGGTGACCTCGAGCGGTCCGGTGCCGCCAGGGAGCGTCTGCGCGTGCAGGAGACCCTGGAGGAAGCGGGCCCCGCCGACGCCACCGGAGAGGACCGTGAGGCGTCTCGGGGGAGTGCTCGTCATGGGGCCTCATGGGCCGCCCCGCCGCCGGGGCTCTCGACGGGGCGACGATGGTCTGGACGACCCCACCTCTCAGCGAGCCCCTAGCACATCCGATCTTGACTTTCGGTGTACGACAGGCATGTAATTCCCATAGTGTTCTTCGCACAGCCGGACTGGTTGTGAGAGACGGGACACAGGGTCGAAAGGGCGAAGCCGTGAGGGAACTGTTTCTTCTCGAGCCGGACGCCGAAGAGGCGGGCTGGCAGGACCGCGCATTGTGCGCGCAGACGGACCCGGAGGCGTTCTTCCCGGAGAAGGGTGGGTCGACCCGAGAGGCCAAGAAGGTCTGCCTCACGTGCGACGTGCGCAACGACTGCCTGGAGTACGCGTTGATGAACGACGAGCGCTTCGGCATCTGGGGCGGTCTCTCCGAGCGCGAGCGCCGCAAGCTGAAGAAGCGCGCGGTCTAGGGTCGCGGACTCGGCCGACCACCGGGCCGGTCGATCGGCGTCGACCCCCGGTGGCGTCGGATAGCCTCTCGGGGTGTCGAGCCCGCCGTCCTCCCCTGGCTCGGTCGCCGCACTGCTCGTCAGCCACGCCGGCGGCCGCTGGCTGCCCACGGTCCTCGAGGGTCTCGCGGGCCAGACGCGCCGCCCCGACGTCGTCGTCGCCGTCGACACCGGCAGCAAGGACGACAGCCCGACCCTCCTGACCGAGGCGCTCGGCGCCGACGCACCTCGCCACGCGCGGGCCGGCAGACGTCGTTCGGCGAGGCGGTCGACCTCGGGCTGGCCGCTCGCACCGACGACCTCGACGGGCAGCCGGAGTGGATCTGGCTGCTCCACGACGACAGCACGCCGGCACCGTCGGCGCTGGCCGAGCTGCTGGCCGCCGCCGAGGCGGATCCGGAGGCGGCCGTTCTCGGCCCGAAGCTGCGCGAGTGGCCCTCGTTGCGCCGGCTCCTCGAGGTGGGCGTCACCATCTCCGGCACGGGTCGCCGCGAGACCGGTCTGGAGCGCAGCGAGTACGACCAGGGCCAGCACGACGAGGTACGCCGCGTGCTGGCCGTCAACACCGCCGGCATGCTCGTCCGCCGCGACCTCCTGCGCGAGCTCGGCGGCTTCGACCGGCACCTGCCGATCTTCGGCAACGACCTGGACTTCGGCTGGCGGGCCGCGGCCGCCGGCCACCGCACCGTCGTGGTGCCGCAGGCCGTGGTGTTCCACGCCGAGGCGGCCCATCGGGGCAGCCGGCGTACGCCGCTGACCGGACGGCACACGCACTACCAGGAGCGGCGGGCGGCCCTGTGGACGCTGCTGGTCAACGGCCGGGCGCGGTCGCTGCCGTGGCGGCTGCTGCGGCTCGCGGGCGGGACGCTGGTGCGGATGATCGGCTTCCTGCTGGTCCGCTCCGTCGGCGAGGCTCTCGACGAGCTGGCTGCGCTGCTGTCGGTCTACTCGCGCCCGCGGCAGCTGCTCGCGGCGCGCCGCGAGCGGAGGCGGCTGCGGACCGATCCCGACGGTGCCGCGGCGCTGCTCGCGCCCTGGTGGGTTCCCTACCGGCACGGCCTCGACTTCGTCAGTGATCTCGCCGCCGCGCTGACCAACCAGGCGGCCGACGTGGCCGAGCGCCGCCGCGCCGCAGCCCTCGCGCAGGCGGCAGCCGAGGCCGCCGCCGGCCCCGCGCACTCCGCCGCCAGGACCCACCAGGTCGAGCGCAGGACCGGCGAGGGCGACGAGGACGACGACCTGCTCGCGCCCGACACCGGGCTGCTGACGCGCTTCCTCACCAACCCCGTGGCGCTGGCCCTCACGCTCTTCGTGGTGGCTGTGCTGGCGGGCACCCGGCAGGCGTGGGGGACGGTCTCGGGGGGCGCGCTCTCACCGGCGCCGGCGTCCGCGTCGGACTGGTGGGGCCTCTACCTCGAGAGCTGGCATCCGCTCGCGCTCGGCTCCGACGTGCCGGCGCCGGCGTACCTGCTCCCGCTCTCGCTCCTGGCCAGCCTGCTCGGCGGCAGTCCGGCGGCCGCGGTCGAGTGTCGTGCTCGTGCTCGCCGCCCCGCTCGCGCTGTGGGGCGCCTGGCGGCTGGTGCGCGTGGTGGGACGTCTCCTCGACCCGGCCGGGATGCCGACCTGGCTGGTCGCGGCCGGCGCGGCGACCTACGCCCTCGTCGCGGGCGTCAGCGGCGCCTGGGGCGACGGTCGACTCGGTCTCGTGCTGCTCGCGGCGGTCCTGCCCTGGCTGGTGCACGCCATGGTCGGGTTCGGCGACCCGGAGGCGGACCGGCGCTGGCGGGCGGCCTGGCGCACCGGGCTGCTGCTGGCGGTGGCGACCGCCTGCGGGCCCGCGGTCTACCCGCTCGTCGTCGTGCTCGTCCTGGGCGTGCTCGCCCTCGCGGTCCGCTTCGCCCGTGACCTGGTCGCGGACCGCTCGGTGTCGCTGCCACCGCTGGTCGCGCTGGGCGTGGTGCCGGTGCTGCTGGCTCCCTGGTGGCTGCCGCTGCTGCTGCAGGGTCGGGCCGGTGGGCTGCTGCTCGACCCCGGCCGGCTGCCTGCAGCCGTCTCCGGATCGCTCGACCTGGTGCTCGGGCGCCTCGACACGCTCGGCGCCCCGGCCTGGCTGGCCTGGCCGGTCGTGGCGGCGGCGCTGCTCGCGCTCGTGCCACGCGCCTCCCGGGTCGCGGCGCTCGTCTGCTGGGCCGTCGCCCTCACCGCCTGCCTGGTCGGAGCCCTCGTCAGCGCCCCGACCGTCGACGTGATCGGCGGCGCGGCCCGGCCCGGCGCCGCCGCGATGGTGCCGGTCGTGGCCGGCGCCCTGATCGTCGCCGGCTGCGTCGGCGCCCTGGCCGTCCTCCAGCACCTCCGCGTCGCCGAGTCGCCCTGGCGGCGCCGCCTGCGCGATCGTCCCGGCGGTGATCGCGTTGGCAGTGCCGACCGCGGGCGCCATCTGGTTCGCCGCGGGCGGCCACGGCGACCTGAGCGCCGACGAGACCTCGGACATCCCGGCGTACATGAACCAGAGCTCGCAGCTCGGACCCGAGCACGGCGTCCTGATCGTGCGCGGCGACGTGGAGACCGGTCTGCGCTACGTCGTCCGCCGCGGCGACGGCGACACCGTCGGCGACGACGAGATCCTCGCGCTCACCGACGAGGACGTCGCGTTCACCGAGAACCTGCGCGACCTCGTCGCGCGGCCCACCCCCGAAGCCGTCGACGAGCTGGCCGCGCGCGGCATCGAGTACGTCGTCCTGCCGGCCCCGGCCGACGGGCGGGTGGCCGCCGCGGCTCGACGCCTCCGTCGGCCTGGTCCAGGCGAGCGCGGAGGACCGGTCGACGCGCGCCTGGCGGGTCGACGTCCCGCTCGCCGAGGACGCCCTCGACGGCCCGACGTCGTGGCTGCGCGTCGTGCTGCTCGTGATCCAGGGGCTCGCGATCGTCGTCGTGCTGGTGCTGGCCGCGCCGTCGGTCCGGCCGCAACGCCGCGCCGGTCGCGACCGAGGAGTGGCCGATGAGTGAGCAGCAGCCCGCCGGCCGCCGCGCCGCCGCTCGCCGCGGCCTCCCGCCGTCGGCTCGGTCCCGCGGTGGTGCTGGCTGTGCTGCTCCCGCTCGCGACCGCTGGGCGCGGCGATGCTCGTCAGCACCGAGGCGCCGCCGGTGCCCGCCACCCCGCCGGAGACCGTGCCCGCTCACCCGGCTCACCCTGGCCTGCCCCAGCAGCCCGGAGGAGGCCACCCGGAGGATCGCTGTCGGATCCGCGCTCGCGACGGAGGACGGCGAGGTGTCCCTCGACTCCCTCGGCGGGGGCCCGAGCCCACTGCCGGTCAGCGCCGGTGAGCTGACCTCCGTCGCGGTCGAGGGCGCGGCCGTCGTGACCGGCGAGGACGACTGGGCGCCCGGCCTGCTGGCCGCCCGGGGCTCCGCGTCGGCGGCCGCCGCGTGTGCCGAGCCGCAGCCCGACGCCTGGTTCGCCGGCGTGGGCGCCCGGCCAGGGCATTCCTCGGTGGTCGAGCTGGTCAACCCCGATCCGGGCCCGCCATCGCCGACCTCACCCTCTACGCACCGAGCGGACCTCTGGACGTGCCCGACCTGCGCGGCATCCGCGTGCCGGGTCGCAGCAGCGTCGAGCTCGACCTGGCCACGGTCACGCCGCGTCGTACCGAGCTGGGCCTGCACGTGCTGGTCTCCCGGGGCCGGCTGACCAGCAACGTCCGCGACACCGTCGACCGGCTCGGCACCGGACCCAGCGCAACCGACTGGATCGCACCCCAGCGCGGGCCGGTCACCACGGGCACGATGCTCGGGCTCCCGCGCGGGGACGGGACCCGCAGGCTGACCCTGGTCAACGGCGGTGACTCCGAGGCGCGCGTCGACGTGCGCGTCGTGAGTCCCGAGAGCACCTTCGTGCCCGAAGGGCTCGGCGAGATCAACGTGCCTCCCCAGTCGGTGCGCTCGATCTCGCTCGACGCCGTGCTCGCGCCCGAGGTGCGGGCCGGCGCGCTCGGGATCTACGTCGAGTCCACCCTCCCGGTGGTGGCCGGCCTGCAGTCCTTCGTGGGCGTCGACCTCGCCGTCGCGGCGATCGCCCCGGTGCTCGAGACGACAGGGGCGGCGATCATTCCGACCGGTCCGCACCAGCTGCAGCTCGCCGGGGCCGTCCGGCCGGGCGTCGCGACCGTGGTCAGCCGGGCTGCCGGCGGTCGCGAGCTGACCTCCGAGCGGGTGGAGATCGGCCCGGACCGTGGCGTGGTGGTCGACCTGCCCGACGCCGCGGCGTACGTCGCCGTCGAGCTCGAGCGCACGCCGGCCGTCGCCTCGGTGCTGCTCGCCTCACCTCAGGGTGCGGCCGTCCTGCCCCTGACCCCGGTGGTGGCCAGCGCCCTCGTGCCCGCCGTGAGCCCGACGCTGCCGTAGCAGGTCAGGGCCGCTCGTAGCGGGGGTCGACGTCCTCGGCGGGGATCCCGAGGAGCTCCGCGACCTGCTCGACCACGACGGTGAGCACCATCGCCTCGAGCTCGGCGCGGTTCTCGCTGCGGTGCTCGATCGGGCGGCGGAAGAGGACCAGCCGGGTCGAAGCGGCACCCGAGCCGCGGATCAGCGAGGACAGCGGCACCGTGTCGGGATGCCAGTCGTCGGGCACCTGGGGGGCGTCCTCGACGGCGTACTCCAGCAGCCCGAGCCGGTCCTGCCAGCGCTCGTCGATCTCCGAGACGATGCGCAGCGCCAGCTCGTCGAAGCGCTCCCGTGGCGTCGGCCGGGCGCTGCGCCCGGGCTCGAGCGGCAGCACCTCCGGACCACGCAGCCCGCGGCCACGCCGATCCCGGACCCGGCGGCGGGGAGGGCGGTCCATGGGCTGCAGGGTCAGTCCGCTCATCCGGGGTCCCGCGTGCCTGCCCGGAGCGTGGCGCGGTGGCCGGTACCGTCGGCGCCGTGAGCCCCTCCCGCCGCTGTTCGCGCACCGCCTGCGATCGCGTGGCCACGTCGGACGCTCACCTACGTGTACGCCGACCAGACGGCCGTCCTCGGCCCCATGTCCCCTACGCCGAGCCCCACGCCTACGACCTGTGCGCCGAGCACGGCGAGCGGCTCTCGGCCCCCCGCGGCTGGGACGTGCTCCGCCTCGCGCCGGACCCGGGCGCCGGACGGCCGAGTCCAGGACGACCTGCTCGCGCTCGCCGACGCCGTCCGCGAGGCCGCTCGCCCGGCCCCCGCGCCGGTGCCGTACGTCCAGGAGACCGGTCGGGAGACCGCCCGGCGTGGTCACCTGCGGGTGCTGAGCTCCGACTGACGCCGACTAGCCTGACCCTCGTGCCCTCCACCACCGCCGTCGAGGCGGCCAACCTGGCCGCGGTCTTCAAGGCCTACGACGTCCGCGGCACCGTCCCCGACCAGATCGACGAGGAGCTCGCCCGACGGGTCGGATCGGCGTTCGTGCGGGTCACCGGGTCGCCGGCCGTGGTCGTGGGTCACGACATGCGGCCCTCCTCGCCGGGTCTGGCGGGCGCGTTCGCCGAGGGCGCTGCGGCGGCAGGGGCCGACGTCACGATGATCGGCCTCGCCTCGACCGACCAGCTCTACTTCGCGTCCGGCTTCCTCGGCCTGGCGGGCGCGATGTTCACGGCCAGCCACAACCCGGCGGCCTACAACGGCATCAAGCTGTGTCGCTCCTACGCGCGTCCGGTCGGCCTGGACACCGGCCTGGCCGAGATCCGCGACCTGGTCAGGGGCGCTGACGTTCCGCGCGCTGCCCAGCCGGGCACGATCGTGGAGCACGACGTGCTCGAGGCGTACGCCGCCCACCTGCTCAGCCTCGCGCCGGTCACCGGCCGGCGGCTGAAGGTCGTCGCCGACGCGGGCAACGCGATGGCCGGCCTGACGGCCCCCGCGGTGCTCGGTCGTCTCGACGACGTCATCGACCTGGTGCCGCTCTACTTCGAGCTCGACGGAACGTTCCCGAACCACGACGCCAACCCGCTCGACGAGTCCACGCTGGTCGACCTCCGGGCGCGGGTGGTGGCCGAGGGCGCCGACGTCGGCCTCGCCTTCGACGGCGACGCCGACCGGTGCTTCCTGGTCGACGAGACCGGCGCTGTCGTCTCGCCGTCCGCCGTGACGGCCCTGATCGCCACCCGCGAGCTGGTGAAGGAGCCGGGCGCGACGATCATCCACAACCTCATCACGAGCAGGTCGGTGCCCGAGATCGTCCGCGAGCACGGCGGGACGCCCGTTCGGACGAAGGTCGGGCACTCCGGCATCAAGGCGCGGATGGCGGAGACGAACGCCATCTTCGGTGGCGAGCACTCCGGCCACTTCTACTTCCGCGACTTCTGGCGGGCCGACTCCGGCATGCTCGCCGCTCTGCACGTCCTGGCGGCGCTCGCCGCGACCGACCGGCCGCTGTCGGCGTTGATGGGCGACTTCGACCGCTACGCCGCCAGCGGCGAGATCAACAGCGAGGTCGCCGACACCGAGCTCGTTCTCGGCCGCATCCGGTCCCGCTACGGCGACCGCACCGACGTCGAGCTCGACGAGCTCGACGGGCTGAGCGGCACGCACGCCGAGTGGGGCTTCAACGTGCGGCCGTCGAACACCGAGCCCCTGCTCCGGCTCAACGCCGAGGGCATCGACCAGACCACCATGGAACGAACCCGTGACGAGCTGCTCAGGCTGATCAGGAGTGACGCATGAACATCGACCCCGCCCTGCTCGAGATCCTGCGCTGCCCGGAGTGCCGCGCCGAGCTCGACCCCGGCGACGACACGCTGACCTGCCGGGGCTGCGGGCTCGTCTATCCCGTGCGCGACGACATCCCGGTGCTGCTCGTCGACGAGGCACGCCGTCCCGACTGAGGGGCGGCGAGGAGTCCGATGGCCACCTGGTTCGACGAGTCCCGCCTCGACGACGAGCGCGTCCTGGCCGCAGCCGACACGATGCTGCGCCGGCTCGCCGAGTCGGGCGCCCGGGTCCGCCGCGAGGCCGGTGACGCGGCCGAGGCGATAGCCGAGGCAGTCGCCCGCGGGGGAGACGGCGTACGGCCACGTGCGGTGCTGGCCGGGGGACCCGACTCGCGGTTGCTCCGTGCCGTGCTGGAGCCCTGGTGCCCGGTGCCCTTCGTGGCCTGGCCCGGCCCGGCGCTGCCCGGCTGGGTCGGGGGTCTCGACCTGGTCATCGTGCTCGCGCCGGTCGGCGGAGACGCCGGCGCGGCCTCGGCGGTCGCCGAGGCCGTACGCCGCGGCTGCCAGGTCGTGGTCGCTGCGCCGCCGGGTTCGCTGGTCGCCGACCACGCGGCCGGCCGCTACTACCGTGCTGCCCAGCACGACCGGCGACCAGCTGGCCACCGCCGTGGTGATGCTCGACTACCTCGACCGCATCGACCTCGGCCCGCGCAGCGACCCCGACGAGGTCGCCGGTGCCCTCGACGCCGTCGCCACCGAGTGCTCACCCCACCGTGACCTCGCGGTCAACCCCGCCAAGATGGTCGCCATCGCGATGGCCGACGCCAACCCCGTCGTGTGGGGTGGGTCCGTGCTGGCCGCCCGAGCCGCCCGCCGGGTCGCGGAGTCCCTGCGTCGCGCCAGCGGCCGTACGGCGCTGGCCGGCGACGTCGACCAGGTGCTGCCGCTGCTCGAGGCGACCCCGCGGCGCGACGTGTTCGACGACCCGTTCTCCGACGACCCGCCGGAGCGCCGGCCGGTGCTGCTCGTGCTCGACGACGGGTCCGACGACCCGCTCGCGCGCGAGTCGCGTGGACGGCTCCAGGCGGCCGCCACCGAACGCGGCATCCGCGTCGAGACCATCTCCACCGACGGCGCGAGCACCGAGGTCGCCCGCTACGCCTCGCTCCTGCTGGGCGGCACCTACACCGCCGAGTACCTGCGGATGGGGCTCGTCACCGACTGACCGCGCCCTGCCTGGGTCGCCGGCGCCGGACCGCGGAGTCGTAGGCCAGGGTGGTCACGACCACGGCACCGATGAACAGCACGGCCGCGACGATCAGCAGGTTGAGCAACCAGATCGCGAGCCCGTCGAACGACCTGCTCACGAGCAGGCGCGACACGGCGAAGGGCGCCAGGTAGAGCGCGACGAGGTACGCCGTCGCCAGCCCCCGGACCACCCGCCAGGCTCCGACGCGGCCCGCCGCCAGCAGGGCGGACGGTGCGGCGAGGAACGCGGCGGCGGAGACGCCGAGGACCACGGCGGGCACCCAGAGCACCGAGACCTGTGCGGCCAGGACGCAGAGGACGCCGGAGCTGGCCAGCAGGACGACGCCGATGGTCACGATGACCCCGAAGGCGGTCGTCGCCGGCCGCGCCTGAGGTCGGCGCGGTGGCGGTGTGCTGGCGAGCACGACGGCCACCGACAGCCCGGTGACGAGGAGAACGCCCAGCACGAGCGGGTCGGTCATCAGGTCGGGACTGACCACCGATGCCAGGAGCGGGCCGACGAAGATCAGGACCAGGAAGACCCACGCCAGCCCGCGCAGCTCGTCGAACGCAGGCGTCCGGCCCGTCGCCACCAGGGCGGCCGCGCACGCCATCACGGCCAGCCCGGCTGCCGGCAGCGCGTCGGCCAGCTGCCCGGACCCGGGCAGCGACCCGTCGGCCAGCCCGACGACGACGCCCGCTGCCACCAGCGCGAGGCCGATGAGGAACAACCCCACCGTCGGACCCGTCCGCCGCCAGCGCATGTGCGGAACCCTGGCACGAACCCTGGCACGACACGCCAGGGTTTGCATGGCCCGGCCGACTTTGCCACGGTGGAGGAGTCCTGACCGCCATCGGAAGGAGAGCCATGCTCACCCTCACCGAGAACGCCAGCACGATCGTCCGCGACATCACCGAGCAGACCGGAGCCGGTGACCAGGGCGGGCTCCGCATCACCGCGGAGACCCTGCCCGAGCTGGACGGGCAGAGCCCCGACGTCCAAGGCCCGGCCTTCGCCATCAGCGCCGCCGAGGGCCCCCAGCCGGGCGACGCGACCGTGGAACAGGACGGCGCCACCGTCTATCTCGACCAGCCGTCCGCCGAGCAGCTCGACGACAAGGTGCTCGACGCCGGGCTCGACCCCGCCGGCAACGTCCAGTTCGCCCTGAACTACCAGGGCTAGGCGCTGGCTGGCTGTCCGCGGTGTGCGGGTGCGGTTGCGGTTGCGCTGCGGTTGCGGTTCAGACCAACCCGCGCCTCGTTCGGTTCGCTCTCTGCCCGCGGACCGTGGTCACCTCGCCGAGCCGGCGCACGTTCACCTTCCCCCGCTTCGCTCCTCCGGTGAACGTGCGCCTGCTCGGCTCTGTCTGGGGTTGCCGGGGGAGTTGCCTTCCCGGCTCTGTCTGGGGCGTCGTCTAGGCTCGCCCGCGTGAGTGCCGGCTTCTTCGCCCTCCTCGACGACGTCGCCGTGCTCGCCCGGATGGCCGCCGCGTCGATCGACGACGTGGGCGCCGCCGCCGCCAAGGCGAGCGCGAAGGCCGCGGGCGTGGTGGTCGACGACACCGCCGTGACGCCGCAGTACGTCGCGGGGGTGGCGGCCGAGCGCGAGCTGCCGATCATCAAGAAGATCGCGATCGGCTCGCTGCGCAACAAGCTGCTCTTCATCCTCCCGGCGGCGCTGCTCCTCAGCCAGTTCCTGCCCTGGCTGCTCACCCCGCTGCTGATGTGCGGCGGCACCTACCTCTGCTACGAGGGCGCCGAGAAGGTCTGGGAACGGCTCGGCGGAGCGCACCACGGGCCCCATGGCGACGACGAGAGCCACCTGGCGAGCGAGATCGGCCCCGAGCAGGAGAAGTCGATGGTCACGGGTGCGATCCGCACCGACTTCATCCTCTCCACCGAGATCATGGTCATCGCGCTCAACGAGGTGACCGACCAGCCGTTCCTCGCCAGGGCCGCGATCCTGGCACTGGTCGCCGTCGGCATCACGGCCCTGGTCTACGGCGTGGTCGCGGCCATCGTGAAGATGGACGACGTCGGGCTGCGACTGGCCCTGCGCAAGTCCGCCGCCTCGCAGCGCATCGGGCAGTCCCTGGTCAAGGCGATGCCCGGGCTGCTCGCGGTCATCTCCGTGGTCGGCACGGCGGCGATGCTCTGGGTGGGTGGCCACATCCTGCTCGTCGGCGCCGACGACCTGGGCTGGCACGCGCCGTACGACCTCGTGCACCACCTCGAGGAGGCCGTCCACGATGCCGTCGGTGCCCTCGGTGCGGTGCTCGGCTGGCTGGTCAACACGCTCGCCTCGGCGGTCGTCGGGCTCGTGGTCGGCGCGATCGTGGTCGTGGTGATGCACTTCCTTCCGTTCGGGTCGGGCAAGAAGGCCCACTAAGTGCGTTGGTCACCGGGCCCCACGGATGATCAGGGGGCGTGACGATGACGATCGAACGTCCCCTCGAGACCCCGTGGACCACCCCTGACGAGCGCCGCCGGGTCGCCCGGCTCTGCACGGCGATCACCGGCGACCCCGACGTCGCCGAGGACCTCGCGCAGGAGACGTTCGCGCTCGCCTGGCGGCTCCGCGACCGGCTCGTCGACCCGTCGGGCGCGTCGGCCTGGCTGGACGCGATCGCCCGCAACGTCTGCCACCGGCACCGGTCACGGACGGCTCGCAGGCTCCTTCTCGAACGACCGGTCGCCGATCCGGAGGCGGTGGAGGAGCCCGCCGAGGACCCGCTGGTCGACCTGCTCGAGCGCGACGAGCTGGCGACCCTGCTGGACCGGGCGCTCGCCCTGCTGCCCGACGAGACCAGGGCGGCCCTCGTCGCGCGGTACGTCGACGGGCTCGTGCCCCAGGAGATCGCCGGTCGGTCGGGGATCAGCGCGGACGCCGTGTCGATGCGCCTGCTGCGCGGCCGGACCCGTCTGCGGCGCCTGCTCGAGGACGAGCTCGCGGACGACCCGGCAGCGCGGATCTGGCTCGGCCGGCACGGCGCCGCCTGGCGGCGTACCCGGCTGCGCTGCGCGCAGTGCGGGCTCGCCGGTGTCGAGCACCGGCGCGACCGCGGACGCGGGGTCCTCGAGCTGCGGTGCCTCCGGTGCGGGCCCGAGGTGAGCGCCGCCTACCGTCTCGACAACCCCACCTTCGCGCCGATCCTCGCGGCGGTGAGCCGGCCGAGCGCGGTCGTCGCCAGGATGGCGGAGTGGTCGGCGGCGTACTGGCCCGCCGACGGGCGCGGCACCGTCGCGTGCACGCGGTGCGCCGGGCCGGTCGGCGTGGCGGCGTACCGAAGGCACGGGCTGCCCGACCAGGGCGTCGCGCGGGGCTGGCGCACGTTGTGCCCCGCGTGCGGCGAGGAGCAGACGACCTCGCTCTTCGGCGCCGCGCTGGTGCGCCCCGAGACCCGGGCGCTGCGCGAGCGGCGTCCGGCCGCGCGGGCGATCCCGGCGCACACGCAGCAGCGTGATGGCCACCCGGTGGTCGTGGTGGCCTTCCGCGACGACGCCAGTGGCGACGGAGTCGACGTGGTGTTCTCGGCGGGCCCGGACGCGCGGCTGCTGGCCGTCGCGACCGGGTGAGGCGGGTCCTCCGGCAGCGCGACTTCCTCCTCGTCTGGACCAGCGGCCTGGTCTCGGTCGCCGGCGACTTCGCCCTCTTCGTCGTCCTGCCGTACGTCGTCTACGTGACCACCGGATCGACCGTCGCCACTGCGGCCATGGTCGTGGCGGAGCTGGTGCCCGGCATGGTGCTGGCGTCCCTGGCCGGGGTCTTCGTCGACCGGTGGGACCTGCGCCGGCTCCTCGTCGTCACCAACCTCGGCCAGGCAGGCGTCGTCTCCCTGCTGCTGGTGGCTCCCGGCCTCGAGACGCTCGCCCTGGTGTACGTCGTCGCCGCGGCCCAGTCGTCGTTGGCGGCCTTCTCGCAGCCGGCCGAGTCGGCGCTGCTGCCGGCGCTGGTGGCGCCCGACGACCTCGTCGCCGCCAACGCCCTGAACGCCGTGAACAACCGGATCGGTCGACTGGTCGGACTGCCGCTCGGCGCGGCGCTCTTCGCTGCCGTGGACCTGCGCGCGGTCGTGGTGGTCGACGCGTTGACGTTCGTGGTCGCGGCCGCGCTGATGGGGCTGGTGCGCACGCCGACGCAGCCGGAGCCCAGGACCGACCGCCAGCACGGCGCCTGGCGGGCCTTCGCCGCGGAGTGGGTCGCCGGGCTGCGTGTGGTCCGCGACGACCGCACCGTCGCCGTGCTGTTCGTCGTCTTCGCGCTGATGACCTTCGGCGGCACGATGTTCGACCCGCTCTCCGCGGCCTGGGTGCACGACGTGCTCGGCGCCGGAGCCGGCGTCTACGCGACCCTCCTGACGGCGCACGCGGTCTCGGGCTCGGTCGGGGCCCTGGTCGTCGGGGCGGTGGGTGCCCGGGTGTCGCCGCAGCTGCTGACCGGGTGGGCGAGCGTCGTGGCCGGTGCGCTGCTGTTCGTGCGGTTCAACGTCCCGGTCGTCGCGGTCGCAGTGGCGATCAGCCTGGTGCAGGGCCTCTTCGCGGTGGCCTCGTCGGTCGGCGTCGAGGCCCTGGCCCAGCAGCGGGTTCCGGCGGCGTACCGCGGGCGGGTGTTCGGCACGTTGCAGGCCACGGTCTGGCTGGCGAGCCTGCTCGGCGCCGTCGTGGGCGGCGTGCTCGCCGAGCTCGCGGGGCTGCTGGCTGCTCTGGATCTGGCCGCCGGGTTGACCGCGCTCGCGGGCGTCGTCGTGCTCGTGGCACTGCGCTCGCGGACCGTCGTCGAGGATTCTGCGCGCGGCGACGCCCCGGTCTAACCTGAAACTCGAGGGGCCAGGACGCGGTCCCACAAGCCCGGACGCACGCGAGGACAGCTCATGGACTACAAGGTCGCCGACATCACCCTGGCCGACTTCGGCCGCACCGAGATCCAGCTCGCCGAGCACGAGATGCCCGGCCTGATGGCCATGCGGGAGCGCTACGGCGACGCCAAGCCGCTCTCCGGCGCGCGCATCGCGGGCTCGCTGCACATGACGATCCAGACCGCTGTGCTCATCGAGACGCTGGTCGCGCTCGGCGCCGAGGTGCGCTGGGCCTCGTGCAACATCTTCTCCACCCAGGACCACGCGGCCGCCGCGGTCGCCGTGGGTCCGAACGGCACTGTCGAGGCGCCCGCCGGCGTTCCCGTCTTCGCCTGGAAGGGAGAGACGCTGGAGGAGTACTGGTGGTGCACCCAGCAGATCCTCCGCTGGCCGAACGGCACCTTCGCGAACATGATCCTCGACGACGGTGGCGACGCCACCCTGCTCGTCCACCTCGGCGTCGAGGCCGAGAAGACCGGCGCCGCGCCCGACCCGGCCACCGCCACCAGCTCCGAGCAGCGGATCATCTTCGAGGTCCTGAAGGCCTCGCTCGCCGAGAGCGGCGACCGCTGGACCCAGATCGCGGGCGAGATCAAGGGCGTCACCGAGGAGACCACGACCGGCGTCCACCGTCTCTACGAGATGATGAAGGAAGGCTCGCTGCTCTTCCCGGCCATCAACGTCAACGACTCGGTGACCAAGTCGAAGTTCGACAACAAGTACGGCTGCCGCCACTCGCTCATCGACGGCATCAACCGCGCCACCGACGTCCTCATCGGCGGCAAGGTCGCGGTCGTGTGTGGCTACGGCGACGTCGGCAAGGGCTGCGCCGAGTCGCTGCGCGGCCAGGGCGCCCGCGTGGTCATCACCGAGATCGACCCGATCTGCGCGCTCCAGGCGGCCATGGACGGCTACCAGGTGAGCACGCTGGAGTCGGTGCTCCCGACGGCCGACATCATCATCACCGCCACGGGCAACAAGGACGTCGTCACCGCCGACCAGATGAGCCGCATGAAGCACAACGCGATCGTCGGCAACATCGGCCACTTCGACAACGAGATCGACATGGCCGGCCTCGAGACGTGGGCGGGCGTGACCCGCAAGACCGTGAAGCCGCAGGTCGACCTGTTCACCTTCCCCGCGGGCAACGCCGTCATCGTGCTGTCCGAGGGCCGGCTGATGAACCTCGGCAACGCGACCGGCCACCCGAGCTTCGTGATGTCGAACTCCTTCACCAACCAGGTGCTCGCCCAGATCGAGCTGTTCACCAAGCTCGAGGACTACCCGGTCGGCGTCTACGTGCTGCCCAAGCACCTCGACGAGGAGGTCGCCCGCCTGCACCTCGGCTCGCTCGGTGTCGAGCTCACCGAGCTCACCACCGACCAGGCGTCGTACCTCGGCGTGCCCGTCTCCGGCCCCTACAAGCCCGAGCAGTACCGCTACTGAGCCAGACCCGGCGCGAGGAGTCCCGGTCAGCGAGCCGACAGCAAACCTGCCGGGACGAGGGTCTGTCTCGACCGCAACCACCCCGCCTTTTGCACCCCATGACTCATACTTGCCGACATGACCGCTGAGCTGGCCTCGAAGGGACGCGTCCTCGTCGTCGACGACGACGCGTCGTTGGCCGAGATGCTCAGCATCGTCCTGCGCCAGGAGGGCTTCGAGTCGCGCCTGGTCGCGCGCGGCGACGAGGCCATGGACGCGTTCCGTGAGTTCCGGCCCGACCTGGTGCTGCTCGACCTGATGCTGCCCGGCAAGGACGGCATCGACGTGTGCAAGGAGATCCGTGAGGAGTCCGGCGTCCCCATCGTGATGCTGACCGCCAAGAGCGACACCGTCGACGTCGTCGTCGGCCTCGAGTCCGGCGCGGACGACTACGTCGTCAAGCCGTTCAAGCCCAAGGAGCTGGTGGCGCGGATCCGGGCGCGGGTACGCCGCCTCGACGCGCCGACCCACGAGGCGCTCACCATCGGCGACCTCAGCATCGACGTGGCCGGGCACTCCGTCATGCGCGACGGGGCTCCCGTCAACCTCACCCCGCTGGAGTTCGACCTGCTGCTGTGCCTGGCGCGCAAGCCGTGGCAGGTGTTCACCCGCGAGGTGCTGCTCGAGCAGGTCTGGGGCTACCGCCACTCCGCCGACACCCGGCTGGTCAACGTCCACGTGCAGCGGCTGCGCTCGAAGGTCGAGCACGACCCGGAGAACCCGCAGATCATCGTCACGGTGCGCGGCGTCGGCTACAAGGCCGGGACGTCGTAGGTCCGAGCGATGGCAGAAACGGCCCGATCCGGCGCCCTGCGCCGGGGGCTCACGTTCTGGCGACGATCGATCCAGGCGCGCGTCGTGGTCAGCACCGTGCTGCTGTCGGCGGTCGTCATCGCCGGCGTCGGCTGGTTCCTGCTGCGGCAGGTGCAGGAGGGGCTGCTCGACCACCGACTCGACGCCGTGCTGGCCGAGGCGGCCAACGAGACGGCCGGCGCCAACGAGCGGCTGTCGAACGTCCCGGGTGTCGACACCAACACCGGAGCCCAGCTCGATGACGTCGTCGACCCGATCAAGGACGCCGGCGCGGCCCGTGGCTTCCAGGTCGTGCTCGCCGGGCCGGTGGGCTCGGAGACGCCGCTGGCGACGCAGGGTCCCCGGTTCTCCCAGGGGCTCGAGCTCTCCAGCGTGCCGGAGCCGATGGTGGAGAGGTTCTCGGCCCGCAGCGACCCCGCGTGGGCCTACACGCAGATCGACGTGAGCGACACGAGCGGCGCGGCGTACGAGGGGCCGGGCATCGTGGTGGGCTCGCAGGTCGTCCTGCCGGCGAACGGCGAGATCTACACGCTCTACTACCTGTTCTCCCTCGAGGAGGCGGGCGAGACCCTCGACCTGGTCACCCGGGCCCTGCTGACCGCCGGCGTCCTGCTCCTGGTGCTGGTGGCGGCGCTGACCTGGCTGGTCACCCGGCAGGTCGTGACGCCGGTCCGGCTCGCGCGCCGCGTCGCCGAGCGACTGGCCGCCGGTGAGCTCCAGGAGCGGCTCCGGGTCACCGGCGAGGACGACCTGGCCAGGCTCGCGACCTCCTTCAACCAGATGGCCTCGAGCCTGCAGAAGCAGATCCGCCAGCTCGAGGAGCTCAGCCGGGTGCAGCGCCGCTTCGTCTCCGACGTGTCCCACGAGCTGCGTACGCCGCTCACCACGGTCCGGATGGCCGGCGACGTCCTCCACGACGCGCGGCAGGACTTCGACCCGGCCACGGCCAGGGCGGCGGAGCTCCTGCAGAGCGAGCTGGACCGCTTCGAGACTCTGCTCTCCGACCTGCTCGAGATCAGCCGCTTCGACGCCGGGGCCGCCCAGCTCGACGTCGACGACGTCAACCTGGTCGACGTGGCGCACCGCGTCGTCGACATGACCCGGGCGCTGGCCGACCAGCGCGGCGTGGCCGTGCTCGTGCGGGCGCCCGACCACGCCTGCCTCGCCGAGGCCGACGTACGCCGGGTCGAGCGCGTCGTGCGCAACCTGGTGACCAATGCCATCGACCACGCCGAGAGCCGTGACGTGGTGGTCCGGGTGGAGGGCGACGACCAGGCGGCAGCGATCGCCGTGCGCGACTACGGCGTCGGGCTCGCCGCGGGCGAGTCGGCGATGGTCTTCAACCGCTTCTGGCGAGCCGACCCCGCCCGGGCCCGCACCAGCGGTGGCACCGGCCTCGGGTTGTCGATCTCGCTGGAGGACACCCACCTGCACGGCGGCTGGCTGCAAGCGTGGGGACGCCCGGGGGAGGGCGCGCAGTTCCGCCTCACGCTGCCTCGCCGGGCGGGCGCCGTCCTGCGCCAGAGCCCCATCCCGTTGATCCCCGAAGACTCCCAGGAGCTGGTGTGAGCGGGCGCAGGCCTCTGGCGTTCTCCGGAGCGGTGCTGCTCGTCGCGCTGCTGACGGGCTGTCTGTCGCTGCCCGAGGGCGGGCCGGTCAGCGACGTGGGGGCGGGTGGGTTCTCCGACGTCGACTCCGCCCTCTACTACGTGCCCCCGGGTCCCAAGGCGGGAGCCAGCCAGCTCGCGGTGGTCAACGGCTTCCTGGACGCGATGACGGCCATCCCGATCCAGACGACCAGCGCCAAGCTCTACCTCACCGAGCAGGCCCAGGTCTCCTGGCAGCCGGAGGCCCAGACGCTGGTCTACGAGGAGTCGGCCCAGCCGGTGCAGCCGACGCGGCGTGACGTCCAGGTCGACCTCGTCGACGCCTACCGGCTCGACGACCGCGGCGTGTTCGCCGGCTTGCTGCCCGAGGGGGAGACCCGCCTGAACTTCCGGCTGGACCTCGAGGCGGGTGAGTGGCGCATCTCGCAGGCTCCGGACGCGCTCATCGTGAGCCGGCAGTGGGCCCTGGACAACTTCCGCACGGTCGACGTCTACTACCTCGACCCGACCGGCGAGATCCTGGTGCCCGAGCCGGTCTCGGTCCCGGGCGGCGAGCAGTTCGTCAGCTCCCTGATGCGCAGCCTGGCGGCAGGTCCCGGGCCGGCGCTGCGGCAGGTCTCGCGCAACTACTACCAGCCGGGCCGGTTGCCGACGGTGGTCGTCGACGCCGACGGGGTCGCCGACGTGACGATGGACGGCGGCCCGCCGCTGACCCCCAGCGAGGCCGAGCTCGCCTCCATCCAGGTCGCGTGGACCCTGCGGCAGGAGGAGTCGATCCGCAGCATCCGCCTGACCGCCGACGGCGAGGCACTGCCGGGTCTGTCGCGCGACATCGCCCTCGGTGAGGGCGCGGAGTACGACCCGGCGGCGTTCTCCTCGACCACCGACGTGTTCGCCCTGCGTGACGGGATCCTGGTGGGTGGCGATCTCGACGACCTGGTCCCGGTCGAGGGACCCTTCGGCCAGAGCTCCGACCACGGCGTCTCGGAGGTCGCCCTGAGCGTCGACTCCACCAAGGTGGCCGGCGTGGCCGGGTCCGGTACGACGCTGCTGACGACCTCGACGCACGAGCCGGACGGTCGGGTCACCGAGGTGGTGGGCGACGCCGAGGCCCTGCTGCGGCCGTCGTGGGACTTCGCGGACCGGCTCTGGCTGGTGGACCGGACCTCGCGAGGTGCGCGCGTGAGCGTCGTCGTCGGCGACCGCGTGCGCCAGCTGACCGTGCCCGGGGTCACCAACCGCCCGGTGAAGCACTTCCTCGTCTCCCGGGACGGATCGCGCTTCCTCGCGGTCGTGCGCGGCCGTGACCAGGACCGGGTGGTGGCCAGCCGGATCCGCTACGACGATCGCGGCGCCATCCTCTCCGCGACGCCGGCCAGGAGGATTCCGTGGCCGATCCAGGAGCAGCCACGCATCGCCGACCTGGCCTGGGAGACGCCGACGTCGTTCGCGGTGCTCTATCCGCTCCGCGGCTTCTACCAGGTCCGGACGCTGGCCGTCGACGGCGTACCGAGCGCTCTGACCAGTCCGTCGTCGACGATCACGGGCGACTTCCGCTGGCTCATCGGGTCGCCGGAGGCCGGCACCCCCCTGCTCGTCGCGACGCCCGACAGCTTCACCGACCTGTCGCGGACCGTCCGGACCACCCGGGGGTCCGACGTGACGCTGTCGACCCTGACGTACACCGGCTGACGCTCCCGTCCACAGCCGCTGCGCCTCGTCCTTGAGCGCAGCCCGCGCGGCTGGTGGGCTGACCGGATGACTGGTGGTCGGTGGCTGCGCGACGCCGCCGCCGACCTGCTGCTCGGCTCGGCGTGCGTCGCGTGCGAGAGACCGGGTCGGCTGCTCTGCGCCGGCTGCCAGCAGGCGCTGGATCCGCGGCCGGTGCCGGTGTGGCCGACCCCGACGCCGGCCGGGCTCGCCGAGCCGTGGGCGGCGAGTGAGTACGCCGGCGCCGTCCGCGCGATGGTCGTCGGTCACAAGGAGCGTGGGCTCGTCTCGCTGCGGCGGCCGCTGGGCGCGCTGCTCGCTGCCGCGGTGCAGGCCGCGACCGTCGACCTCGTCGGCCCTCTGGTGCTCGTCCCCGTGCCGTCGCGCCCGGCGGTGGTGCGCGCCCGTGGACTGGACGTCACCTCGGCACTGGTCGACGCCGCGGTCGCCCGGCTGCGCGCCGCCGGACGGCCGACGTCCCGGCAGCGGCTGCTCGCCGTGGCCGGCGACGTCGGCGACCAGGCCGGTCTCGACGCCGGCCAGCGGTGGGCCAACCTCGACGGGTCGATGCGGTGCCGCGGGGGCGCGTTGCGCCGGCTCGCGCGCCGCCTGCCCCACGCCCACGTCGTCGTGTGCGACGACGTGCTCACCACGGGCGCCACCGCCCGGGAGGCCCAGCGAGCTCTCGAGGCGGTGGGTCTCGGCGTACGCGCCATCGCCACCGTCGCCGCCACCCGCCGCCTGAAAGAGCCGAGCAGCCGGGCGTAGACGTGGCGGGTGACCCCAGACAGAGCCGAGCAGCCGGGCGTAGACGTGGCGGGTGACCCCGGACAGAGCCGAGCAGCCGGGCGTAGACGTGGCGGGTGACCCCGGAGACAGAGCCGAGCAGCCGGGCGTAGACGTGGCGGGTGACCCCGGACAGAGCCGAGCAGCCGGGCGTAGACGTGGCGGGTGACCCCGGACAGAGCCGAGCAGCCGGGCGTAGACGTGGCGGGTGACCCCAGACAGAGCCGAGCAGGCGGTACTTCACCGGAGGAGCGAAGCGGGGGAAGGTGAAGTAGCGCCGGCTCGGCGAGGTGTCCACGGTCCGCACGTGACGGGGAGCGGCAACCACAGCGGGTTTGTCTGAACCTCGGCCCGAAGGTGAAGTAGCGCCGGCTCGGCGAGCCGGCTCGACGGAGAGCCGCCAATCGTGGACCCGCCTTTCGTCCCGACCAGCGACCGACTAGCGTCTGTGCATGGAGTCCGCCCGGGTCCGTGGTTGCGTCGGCCGGGCCCGAGCGAGGTCAGCCTCGCGGACCCGCCGGCAAGCCGATGCCAGTCGCAGGCGAAACGGCCCACGTAAGACCGTCGCGGAGTCCGCTCCGGGTCGGACGATCACGGTGCGGCTTAGATGTAAGCCCTGCCCCGGCCCCTCGCCAGACGCGGGGGTCACCGGGAGAAGGTCAGTAGTGGCACGCAAGCTGCGAGCGCCTCAGCAGGCGACTGTGGGGACGAAGACCAGGTCGGCCGGGCGGACTCCTCCCTCGCGCGATTCCGAGCGCCCCGGGAGGAGGGTCCCCCCGCGCGGGCGGAGATGAGACGCCAGAGTCGGCGGAACGTCGACGGTCACGGAGCTCAGGAGGAACAGATGGACGTTGTGGTCACTGGACGGCACTGCGAGGTCTCGGACAGGTTCCGAACCCACGTCAACGACAAGCTCTTGCGACTGGAGAAGCACGATCATCGGATCATCCGCGTGCAGGTCGAGGTCGAGAACGAGCGCAACCCCCGTCAGGCCGACCGCGCCGTCCGCGTGGAGCTCACCGCCTTCTCCAAGGGCCCGGTGATCCGGGCCGAGGCCGCAGCCGACGACAAGATGGGCGCTCTCGACCTGGCGCTGGACAAGATGGCCGCCCAGATGCGCCGCGCCGCCGACCGCCGCCAGACCCACCGGGCGCGGGGCACCAAGGCAGAGACCGCGGCCGAGCTCGCCTCGCTCGCCGAGCAGAGCGAGACCGCGGGGCAGGCCGTCGCCGACGCCGACCAGGGTGCCGAGCGGCATGTCGGTCCCATCGCGGTCACCGGCGAGGGACCCCTCGTGGTGCGCGAGAAGACCCACGACGCCAGCCCGATGACGCTGGACCAGGCGCTCTACGAGATGGAGCTGGTGGGCCACGACTTCTACCTCTTCGTCGACAAGGAGAGCGAGCGTCCGTCGGTGGTCTACCGCCGTCGCGGCTACGACTACGGGGTCATCTCCCTCGACCTCGCGGGCTGACCCGTTCGGGCTACGGGACGGCGTACGACGTAGGTCGTCCGGGTCACCCAAACACCGCCCGATCGGGTCAGGTGTCTGCGATGATGCGGGCGTGACCGACGCAGGGACCATCGAGCGCGAGCCCATCCGGGTCCTGGTGGTCGACGACCAGGAGCTCTTCCGCCGCGGCATCACGATGTTGCTGGCGGCCGAGCCCGGCATCGAGGTGGTCGGCGAGGCCGGTGACGGCATCGAGGGCGCCGAGCTCGCCCAGTCCACCGCGCCGGACGTGGTGCTGCTCGACGTCCGGATGCCCCGGCGGTCCGGCATCGAGGCCTGCCTGGCGATCAAGGAGTCCGTGCCGTCGGCCAAGATCTTGATGCTGACCATGTCCGACGAGGAGGCCGACCTCTACGAGGCGGTCAAGAGCGGAGCCTCGGGCTACCTCCTGAAGGACTCCTCGATCGACGAGGTCGCCCAGGCGGTGCGGGTCGTCGCCGACGGTCAGTCGCTCATCTCGCCGTCCATGGCCGCCAAGCTGATCGACGAGTTCAAGCAGCTGGCCAAGCCCGAGCGCGAGCAGGTGCCGGGGCTGCGGCTGACCGACCGCGAGCTGCAGGTGCTGCGCTTCGTGGCCAAGGGCATGAACAACCGCGAGATCTCCAAGCAGCTCTACATCAGCGAGAACACCGTCAAGAACCACGTGCGCAACATCTTGGAGAAGCTGCAGCTCCACTCGCGCATGGAGGCGGTCATGTACGCCGTGCGCGAGAAGCTCTTCGAGCTGCCCTGACCGCGTCCGGTCGCGCGGTGTCGGCGGCGTCTGGTCTGATCTGAGTCGTGCTCGAGCTCTCCAAGCCCCAGGCGCGCCGCGTCGCGCTGGCCGCCCAAGGCTTCCTCGACCCCGCGCACGCGACGCCGTCGCTGCGCACCTTCCAGCGGACCCTGGAGCGCACGGGCGTGCTCCAGGTCGACTCGGTCAACGTGCTCCAGCGCGCGCACTACATGCCGCTCTACTCGCGCATGGGGCCCTACGACACCGGTCTGCTCGAGCGGGCGTCGTCGGGCAGTGAGAAGCGCCGGATAGTGGAGTACTGGGCGCACGTGCAGGCGTTCATGCCGGTCGAGCTCTGGCCCGCGATGCGGCACCGGATGGCGTCGTACCACGCGAAGCGCGGCAAGTGGGGGGTCATGCAGAGCAACCCCGACCTCGAGCCGGAGCTGCTCGCGATCATCCGCGACCAGGGGGCCTCGACCGCGCGCGAGCTCGACGACGGCAAGCCGCGCGACAAGGTGCACTGGGGGTGGAACTGGTCGGAGGCGCGGCAGGTCCTCGACTACCTCTTCCTCGTCGGCGAGGTCGCCATCGCGCGGCGCAACAGCCAGTTCGAGGTCGTCTACGACCTGCCCGAGCGGGTGCTGCCGTCCGCCGTGCTCGCCGCGCCGACCCCGACCCCGCAGGACGCCCACCGCGAGCTCGTCCTGCGCGCAGCCCGCTCGCACGGCGTGGCCACGGCCCGTTGCCTCGGCGACTACTACCGCATGTCGACGGCCGACACCGCCGCCGCGGTTCGCGACCTCGTCGACGACGGGCAGCTCGAGCCGGTCCGCATCGAGGGCTGGAAGCGCCCGGCGTACCTCCACGTCGATGCGCGCCGCCCGCGCCGGGTGCAGGCCCGCGCCCTGCTCAGCCCGTTCGACCCGGTGGTCTGGCTGCGCGAGCGCGCTGAGCAGCTCTTCGACTTCCACTACCGCATCGAGATCTACACGCCGGTCGAGAAGCGGGTCTACGGCTACTACGTGCTGCCGTTCCTGCTCGGCGACGAGATCGTCGGGCGGGTCGACCTCAAGGCCGACCGCACCACCGGCCGGCTGTTGGTGAAGGGGGCGTACGCCGAGCCGCACGCCCCCTCCGACACCGGTGACCAGCTCTCCGCCGAGCTCCGGCGGATAGCCGGCTGGCTCGGGCTCGACGAGATCGTCGTCGAACCCCGCGGTGACCTGGCGCCCGCACTGCGCCCCTGACAGCCAGCCTGGCAGCGCGACATGGCCCCGCCAGGTCCGGTCTGGTCCCGGTGGGTCTAGGGGTTGATGGTCCTGGCGGTCAGCGTGCCGGTGAAGCTGCGGGTGTAGAGGATGGTGGTGTGGCTGGGCATGGGTGCCTGGGTGACGGCTGCGTCCTGGGTGGGGGTGGGGCCGATGGTGGTGGGGTACCAGTCGCCTCCGTTGGTGTCCCATTCGATGAGGGTGTTGGTGTGGTCGCGGGCGAGGAGCTCGATCCGGCCGGGGTAGCGGGTCGCGGCGGCGGGGGCTCCGTAGGCGGTGGCGCCGGGGACGGTGCCTCGGTAGCGCCAGGTGCCGGTGTGCAGGGTCCACCAGCACAGGGCGCCGTTGCAGCCGGCGAAGACGTCGATCTGGGTGTTGTCGGGCTCGGTGGCGACGGCGGTGGGGGTGGTGCTGAGGGGGGGTCCGCCGGGGACGGTGGTGGGGGTGGTCCAGGTGTCGTTGGTGGAGGTGAGCTGGGTGAGCCGGTTGTCGGTGCCGCGGTAGAGCGACGTCGATCCGGGTCAGGCTCGGGGAGGCGGCGGTGGGGTTGGAGGTGAGGGCACCGGCGGGGGTGCGGGCGGTCCAGGGTCCCCAGCCGTTGGCCCAGGTGAAGGTCTTCTGCCACAGGGCGCTCTCGGTGCCGCGGCCGAAGAGGTCGAGGCGGGTGCCGTCGGTGCGCCAGGCGGCGGCGACGGTGGAGCCGGGGTAGAGGGCGGCGCCGAGGTTGTGCTCGGGACCGGCGACGCCGTTGGTGACGACGCGTTGGATGACCTGGCTGTTCGTGCCGAGGTAGAACACGTCCTGGATCGGTGGCGCGTACAGCGGCCAGGCTGGGCGGAGCACCGCGGTGGGCGCCGAGGTCAGCTGCCCGCCGCCGGCCAGCGCGACCCAGCCGGTGGCCGGGTCGCGGTAGCTGACGCTGATCCGCCCGTCCGCGCCCTGGCCACCCAGCGGGCCGACGGTGCTGCCCGAGGGGCCGTAGCCGCTGCCTCCTCCACCACCGGCACCACCGGTCGCGCCGCCGCCGCCTCCGCCGCCGCCGTACCAACCGCCACCGCCGCCGCCGCCCGTGCCGAAGTGACCCGCGCAGTCCTCGTTGTCCCAGCTCGTCAGGTAGCCGGCGGCGCCTCCCTGGCCCAGGGATCCCGGACTTCCGGCATGGAAGTTCGTGCACGAGTGACGGATCTGCACGTTGATTCCGGGGGCTCCGCCGCCGAAGCCACCGGCGGTGAGGCCACCCCCACCACCGCCGCCGGCACCCGTGGCGGCTCCGGACACGTTCGTGCCCTGGACGCCTGGAAGCCTGGCACCGCCACCGTTGCCACCAGGTCCGGGAATGCCGGAGTCGGTGAGGGGCGCTGCGTACGTGCCCGCGCCCCCGCCGCCGCCCGCAACGACGATGCGGTTGGCGATGTCCGTACGGCGCGGTGCGAACGTCCGAGGCCCCGCCGCCACGTTGGCCGGTCGAGCTGGCAGCCCCTCCGTTCCATCCTCCGCCTGCTCCCGCACCGCCGACGAAAAGCCGCAGCACCTGTCCCGGGACCACCGTGAGGGGGGCGATCGTCCCACCGCCGCGGCCACCTGGCCGGTCGCTCAGGGTCGAGCCGACGATGGTGTCGGAGCTTCCCGCTCCCGCCGCCCCAGTGACGTGGACGGTTGCGCGGTCGACGCCCGCCGGCACGGTCCAGTCCTGAGGGGCGCCGGTGAACCCGAAGGTGCAGGTGGTGATGAGCCCCGCGGTGGTGCAGCTGGCCGCCGCGGCGTTCGCGGCCGGTGCTGTCGCGAGCCCGGCGCCCAGCGTCAGGCCCGCGGCCAGGGTGGGTGCCAGGGTTGCCAGGGCCAGCCCGCTCACCATCCGTGAGCGTCCGAGGTGCCGGGTGTGGGTGGACGTGCCGCCTGATCTCATTCGTTGGTCCTTCTTCTCGTGGGTGCCGTGGACGAGCACGCCAGGCTGACACCGTCATGTGGTGGGCGTCTGCCGCACTTGCTGCACAACCGCATGGCTCGCCGCCACGACGCTGTCGGCCCCACGCTGTCGGCCCCGCCACCCGGTGGGGGTGGCGGGGCCGTGGGGCCGTCAGGTCCGGTTGGTCAGGTCCGGTTGGTCAGGGGTTGATGGTCCTGGCGGTGAGGGTGCCGGTGGTGCTGCGGGCGTAGAGGATGGAGCTCCCGCCTGGCATGGGCGCCTGGGCGATGGCGGTGCCGGCAGCTGCCTGGGCGGGGCCCAGGTCGGTCGGCGTCCAGTGGTCGACCCGGCTCTGCCACAGGATCAGCCGGTCGTTGCGGTCGCGAGCAGTGACCCGGGCGTCGCCTGTCTGCGTGGCGACAGCGACGGGGGCGGTGGTGCTGGTGGCGCCGAAGATCGTCCACAAGCCGAGGCCGCCGCGGTAGTTGTAGGCCCACCGGCACAGGGCGTCGTTGTCGCAGCCGGCGTACACCTCGACCCGCCCGGTGGCGGGTTGTGGTCGACCACGGAGCTGGGGGCGGTGGAGATCGCGCGTGGACGGGCGACCGTGGTGGGGGCGGGGGCCCAGATGCCGTTGTCGCTGGTGAGCCGCTTGAGCAGGTTGTCGGTGCCACGGAAGAGCACGTCGATCTGTCGTTTGCCGGTGGTGGGGTGGTCGTAGGCCACGGCGGTGGGGCTGGAGGTGAGGGCGCCGGCGGGGGTGCGGGCGGTCCAGGGTCCCCAGCCTTGGGTCCAGGTGAAGGTCTTCTGCCACAGGGCGCTCTCGGTGCCGCGGCCGAACAGGTCGAGGCGGGTCCCGTCGGGGTGCCAGGCGGCGGCGACGGTGGAGCCGGGGTAGAGGACGGCGCCGAGGTTGTGCTCGGGGCCGGGGACGCCGCTCGGTGACGACGCGTTGGATGACCTGGCTGTTGCTGTCGAGGTAGAACACGTCCTGGGTCGGCGGCCGGTTGAGCGGCCGTCGGGCCGCGAGCACCGCGGTGGGTGCCGAGGTCAGCTGCCCGCCACCGGCCAGACCGACCCAGCCGACGGCCGGGTCGAGATAGCTGACCGTGATCTTGCCGTTAGCCCCGAGCCCGCCGGGCGGGTCGCCTGTGCTGCGGCCCCCGGGCGCGTAGCCGCTGCCGCCGCCACCACCGGCGCCTCCGGTGATGCCGCCGCCGCCGCCACCGCCGCCGTACCAGCCACCGCCGCCGCCGCCGCCGAAGCCCTGGTAGTTCCCGCAGCTCGCGCCGTACAGGTCGCCGCCGGAGCCGCCCACGCCCAGCAATCCGGCGAGGGCGGGGGCGTACGGCACTCGCTCGGGCGCCAGCCGCCTGGGGCTCCGCCGCCGAACCCTCCCGCGGTTGCAGCGCCACCTCCGCCGCCACCGGCGCCCCGGCATGGGGTCGTCCCCGACACGTTCTGGCCCTGCACACCGGCCAGCCCGAGGCCGCCGCCGTCCCCACCGTCGCCAGGGATGCCGGTCCAGTGCATGCCGTTGCCGCCGGCGCCGCCGCCTCCGCCGCCCACCAGAATCCGGTTCTCCAGCCCGTACGGCGCGACCCGGACGTCCGAGGCGCCGCCACCACCCCCCGCGTGCACACCGGCCGGGGCGGCCGCCGCCGTTCCAGCCGGCGCCGTTCCAGGCGTAGCCGCCCCCTCCTGGTCGGTCGGCCACCGGAACCGCCCACGCGCAGCTGGAGCACCTGCCCGGGAGTCGTCGCCGATCGTGGAGACGACCGCCGGCGCCCCGGCCGCCGACCTGCGCGAGGCTGCTGCCGCCGCCAGCCCCCGATCACGGTGAACGTCGCGCGGTCGACGCCCGCCGGCACGGTCCAGCCTGGGCGTCCGGAACGTCCCGCTCCCGGCCGTACCCGAAGGTGCAGGTGGTCGATGAGTCCCGCCGTGGTGCAGTTCGCCGGTTCGGCGTGCGCGGCCGGGCGCGGTCGCGAGCCCGACGCCCAGCGCTCAGGCCGGCGGCCAGCGTGGGCGCCAGCGTGGCCAGGGCGAGCCGGCGGTCGTCGAGACCTCCTGCGCGGTCGCTCGAGGGTCGGTGTGCGGTCAGATCGCATGCGTGAGGTCCTTCTGCTCGTGGATGGGTCGCCGACTCGCGGTGCGGCGGCGACCCGACAGGCTGGCATCCCGAGGCACTGGTGTCTGCCGCAGCTGCTGCACAACCGCAGGTCGATGCCAGGGCCTCGTCAGCCGGCTTCAAGGGGCTTGCAAGAGACCGGACCCACCGTGGTGACAACACCACCCACGAGAGGCCCCGTCATGACGCTCCTTCGCACCGCCTTCGCCGGCCCGGCCGGCGAGCAGGTCTGGCTGCCGTCGTACGCGTTCCTGGTCGTCGGCACGCTCCTCGTCGTCCTGGCGGTCTGGGCGGCACCACGGCACTAGGATCCGGCGCATGCGCGTCCGGGTGCTGGGGGACCTCGAGGTCGTCGTGGGGGAGTCCCCTGACGACCGTCCCGTCGACCTGGGCGGGCCCAAGCCGCGCACGCTGCTGGCCCTGCTGATCGCCGCCGCCGGCCGGCCCGTCACCGTCGAGCAGCTCATCGACCAGATGTGGGGCGAGGACCCGCCGGCGCGGGTCGAGGCGTCGCTGCAGTCCCACGTCGCCCGGCTCCGCCGCGCGCTCGAGCCGGACCGCGAGGTGCGCAGCCCGTCCGGCACCGGCTGCGCACGCACGCAGGCGGCTACTCCCTCGACCTCGCCGCCGACGAGGTCGACGCTCGGCGGTTCGCCACGCTCGTGCGTGAGGCGCGCGCCGAGCCCCGACGACGCGGAGGCGCTCATCACCGAGGCGCTCGAGCTCTGGCGCGGAGCGGCGTACGCCGGCACCGCGGCCCCCTCGCTCGACGCCGAGGCCACGCGGCTCGACGAGCTGCGGCTCACCGCCGTCGAGGACCTCTGGGACCTGCGACTCCGGCAGGGCCGGGAGGCCGAGGCGGTCGGCGAGCTCGAGCAGCTGGTGCGCGAGCACCCCCTGCGCGAGCGCTTCTGGGCCCTGCTCGCCCGAGCCCTCTACCGCGCCCACCGCCAGGGTGACGCCCTGGCAGCGCTCCGCCGCGCCCGCGAGCACCTCGCCGACGAGCTCGGTGTCGACCCCGGCCCGGAGCTGCGCCGGCTCGAGGACCTGGTGCTGCGCCAGGACCCGAGCCTCGACGAGGTCGACCCGGTAGCGACCCGGGCGGAGGTGCCCGCGGCCGCCGCTCCGCTCGAGGCCCCGGCGCTGCCGGCGCTGCCGGCCCTGCCGGCGCAGCCGGCGCTCTTCGGCCGGGACGCGCCGCTCGACGCTGGTCACCGCCGCGCTTCGCGACGCCGCGGCGGGCCGGGGCCGCGTCGTCGTGGTCAGCGGCGAGCCCGGGCATCGGCAAGACCCGCTTCACCGAAGCCGTGGCCGACCGCGCACGCGCCCTCGGGCTTCCGCGTCGGCACGCGGTGGCTGGGAGGCCGAGGCGAGCCCGCCGCTGTGGGGGTGGCGCCAGGCCCTGACGGTCGCTGCTCGGCGACGCGCAGCGTCCTCGACTCCGGCGACGTGGTCGACGCCGCGTCGGCGAGCTTCCGGCAGGCCGACGCCGTGGCCGACGCCGTCCGCGGCGGACCTCCGGCGCTGCTCGTGCTCGACGACGTGCACTGGGCCGACGCCGAGAGCCTGCGCCTGCTGCGCCGGCTGGCGACCCAGCTCGACAGCCTCCCGCTCGTCGTGCTGGTCGCCACGAGGTCGGCCGAGGCCGAGATCGGACCTGCGCTCGCCGAGGCGCTGGCGGCCCTGGCGCGGCTCGACCCGGTGCGGGTCGAGCTGGCCGGCCTCGCCGCCCGACGCGATCGCCGCGTGGGTCAGCGAGCACGCAGGCGTTGCCGTGAGCCGCCGAGGTGGCCGGCGCGCTGGCCGAGCGCACCGACGGCAACCCCTTCCACGTCACCGAGCTGGTGCGGCTGCTGGTCGGCGAGGGCGCGCTCACCTCCCAGGAGGCGCCGGCCTGGCGGGCCGTGCCCGGCGGGGTGCGCGACGTCGTACGCCAGCGGCTGGCCGACCTCGACCCGGCTCTGACCCAGGTGCTCGCGACCGCGGCGGTGGTGGGTCGCGTCCTTCGACGTGGTCGTCGTCGGGCGGGCCGCCGGCGCGGCGACGGAGGTGGTCGACGACGCCGTCGAGGCCGCCCTGATGCGCGGGCTCGTCGACGTCGAGGAGCCCGGTCGCTACCGGTTCACCCACGCGCTGGTCCGCGACGCGATCTACGACGGCGTGACGCGCGCCCGCGCGGGCCCGGGCGCACGCCGAGGTGGCGCTCGCGCTCGAGGACCGGTACGCCGGGCGGCTGCTCGACCACGTCGGCGAGCTCGCCGAGCACTACCGCCAGGCCGGGCCCGCGCACGCCCGGTCGGGCTGGGTCTTCGCGCGCCGCGCCGCCCAGGCGGCGGCGGCCCAGTCGGCCCACGACGAGGCCCTGCGGCTCTACCGCGAGGCGGCCGACCTCCAGGAGCTCGACCCGACCGCGACCGCGCCGGAGCGCGAGGAGAACCTGGTCGGCCGGTCGGTGGCCCTGATCCAGCTCGGCCGGCCGATCGAGGCCTGGCCGCTGGTGGCTGCGGCCGCCGACTCGGCCCTGGCTCGTGACGACGTCGAGGCCGCGGCCCGGGCCCTGCTGACCATCACCGTCGACAGCGTCTGGGGCTGGCGCAACCAGGGCACCTGGGACGACGAGCGCGATCGCGCTTGTGGTCGCGGGTCCTCGACCGCATGCCGCCCGGGGACCCGGCCCGGCCGGTGCTCCAGAGCGCGCTGGCCTTCGAGCTCGCTCTACAAGCCGGGGATGCTCGACCGGGCCACCGCGCTGGCCGATGAGGCGGTCGCCGTCGTCGCGCCGCGGTGACCGCGACGCCACGCGGCCTGCGGGTGCTCTGGCTCGCCGTCCAGGCGATGCTGCGGCCCGACCTGGTGCACCACCGCGCTGGCGCTGCACGACGAGATGATCGAGCTCGCGGCCGCGCTGGGCGACCCCGCCGTGCTGGCGGGCAGCCTCGCGACCCGGGCTGCCGACCGGGTCGACCTGGGCCGGCTCGACGCCGCTCGCGCCGACCTCGACCGGGCCGAGCAGCTGGCCCGGCAGCACCAGCTGCCGCAGAACCTGCTGATCATCGGCTGGTGCCGGGCCACGCTGCTGCAGATGGAGGGCGACTTCGCCGGGGCCGAGGCGGCCATCGCCGAGCTCGAGGCGCTGCAGGCGACGCTGGCGATGGCCGGCGAGGGCATCGGCCTGTGCCAGCTCGCCGTCCTGCGGCTGCATGCCGGGCCGGCTGCCCGAGCTCGAGCCGGCGCTCGCGGCCGCGGCGCCGTACTTCCCGCTGTTCCGCGAGCTGCACGCCCTGGCCCTCGTCGAGGCCGGGCCGGGCGGACGACGCCCGGGTCGCTGATCGGCCCGTGGGCGGACCAGCCGACGCCGCCGCGGGACTACCTGTGGACGACGTCACGTCGCCGTGCGGGCCCGGCTGTGGTCGGCGCTTGGGCGACCAGGTGGCGGTCGCCGAGCTGCGCGGCGCGCTCGACGCCGTACGCCGACCGGTTCGCCGGCACGCTGCCCGTCGCGTTCCTCGGCAGCGACCACCAGGTGCTGGGCGAGCTGGCGGTCGGCGGCGGGCGACCGTCGCCGCGGCTCGCGAGCACCTGCTGACGGGCACGCAAGGCCCACGAGGACGCCGGCCTGCCCCTCTGGGTGGCCCGGAGCGATGCGGCCGCTGGCCACCCTCGAGAGCTGACCTGCCCGCACCGGCGTCCCGGTCACCGTCAGGGCGTCGCGGTGCCGTGGATGCGCAGCGCGTGCCGGCGGAAGGCCCGTCGGGCCAGCCGCGGGCACCAGCCAGCGGACCGGCCGGCGGAGCCTTCGCGAGCATCCGGGCCAGCACCTCGGGGTCGCCGTCGTGCTGGAACATGCCGAAGCGTCAGGAACAGCTCCGAGCGCGGTGTCTGCCGGCGGGCGCGCTCGCCGATCGCGTGCCACTCCTCGTGCGTGAGCGTGCGGGCCGCGATGGGCAGCAGCCGCTCCTCCTCGGCGTCGAGGTGCTCGGCCAGGTGGGCGTAGAGGGTGTCGAGGGTGTCGGCCAGCCGGTCCCGGGTCGCCGTGTCGGCGGACACCTGCCACGAGGTGCGCAGGTCCGTCGACCTCGTCGAGCAGGGCGTCGACCCGCTCGTGCTGCGACTCCATCAGGGTCACGATCGGCGCCAGCTCGCCGGGCACCCGCTCCAGCAGGATCGGCCAGGCCAGCTCGTCCTCGGCGGTGTGGTGGTGGTGCAGGCAACGGCCGACGTACTCCAGGTGGTCGGACGACCTCGTGCGCGCGCCGGACGTCGCCCTCGGCCACTCCGCGCACGACGCCCCCGGCCAGCCGGAGCTCGCGCCGGAAGAAGCGTGTGGATGGTCGCCATCTCGCTGGTGTCGATGGGTGTCGTGGTCATGGCGGGCTCTCCTGTCGGTGGTGGTGGTACCACCGTCGGCCGTCCTCCCTGTAGGTGCCTTGCAGCCCGCTTGCAGCCTCCGCGCTCGGCAGCGAGCTCAGCCGAGACCCGCCAGCTCCGTCTCCAGCGGACCGCCCGTCCACGCCGGCCGCACGCGCTTGAGGTGGTCACGGCCGAGGAACGCGCGCCGCAGGTCGTCGGGCAGCCCGTCGTACGGCGAGGTCTGTGACGAGTGCACGGCGATCGCCCGGTCGCGGGCGCCGAGGCTCACCCGGCTCACGTCGAGATAGTCCCTCACGTTTGGCACCATCGTGAGCGCTCACGCAGGTGTCATACGTGAGGGACTATCCCGAGGCCCGCCGGCACCGCCCCGACGGCATTCCTCCACGCCTAGAGTTGACCCGTGGTCGAGCAGCTCCCGCCCCGCATCGGGCACGCCGAGCGCGATCGCACCGTCGAGCGGCTCCGCGAGGCCGCCGGCCTCGGCCGGATCGACCTCGACGAGCTCGACGAACGCGTCGAGGCTGCGCTCACCGCGCGCACCCAGCCCGAGCTCGACGTCCTGCTGGCCGACCTCGGGCCGACCGGCCCGACGGCCGTCGGTGGCATCGCCGTCCGTGGGTCCGCGCCGGTCGTCCCGGCTGCCAGCGGCTTCGCCGCCGCCGACCCGATGGTGCTCTCCGCCGGCAGCGGCACCACTCGCAAGTCCGGCCGGTGGGCGCTGCCCGGTTTCCTCAAGCTCAGCGCCAGCCTCGGCAGCATCAAGCTCGACTGCCGGCAGGCCACCGCCGAGTTTCCCGTCGTCGACGTCGAGATCGTGCCGTCGGCGGGCAGCGTCGTGATCGTGGTCCCGCCGGGCTGGGCCGCGAACATCGACCGGCTGGGTCGCGGCATCGGCAGCGCGACGAGCAAGGTGCCCGAGCAGCCCACCGAGGGCTACCCGCTCCTGCTCCTGCGCGGCGGCGTCGGGCTGGGCTCGGTGACCGTGCGGCACCAGCGCTGGTACGACCGCCGACCCCCCGACTGAGCCGTCCACGGGGGCCCCCACGGGGATGACGGCCCGTCACACCCCGCTGGGTAGAGTGGCCGGGCACCCCTGCGCGTCGTCCAGCGACCCGCGCGCGCCCGCACCCTTAGCTGCAGATGGAGTTCCCAAGACCGTGCCCGCCATCATCGACAAGCTCCTCCGCATCGGCGAGGGCAAGATCCTGCGCCAGCTGGAGGCCATCGCCAAGGCCGTCAACGCGATCGAGGACGACTTCGTCGCCATGAGCGACGACGAGCTGCGCGCGATGACCGATGAGCTCCGCACCCGCCTGGCCGACGGCGAGAGTCTCGACGCGATCATGCCCGAGGCGTTCGCGACGGTCCGCGAGGCCTCCAGGCGGGTCCTCGGCCTGCGCCCCTTCGACGTCCAGGTCATGGGGGCCGCCGCGCTCCACCTCGGCAACATCGCCGAGATGAAGACCGGCGAGGGCAAGACCCTCGTCGCCGTGCTGCCGGCGTACCTCAACGCCCTGGCGGGCAAGGGCGTCCACGTCGTCACCGTCAACGACTACCTCGCGAAGTACCAGTCGGAGATGATGGGCCGCGTCCACCACTTCCTCGGCCTGACGGTCGGGGTGATCCTGCCGCCGATGCGCCCCGACGCGCGCCGCGAGGCCTACGGCTGCGACATCACCTACGGCACCAACAACGAGCTCGGCTTCGACTACCTGCGCGACAACATGGCCGGCTCCATCGAGGAGTGCGTGCAGCGCGGCCACAACTTCGCGATCGTCGACGAGGTCGACTCGATCCTCATCGACGAGGCGCGCACGCCGCTGATCATCAGCGGTCCCACGCAGGACGAGGTCCGCTGGTACGCCGAGTTCTCCAAGATCGCGCACACGATGACCCGCGACATCGACTACGAGGTCGACGAGAAGAAGCGCACCATCTCGGTGCTCGAGCCCGGCATCACCAAGGTCGAGGACCACCTCGGCATCGACAACCTCTACGACTCGGTCAACACCCCGCTCATCTCGTTCATGCACAACTCCATCAAGGCCAAGGAGCTGTTCCACAACGACAAGGAGTACGTCGTCATGGACGGCGAGGTGCTCATCGTCGACGAGCACACCGGCCGCATGCTGGCGGGTCGCCGCTACAACGACGGCCTGCACCAGGCGATCGAGGCCAAGGAGGGCGTCGAGGTCCGCGAGGAGTACCAGACGCTCGCCACCGTCACGCTGCAGAACTACTTCCGCATGTACGACAAGCTCTCGGGCATGACCGGCACGGCGATGACCGAGGCGAGCGAGTTCGACAAGATCTACAAGCTCGGCGTCGTGCCGATCCCGACCAACAAGCCGATGATCCGCAAGGACCAGGCCGACCTCGTCTACCGCACCGAGGACGCGAAGTACGACGCCGTCGTCGACGACATCGCCGAGCGCAACGCGCTGGGCCAGCCGATCCTGGTCGGCACCGTCTCGGTCGAGAAGTCCGAGCACCTGTCGAGCCTGCTGAAGAAGCGCGGCGTCCCGCACACGGTCCTCAACGCCAAGCAGCACGCCGACGAGGCCAAGGTCGTCGCGCTCGCCGGCCACAAGGGCTCGGTCACGGTCGCCACCAACATGGCCGGTCGAGGCACCGACATCATGCTCGGCGGCTCCGTCGACTTCCTCGCCGACCAGGAGCTGCGCAAGCAGGGTCTCGACCCGGTCGAGAACGCCGAGGAGTACGACGCCGCCTGGCCCACCATGGTCGAGAAGATCCAGGCGCAGGTGGCCAACGAGCACGACGAGGTCCGCGAGCTCGGCGGGCTCTACGTGGTCGGCACCGAGCGGCACGAGTCGCGCCGCATCGACAACCAGCTGCGCGGTCGCTCCGGCCGGCAGGGCGACCCGGGGGAGTCCCGGTTCTACCTGTCGCTCCAGGACGAGCTGATGCGGCTGTTCAAGTCCGAGTGGGTCGACCGCGTCCTCACCGTCATGAAGGTCCCCGACGACGTCCCGATCGAGAACAAGCGCGTCACCGGCGCCATCGCCAACGCCCAGGGCCAGGTCGAGTCGCAGAACTTCGAGTCCCGCAAGAACGTCCTGAAGTACGACGACGTGATGAACCGCCAGCGTGAGGTCATCTACGCCGAGCGCCGCGAGGTGCTCGAGGGCGCCGACCTCGAGGCGCAGATCCGGACCTTCCTCGACGACGTCGTCGAGGGCTACGTCATCGGCGCGACCGCGGAGTTCGCCGAGGGCTGGGACCTCGACGCCCTCTGGGTCGCCCTCAAGCAGCTCTACCCGATCTCGCTCTCGCACCAGCAGCTGGAGAAGGAGGCCGGCGGTCGCGAGAACATGAGCCGCGAGGTCCTGGTCGAGGAGATCAAGAAGGACGCGCACGCGGCCTACGACCGCCGCGAGGCCGAGGTCGGCGAGGAGATCATGCGTGAGCTCGAGCGTCGCGTCGTGCTCTCCGTGCTCGATCGCAAGTGGCGCGAGCACCTCTACGAGATGGACTACCTGCGCGAGGGCATCTACCTGCGGGCCTACTCCCAGCGCGACCCGCTGGTGGAGTACCAGCGCGAGGGCTTCGACATGTTCGCCACGATGATGGAGGGCATCAAGGAGGAGTCGGTCGGCTTCCTGTTCAACCTCGACGTCGAGGTCGAGGAGGACGACGACGAGGACGAGGAGCTGGTGATCGACCCGGCGACCGGCCTCGAGGTCGACACCGAGCCGATGCGCCAGGAGGTGCCGTCGGTCTTCGAGAAGCCGGCGGTCCCCGCTGCCGCAGGCGGCCCCCAGATCAGGGCGAAGGGCCTCGACCGGCCCAAGCAGCCGCAGCGGCTGTCCTACTCCGCCCCGAGCGAGGACGGCGACGCGGAGGTCCGTGCGTCCTCGGCGTCGGGCGAGGACGACCCGTTCGCCTCCGTCGGCCGCAACGCCCTGTGCCCCTGCGGCTCGGGCAAGAAGTACAAGCGCTGCCACGGCGCCTCCCGGCGGCCCCACCGGCCGCGGCCTCACGGCACGCCGGGCGCGTCAGCCTGGGCGCCTGGTCAGGCGAACTCCAGCGCGGTGCACTGGAGGCGGCCGTCGAGGGTCTCGAAGCGGGCCGCGACGGCGCGGAACCGCTCGCCGTGGCGCACCCGGATGCTCACCTCGCAGACATCGAGGGTGACGAAGCTGGCGCGGACGCTCACCACCTGCGGGCGGACGGCCTGGCGCGGACGGCCCTGGCCCGGAGGGCTCCCAGCGGCGCGGGCGACGAGCTGGGTGCGACGGCAGAGGTCGGCGTACACGTCCGGCCGCGTCCAGCGCAGCAGCTGGGCGGCGGGGCGGTGCCCGCCGACGATCTCGACAGCCGCCTGGGCGTAGCGCTGCGCCCACGCCTCGAGCCGACGGCGCAGCGGCTGCTCGATGCTGACGATGTCGGCGACCAGCGGGTGCCCGGGATCGGTGCCGGGATCGCTGCCTGGATCGTGGCTGGATCGCTGCCGGGCTCGGCCGCCGTCGGCGGGGGAGCGAGTCGTGGGCGGGCCTGGGCGGAGACCTCGAGGGCGAGCGTGCCCTGGACACTGGCGACGGGGACGACTCCCTCGTAGCGCCGCAGCGCCAGGCGGGCGCTCATCGCCGCCCCTCCGGCACGAGCAGCTGCTGCCCGGGACGGACCAGTCCCGGGTCGTCACCGATGAGGGACCGGTTCGCGGCGTAGATCCTGCGCCAGAGCGCGTCGACCTCGGCGTCCGGCGCCGCCTCGGGGAGCAGCCGGGCGGCGACCGACCACAGGCTGTCGCCGGGCGCGACCACGACGTGCGCGCGGGCGGGGCGGGCGGCCGCCACCGGCGTCGTCGGCCGCGCCGGGCGGACCTCCGTCGACGCGCCGTACGTCCGTTCGGGGAGAGCCAGGCCGGCCACGACGTGCGCGCCGCGACCGCGCGCGGTGTGGTCGCCCGGATCGGCGGCCAGCGCCGGTACGGCGGCGCCACCCGCCAGGGCGACACCGCACGCGGCCAGGACCACCCGCCTCAGGGCTGGCGGGCAGCCCAGGCGCCTGCGAGGGCCGAGGTCGACGGCCTCGAGCACCGTCAGCCCGGTCACGAGCCACAACCAGCCGAGACAGGCCGAGGCCACGAGGGCGGCACCCTGAGCCAGCGCGGCGTCGAGGGAGGCCGGCGGACCGCCGGCGAGGGCCAGATCTGGCCGGAGCCAACCGACCAGGACACCGGCCGCCGCCGTTGCCGCCACCCAGACCAGCGCGGCCCTGGCCGCTCTGGCCGCCGTCCTCCGGCCTTCCACCGCCCGATCATTGACTCCCATCGACCCCATGCGAAACCTTTCGTTTGCTTGTGTTTGCCTGTATCAACACAGGTTTGTGGGGCATCGTCAAACAACAGTTGTGGACAAGGCAGGATGGCCGCATGACGCGCACGGGGGACGTCGGTGGGTTCGCGGAGCTGTTCTCGGTGCTGGAGGAGCTCGAGCACCGAGCCGAGGCGGTCTTCCACCTCGAGCGGCTCCCGCAGCTCGCCGACCGCAGCCGCGCGGAGTACGCCGGCGTGACGCTCGCCAGCCGGATGATGGCGTCGGTCGGCACGCCTGTCGCGCTCGAGGTCAACGGCGTCGGGCTGGTGGAGGGCAGGCTGGAGAGGGTGGCGTCCGACTGGTGCGCGGTCCGTGGACCCGCTCAGGACTGGGCGGTCAGGCTCGACGCCATCACCGTGATGCGCGGCGCCTCGGACCGGTCGGTGCCCGAGGTGGCCTGGTCACGGCTGGCCGGCCTCGGCTTCGCCTCGGCCCTGCGTCGACTCGCCGACGGCGCGGCCCCGTGCGTGGTCCGGCTGCGCGACGGGGCTTTCCACGAGGTCGTGCTGCACCGCGTGGGCGCGGACTTCGTGGAGGCGGGCGCCGGCGCCGGGCGGCTCCTGTTCGCCTACGCGGCCATCTCGGCCGTCCAGAGCCGGGACTAGCGGGATCAGGTCGCCTCGGCGTCGTAGGGCGGCAGCTCGCCCTCGGCGAGCTCACGCTGCTCGCGCTGACGGCGCCGGGCGCCGATCTCGTCCTCGGCGTCCTCGTCGTCGTCGAGGTCGATGTCCTTCATCGCCTCGGAGATGTGCTTGCGCACGATCGTGCGCGGGTCGAGGTCGCGCAGCTCGAGGTCGGAGTACTCAGGGCCGAGCTCGGTGCGCAGCTCGTCGCGCGCCTCGCGGGCCATCTTCCCCGCGACCTTGAAGAACCGGGCCGCCTGGCGGGCCAGATCGGGGAGCTTGTCGGGCCCGAAGACGAGGACGGCGACGAACGCGATGACCGCAATCTCCGTCAGACCGACCCCGAACACAGGTCAGAACTTACTGGTCGGCGTGAGTCCTAGCTGCATTCCTGCCAAACCTCGACCCCGCCCGGCCAGACCCTCGGCGATGCGGGTGAGCTCCTGGGCCGCGGGCGCGGTGGGGTCGGCCTCGACGACCGGCTTCCCCACGTCGCCCCCCTCGCGCAGTGACGGCTCGAGCGGGATGCGACCCAGCACCGCGACGTCGTAGCCGAACCGGCGCGACAGCGTGGCGGCGACCTGGTCACCGCCCCCGGACCCGAAGACCTCGATCTTGTGCTCGGGACCGCAGTGCGGGCAGGCGAGGTAGCTCATGTTCTCGATCACGCCGATGACCCGCTGGTGCATCATCGAGGCCATCGTGCCGGCGCGCTCGGCAACCTCGGAGGCGGCCTCCTGCGGGGTCGTCACGACGAGGACCTCGGCCGACGGCAGGTGCTGGCCCAGCGACATCGCCATGTCACCCGTGCCGGGCGGCAGGTCGAGCAGCAGCACGTCGAGGTCGCCCCAGTAGACGTCGGCCAGCATCTGCACGAGGGCGCGGTCGAGCATGGGGCCGCGCCACGCGACCACCTGGTCGCGCCGCGGCTTCAGCTGGCCGATCGAGATGACCGAGATGCCGGACGCCGTCGGCACCGGCATGATCATGTCCTCGACCTGCGTCGGCCGGACGTCGGCCACGCCCAGCATCGCGGGGACGCTGTGTCCGTAGATGTCGGCGTCGAGCACGCCGATCTTCAGCCCCTGGGCGGCCAGGGCCTGGGCGAGGTTGACCGTCACCGAGGACTTGCCGACGCCGCCCTTGCCGCTCGCGACCGCGATCACGCGGGTGAGCGAGCCGGGCTGGGCGAAGGGGATCTCCTTGGCGGGCTTGCCACCGCGCAGGTTCTGCTGCAGCTCGGCGCGCTGCTCCTGGCTCATCACGCCCAACGTGAGCTCGACGCCCTGGACGCCGTCGACCTTGCCGACGGCGGCGTTGACGTCGCGGGTGATGGTGTCCTTGAGGGGGCAGCCCGACACGGTGAGCAGGACGGTCACGGCGACCACGCCGCCCTCGGAGACGGCGATCGACTCGACCATCCCGAGCTCGGTGATCGGACGATGGATCTCGGGGTCCTGGACGGTCGCGAGTGCCGCCCAGACCTCCGGATGTGCCTGCTCGGGAGTGGGTGTTGCCATGCGCCCGAGTCTAGGTGGCCGGGCCCAGATCCCTGGCCTCGGGAGCGGGTCGCGAGACCCCCTCCTGCCGGTCGTTGCGCTCGCGCACCTCCTCGAGCTCGGCGAGGAGCGCTCGCAGCTCCGAGCGCAGGTAGTCCCGCGTGGCCACCTCGCCCATCGCCATCCGCAACGAGGCCACCTCACGGGCGAGGAACTCCATGTCGGCGTGGGCGCGGCCGTTGGCCTGCCGGTCCTGCTCGGCGACCACCTTGTCGCGCACCTCCTGGCGGTTCTGCGCCAGCAGGATGAGCGGGGCGGCGTACGACGCCTGGAGACTGAGCATCAGGGTCAGGAAGATGAACGGGTACGCGTCCCACTTCAGGTCCTCGGGAGCAACGGCGTTCCAGCCGATCCACACGAGCACGAAGAGGGTCATGTAGACGAGGAACTTCGCGGTGCCCATGAAGCGGGCGAACTGCTCGGCGAAGATGCCGAAGGCATCGGCGTCGTACGACGGCCTGCTGATCAGCGAGCGGCGCGACTCCAGCGGGGTGTCGAGCCGGTTGCCGCGCGGGCGGTCCTCCTGCTTGCGTTCGGCCATGGCAGCCCTCACCAGGCCCCGGTCTTGCGATCGCGCCAGCCGTCGGGCAGCAGGTGGTCGAGGAGGTCGTCCACGGTCACCGCACCGAGCAGGCGGCCCTCGTCGTCGACCACGGGGGCGGCCGTGAGGTTGTAGAAGGCCAGGTGCACGGCGACGTCCTGGAGGGAGGCGTCGGCCTTGATGTAGGTGGTCTCGCGGTCGAGGACGCCGGCGACGAGGGTCGACGGCGGCTCGCGCAGCAGCCGCTGGATGTGGGCGAGGCCGAGCAGCTTCCCGGTCGGCGTCTCGAGCGGCGGCCGGCACACGTAGACCTGCGCGGCCAACGACGTGGGCAGCTCTTCGCGGCGTACGTGCGCCAGCGCTTCGGCGACCGTGGCGTCGGGCGGCAGGATCACCGGCTCCGGCGTCATCATCCCGCCGGCGGTCTCCTCGCCGTACTCCAGGAGCCGGCGCACGTCCTCCCGCTCGTCCGGCTCCATCAGCTCGAGCAGCAGGGCGGCGGTCTCCGGGGGGAGGTCGGCGATGAGGTCGGCGGCGTCGTCGGGCGACATCTCCCCGAGGACGTCGGCGGCCCGCTCGGCCTCGAGGTGCTCGAGGATCTCGACCTGGTCCTCGTCGGGCAGCTCCTCGAGGACGTCGGCGAGTCGTTCGTCGTCGAGCGCGGCGACCACCTGGGTACGCCGCTCGGCGGGCAGGTCGTGGATCACGTTGGCCGCGTCGGCCGGCCTCATCTCGTTGAGCGCGGCCAACAGGTGGGTGGCGCCCTGCATCGCCTCGTGCCGGGTGAAGCCGTCGACGTCGTCCCACTCCGCGACGTGGGTCTGGCCCGCGCCTGCGCAGACCCTTGGCGGGCTCCTGGAGCGCGACGCGGCTCAGCACCCAGTCGCGGTTGCGGGCCTGCTCGATGCCGACGTCGAACACGGTGCCGGAGACGCCGGTGGAGTGCACGGTCACCGTGCGGTCGAACATCTGACCCACGACGAGCGTCTCGGTCGGGCGCTGCTCGAAACGCCTCATGTTGAGCAACCCGGTCGTGTAGACCTGACCGCTGTCCACGTGGGTGACGCGCGTCATCGGTACGAAGATGCGGCGCCGGCCGAAGACCTCGGCCACCATCCCGAGCACGCGGGGCTGGCGGACGTCGGCGCGCAGCGACACCACGAGGTCGCGGACCTTGGCCACCTGGTCCCCTTGCGGGTCGAAGATCGGCAGCCCGACCAGCCGGGCCGCGAAGACGCGCGAGGGGGCGGTGCTCACGTGAGCACACGCTACCCACACAGCTGCGCCGAATCAGGGTGACACGATGGCCCGGTGGCGACCGGTTCCCAGCAGCGGGTGGTGCTGCACGTGGGCCTGCCCAAGACCGGCACGACGTACCTCCAGGGCCTGCTCGCCGAGCAGCGCGAGGAGCTGCGCGCCGGCGGGGTGCTCTACCCGTTCCTGAGGCCGGGCGGGATGTTCCACGCGGCCGTCGAGGTGCGCGGGAGCCACGAGAAGTTCGGGCTGGACGCCGCCGCCATCGCCGGCAGCTGGGCGGCGCTGTGCGCGCGTGCCCGTGAGCACCCGGGGACGACGGTGATCAGCCACGAGATCCTCGGTGGCGCGGACGAGTCCGAGATCGCCGCCGCGCTGGCGCCGCTGGACGGGCTGGAGACCCACGTCGTCGTCACGGCCCGCGAGCTCGGCCGGCAGGCAACCGCGCACTGGCAGGAGGAGGTCAAGCTGGGCGACGCGCGGTCGTTCGCCGACTTCGATGCTGAGCAGTTCCGGGCCGACCTGCCTCCTGGGACTGCCGGCGAGCGCCCGCACTTCTGGCACGCACAGGACTACGCCGCGGCCCTGCGCCGGTGGTCGAGCGCGGTGCCCGCCGAGCGCGTCCACCTCGTCGTGTGCCCGCCCCCGACGGCGCCCACGGGGGAGCTGTGGCGGCGCTTCGCCGACGCCGCAGGGGTCGAGGCGGGCCTGGTCGATCCGGTGCGCGTTCCTCCGCAGGCGGTGAACGCCTCGCTGGGCCGCGGCGAGATCGCCGTGCTTCGGGCGGTGAACGCCTCGCTCGACGGGGCGTTGCCCCAGCCGGGCTACTCGCGCGTCGTCAAGCGGGTGCTCGCCGAGCGGGTGCTGGCCCGCCAAGGCGGCGATCGCCCGCGTACGCCCGCCGACCTGGTGCCGGTCCTGGCAGCCGCGACCGAGCGCTGGCTCGCCGAGATCCACGCCGCCGGCCACCCGGTGCACGGGGACGCCGGCGAGCTCGTGCCGCGGCCGCCACCCGCGGGCAGTCCGCACCCCGACGACGTCGACGACGACTCCGCGCTGGAGGTCGCGACCTCGGCCCTCGCCGAGATGGTGCTGACCCTCGCGACCGAAGCGGCGCCGACGGGCGGTGCCGCCGCGGCTCCGAACGTACGCCGCCGCCTGCTCGGCCGCCGCGATCGCTGACCCGGATCACGACCTCTGCACACCAGCCCCGCGGGTCGGGTGTGCGGCGTACCATTGGGCCATGACAGCCCACGCGCGCACGCGAGTCGGCCTCGGACCCGTGCGGTTGCTGGGCGTCCTCGTCGTCGTCGCCGCGGTCACACTGCTGGCGGGCTGCAGCGGCGACGACCCTGACAGCACCGCGACCGATCCGGCCGGTGAGACCAGCTCGGCGACGGCCTCGCCCACGGAGTCGACGACGTCGGAGCCGACGGAGTCGGAGAAGCCCAAGGAGCCGCAGTGCTCCGACGTGTGGGTCGACGGCGCCAAGCTTCCCGGGGGCTACCAGGACTGCTATGACGGCGACCAGCGGGTCAAGGCCGACGGCCGCTACTGCGAGTTCGGCAAGCCGCTCATCACCTACGAGAGCAGCTTCTGGGCGGTGCCCGGCGGGGTCATCTACGAGGTCGACGGCAAGCTCCTCGACGACGCGACGTACGTCGACGCGCTCCACAAGTGCAGCGGCTGAGCGCCTGGTCCACGTCCGCCCCACGGCTCGCCGATCAGGGTCTGCGTAGGTTCGGCTGGTAGCATCCCCGACTCGGGGGAGCCCCCTTTCTCGCGCCTCGAGCCCGGTGTGGGGTGGCCTTCCGCCACCCGGCTCGCCATCCAGACAGCACCGACGAGTCCGCAAGGTCCCAGCACGAACAATTTGTCAGCCACGGGCGTCCGAACGCTTGATGACGACACGCAGCCGACCCAGGGAGACCCACGCGTGCCTATCGTGACCACCCGCCCCCGCCCCCGCCTCCGCCTGACGGCAGGCCTCCTCGCCGCCGCGCTCGTCGCGTCGCTCGCCGTCTTCGTCGGCACCGCGGCCCCGGCGACAGCGACGCCGGACCACTACACGCCCGAAGAGGGGGTGCGGTTCAACAACCCGCTGGCCGGGGAGGAGTCGCGGCGCAACATCATCCGGCACCTGATCCGGACCATCAACAGCGTGCCGAAGAAGGAGCAGATCCGGATCGCGAGCTGGAACGTGCGCAGCGACGCGATCGTCAACGCGCTGATCCGCGCGCACATCCGGCGCCAGGTCTCCGTGCGCGTCGTCATGGACCGGCTCAACGCCAACCCTTCCAACCCGAACCAGGGTGTCAACCGACTCGAGAAGGCGCTCAAGGTCGGCAACGGCAAGCGCAAGCAGTCGATGAAGAGCTTCGTCCGCAAGTGTGTGAGCGCCTGCCGCGCTGCGCGTGGCATCGCGCACACGAAGTTCTACCTGTTCAGCAAGGCCGGCAATACCCGCAACATCATCATGTTCGGCTCCGCCAACGCGACCGACCTTGCCGCCAGCGCCCAGTGGAACGACCTCTACACCGTCCGTCGTGACCTGACGATGTACAGCCAGTTCGAGGGCGTCTTCCAGGAGATGGCGCACGACAAGAACCTCGAGCAGCCGTACCTCGGCTTCGCCACCGCCGACAACAAGATCCACACCTGGTTCTACCCCTACAAGGGCGTCGGCACCGAGCACGATCCGGTGCTCACCGAGCTGGGCAAGACGCGATGCCAGGGCTCGACGATCAACGGCGGCAAGACCAAGATCCGGATCGCCATGACCTCCATGCACGGTGAGCGCGGCATTCTCATCGCGCAGCGGCTCATGCGCATGTGGAACCGCGGCTGCGACATCAAGATCGTCTACGCCGTGTTCGGCAACGAGGTGATGTCGGTGTTCCGCAACAAGGGACCCCGACCGATGCCGTTCCGCCAGATCGCCCAGGACTTCACGCGGGACGGGGTGTACGACCGCTACCTGCACATGAAGGACATGACGATCAGCGGCCACTACGACGGTGTGACCGACGCGAAGGTCGTCTTCAACGGCACTGCCAACTGGACGGCGGTCGGGCTCGCGTCCGACGAGGTCGTCGCGAAGATCTACGGCGGCAAGCTGCTCCGCAAGTACGCCGACTGGATCGACTGGCTCTACGCCCACCCGCCGAGGTTCAGCAACCTGGCGCCCGGCACGACGCCCGGCATCGGGGTCATGGGGCGCGCGGCGGTGATGGCGCTCAAGGGCCTCCCGTTCGACCCGTACGCCAAGATGCGCGCCGACGGCGTCGACGTGCCCCCGCTCGCCGACCTGCCGCCGCTGGACGCGCCGACGAGCTCGTACCCCCTGTCCTGAGCGCCGTGTCCTGAGCAGATGAGGAGCCGGTCCGCGACGATCGCCACGCTGGCGGTCGTCGCGGTCCTGGCCACGATCCTGCTCCTCGTCAACCTGATCGACGGCGACGAGCCGGCCGCCGGTCCGGGCCCCGACCCGACGGCCCTGCCCGGAACCCCGTCGGCGAGCCGCGGCGAGCGCGAGGCAGCGCGGTTGGCGACGATGGCGCCCGACGAGATCGCCGCCGAGGGCATCGAGGCGCGCCCGCCGGTGGCCCCTCCCGGCGCCCGCGACCTGGCCGACGCCGCCGAGGAGGCCGCCCGGCTGCAGCCGTTCTCCTTCCACGTGACCACGTTCAACGTGCTCGGCAGCCAGCACAGCGCCGCGGGCGGTGCGGCCGTCGGAGTTCGCCGCGGGAACGACCCGGATCGGCTGGGCGGTCGGCCTCCTGGCGTCGTACGGCGCCGACGTCGTGGGCTTCAGCGAGCTCCAGAGCGACCAGTACGCCGTCCTCGCGGCAGCGTCGCCGGGCTTCTCCTTCTATCCCGGCACCGCGCTCGGGCAGGCCGGCGTGCCGACGAACCTGATGTGGCGCGACGACGTCTGGGAGTCGACCTGGCAGAGCCACATCACCATCCCGTTCATGGACGGCACCCGGCCGATGCCCGTCGTCCGACTACGCCACCGCGAGACGGGCCGCGAGATCTACGCGATGAACGTCCACAACTCCCCGCGTGACCGGCAGGGGCGCGAGGACGAGCGTGACCGGGCCGAGGCGATCGAGATCGCCGCCGTCAACGCCTTGGCCGAGGACGGGCTCCCGATCGTGCTGATGGGCGACTTCAACGAGCACGCCGAGGTGTTCTGCCGCGTGACGGCGCAGACGGCGCTCGTCGCCGCGAGCGGCGGCTCCCAGGCCGGGGGGTGCCGGCCGCCCGCGGAGATGCGCGTCGACTGGATCTTCGGGTCACGCGAGCTCGAGTTCGACGGCTTCCGCATCGACTCCTCGCCCGCCGTCCGCCGCATCACCGACCACGCCGTGCTCAGCACGACGGTGACCGTTCCGGCTCCCTGACCCCAGGGATAGCCTGCTCGTCGTGCCGGAGACCGCGAACCTGACGACCCCGCGGGTCGACGACGCCGGCATCCACCTTCCCGCGGGCTTCTCCGGGTCGTGCGACGTGCTCTTCGACGACCACCACGCGTGGTCGTTCAGCGCCAGGGGCCGCCGGGCCAGAGGGCTCGGACGAGGAGGTGCTGGTCGCCTGGCCCGCTCGGATGGGCAAGTGGCTCGACGGCACGGCGTACGTCCGCGTCGTGGAGAAGGACCGGGAGATCTTCGCCGGAGAGGTCGTCTTCGGACGCGGCCAGGGCCGCGTCGAGTTCGTCGACCGGGACGGCATCCCGGTGATGATCGACAAGTGGGGCCTGCTGCAGCGCCCGTTCTCGGGTCGCGACAGCCGGGTGATCGTGCAGATGGTCGACCGCACCGAGGAGATCCTCGAGGTGATGCGACGCGAGTGCGGCGTGCGCGGCTGGATCGCCTTCGGCACCCTGCTCGGCGCGGCTCGCGAGGGCAAGGTGATCGGGCACGACTCCGACATCGATCTCGCCTACGTGTCCGAGAAGCCGACGCCGGCCGAGATGACGGTCGAGCTCTACGCGATCGCCCGCGCGCTGCGCGCTCACGGCATGACCGTCCTGGACAAGTCCGGCAGCTTCATCACCGTGGTCTTCCCGGTGCCCGACGGCAGCAAGGCCAGCATCGACGTCTACACCTGCTTCTACGTCGGCGACGTGCTCTACGAGACGGCGACGGTGCGTGCCGTCGTGCCCCGCTCGGCGATCGAGCCGCTGGGCGAGATGTAGTTCGAGGGCCGGATGCTGCCGACCCCGGCCGACCCCGCCGCGATGCTCGCGGTCTCCTACGGGCCCTCGTGGCAGGTCCCCGACCCGTCCTTCCGGCACGAGCCCGGACCGGAGATCACCGATGCGCTTCGACGGCTGGTTCGGCTCGCTGATGCGCAGTCGCCGCGACTGGGAGCGCTACCTCACCGACCTGGCCAAGAACCCCGAGCACGGCCCCTCCGACTTCGCCACGTGGGTCGCCGACCGGCTCGAGCCCGGCACGCGCCTGGTCGAGGTCGGCAGCGGCACGGGGCAGGACGCGGCATGCATCGCGGGACGAGGCTTCGAGGTGCGGGGATTCGACTACGCCCGGACCAGCTTGCGACCCGCGCGCAAGGTCGCCAAGCGTCTCGGTGTCCCGGCGAAGTTCCAGTCGTTGAACCTCTACGACCTGCGCGACGTGCTGACCCGCGCGGCCCTGCTCTGCCGCCGGCTGCCGACAGAGCAGCCCCGGGCCGTCTACGCCCGGCACCTGCTGGAGGGCCTCGACCCCGACGGCCAGGACAACTTCTGGCGCTTCACGACCATGCTGCTGCGCGGCGGCGGACACGCCTATCTCGAGGGCGAGGCGGCGTCGCCGCGCGACCGCACCGAGTGGCGCACCGAGCACGGCGGCGCGAAGCTGCTCCCGGTGGACCCCCGCGTGGTCGAGGGCCAGGCCACCCGGCTGGGCGGGCGCGTCGTGCACCGCGAGGGCTTCCTCGCGGCGGGCGCCGCCCTGGGCGGCGGGGCCCCTGCGCGGTGGAGGATGATCGTCGAGTGGCCACGCTCCGCAGACGCGGCGGACGGGGCTCCCGACGGGGCTGACGGAGGAGTGACCGAGTGACCAAACGGGTCTACCTGCACGTCGGGGCGCCCAAGTCCGGCACGACGTACCTCCAGCAGGTGCTCGAGACCAACCGCGCCCGGCTCCACGACGCCGGGGTGCGCGTCGTCGGCGACACCCACCTCGACCGCATCCACGCCGCGATGGTGGTCCGCCACGACCCTCGGCTCGAGAACCTCCCCGACAGCGCTCGAACGTCGTGGGACCGGCTGGTCAAGCAGATCCGGGGGTGGCGCGGCGACGTGTCGATCCTCAGCTACGAGCTGTTCGCGGGCGCCTCGGCCGACCAGGTCGCTGCAGCGCTCGGCGACCTGGCCGATCTCGAGGTGCATGTCGTGATCACCGCCCGCGACCTGGGTGCGTCGGTGCCGTCGGCCTGGCAGGAGCGCCTGAAGTTCGCGCTCACCACCAGGCTCGAGGACTGGAAGCCGCGGCCCGAGCGGGCCGGCGTCCGCGCCGAGTGGGGGTGGCGGACGCTCGACCCCGCGGGCGTCGCAGCGCGCTGGGGCGCCACTCTCCCGCCCGAGCGGGTGCACATCGTCACCGTTCCGCGCGACGCGGCGGCCGGACCCGGCCGGGCCGAGCTGTGGCACCGGTTCGCCGCAGCCTGCGGTCTCGACGTGCCCGGCCTGGTGCTCGACGTCGAGCGGGTCAACCAGTCCCTCGGCGTGGTGGCGGCCGAGCTGCTGCGTCGCGTCAACGAGAAGGTCCGCGACCCGATCACGGGCAACAGGGAGCAGGCTCGCTGGCTGCGCGACACGCTCGCGCACGGCATCCTGGCCGGCCTGGACCGCGAGCCGATCGGGCTCACCGACGAGCAGTTCGCCGACGCGAGCAGGCGGGCCGAGCAGGCGGCCGAGCGGATCGCGGCCGCCGGCTACGACGTGCGCGGCGATCTCGGCGACCTTGCCGCAAGCAGGCCGGAGGCCCGGCTGCCCGGAGACACCACCGACGCCGAGCTGCTCGACGCCGCGCTGGCGACGATCGTGCGCCTGCTCGAGCTCGTCCGTGCGCGCACGCGCGATCTCGAGGCAGCCCAGGCCGATGCGGACGAGGAGGGGTCGCGGCTGTCGTCGTTCGGCAAGGGCGTCGTACGCCGCGTGACCTCCCAGCACGTGGACCGTCGCCACGACCAGCTGCGCGCGAGGATCGCCGAGCTCGAGGCCGAGGCTGCTGCGGCTCGGGCGCTGCACCTGCGCGTTGCCGAGCTGACCGACGTGGTGACCGAGCTGATGATGCCGCCGGGTCAGAGCAGCAAGGCGGTCACAGGGCGCGCCCTCACCAGGTATCGCAAGGGTGCCCTGTGACGCGGGTGTCCTTGCGTCGCGCCGACGCCGTCGCCGTGGCGCACCGCGTCGCGGTGGGCATCGGGTTGGCCGACGTTCGCGCGCTCGAGGCGCGCGTCGCCTCGGTGGGGGAGCAGCTCGAGGAGAACGCGCTCCTCGCGAGCCGGCTCGAGGAGCAGGTACGCCGCGTGGAGGCCGCGCTCGTGCCGGTGCTCGAGGCGCGCGCCCGCGCCGCTGCCAGGTCGTGAGGGGCACATGGCCGAGCGGGTGGTGCTGCACGTCGGCTGCCTGAAGTCGGGCACGTCCTACCTCCAACGCACCCTCGGCCGGAACCGCGACGCCCTCGCCGCCCAGGGCTTCCTGTTCCCCGGTCCGAGCTGGCGACACCAGGTCGCCGCCGTCATCGACGTGCGCGGGCACCGGCGCGACGGCGAAGTGCCGGCCGACGCCGTCGGCGCGTGGGACCGGTTGCGCACCGAGATCGCGGCCTGGCCAGGCACCGCTGTCGTGTCGATGGAGTTCCTGGCCACGACCAACCCCGCCGGCATCCGACGCATCGTGGCCTCGCTCGCACCGGCCTCGGTCGAGGTGGTGGTGACGGTGCGCGACCTCGGCCGAACCATCCCCTCCATGTGGCAGGAGAGCGTCAAGAACGGCGAGGTCGGATCGTGGGCGGACTTCGTCGCAGCCGTGCGCCACGGCGACCCGAAGCAACCCGGGCCGGCTCGCCGGTTCTGGCGCCACCAGGCAGCGACGCCGATCGCCCGGCGGTGGTCACGGGGCGTGGGCGCGGACGCGGTGACGATCGTCACCGTGCCGCCGAGCCGGCGAAGCCGGCGACCTGCTGTGGCGCAGGTTCTGCACGGCCGTCGGGCTCGACCCGGGGCCGTTCGACGCTGCGTCGACCCACGCGGCCGGGGGCAACGAGTCGCTCGGTGCCGCGTCCGCCGAGGTGATGCGGACCCTCAACGAGCGGCTCGGCGGCGCACTGTCGACCCACGACTACAACGCCGTCGTCAAACGCCTCGCCAAGCGCGGACTCGCTCCGCGCCGCGACCTCGAGTCCCCGATCGGTCTCACCATGGCGGAAGACCTGGCCGACCCGTGGCTGGGCCAGCGGGCCCAGGCCATGATCGACGGGCTCGGCGGCCTGGGCCTGCGCGTGGTGGGCGACCTCGAGGACCTGCGTCCGAGTCCGGTCCCGGGCGTCGACCCCGCCGACGTACCTCCCGACGAGCGGCTCGGGGCAACCGTCGACGCGCTGGCCCACCTGCTCCTGGTGTGGCCCAAGCCATAGGGCCGGGCGGGACCGACGGGTAGCCTCTGGCGGTCGCCCACCTGCAAGGAGCACCCATGGGACGCCTGTGCCAGACCGACGGACTCACCGAGGACCAGACCGAGATCCTCAAGGCGGTCCGCCAGTTCGTCGAGGCGAAGATCCTGCCCGTGGCGACCGAGCTCGAGCATGCCGACGAGTACCCCACCGAGATCGTCGAGGGGCTCAAGGAGCTGGGCCTGTTCGGCCTGATGATCCCGGAGGAGTACGACGGGCTCGGCGAGTCGCTGCTGACCTACGCGCTGGCGGTCGAGGAGATCGCGCGCGGCTGGATGAGCGTCTCCGGCATCATCAACACCCACTTCATCGTCGCCTACATGCTGCTCCAGCACGGGACGCCAGCGCAGAAGCGGAGGTACCTCCCGCGGATGGCGACGGGTGAGGTGCGCGGCGCCTTCTCGATGTCCGAGCCCGGCTGCGGCTCCGACGTCGCCGCCATCACGACCAAGGCCACGCGGGTGCAGGGGTCGGGCGACGGCGACTACGAGATCACGGGCCAGAAGATGTGGCTGACCAACGGCGCCTCAGCCAACCTCGTCGCCGTGCTCGTGCGCACCGACGACGATGCCGACGAGGACGCCTCGGTGTATCGCAGGATGACGACGTTCCTGGTCGAGAAGGAGGTCGGCTTCGGCGAGACCGCCCAGGGCGTCACCATCCCCGGGAAGATCGAGAAGATGGGCTACAAGGGCGTCGACACCACCGAGATGGTGTTCGAGGGCCACCGCATCTCCGCCGACCAGATCCTCGGCGGCGCGCCCGGCAAGGGCTTCTACCAGATGATGGACGGCGTCGAGGTGGGCCGCGTCAACGTCGCGGCGCGCGGCTGCGGCGTCGCCAACCGGGCCTTCGAGCTCGGTGTCGCCTACGCCCAGACCCGCGAGACGTTCGGCAAGAAGATCGCCGAGCACCAGGCCGTCCTCTTCCGGCTCGCCGAGATGGCCACGAAGATCGAGGCCGCCCACGCGATGATGGTGCGAGCCGCGCGGGTCAAGGACAAGGGCGAGCGCAACGACCTCGAGGCCGGCATGGCCAAGTACCTCGCGTCGGAGTACTGCGCCCAGGTGGTCGAGGACTCCTTCCGCATCCACGGCGGCTACGGCTTCTCCAAGGAGTACGAGATCGAGCGCCTCTACCGGGAGGCGCCCATGCTGCTCATCGGCGAGGGCACCGCCGACATCCAGCGGATGATCATCGGCCGCCGGCTCCTGGAGGACTACAAGCTCCGCTGACCGCTCAGTCGTGATCCGGCTGGACGTTCGCGATCACGTAGGTGATCTCGTCGTCCGTGGCGTCCTTCATCTTGTCGATCGCGATCTGCGCGGGGTGGTCGGCGCCGTCGGGCCAGCGCACGTCGACCTTGTCGTACGTCGGGTCCGCCGCCTCCTCGAGGAGGTCGTTGATCCCGAGGCGGAGCCACTCGTCGGTGACCGTCTCGCCCTTCGCGTGGTCGCGGGACTTCTGTGCCCACACGGCGTCGGAGACCTCACCGCCGGCGACGGTCACCGTGACGGGCTCGCCGAAGTAGGGGCAGAAGCACTGCACCTCGAGGTCGTAGGTGTAGTCGTCGTGCGGGTACGCCGCGAAGTCCCCGATCATCTCGGGCTCCTCGGCGGGCCCTCGTGGGTGCGGTGGAGCTCGGGTCCGCAGCCGGGTCGTTGGCCGTGTCGTCGTCGGCGGCCCCGCCGCACGCGGAGAGCAGGAGCGTCGCGGCCGCAGCGACGCCGGCAAGGGCTTCCAGAGTGCGCTTCATGGGGATCTGACGGGTGCGGCTCACGCGTGGTTCCGGCAACCCCCTCGACGTGGCTTGGGAGGGTTTGCGAGGGTAGAGGCATGCCCGACGCCAAGGACCCGAACAAGGACAACGACGACATCAAGGCGAAGATGCGGGAGGCGCTGGACCGGAAGAAGGCCCACGGCGGCATCAACCCGTCAGGGCCGACGAAGGAGAAGGCCCACGGCTCCGAGGTCTCGGGCGGCGCGGCTCCGAAGATGCACCGCCGCAAGGCCGGTGGCGGAGGCAGCTGAGCGACGCCCGGGTGAGATGTCCCACGCGCTGCTGACCGCGGCAGGTGGGACGGGCACGATGTGCCCATGCAGTTCGGACGCAGCTATGAGGAGTTCGAGGTCGGGGCGACGTACCAGCACTGGCCGGGCAAGACGGTCACGGAGTACGACGACCACCTCTTCTGCCTGCTCACGATGAACCACCATCCGCTGCACCTCGACCGCCACTACGCCGAGGAGACGACGCAGTTCGGCCAGAACGTCGTGGTCGGCAACTACGTCTACTCGATCCTGCTGGGGATGAGCGTGCCCGACATCAGCGGCAAGGCGATCGCCAACCTCGAGGTCGAGTCGCTCCGCCACGTCGCGCCCACCTTCCACGGCGACACGCTGTACGGCGAGACCACCGTCCTGGACAAGCGCGAGTCGACGTCGAAGGACGACCGCGGCGTGGTCCACGTCGAGACCATCGGCTACAACCAGCACGGCAAGGTCGTGTGCATCTTCCGTCGGAAGGTGATGGTGCCGAAGCAGAGCTACCTCGACGCGCGCGGCGGGGAGCAGCCCGGTCGGCCGGTGCCGCAGCCGGACAAGAACTGGCCGGGTCCGACCACCGCTGGTTGACTCGCGGCATGAGTGCAGACGAGGTGTGGCTGGTCCGGCACGGCGAGACCGAGTGGAGTCGCGACCACAAGCACACCTCCACCACCGAGCTGCCGCTCACCGACGTGGGGGAGGAGGTGGCGCGAGCGCTGCCCGCCAAGCTGGCCGGGGTCGACTTCGCGCTCGTGCTCACCAGCCCGCGCCAGCGTGCTCGGCGTACGGCCGAGCTGGCCGGGTTCCCGGCAGCGGAGGTCGACGAGGACCTCGTGGAGTGGGCGTACGGCGACTACGAGGGCATCACCACCGTCGAGATCCGGGAGACGGTGCCGGGCTGGACCGTCTGGACGCACCCGACACCGGGAGGCGAGACGCCTGACGAGATCGCCACCCGCCTCGACCGGGTGATCGCGCGGGCCCGCGCCGTCGACGGGCGCGTCCTGCTCTTCGGACACGGGCACGCCCTGCGGGTCTTCGCGGCCCGGTGGATCGAGCAGCCACCCGAGGAGGGCCGCTTCTTCCGGCTCGACACAGCGACGGTGTCGGTGCTCGGCTTCGAACGGGACACCCCCTGCCTGCTGCGCTGGAACTCCTGACCCGGCTACGGCACGCTGATACCCGTGCCCGCCGCAGGTGTCGACTCGTCCGGGTCGTCGGGAGGCCCGCTCTCGGCGGGCTGTCCCCGCTGCACCACACCTGTGCTCGAGGGCGACCAGGCCTGGCACTGCCCCGAGCACGGCGCCGTACCGCCGCTGTGGCGACCCGGCCTGGCGTCGTACGACGCCTTCGCCGAGCACCTCACGACTGCGGGCACCTTCCCGACCTACCTGCCGTGGCCGCTGAGCCCCGGCTGGCACGTGACCGACTTCGGGGTGGTGGGCCGACGAGGCCGGGCCGTCGCGACCGTCACCTGCTGTTCCGGCCCCTCCGAGCTGGACGGGGCCGTCGACCTGCTGGTCGTCTCGGAGGAGGCCGGGACCGGCCTGGGCGCCCGCTGTGCGGGAACTCGCGGACGGGACCCGGGCCCCGAGGTCGGCGAGGGAGCCCCGACCGCCCACGTGCGCATCGATGGTCACGAGGCCGCCCTGTGGTCGGTCTCGACCAGCCAGGCCGACGCCGACTTCGACCGGGCCGTCCTGGTCGGTGAGGCTCAGGGGCGCTGGCTCTGGATCGTGCTGCGCCCCGCCTCGGCCCTGCTCCTGCTGCACGACGACTGGATCCTGCGCGACGTCACCTCGGTGGGCCCCGCCATCGTCGAGATGCCCTTCGGCGGCCCGCCCCCCACCTGGTGAGGCGCCCACGGTCGAGATAGTCCCTCACGTATGGCACCGGACACGTCCAGAAATCGGTGCCAAACGTGAGGGACTATCCCGAAGGTGGGCGGCCTCTCGGCTAGCGGCGGCCGATCGACTGGTAGGTCTGGAGGGCGCGGGCGGGGATGAGGCGGGTGGCGGCGACGATCGCCTTGTAGTGCGCGCCGGGCACGGAGACGGGGCGGCCCTTGTCGAAGTCCTTGAGGGCGTCGTCGACGAGCCGGTCGACGTCGAGCCACATGACGCCGGAACCGCGCTTGACCTGCATCCGCTCGTGGAACTCGGTCTTGGTGAAGCCCGGGCACAGCGCCATCACCCGCACACCCTGGGAGCGGTACTCCGACGACGCCCACTGGCTGAGGTTGGTGACGTAGGCCTTGGCGGCGGCGTACGACCCGCGCGGGAGGTATCCCGCGACGCTCGAGACGTTGATGATCCCGCCCGATCCCCGAGCGACCATCGGGCCGAGCGCGGCGTGGGTCAGCCGCATCACCGCCGTCACCAGCACGTCGAGCATGGCCTGCTCGTCCTCGACGTCGTTGTCGAGGAAGCGTCTCTTGAGCCCGAAGCCCGCGTTGTTGACCAGGACCTCGACGGGCCTGTCGGGGTCGCCCAGCCGCCTCTCGACGGTGCCCAGCTGGGCCCGGTCGACGAGATCGGCGACGAGCACCTCGACAGCGACGCCGTACGACGAGCGCAGCTCCTCGGCCACGCCCTCGAGCCGGGAGCCGTCGCGGGCCACGAGCACCAGGTCGTGCCCGCGCCCGGCCAGTCGACGGGCGAAGGCGAGTCCGATGCCGGCTGTCGCGCCGGTCACGAGGGCGACATTGCTCATGGGCGGCAGCATGCCTGTGTCGTGCGGGCCTGAACACACCGGGTCCGGCATGATGGAGCCGATGAGCACCAGCCCTACGCGTCTCGCAGTCGCCAACCAGAAGGGTGGCGTCGCCAAGACGACGAGCGTCGCCTCCATCGGCGCCGCGCTCGTCGAGCTCGGGCACTCCGTCCTGCTGGTCGACCTCGACCCGCAGTCGTGCCTCACGTTCTCGCTCGGCATCGACCCCGAGGACCTCGAGCTGTCGATCCACCACGTGCTGACCAAGGGCGTCGACCCGGCCGAGGTGATCATCGAGACCGAGGACGGTGTCGACCTCCTCCCGGCGACCATCGAGCTGGCCCGTGCGGAGGCCGACCTGCTGACGCGCACCGGACGCGAGCACGTGCTCAAGGGTGTGCTCGACGACCTGGTGGGCTCCGGACGCACCTACGACTGGGTGCTGCTCGACTGTCCGCCCTCGCTCGGGGTGCTCACCGTCGCCGCCCTCACCGCTGCCGACGGCGTGCTGATCCCGTTGCAGTGCGAGACCCTCTCGCACCGCGGGGTCGGGCAGCTGCTCGACACGGTGCACGACGTACGCCGCTTCACCAACCGCGACCTCGAGGTCTGGGGCGTGCTGCCGACGCTGTACGACGGTCGCACCAACCACGCCCGGACGGTGCTCGAGACCATCTCGGAGACCTACGACCTCGACGTGATCGAGCCGCCGATCCCGAAGACCATCAGGTTCGCGGAGGCGCCGGCCGAGGGGCGCTCGATCCTGCGCACCAGCCGGTCGAGCAAGGGGGCGAAGGCGTACCGCGAGGTGGCCGCGGCCCTGGTCGTGCGGGCCGGCCGGTCGTGAGCCAGCACCGGCGCGAGGTGCGCCCCCGCGTCGGGCGCATCGCGCTGCTGGTGGGCGCCGCGTCCGTGACGGTGCTCTCGGTCCTGGGCGGCGTCGGCGCGCTGCCCACCGGAGATCCGCCGCCCGCCGCGGCCGACAAGCCGTCGGTCCCCGCGCCCCAGACCTCGGAGTCCGAGCCGCTCGCCCCCGCCTCGGGCGCTCAGCCCACCGAGCGCAACCTTGCCGCGCGGCTGCTGCCGCGCGACTCGGGCACGGGTCGCCGGGTCGTGTTCAGCGAGGGAGGCCAGCGCGTCTGGCTCGTCGACGACGGCGACGTCGTCCGACGTACCTATCTCGTCTCGGGCAGCATGTTCGACAACCTCGACCAGGGCACCCACGCGGTCTACTCCCGCTCGGAGACCGCCACCGGCATCGAGGACTCGGGGTCGATGAGGTGGTTCGTCAGGTTCGCGTACGGCGACACCGGCGCGGCGATCGGCTTCCACGACATCCCCGTCGACGAAGGCGCGCGGGTGCAGACCGTCGGCCAGCTCGGGACGCCGACCTCGCACGGCTGCATCCGTCAGCGGACCGCCGACGCGAAGGCGATGTGGCACTTCGCGCCGGTCGGGACTACCGTCGTCGTGGTGGCCTGAGCCGGGCTGCTCGACCTGATCGGGTCAGCCGGCGCTCGGCTCAGGCAGTCTCGGCGGCTGGTCGGCTGCCGCTCTCGCCGCCCGACCGACGCCGGCGGCGGCGGTTGCGGCTGCGAGCCGGACGCGCCTCGCGCGTCCGCGCTGACCTCGTCGGCCGGCACGCTGACGTCGGACACCGGACGGCCTCCGCGCGTGCGGCTGCGGTCGCGGTTGCGGGGCGGACGGTCGCCGGCCGGCTTGTCGCCGCGACCACTTCGCTCGCCGCGCTCGCCGCGCTCGCTGCGTGGCTTCGGCTCCACCGGCTCCGGGTCCTTGATGCGGCCCTTGGTGCCGGGCGGGATGCCTTGGTCGTGGAAGAGGTGCTCGGAGGTCGAGTAGGTCTCCTGCGGCTCGTCGAACGGCAGGTCGAGGGTCTTGTTGATCATCTTCCAGCGGTGCAGGTCGGCCCAGTCCACGAAGGTGATCGCGATGCCCGAGGCCCCGGCGCGGCCGGTGCGGCCGATGCGGTGCACGTAGGCCTTGTCGTCCTCGGGGCAGCTGTAGTTGACCACGTGGGAGACGCCCTGGACGTCGATGCCGCGGGCCGCCACGTCGGTGGCTACGAGCACCTTCAGCTTGTCCTCGCGGAAACGGGTCAGCGCCTTCTCGCGCGCCACCTGGGCCATGTCGCCGTGCAGCGCCGACGCCTTGAAGCCGCGCTCGGCGAGGTCGTCGGCCACGCGCTGGGCGGCCCGCTTGGTGCGCGTGAAGACGATCATCTTGTCGGCGTCCTCGGCCTGGAGCAGGCGTCCGATGATCTCGGGCTTGTCGAGGTCGTGGGCGAGGTAGATGAACTGCGCCGTGGCGGGGACCATGGTGGTGTCGTACGACGACTCGGCGCGGATGTTCATCGGGTGCCGCATGTGGGTGCGGGCCAGCGCCACGATGGCGGCCGGCATGGTGGCCGAGAACAGCATCGTCTGGCGGGTCTCCGGCGTCTGGCGCAGCAGCCGCTCGACGTCGGGCAGGAAGCCCAGGTCGAGCATCTCGTCGGCCTCGTCGAGGACGAGGGCGTGGACGTGGGAGATGTCGAGCGCCCTGCGGTTCATCAGGTCGATGAGCCGGCCGGGGGTGCCGACGACGATGTCGACGCCGGAGGCGAGCGCGTCGAGCTGGGCGTCGTAGCCCACGCCGCCGTAGACCGTCAGGACGCGCAGGCCGCGGTCCTTGCTGGCCAGGTCGAGGTCGCCGGACACCTGCAGCGCGAGCTCGCGGGTCGGGGCCACGACGAGCGCCTGCGGCTTGCCCTGGGGCAGCTGGGCGTAGTCGGGGTCGTGCGGGGCCACGGAGCGCTGCAGGACGGGGATGCCGAAGGCCAGGGTCTTGCCGGTGCCCGTGCGGGCCTGGCCGATCAGGTCGGTGCCCATCAGGGCCACCGACAAGGTCATCTCCTGGATGGCGAAGGGCGTGGTGATGCCGGCGCGTTCGAGGGCATCGCAAATCTCGGGGAGCACCCCGAGCTCTCGGAAGGTAGTGATCTCTATGTCGCTTTCGTGAGTGTCAGCCGGTCAGCCGAGTTTTCGGATGCGGCTGATTCACACTCAGCCGCGCACATACCGCGACGTCTCTCGAGGACGAGGACGTCGCGCGGGCCACCCTGCGAAGCGTGATCGGGGCGGCACAACCAGCCTCCAGCCTATCGGTAGGGTGCGCGCATGGCTGCATCACCGGGCGATTCGCCAAGTCCGGACGTGGCGGCTCCGGACGTGGTGGCCTCGCTGTCGCCTGCCTTCGCCGACGAGAGCTACCGCGAGGCCGTCGTCGACCTGCTGGGGGTGATCGCCTACGGGGAGCTGTCCGCCTTCGAGCGGCTCGCCGACGACGCCAAGCTGGCTCCGAACCTGGAGGACAAGGTCGCGCTCAGCGCGATGGCCGCGGCGGAGTTCGGCCACGTCGAGCCGCTCCAGCGCCGCCTCGGTGAGCTGGGAGCAGACCCGTTCGTGGCGATGGCGCCGTTCCGCACCCCGATCGACGCGTTCCACGAGCACACCGCCCCCTCCGACTGGTTCGAGGGTCTGGTGAAGGCCTACGTCGGCGACGGTCTGGCCGCCGACTTCTACCGCGAGATCGCGGCCTACCTCGACACCGACACCCGCGACCTGATCATCGCCTCGCTGGACGACGCGGGGCAGTCGGAGTTCGTCGTCGACCGGGTGCGGGCCGGCATCGCCTCCGATGCGCGACTCGGGGGGCGGCTGGCGCTGTGGGGCCGACGCCTGATGGGCGAGGCCCTCTCGCAGGCCCAGCGGGTCGCCGCCGAGCGCGATGCCCTGGCGGCCTTCCTCGCCGGCGGCGTCGACCGACCGGGGTTGGACCTGGCCGCGATCGGCCGGATGTTCAGCCGGCTCACCGAGCGGCACACCGAGCGGATGAGCCGGCTGGGGCTGGACTCGTAGCGGCGGACCTCCTCGACCAGCGGGTGCACCCCGCTGGTCGAGGAAGCAGCGTCAGAGCACCTTGCTCTTGGAGCGACCCGTGACCGTGGCGGCGATCATCACCAGCACGACGGCGGTGAGGATCGTGACGAAGCCCTGGGTCCAGTCCAGGCCGCGGCTGCCGTCGCCGCCGAAGGCCCGGTAGATGACGTCACCGATCAGCATGCCGCCGATGCCGCAGATGATGGTCAGCCACAACGGGATGTTGTCGCGACTGCCGGGAGCGAAGAACTTGCCGATCAGGCCGACGATCGCCCCGACGATGAGGTAGAAGAGGATGGTCGTGATGTCCACGGGTGTCCTCCCTTTCGTGATCGAGCCCGCGCGAAGCAGGCTGCACGCCGTCGGTCGGCGTCAGCGTCGAGCATCCTGCGCTGCCGCTCCGGACGCAAACACCCGCACGGGTGGGTCGGGGTGTGTCGTACGCGACTACGAGCGGAAGCCGACCGCGCCGCTGACGCCGCCGCCGATCTCGACGTACGCGATGCGGTCACCTGGTACGACGATGCGCCGGCCCCGGGTGTCGGTGAGGGTCAGCACCCCGTCAGGCAGGGCCGCCGCAACCTTCTGCTCGACGGTCTCCTGGTCCTCCTGGGTGTCGACGGTCAGCTCGCGGGGCGCGTGCTGGATGCCGATCTTGACCTCCACGTGGGCTCCTTCTGTCGTGTCAGTGTTCGTCGGTGAGGGGATAGCCGCGGATGCCGCGCCAGGCGAGCCCGGCGACGAGCGAGGCGGCCGCCCCCTGCGGGATGCGCGCCCTTCTCCGAGAGCCAGAACCTCGCGCTCACCTGGGCCATTCCCACCAGGGCCACCGCCAGCAGGTGGGACGCCTCGTCCGGAAGCCCGGTGTCGTCGCGGATGACGTGCGCGATCATCGCCGCGCAGTCGGTCGTGACCCGGTCGACGCGCTCGCGGACCGCCGGCTCGTTGGTCAGGTCGGACTCGAAGACGAGCCGGAACGCGCCGGAGTCGCCGGCGACGTAGGTGAAGAACACGTCCATCGTGGCCTCGACGCGCTGCCGGTTGTCGTGGGTGGACTCCAGGGCCGCCCGGCAGTTGTCGACGATCAGGTCGCACGAGGTGTCCAGCAGCGCCAGGTAGAGCTCGAGCTTGCCCGGGAAGTGCTGGTAGAGCACCGGCTTGGAGACCCCGGCGCGCTCGGCGATGTCGTCCATGGCGGCGGCGTGGTAGCCCTGCCGCACGAAGACGTCGAGCGCGGACTCGAGGAGCTGGGCGCGACGCTGCTTGCGCGGCAGCCGCCCGCCGCGCGGGCGCTGCTCCTCGACGCTGTCGAGCCCGGTCCCGCTCACGTTCGGATCTCCTGTGGTGTCGACGCCTCGGCGGTCGCGGCGAATGCTACTCGTACGTAGGGAGGGGCCCCGCTCGGGCCACACGGCACGGGTCGGGACAGACATTGTCAGGTCGGAGCGCGGCTGAGCGACACCTCGTGCCTGGCAGGGTGAGGTCCGGATGACGGGACGTGTCGAGGCGTCGCCGCCGCCGCGGGGAACATGGCGGGACCACCTGACGTTGAACCAGTGTCGTCGAACGCCGATGACGCCACCCCGCATCCCGAGGAGTCCTGCCCGTGTCTCTCCCGCCGCTCGTGGAGCCCGCTGACGAGCTGACGATCGACGAGGTACGCCGTTACAGCCGGCACCTGATCATCCCGGACGTCGGCATGGCCGGACAGAAGCGGCTGAAGAACGCGAAGGTCCTGGTCATCGGCGCCGGCGGCCTCGGGAGTCCCGCGCTGCTCTACCTCGCCGCGGCGGGCGTGGGCACGATCGGCATCGCGGAGTTCGACGAGGTCGACGAGTCCAACCTGCAGCGCCAGATCATCCACGGGCAGTCCGACGTCGGGAAGTCCAAGGCGCAGTCGGCCAAGGAGTCGGTGCTCGAGGCCAACCCCTACGTCGACGTGGTGCTCCACGAGGAGCGCCTCGACAACGACAACGTGATGCAGGTCTTCGAGGGCTACGACCTGATCGTCGACGGCACCGACAACTTCGCGACCCGCTACCTGGTCAACGACGCGGCGTACTTCCTCGGCATCCCCTACGTCTGGGGCTCGATCTACCGCTTCGACGGCCAGGCGTCGGTCTTCGCGCCGACGCTGGCCGACGACGCGCCCTGCTACCGCTGCCTCTACCCCGAGCCGCCGCCCCCGGGCATGGTGCCCAGCTGCGCCGAGGGTGGCGTGCTGGGCGTGCTGTGCGCCAGCATCGGCTCGATCCAGGTCAACGAGGCGATCAAGCTGCTCACCGGCATCGGCGACCCGGCCGTGGGCAAGCTCGTCATCTACGACGCCCTCGAGCTCGAGTGGCGCAAGCTGAAGGTCCGCAAGGACCCCAACTGCGCGCTGTGCGGCGAGAACCCCACCGTCACCGGGCTCATCGACTACGAGACCTTCTGCGGCGCGGTGTCCGAGGAGGCCGCCGAGGCGGCAGCCGGCTCGACCATCTCGGTGGTCCAGCTCGAGCACATGCTCAAGGAGCGCGAGGAGGGCGGGCGCGACTTCGTCCTGGTCGACGTGCGCGAGCCCAACGAGTACGAGATCAACAAGATCCCGGGCTCGGTGCTCATCCCCAAGGGCGACTTCCTCAACGGCTCGGCGCTGGCGCAGCTGCCGTCGGTCGACGACGGCACGCAGGTCGTCATGTACTGCAAGACCGCCGTCCGGTCCGCGGAGACGCTCGCCATCGTCAAGGGCGCCGGCTACTCCGACGCCGTGCACGTGGGCGGCGGCGTGTCCGCCTGGGTCCGCCAGATCGACCCGTCGCAGCCGGCGTACTAGCACCTTCGCGGTCGGCCGTTCCGTGACCGGACCGTGACCCGGCCGCGCGGTCCGGCCGGGGGCGCGCGCGGGCTAGGTTCGGTGCCGTGGGCGAGGAGGATCCAGCGGCGACGTACGGCGGGCGCCGTGCCGCGGTCGTCGCCGTCGCGTGCGTGACGGTGTTCGTCACCCTCCTCGTCACCTGGGCCGCCTCGATCGGACCCGGCACGGTCGTCGACGGCGAGGGCTTCGGGCGCTCTCGGAACGGCGACACCGACTCCGACCACGCAGACCCCGACCGAGACCGGGAGCCCGACGGACGGACGCCCAGCAGGAACGAGGGGAGGCGCCGCTGGTGCTCCAGGTCCTCGCGATCGCGATGGTGGTGCTCGGCGTCCTGGCGCTGGCCGCGCTGGCCGGGCTGGCGCTCTGGCAGCTCTGGCGCCTGCGTCCGAAGCGGCGGCAGCGCCGCGAGAACGTGGAGTTCGAGGTCCTGCCCGGCGACGAGTCGGCTGACGCGGTCTCCGCGGCGATGAGCGACGACGCCGCCCACCAGCTGGAGCTGTTGCGCGAGGGCTCCCCACGCAACGGCATCGTGGCCTGCTGGGCACGGTTCGAGGAGCAGGCGGCCCACGCGGGTGTGCGGCCCCAGCCCTGGGAGACGTCGTCGGAGTTCGCGCTGCGGATCCTCGACCTGGTGCGGGCGGACACGTCCGCTGTCGCGGCGCTGGCCGAGCTCTTCCGCGAGGCCAGGTTCAGCGAGCACGAGGTGACCGAGGCGGAACGATCGGCCGCCATCGAACGACTGGCCCAGATCCACGCGTCCCTGGGTCGACACCGGGTCGAGGTCGAGTCATGAGGCACACGTGGGTCACCCGGCTCGGCTGGCTGCTGGCGGCGGTGGTGGGATTCAACCTCGCCCTGGTCGTCCTGGACTACGAGCCGAGGCTGGTGCGCGTCGCCCTGCTGACCACCGTGTGCATCGCCGTCACCTGGTTGGTCTCCGACGTGCTCGGCGACCTCGGTCCCGGGTGGCGGGTCCGCCTCGACGCCCCGCTCACCGAGCCGGGGCACGACCACCGGCTGGCGGCGTACCTGCGCGTCGTCGAGGGGCACCTGACCTCCAGCACTCCCGACGCGGGCCTGCGCGACCGGCTGGCCCGGCTCGTCGACCACCGGCTCGCCCGGCGCCACGGCCTCCGCCGCCACGACCCCGAGGCCGTGGAGCGGATCGGTCCCGACCTGCTCGCCGTGCTCGACGGGCCCCCGCGCCGCCTGTCCGCCGCCGAGATCGACCGCCACGTTCGCCGCATCGAGGAGCTCTGAGCCATGTCGTCATCGCAGGTCAAGGAGGCCGGTGAGCTCGCCGGCCGCGTGCTGACCGAGGTCGAGAAGGCCGTCGTCGGCAAGTCCGGTGCCCTGCGGCTCGTGCTCGCCGGGATCATGGCCAAGGGCCACGTGCTGCTCGAGGACTACCCCGGCCTGGGCAAGACGCTGGCGGCCCGGTCGTTCGCGCAGGCGCTCGGACTCGACTTCGCGCGAGCCCAGTTCACCCCCGACCTGCTGCCGGCGGACCTGACCGGATCGTTCGTCTACGACCAGCGCCAAGGGGAGTTCCAGTTCCGCAGGGGGCCGCTGTTCACGGGGCTGCTGCTCGCCGACGAGATCAACCGGACCCCGCCCAAGACCCAGGCGGCGCTGCTCGAGGCGATGCAGGAGCGACAGATCACCGTCGAGGGGGAGACGTTCGTCCTGCCCGAGCCGTTCCACGTCCTGGCGACCGCGAACCCCATCGAGTACGAAGGCACCTACCCGCTTCCCGAGGCTCAGCTCGACCGGTTCCTGCTCAGGGTGTCCTTCGGCTACCCCACCGCCGAGCAGGAGCACGTGGTCGTGACGAACCGCCTCGCGCGGCGCCGCGAGGAGATCGTCCTCGACCAGGTCACCGACGCGCCCGGGCTGCTGGCCCTCCAGGCGGCCGTCGAGACCGTCGACGTCGACGAGAGCGTGAGCCGCTACTGCGTGGCGCTGGCCGAGGCGACCCGTTCCCACCACGAGGTGCTCACCGGGTCGTCGCCCCGCGGGTCGCTCGGCCTGGTGCTCACGGCCCGGGCCTTCGCTGTGCTCCGCGGCCGCGACTACGTCGTCCCCGAGGACGTCAAGGCGGTGGCCCGCCCCGTGCTCGCGCACCGGATCACCGTCAAGCCCGAGCTGTGGATGACCGAGGCGTCCGGGCTGCGGGTGGTCGACGCGGTGCTCGGCTCGGTGCCGACGCCCGCCACGCTCGAGGCGTTCCGTGCCCGCTGAGGCACGCCCGAACCGCCCCGCCGTCCGGCACTGGCGGGCCACGGCCGCCTTGGGCCGCAGCGTGCTGGTGGCCGGCGCGAGCCTGGCGTTGGCGGTCGTGCTCGGCGACCCGGTGCTGGTCGTCCTCGCCGCGCCGCTGGCCGTCTGCGCCGCGATGGGCCTGGTCCGCGTGCCGCGCGCGGAGCCCACGGCCTCGCTGAGCCTCGACCACCTCACCCTGCACGAGGGTCAGGGCACCCGCTCGCGCCTCCACCTCCGTCGCGCCGACGAGGTCGAGCAGGTCACCCGGGTCAGCGGCCAGGCGCCGTACGTCGCCCTGCACCCGAGCAACGGCGTGATCGGCCGGCTCCGGGCCGGCGGAGACGACGCGCTGACCCTGGAGGTGAGCCCCCGCCGCTGGGGGCCACGACGGCCGGCCGAGGAGCTCGTCGCGCTGACGACGCCCTGGGCAGCGTGGCGCTGGGGACCGGTCGAGCTGACGTCGTCGATGCTGCACACGCTGCCGGGCCGGGCCCCCTTCGACTCGCGTGCGGAGATGCCTCAGCCGCAGGGACTGGTCGGCGCGCACCGCTCGCTGCGGGTGGGAAGCGGCAGCGAGTTCTCGGGGATCCGGCCGTTCATGGCGGGCGACCGGCTGCGCCGCATCAACTGGCGGGTCTCGCTGCGCACCGGCGACCTGCACGTCGTGAGCACGCGTGCCGAGGAGGACAGCGCGGTGCTGGTCGTGGTCGACGCGCTCGCGGACTACGGCCACTCCGGCGGCGTGGACGGCGACCCGAGCAGCCTCGACCTCACCGTCCGCGGCGCCGCCGCGCTGGCCGAGCACTTCGGCCACACCGGCGACCGGGTGTCGCTGCGGGTGATCGGCGCGGCCGGACAGTCGGTGGGGTACGGCGCCGGCGCGCGGCACCACCGCGTCCTGCTCGGCACCCTGGCCACGGTCCGCGCCGGCTCTCCGACCGACCTCGGCGTGCACCGCGTCCGCCTCCGGGCGACCCCGGGAACCGTGGTGGTGGTCATGTCACCGATGCTCGACGAGCTGATGCTCGCGGTGACGGCCACCCTCGTGCAGCGCGGGCTGCCGGTCATGGTGGTGGACACGCTGCCCCCCGACGTCCGGCCGGGCGCCCAGCCGGGTCTGCGCAGCGACGTCGCCGACCTGGGGTGGCGGATGCGCCGGCTCGAGCGGGACGACCTGCTGGCGAGCCTGGCTGCCACCGGGTGTCCCGTGGTGCGGTGGCGCGGGCCCGGGACCGTCGACGAGGTCCTCCGGCGGCTGGCCCGCCGGGCCCAGCTGCCCCAGGTGGCGGCCCGATGAGTCCGGGGGCGTGGATCTGCCGCGCTCTGGTGGCGGTGCTCCCGGCGCTGGCGGCGGCGTGCACGACCGGGGCGGGGGAGACCGCGCCCGTCTGGTTCTTCGTGCTGCTGGCACTGCTGGGCGTCGGCTGGGCCGCGTTCCCCGAGTCCGCCGCCGGCGCCGTCGTGCTGATCCTGGTGATCAGCTGGTGGGGCATCGGGCTCCGCGACGGCCTCGACCCGTGGGCCTTGCCGGCCGCCGCGGGGCTGCTCGGCGCGCATGTCGCGGCTGTGCTGCTCTCCTACGGACCGGTCGAGCTGCCGGTCGACGGTGCCACGACGCGCCTGTGGGCGCGACGGGCGGCCCTGGTGTTCCTGGTGGTGCCGCTGACGTACGGCCTCGCGATCTGGGTCCGCGACGAGCCCGCGCCGGCCGGCATGTGGGTGGCGGGGCTCGCCGCCGCCTTCGCGGCCCTGCTGCTTGCCTCGCTCACGCTGTCGGTCCACTCCCAGGCGACACCACCCCGGCGCGCTGGATGGACCGGCGAATGATGGATCCCGACGACTACGTCGAGGCGGTGCTGGCGGCCGTCGAGCGGGTGCCGTGGGGCCGCGTCACGACGTACGGCGCAGTCGCGGAGCTCGTCGGCAGCGGCGGCCCCCGCCAGGTGGGCGCCGTGATGGCGAGGTACGGCGGACCCGTGCCCTGGTGGCGCGTCGTCCGGGCCGACGGGTCCCTGCCACCGAGCCACCAGGGCGAGGCGCGGCAGGCCTACCTGGAGGAGGGCACGCCGATGCGGCCCTCGGGGGCTGTCGACATCGTGGCGGCGTTCTGGCAGCCCGAGTGAGTGTCCCGCTCAGGCGAGTGCGGCGACCGCTGCGTCGTAGTCGGGCTCCACACCGATCGCCGGAGTGACCTGCGTGTGCAGCACGGTGCCGTCGCGGTCGACGACGACGACCGTGCGGGCCAGCAGGCCGCGCCACTTGCCGTCGGCCATCGTGACGCCGTAGTCGGCACCGAACGTCGACGCGAACGCCGAGGCGGTGGTCACCTTGTCGATGCCCTCGCTCGCGCAGAAGTCGGCGAGCACGAACGGCAGGTCCATGGAGACGTTGATGACGCTGGTGTCGTCCAGGCTCGCCGCGAGCTCGTTGAAGCGCCGCACGCTCGTGCTGCAGACGCCGGTCGCGACGCTGGGGAAGATGTTGAGGACGACGCGGGTGCCCTCGGGGAGCGTCACGGTCTCGAAGTCGTTGCCGGTGAGCTCGAACGCCGGTGCCTTCGATCCGACCTGGGGCGGCTCGCCGACGGTGTGGACGGGGGTTTCTCCGAGTGCAGTGGTAGCCATGCCTCGTTTCTAGCAGGGCTCCCCACACGCGCTGACGTCGGTCCGGGTCGCGGGCGGTGACCGACTACCGCGGTGCTGTGGACGCTTAGGGGGTGGCCCGCGGGGCCCTAACCGACCACAGCCCCGCACCAGTCGGCCGCCCCTCAGCCCCCGGCGCGCTCGCGGGTGCGCGCAGCGAGGGCGGCGAGCGCCTGGGGGAAGATGTCGGCGGGCGGGGTGACCAGCCCGGCGCCGACCTGGCCCACCCCGGCGACGCGACCGGCCATGCCGGTGTTGATCTGGGGCAGGATGCCCGTCCGGCACACCAAGGTGACGTCGATGCCCGTCGGGGTGCCCTGGAACTCCAGGATCGGCACCGACCAGCGGGGGTTCTCGCCGAGGGTGATCTCGTGCATCCGGCGCGTGGTGGCGAGGGCGTCGGGCACGCTGCCGCCGACGAAGCGGACGATCGCGGGCGCCGTCGCCATCGCGAAGCCGCCGATGCCCGCGGTCTCGGTGATCGCCGAGTCGCCGATGTCGGGGTTGGCGTCCTCGGGGCCGTAGTCGCCGAGGTAGAGCCCGTCGGCCAGCTGGGCCGGGCCGGTGAACCACTCGTCGCCCGTGCCCGCGGTCTGGATGCCGAAGTCGGTGCCGTTGCGCGCCATCGCCACGACCATCGTCGAGCCGTCGATGCCCCGGGCCGCGTCGAGCGCGAGCTTGCACGCGGGCATCGCGAGATTGAGGAAGAAGTGGTCGTTGCCGCCCACGAAGCGCAACGCCTCGGCGACGTCGGCCGCGGCGGCGCCGCTGGTCACCATCGAGGGTCCCAGGTCGCGCAGCAGCATCAGCGTCCCGGCGCGGTTGCGGTTGTGGGCCTCGTCGCCCATCTGGAGCATCTGGGTGAGGATCCCCGTCACGTCGACGGCGCTGTCGCCGGCCACCGATGCCCGCACGGCGTGGCGAACAGCGGGCCGAGCACGTCGGACATCCAGCGCAGCCGCTCGAGCACCTCGGGCCCGTAGGCGCCGTAGCGCAGCACCTTGCCGAGGCCCTCGTTGAGCGTGCAGAAGGTACGCCGGCCGCTGGCCTCGTCCTCCAGCACCCACATCCACATCGACGGCGAGACGACGCCGGCCATCGGCCCGACCGACGAGCGGTGGTGGCACGGCTCCAGCGAGACCGAGCGTCCGGACTCGAACAGCGACGGCGGCGTCCTCGGGGTCGTCGACGAGGCCCTCGAGGGCGGCCGCGCCGAGGAGCGCCCCGCGGAGCGGTCCGGAGGCGTCTGCCCAGTCGATGGGCGGCCCGGCGTGCAGGAACTGGCCGCGTTCCAGGCCGAGGAGCTCGGACGCCGGGGCGACGTCGACCAGGCGGGCGCGGACGTCGAGGACGGCCGCCAGGGCGCGGGCGTTGGCGTCGCGCCGCAGCGGGTCGGTCGCGACCGTGGCCAGGTCGGACTCCGTGCCGGGCATCGGCGGGCGCCAGTCGACGTTGGTGACCGGGACGGCCTGGCCGGCGACGGCGTCGGCGAGCAGGTCGGCGCCGACGTTCACGACGTGCGGCGGAGTGGTCGGGGCGCTCATCGGGCGGCCTCCACGAGAGCGACGGCCCGCCGGGCAGCGCCGGCGTTGGACAGGTGCACCTCGGCGCCGGCGTCCGCCAGCGCGGCGACCTGACGGTCGAGGCCCTGGGGGTCTGCGGCCGTGCCGACGACGCTCACCACGACGGGGACGTCGCCGCTGACGGCCGCGACAGCCGGCGCCAGGCGCTCGGCCGGGTCGGGCTCCGCGCCGTGACCGAGCACGACGTCCAGCAGCACCACGCCTGCGTCGCCGGCGACCGCCGCCAGCCGTTCGAGTCGAAGCGTCGGGTCGATCATGGGGTGGGCGCGGCCGCGCGTGTACTCGTCGTCGCCGAAGTCGGTGAACGTGCACGCGTCGGCCCCGAGGGCCTCGGTCGCGATGATCCTGCGCCTCGGTGCAGAGGGTCCCGCCGACGAAGAGCCCGTGCAGGAGCCCGGGCCGCGCGTCTGCGCGCACGGCGCCGTGAACCGGCCAGGCGGGGACCTCGCGACCCAGGCGCGCGAGCACCCGCTCGGCGACAGCGGTCAGGTCGGGCCGCCCCGGGCCCAGGAGGCCGAGCTCGACGGGGGTGCCGAGGCCCTGGAGATACGTCGTCAGGTCGTCGGCCACCTCCGGGGCAGGCGGCTTGGAGACGACCACGACCAGCTCGACGGTCGGATCGGCGTCGAGGCGGCGTGCCGCCTCGCGGGTGGCCAGCCCGCCCACCTCGGCCGACAGGTCGCGTCCGCCGACGCCGAGCGCGTGGGTCACGCCGACGCCCGCGTGGTCGAGCAGGCGAGAGGAGCTGCTGGCACCCGGTGCCGGACGCCGCCACGAGCCCGACCGGCCCGGGCCGGCACGCGTTGGCGAAGCCGAGCCCGAGCCCGCCGACGACGGCCGTGCCGCAGTCGGGTCCCATGACCAGGAGGCCGCGCTCGGCCGCCATCCGCTTGAGCGCCACCTCCTGGTCGACGGGCACGTTGTCGCTGAAGATCATCACGTCGCGTCCGGCGTCGAGGGCGTCCACCGCCTCCACCAGGGCGCTCGCTCCGGGAACCGACACGAGCGTGAAGGCCTCGGGGGTGAGGCGCAGAGCCGCGCCGGTGGTGCGCGGCGGGGCGATCTCGCCGGTGCCGGTCGCGGCGGATCGGGTGGTCAGGGCGGCGGCGACGGCGGCCAGCGCCGCGTCGAGCGCGCCCTCGGGAGCGTCGTCGGCCAGCCGGACCGCGACCACCATGTCGTTGGTGCGTCGCCTCGGCCGGAATGTCGAAGCCCATCTGCGCCAGCACGGCGACGTTGAGCTCGGTCGCCATCGCGACCTGCGCGGCGGCGACCCCGGGTGTCTGCGCGACCTGGCGGCTCACCTGCAGCAGCGCGACGGAGTCGGCGTACGCCCCCGGCCGCAGCTCGACGTGGGTGCTCATGCGGCCGATCGCCTCGGCGCCGAGCGCGAGCCGGGCGCCCTCGAGCAGGCCGCGACCCGACGAGGCGCCGACGCGCGGTCAGGGCGGCCTCCTCCGGGTCGCCGCGGCGGGCCAGCCACGCGGCGAGCTCGGGCAGCACCTCGCCCGTGCAGGGCGCAGTCGAGCAGGGTGGCCGAGAGCAGGCGTGGTCGCGCCGGGCCGCGGCACGGCGGACCTCGGCAGCGGGCGTGGGCAGCCCGGCGGCGTACCTCGTCGCGAGCCAGCCGCAGGCCACGTCGTCGCCGTACGGCGTGAGCCCGTCGCCGCGGCCGATCCCGGCCAGCACGTCGTCGAGTCGTCCGCCGTCGGCAGCGGCAGTCGGCACGGTCGCGTCGACAGCCGCGTCACGCGCACCGACGTCGCCGAGGAGCAGCGTCCGCCACGGCGGTCGTCGCCGAGGTCGCGAGGTGCGCACGCGTACGCAGGCCGTCGCGCCGCCCGCGCCGGTCGCCGGTCGCCCGAGGCCGAGGAGCCGCGGCTGCGCAGCGGCCGGTCGGCACCGGGCGTGCGCCCGCGGTCGAGCACACCGACAGCACGTCAGGAGTCGAGGCGCGCCGACGCCGGCGCGCGGTCGCCGCGCCGGGAGACGGCCGTGGCGCCGCTAGTGCAGCACGGGCCGCCGCGGCCCGGCCGCGGAGCGCTTCGCCGCAGCGGTGCGCTGCACGCCGCCGGGCTCGCGGCCGGCCGGGACCGCGGCTACCTGACGCACCTCCGGGCGCTACGCGGCGCGGCTACCCTCGACCGATGTGCACTCCTGCCAACGAAACCCCGGCGACGGGCACACGTTGTGACAGGTGCCAGCGCAGGTGACGGCGTGACGCCCGACGCCACCCTGGCCGCGCCTGACGCCCTGCACACCGCGCTCACCCAGCTGGTCCTGGAGGGCGGCGACCTGCGCGGATCACCGAGGAGGTCGCCGACGTGCTCGGCGTGGGCGTGGCGGTCGACCACCAGCGACGGCCGCGTCACCGCGGCCGGCGGGCTGGCCGAGGAGGTGGAGGGTCTGCTGCGTCGACCAGCACCTGCTCGACCCGACCGGCCGGGTGCGGGTCGAGCGCGGCTCGCCCGAGGGGTCCCCGTCGGCGCCGGGCGAGCTGCGCGTGCCCGCTCGGCGCGGGCGGTGCCGACCTCGGCCGCCTGGTCTGCGTGCGCGCCGAGCGCGGCGCATCGGCGACGACGACGTGCCACGCGCTCGAGCGCGTCGCCACCGTCGCCGCGCCCTGATCATCACGCGCGAGCGGCCGTCGCGCGCGGTGGAGGACAAGTACCGCGGCGACTTCCTGCGCGACGTCTTCCTCGGCCGCGCCGGCGAGCCGGGCTACGTCGTCGAGCACGCGTCGTCGTTCGGCTGGGACCTCGACCCGGCCCGTCATGGTCGTGTGCGCCGAGCTCGACCCCGTGCCGAGGAGGAGCCCGTCCCGCAGACCCAGCGGCGCGCCTGGCAGGAGCGGTTCTCGCGGGCCTGGCGCAGCGTCAGCCGCGACCTCGCGCCGGCATCCCGTGCGCCGACTTCTCCTCCGAGGTGGTGACCCTGCTGCCCGGCAAGCCCGGCGGCGCGTCGGTCGAGCGCGCGGTCCACGAGGTCGCGGGCGACCGCGGCGGCGGGCGCCGGCCGTTCTCGGTCGGGGTCAGCCGGGTGGCGCCGACGCTGACCGACCTGCCGTCGCCTACGGGCAGGCGCGGCGGGCGGTCGAGATCGGCCGGCGGGTGCACGGCGCCCGCTCGACGACGTACTTCGACCAGCTCGGCATCCACCGGCTGCTCGCGCTGGTGCCCGACAGCCGGGAGCTCCGCGGCGTTCGTCCGCGACGTGCTCGGCCCGCTCGCCGACGACACCGAGGAGGCGGCCGACCTCCGCGAGACGCTGCAGGTGCTGCTGGACACCAACTTCAACGTGGCCGAGGCGGCGCGGCTGCAGTTCTTCCACTACAACACGATGCGCTACCGCGTCGGCAAGCTCGAGCGGCTGCTCGGCCCCCTCTCGCGCGACCCGCACCTCCGGCTCGACGTGGCGGTGGCCCTGCGCGGCTGCGAGATGACGCGGCTGATCTGATCGGCGCGTCCACGACTGTCGCGCGCGCCACACTGTCTGCCAGCACGGTCCGGCGTTCCTTCGGCATTTCCTGCCCATGAGGGTGTGAGATTGGCGCCACTACCTTGAGCATCGGGCACCAGCCCGCCGGACCGCCAGCCGGCCGGACCGTCAGCCTGGCACCAGGCAGGGAGCACACCATGTCGATGTTCAAGTGGGACGTAGTCGATCCGGCCCCGGGTGAGGCGGTCGCGCCGCACCAGCGGCTGGCCTGGGGCAAGACCGTCGGCCTCGGCGCCCAGCACGTCGTCGCGATGTTCGGGGCGACGTTCGTCTTCCCGCTCATCATGGGCCTCAACGCCAACCTGGCGATCATGATGAGCGGCATCGCGACGATCTGCTTCCTGCTGATCGTCCAGGGCAAGGTGCCGAGCTATCTCGGCACGTCAGCGCGTCGTTCGTCGGCGCCGCCGCCGCGATCTACGCCTACGACGGCGAGGGTCCGGCGGACCCGCCGACGTGACCGGCGCGATCCTGGTCGCCGGCGTCGTGCTCGCCCTCGTCGGCGTGGTCATCCACTTCCTCGGCGCGGAGGCGGTCAACAAGGTGCTGCCGCCCGCCGTCACCGGCGCCGTCGTGATGCTGATCGGCTTCAACCTCGCGCCGGTCGCCACCACAGACCTACATGCCCGTCCGACCCGTGGGTCGCGATCATCACCATGACCGCGGTGATCCTGATGGCCGTCGGGCTCCGCGGCTTCTTCGGCCGGATCGCGGTCTTCCTCGGCCTGATCTTCGGCTACGTCCTGTCGTGGCTCGTCGACGCGATCTTCGGCGAGACGTCGCCTGCCGCTGCCCGGCGTCCGCCGACCCGGTGCCGCACTACCGGGTCGACTGGAGCCGGCGTGAGCGCCGCCGACTGGTTCGGGTTCCCGCCCAAGACCGTCGACGGGCTCGTCGGCAACCAGGCGTTCACGCCGGGCTACGCCGACGTCGGCTGGCACTTCCCGAGTTCTCGCTCGCCTTCATCCTGCTGGCCCTGCCCGCGGTGATCGCGCTCGTCGCCGAGAACCTCGGGCACGTCAAGGCCGTCGCCGAGATGACCAAGACCGACCTCGACCCGGTGCTCGGCCGCGCGGTCGCCGCCGACGGGGTCGCCACCGTGATCACGTCGACCGTCGGCGGCTCGCCGACCACGACGTACGCCGAGAACATCGGCGTCATGGCCGCCACCCGGGTCTACTCGACGGCTGCCTACTTCGTGGCGGCGATCGTCGCGATCCTGCTGGGCCTGATGCCCAAGTTCGGAGCGATCGTCAACGCCACCCCGCCGGCCGTGCTCGGCGGCATCACGCTCGTGCTCTACGGCATGATCGGCCTGCTCGGCGCCAAGATCTGGAAGGAGAACGGCGTCGACTTCGGACGACCCGTCAACCTGGTCCCGCTCGCCGCGGGCATCATCCTGGCCATCGGCGACGCCAGCCTGAAGATCACCGACGACTTCATCCTCACCGGCATCGCCCTCGGCACGGTCGTCGTGGTCGGTCGGCTACCACCTGGCCCGCGTCGTCGGCCAGGGCTGCGGGCACGGACGACGGCCAGGGATCGTTCTTCGTCGGTCCCAGTGGCGCCGACCGCGACCCCTCCGGCCACGGACGACCAGTAGCCACGTGAAGCCGGCACCCTTCGCGTACCGCCGACCCAGGACGCTCGACGACGCCGTCGCCGAGCTCGCCGGGGTCGCCGGGCGCGAAGGTGCTGGCCGGCGGCCAGTCGCTCGTTCCGCTGCTCTCGATGCGGCTCGCCGCTCCGTCGACCCTGGTCGACATCAACGCGCTGCCCGACCTCGACCACGTCCGCTGCTCGGCGGACGGGGTCCGGGTCGGGGCGCTGGCCCGGCACGCCGCCGTGCTCGCCTCCACCGAGGCGCGCGAGGTGCAGCCGCTGCTGCGCGATGGCGCTCGAGCACGTGGCCCACGCGACGATCCGCAACAGGGGTACGACCGTCGGCTCGCTCGTCCACGCCGACGCTGCGGCCGAGATGCCGGTCGTGCTGCGTCTGCTCGGCGGGTCGCTCGACGTGGTCGGTCCGGCGCGGGCGGCGTACGATCCCGGCCGACGAGCTCTTCGTCGGCCCGCTCGAGTCGTCGGTCGCGCGCGACGAGATCGCGGTCGAGGCGTGCTTCCCGGCGTTGGCACCCGGCGCCGGGGTCGCGTTCGAGGAGATCGCGCGCCGTCACGGCGACTACGCGCTGGTCGGCGTGGCGGCCCTGGTGGACGGCGACCAGGTGACGCGCAGGCTTCCTGTCGGTCGCCGACGTCCCGACGGTCGTCGACCTCTCCGGTGTCGCCGACGACGAGCTGGGCGACGCGGTCCTGGAACACCTCGATCCCGCCGACGACATCCACGCCTCGGCCGCCTACCGAGCGCCAGCTGGTGCGGGCGCTGACGACCCGGGTCGTCGCGCGGGCCCGGGAGGCCGCGGCATCGACGGAGGAGCAGCACGACATCGTCCTGCGCGTCAACGGGGCCCCGCACGCCGTCCGGGTGCCCGCGCGGCGGCTGCTGTCGGACGCTCTGCGCCACGACTGCGGTCTCACCGGCACCCATGTCGGCTGCGAGCACGGCGTCTGCGGCGCGTGCACGGTGCTGGTCGACGGTGCGCCCGTCCGCTCGTGCCTGATGTTCGCGGTCTCGGCGCAGGACGCCGAGATCACCACCGTCGAGGGCCTGACCGAGGACGACGGCACGGCCGAGGGCCGCCTCGGCCCGGTGCAGCAGGCGTTCTCCGACTGCCACGGGCTCCAGTGCGGCTTCTGCACCCCGGGCTTCCTCACCACGATCACGGCCGGACTGCGCGACAACCCCGATCCCACCCGCGAGGAGGCCCGCGACATGATCGCCGGCAACCTCTGCCGCTGCACCGGCTACCAGAACATCGTCGCCTCCGTGCTCCGCGCCGCCGAGCTGTCGCGCGAGGAGGGGTCATGACCACCAAGCTGTTCGGCACGAAGGTCAAGCGGGTCGAGGACCAGCGCCTGCTGCGCGGCAAGGGCCGCTACGTCGACGACGTGCTGGCCGGCAGCCATGGCGGCACGCTGCACGCGGCCGTGCTCCGCTCGCCGCACGCACACGCGCGGATCACCGACATCGACGTCGACGAGGTGCTCGACCTCGACGGCGTCCATCTCGTCTGGACCCACGACGACCTGACCGGCCCGATGGCCGAGCCGCTGCCGCTGCTCATCCCGCACCCGACGCTCACGCACGGCCGCACCCAGCACGCCCTGGCCGCGGGCGAGGTCAACTACGTCGGCGAGGCGATCGCCTTCGTCGTCGCCGACGACCGCTACGTCGCCGAGGACGCGCTCGGGCGGATCAAGGTGGCCTACGAGCTCCTCACGCCTGTCGTCGGCATCGCGGCTGCGCGGGCGGCCGAGCACCTCGTCCACCCCGACGTGCCGGGCAACGTCGGCGCGCGCATGGAGCAGAACACCGGCGACGTCGAGGCGGCCCTCGCCGCCGCCCCGCACCGGCTCTCCCTCGACCTCACCATCGAGCGCTCCGCGTGCACGCCGATGGAGGGGCGGGGCGTCGTCGCCCGCTGGGATCCCGACACCTCCCGCCTCACGGTCTGGACGTCGACGCAGACCTCGACCGGTGTACGAGGCTGCGTTGCGGCCAAGCTCGGACTCGACCTGGCCCAGGTCGACGTGATCACGCCGGACGTCGGCGGCGGCTTCGGGGTGAAGATCAACCACCCGTGGCCCGAGGAGCTGCTCGTGCCGCTCGCGGCGCGGGCGCTGGGCCGGCCGGTGAAGTTCACCGAGGACCGGCGCGAGCACTTCATCTCCTCCGCGCACGAGCGCGGTCAGGTGCACGAGGTCGAGGTCGGCTTCGACGACGACGGCCGCATCGTCGGGCTCGACGTGCAGTTCTGGCACGACCACGGCGCCTTCACGCCGTACGGCCTGATCGTCCCGATCATCACCTCGACCCAGCTGCTCGGGCCCTACAAGCCCGCGGTCTACCGGGTCCGGTTCGACTCGCTCTACACCAACACGGTCATGGTCACGCCCTACCGCGGCGCCGGGCGCCCCCAGGGCTGCTTCGTGATGGAGCGGACGATGGACGCCATCGCCGAGGCCCTCGGCAAGGACCGCACCGAGGTGCGCGCGGCCAACTTCATCCAGCCCGACGAGTTCCCCTTCGACCAGGGGCTGATCTTCCAGGACGGGCGCGAGCTCGAGTACGACTCCGGTGACTACCCGACGTCTGCTCGAGAAGACCAGGGCGCTGATCGGGTGGGACGAGTTCCCGGCGTACAAGGCGGAGATGGCCGCCGCGGGGCGGACCGTCGGGATCGGGCTCGCCTGCTACGTCGAGGGCACCGGGGTCGGGCCGTACGAGGGCGCCCACGTGCACATCGAGACCTCCGGCCGGGTGAAGGTCGCGACAGGGCTCACCACCCAGGGCCAGGGCCACCAGACGGCCTTCGCGCAGATCGTGGCCGACACCCTCGGCGTCAGGTTCGAGGACGTCGAGATCACCACCGGCGACACCCGCAAGATGCCGTACGCCGTCGGCACCTTCGCCTCGCGCGCGGCCGTGATGAGCGGCTCGGCGATCCATCTGGCGGCGCTGCGGGCGAAGGAGAAGGCGCTGCGCATCGCCGCGGAGGCGCTCGAGGCCGACGAAGCCGACCTCGAGATCGCCGACGGCGTGGTCTCGGTGCGCGGCACCGGCGCCTCCATCGACCTCGGCACGGTCGCCGTCCTCTCCAACCCGCTGCGCTACGCCTTCGACGAGGCGTCGAAGGCCGCCACGCAGTTCTCCGTCGGCGACCCCGGGAAGCCGCCGGTCGCCGAGGACGAGGAGCCGGGCCTCGAGGGCGCGACTTCTACTCGCCGAGCCGCTCGACCTTCGCCTCCGGCATGCACGCGGTCATCGTCGAGACCGACCCGCTGACAGCGGAGATCACGATCCTCAAGTACGCCGTCGTCCACGACTGCGGCCACCTGATCAACCCGATGATCGTCGAGGGTCAGATCCACGGCGGGGTCGCCCAGGGCGTGGGTGGGGCTCTGTACGAGCGGATGGCCTACGACGAGTCCGGGCAGCTGCTCAACGCGTCGTTCATGGACTTCCTGATGCCCTACGTCACCGAGGTGCCCGAGTCCATCGACATCGACCACCTCGAGACGCCCTCGCCGCTCAACCCGCTCGGCATCAAGGGCGCCGGCGAGGCGGGCGTCATCCCGTCCGCGGCCGTCTTCGCCTCGGCCATCAGCGACGCCGAGGGATTCGCGCTGACCGCGATGCCGATCTCGCCGTCCGAGCTCTTCGCCCTGCGGGCCCAGCACGAGCCCGCGCCACCCCCGGGAGGGACCTCATGAAGATCGCCGGCAGCAACACCGTGCCCTACCCCGCTTCGCAGGTCTGGGACGCACTGCTCGACCCGAACGTGCTGGTGCGCACCATCCCCGGCTGCGAGCGGCTCGAGGCGACGGGGGAGAACGCGTACGCCATGACGGTGACCGCCGGGGTCGCCGCGATCAAGGGCACCTACTCCGGCTCGTGCGTGCTCTCCGACCTCGTCGCCGCACTCGTCGCTGGTGATGCGGCTCCAGGGAGCCGGGGCGCCGGGCACCGTCGACGCGACCGTCGACGTGTCGTTCACCGAGGCCGACGGGTCGACGACCATCGCCTACGCCGCCGACGCCGTGGTCGGCGGGATGGTCGGCGGTGTCGGCCAGCGGATGCTCGCGTCAGTCTCGCGGCGGATGGCGGGTGAGTTCTTCGGCAACGTCGCCGACACCCTGTCCGGCGCTGCACCGGGCGCCTCCCCGGTCGCGTCTCCCGAGGGCACCCCGGCGCCGGCCGCGGCCGGCCAGGTCTTCACCGCCCCACCCCGCCCCGCCGGCATCTCCTCCCAGGACGACTTCCTGAAGGGCATCGCCGTTGGCGCCGGGCTGGTGCTGCTCGGCGCCGTCGCCGGCCGGCTCGGGCGGCGGCGGTGACCTGTCGGTTTCCCCGCCCGGGCGGGGAAACCTGCACCTGGTGGCCGAAGCATCGGCGACCAAGTGACAGGGTCGCTCGACAAGTCGGGGGGTCCGGCGGGTGAGCGACGAGCTGAGCGTCGACTCCTCGGCGCTGGCCATGGCGACAGCGATCGCGCGCAAGGACATCTCGGCCCGCGAGCTGATGGACCTCCACCTGGCTCGCATCGCCGAGCGCAACCCTGAGCTCAACGCGATCGTGTCCCTCGACGAGGAGCGGGCGCGGGAGGGGGCGCGCGCCGCCGACGAACATCTTGCCGCCGGCGCGACGATCGGGCCGCTGCACGGTCTGCCGTTCGCCGTGAAGGACACCCACGCGGCGGCGGGGTGGCGCACGACGTACGGATCCCCGCTGTACGCCGATCACGTGGCCACCCACGACGACCTCATCGTCGAGCGCGTGCGACGGGCCGGAGTGGTGCTGGTCGGCAAGACCAACGTCCCGGAGTTCGCCGCAGGCTCGCACACCTTCAACACCGTCTTCGGCACGACCCGCAACCCGCACGACCCGTCACGAAGCGCGGGCGGGAGCAGCGGGGGCGCGGCGGCCGCCCTGGCGTCGGGGATGGTGCCGCTCGCGGACGGCTCCGACATGGGCGGGTCGCTGCGCAACCCCGCATCCTTCTGCGGGGTCGTCGGCCTCCGCCCCTCGCTGGGCAGGGTGCCGACGTGGCCCACCGGCAACCTGTGGGAGACGACGTCGGTCGGCGGCCCGATGGCTCGCACCGTGGACGACCTGGCCCTGCTGCTCTCCGTGCTGGCCGGCCCGGACCCGAGGGTCCCCCTCGCGCTCGGCGACCCCGGCCACGCGTTCGCACCACCCGTCATCGGCAGTCTCGACGGCCTTCGGGTCGGGTTCACGCGCGACCTGGGTGGCGCGATCGTGGTCGACCACGCCGTCGCGGCCGTGACCGAGGAGGCGGCACGCCGCTTCGCCGACGGGGGAGCCCGGGTGATCCCTGCCTGGCCGGACCTCGCGCTCGGCGACGACACCTTCCGGACGCTGCGGGCGTGGCACTTCCACGCGGCGTACGGCGCCCTCCTCGCCGAGCACCCCGACGCGTTCAAGCAGTCGCTGGCCGACAACATCAGGGCCGGCGCCGACCTGACCGGGGTCGACGTGGCTCGTGCCTACGCCCAGCGGACGATGCTCGTCGAGACGATGCGGACGTTCTTCGGCGAGTACGACGTGCTCGTGCTGCCGGTCTCGCAGGTGCCGCCGTTCCCGGCCGACCAGGAGTTCCCCACCGAGATCAACGGGGAGCCGATGGCGTCGTACCTCGACTGGATGCGCTCGGCCTACCTCATCACCGTCACCGGCTGTCCGGCCATCTCGGTGCCCGCCGGCACCACCCCCGACGGGCTGCCCGTCGGCGTCCAGATCGTCGCCCCGCACGGCGCCGACCGCCGACTGCTCGAGGTCGCGCGAGCCTTCGAGGCCACCGGCCGACGCAGCGACGACGGCTAGACCGGTTGTCCACAGCGATCCCCACCGGCTGTGGACAAGAGACGGATGTGGTGGAGAAGTGGCCGTTTCGCTGTGGGGACGCCGTCGGGGTCGAGGAAACTTCCGAGCAGCCCTTGCGCCGGGTGTCGCCTGAGCCATAGAACTGCTCCCACGCACCTCCGCGAGGAGGCGCGGATCGTTCGGAGTCTTCGCTCCGCACGGCGACATTCCCCCGGTACGCCGGGCGGTGCCGTCGCACCGGCCAGGTGACGTGGCGGGTGGGGGTGGAGGAGCACGAGCGGTTCGGTCGAGAGCGTCACCGTCCCGGCCACCCGAGAAGGGCCCGAGCAGCTCATACCTGCCCGGGCCCTTCTTCTGTGCGCGCCCCCTTGGGTCGGGTGCTGGGGTGGTCGCCGGGGCAGCCACCCCAGCACACGACTCGATCAGCGACCGGCGGCCCTCCCTGTGGAGGAACAGCCCGGCTCTGTGGAGGAGAGGCCCGGTTCTGTGCACCACCCTGGGGATTGCGAAGAATGTCGGAGAACTTTCGCGAAAACCCTTGTGGCATAGGGCTTCTGGGGCATAGAACTTCTCCCACGCACTCCCTCCGGGGAGAGCGGGATCGGTCGGAGAGGAAGATCCACACGACGGGCAGCCAGCTTGCTGGAGGCCGGTCGCGCGGGCCAGGTGACGGGGCCTGCGGGGTCGGAGGAGCCGAGCGGTCGACCGGGAGCGTCACCAGTACCGGTCGAACTGAAGGGCCCTTGTAGCTCATACCTACGAGGGCCCTTCGCTCATTTTCGGGGATATCACCGCTCGACTCCGGGGCCTCCTTCTGTCACAGAGGGTGCCGTCCGCGCGCCCGGTGCGGAGGGTGACATGTCCACAAGATCTCGCCTCGGACGGCGCGTGGCCCTGCCGGGGCTGCTCACCGTCCTGGCTGCACTGCTGCTCGTGCCGGCCGAAGCATCTGCGGCGCCGCCGGTTGCGGACTCCGGTCCCGACGTCACGGTCGTGGCCGGGACCGACGCCCAGCTCGCCGGCAGCGTGAGCGACCCCGACGGTGACGCCCTCGAGATCCACTGGATGGCCACGGTTGTCGGAGCGGGGGACGAGTCGTCCTGCACGTTCAGCGGTCCGTGGTCGTGGGAGCCCGCGACCCCGGCTGGGTTGGCGCCCACGCTCAACTGCACGACGCCGGGTGCGTACCTCCTCCAGCTCGTCGTGGGCGACGGCCTGTTCTCGGACGACGACACCGGTGCCCTGATCACCTTCACCGACCCCGACACGACGCCGGCCACGTGCTCGCTGCAGCCCTGGCTCAAGGGGTCCGCCAGGATCTGGATCACGGACGCGCAGTCGGGCGTCGCGTCGTTCACGGTGCTCGACACCTACAACCTGACCGTGACACCGACCTCCGGGAGCTGGTCCCCACCGACCGCCACGGCGGTCCTGCGCTGGTCGCGACCCGGTCGCGGCGCGGGCATGATGCTGGTCACCCACGAGAACGGCGCCGGACTCGGCGGCGAGTGCGTGCTCTTCGTACGTCGCAACGGCACCGCGTCGGTGCTGAACTGACGCGTCGCTCCTGTGGAGGAGCGTCGCTGTTCTGTGGAGGACGGGCCTGCATCTGTGCACTGGCCTGGGGATGCCGAGAAATGTCGCAGAATGTTCGCGAAACCCCTTGTGGCATAGGGCGTCTGGGGCATAGAACTTCTCCCACGCACTCCCTCCGGGGAGAGCGGGATCGGTCGGAGAGGAAGACCCACACGACGGGCAGCCAGCTTGCTGGAGGCGCGTCGCGGTGGCCCGGTGACGGGGCCAGCGGGGTCGGAGGAGCCGAGCGGTCGATCGGGAGTGTCACCAGTACCGGTCGAACTGAAGGGCCCTTGTAGCTCATACCTACGAGGGCCCTTCGCCTATTTCGAGCCTCGCGGTCGCCTCACGCGGGTCCCGACCTGCCGGAGCCCACGCAGCGACCTCGGTCCCCTCGGTCGCTGCTGCTCCGGCAGAATGGCGGGATGGTGCTCTACCAGGTCATGCACTGGTTCGTGGAGCCGCTGGCCAAGACGGTCTGGCGGCCGACGGTGCGTGGGCTGGAGAACGTGCCGGAGACGGGCGGCGTGATCCTCGCCAGCAACCACCGGAGCTTCGTCGACAGCATCGTCATCCCGATCGTGGTGCCCCGCAAGGTGGTCTTCCTGGCCAAGTCCGACTACTTCACCGGCACCGGCGTGCGCGGCACCGCCTCGCGGCTCTGGTTCGAAGGGCTGGGCATGCTGCCGGTCGATCGCGACGACACCAGGGCCGCGATCGACAGTCTCGACACCGCTCTGGAGGTGCTCGGCAAGGGCGACGCCTTCGGCATCTATCCAGAGGGCACCCGCTCGCGTGACGGCCGGCTCTACCGCGGTCGCACCGGCGTCGCCCACCTGGCGCTCACGGCCGGCGTACCCGTGGTCCCGGTCGGCCTCGACGGCACCGAGAACATCCAGCCGGTCGGCGCGAAGTACCCCCGCCGCGCGAAGGTGTCGATCACGTTCGGGGAGCCGCTGCACTTCGAGGGCAGGTACGACGGCGTTCCTCTCGGTCGGGCCCGGCGCGAGGTCACCGACGAGATCATGACGGCCATCCAGGCGCTGACCGGCCAGGAGGTGGCGTCGACGTACAACGAGAAGCCGCCGGAGTTCAGCCCGCAGACCACGTAGCCCGGATCCAGGATTAGGCTCCGTCGTCGTGCCGGACGAGCAGCCAGAGGCGGAGTACCTCACCCTGAACCGGGCGAACTGGGACGACCGCGCCGTCGCCCATGCCGAGCACGGCGGCTACGACCTGGAGGTCTACCGTCGCGACCCCGGGCACCTCTCCGACGTCGTCCGCTTCGACCGGCCGCGCCTGGGCGACCTCAGCGGGCTGCGCGGGGTGCACCTGCAGTGCCACCTCGGCACCGACACGTTGTCGCTGGCGCGACTGGGGGCCCGGATGAGCGGGGTCGACCTGAGCGCGCGCTCCGTCGAGTACGCCGCGGCGCTGGCCGCCGACACCGGCGCCGAGATCGACTACCACGTCGCCGACGTCTACGACGCGGTCCAGGTCCTCGACGGCGAGGCCGCCTTCGACCTCGTCTACACCGGCATCGGCGCGCTGTGCTGGCTGCCCAGCATCGACCGGTGGGCCGACGTCGTCACGCGCCTTCTCAGGCCCGGCGGGCGGCTGCACCTGCGCGAGGGACACCCGATGTGCTGGTCGCTCGGCGACCCGCGCGAGGACGGCGTCGTCGCCGTGGAGTTCCCCTACTTCGAGCGGCCCGAGCCGCTGGAGTTCGACGACGACATCACCTACGTCGACATCGGCGACCATCGCATCGAGCATGGCCGGACGCAGGAGTGGAACCACGGTCTGGGCGAGGTGGTCACCGCCCTGATGAGCCGCGGGATGTCGCTGACGAGGCTCGAGGAGCACCCGACCGCTCCGTGGGCGTTCCTCGGCGACCTGTGCGTCGAGCACCCCGAGATGACGGGCGAGTTCTGGCTGGCCGACCGTCCGTGGCGGGTGGCGGCGACGTACACGCTCCAGGCTGTCAAGACCGGCTGATCCCGCCGTTGTCCGGTGGGCAGGTTGTGCTCTTCGCGCGTCCTGTCGGGTGCGGTTGGATCAACTCATGACCCGGCCCATCCGCATCGGCATCGACACGGGTGGCACCTTCACCGACGTGGTCGCCTTCGACGAGTCCGACGGCAGCGTCACCACGACCAAGACGCCGTCGACGCCGTCGGATCCGGCCGAGGGGTTCATGGCAGGGATCGACAAGGTGCTGGGCCTGGTCGGCGGCACGTACGACGACGTCGCCGCCGTCTCGCACGGCACCACCGTGGCGACCAACCAGCTCCTCGAGGGCAAGGTCGACGCGTTGGGCTACATCACCAACACCGGCTACGAGCCGATGCTCGAGATCGCACGCCAGTCGGTGCCCGACGGCTACGGCAACTCCTACTTCTGGGTCAAGCCCCCCCGCATCGTGCCGCGTGACCTGGTCCGCGGTGTGGAGGGACGGCTCGACTACACCGGTGCCGAGCTGCGCGCCTTCGACGAGGGTGGTGCCAGAGCGGTCGCCCGGTGGTTCCGCCGGCAGGGCATCGACACCCTGGGCGTCTGCTTCCTGCACGCCTACGCCAATCCCGCCCACGAGGAGCGGATGCGCACGATCCTGCGCGAGGAGCACCCTGACGCCGTCGTGTCGCTGAGCAGCGAGGTGCTGCGCGAGTACCGCGAGTACGAGCGCGCGATGACCACGCTCGTCGACGCCGCCGTCAAGCCGCGGCTGAGCCGCTACGTCAACAACATCAAGGCGCGCCTGGAGTCCTCGAGCGGACGCGTCGTGCCGTTCTACGTGATGAAGTCGAACGGCGGCGTGCTGTCCGCCGACGAGGTCGTGCACCAGCCGATCACCACGGTGCTGTCCGGCCCAGCGGCGGGGGCCCTCGGCGCCGCGCTGATCGCGAAGGTCGCCGGCTTCGACAAGGTGCTCACCAGCGACGGCGGCGGCACGTCCACCGACGTCTCGGTCGTCATCGACGGCGAGCCGACGCTCACCACCGAGGGCTCGGTCGGCGCCTATCCCTCGAAGATCCCGATGATCGACGTCGTGACGGTCGGGGCCGGCGGCGGCTCCATCGCCTGGCTGTCCCCGGAGGGCACGCTCAAGGTCGGTCCGCAGTCGGCCGGCGCCGACCCCGGACCGCTCTGCTACGGCAAGGGCGGTCGTGACGTGACGATCACCGACGCCCACGTCGTCCTCGGGCGGATCCCGCCGCACCTGCTCGGCGGAGAGATCCCGCTCGACGTCGACGCCGCTCGCGCCGGTGTCGAGGCGCTCGCGAAGGACCTCGGCCTCAGCCCGGAGGCCTGCGCTGCCGGCGTCCTGGAGATCTCGGCGTGGAACCAGGCCAACGCGCTGCGCCAGGTCACCGTCAAGCGCGGCCTCGACGTCCGTGACTTCACCCTCACCACGTTCGGCGGGTCCGGGTCCCTGCTGCTGTGCCGGCTCGTCGACATCCTCGGCCTGCCCGCCGTGCTGGTGCCGCCGGACCCGGGCAACGTCTCCGCGTTCGGGCTGCTGACGGTCGACGTCAAGAACGACTACGTGCAGACCCACGTCTCGATGCACGACCGGCTCGACGTGGCCGACGTGCAGGCGGCGTACGACGGGCTGGCCGGTCAGGCTGCGGTCGCGCTGTCGAAGGAGGGCTTCGCCGAGGAGGTGCACGTCTTCCAGCGCACCGCGGACGTCCGCTACTTCGGGCAGGCCTTCGAGGTGCGCGTCGCCGTGCCCGACGGCAGGCTCGACCGGTCGGCGCTCGACAGCGTCGCCGAGCGTTTCCACGCGGAGCACCGTGCGCTCTACGGCTACGACTTCTCCGACGACGACGACCAGCAGGTCGAGTGGGTCAACCTGCGGGTCTCCGGCATCGGCCCGATCCAGCGCCCGGAGATCCGTAAGGCCGTCGGAGGTTTCGAGACAGGCGTTAGCGCGCCTTCCTCAACCACCGGTCGCGGCGGCGACCTGTCGCCGGTTGGCGGTGGCGGCGACCTGCCGCCGGGTGGTGGCGGCGACCACCTCCCGCTGGTTGAGGAGGTTGCGCAGCAACCGTCTCGAAACCAAGGCACCCGACCGGTCTGCTTCGACCCCGACGACGGCTACGTCGACACGCCCCTGCGCTGGCGCCCCGACCTCGCGCCCGGGACGGTGCTCGCCGGGCCGGTGATCATCGAGGAGTTCGGCTCGACCGTGCCGGTGCACCCCGGGTTCACGGTGCGCGTCGACGACTACCGGAACCTGATCGTGACCCGGCAGGAGCGGCCATGAGCAGGCGCGCCCCCACCCAGTTCCCGTTCGGGAGCCTCACCGTCGACGCCGGCGCGAGCGCCGACCCGGTGCTGGTCGAGATCGTCCAGGGCTCGCTCGCGAGCGTCGAGATGGAGGTCGAGACCGCCATCGCGCGCACCAGTCGCAGCCCGATGATCCGCGATGCCCACGACTTCCGGGCCGGCATCCACGACCGGCTGCTGCGCAAGCTCACCGGCCGGTCCTACTCCGCCCTCGTCCATCCCGTCGCCCGCGACTTCCCGATCGAGGAGATGCGCGAGGGCGACGTCTTCTTCCACAACGACGTCTACCGCTCCGAGGGCGGCATCGGCCACCTGCCCGACCTCTGCGTCACGGTGCCGGTCTTCAGCGGCCCCGAGGACGAGCGCCGCGTGGTGGCGTTCGTGCAGGCCTTCGGCCACCACGACGACATCGGCGGCGCGGTGCCCGGCTCGATGCCGAGCCATGCGACGAGCGTCTTCGAGGAGGGGCTGATGGTCCCGCCGATCCGGCTCTGGGACGCCGGGGTGCCCAACCGGGCCGCCCTGTCGATCATGACCCGCAACTCCCGGATGCCCGAGTCGCTCGCCGCCGACCTCGACGCCGAGTGCTCGGCCTGCCTGATGGGCGCTCGCCGGCTCGGCGAGCTGTTCGACCGGTACGGCGTCGAGACGGTCGAGTCCTGCTTCGACGCGATCATCGACCGCACCACCACGACGTACCGCCGCGAGATCCTCTCCAAGATCCCGGTCGGCACCTGGACGTGGGAGGACTACGCCGAGCACGACGGCGTCGACGAGCCGATGCTGCACACGCAGCGCATCACCCTGACCCGCACGCCTGCGGACGACCCGGACGGCGAGCGCCTGATCCTCGACTTCGACGGCACCTCGCCGCAGGCGAAGGGACCGATCAACCACTGCGGCGACTACTCCGACGGCGTCTTCCTCAAGAAGTGGTTGGCGCCGATCCTGCGCAACCTCGCCGACACCCCGGAGCGGATGGCCGAGCTCGATGTCAACGAGGGTATCGTCCCGTTGATCGAGATGCGCTTCCCCGAGCCGGGCACGCTGCTCACCCCGATCTTCCCGGCGCCGACCAACGCGCGCACGTTCGTGATCCTGCGGCTGCTCGGCGTCCTGGCCGGCGTGATCGCCAAGGCCGTCGACGGCCGGATGCCGGCCGACCAGGAGACGATCCGCTACACCGGCGTCTACGGCGACGACCGGGACGGGCGCTCCTACCTGATGCGCGAGGTGCTCGGCGGCGGGTCGGGCGGGCGGTCGTACGCCGACGGCGAGGACACCATCCACGTCGTCCCCGACAGCCGCAACCTGCCCAGCGAGTTCACCGAGTCGCGCTTCCCGTTCGTCGTCGAGGCCCTGTCCCTGGCCGTCGACTCGGGTGGGGCGGGGCAGTATCGCGGCGGGCTCGGCTACGAGAAGCAGATCCGGATGCTCAAGGACGCCCACTTCATGTCGATCGCGGACCGCTCGATCCTCGCGTGCTGGGGTGTCCGTGGCGGCCTGGCCGGCGCGCCGTTCAGGTCACGATCGATCCCGGCGGCCCCCGCGAGCGCGAGGTCGATGCACTCGCCGACGCCGAGCCCGTCGCTGCCGGCGAGGTGATCCGGATCCGCACGACCGGAGGCGGCGGCTGGGGCGACCCCCTCGCGCGCGACCCCGAGTCGGTCGTCCGCGACGTCGTGTGGCGCAAGGTCTCGCCGGAGGCGGCGCTGGCGTCGTACGGCGTGGTGCTCACCGGCTCGCTCGACGACGACTCGCTGGCCTACGACGCCGACGCCACGGCTGCCGAGCGCGCCGTCGAGGCCGGCTCCGAGCGAGGCGTTCTTCGACCGCGGCCCGGGCTATGCCCGGCTGGCCGGCGGCGAGACCCACGCCGCCGTCGACGTCCTCTGAGGCGGCTTCGCTGGTTGAGCCCGACCGCCAGGCCCTTCTCGAAACCTGCGACCGACGGGGGGTGGCGGGCTGTCGGTGGGTCGTGGCAGGTTGACGGGATGTCTCGGGTACGCCGCTCACGCCTCCTCGTCTCCACCGCCGTCACCGCCGCCATCGCCGCCGGGCTCGCCCTGGCCGTCACGCTCGTCGGGCAGGTGCCGGCCGGCGCCGACGACCGGCGCGAGCGCGGTCCGGCCGTCGCCGCCGGCGCGGTCTCGGCCGCCGCGGCGGGCGGAGTCCGCCCCGACCGGCTGCAGGACGCGCTGGAGATGCCGGCGGCGTACCCCTTCCAGCCGAAGCTGCGGGTCTACCCCGACCGCCCCGACGCCGCCGACGCCGGCGGCCTGCTGGCCCACCACGACCTGGCGCCGCTGCTCAACCAATGGATGGCGCGCAGCGACCGCATCTCCACGCAGGTCGTCGGCCGGTCGACCGAGGGTCGCGACCTCTACCTGGTGACGATCACCGCGCCGGAGACGAGGAAGCAGACCCGCCAGCAGTCCCGGTGGCGCCACCTCATCCAGGCCGACCCCGCCACGGCGGCGCACAGCAAGCGGCTGGCCGGCGGCTACAAGCAGCCGGTGTGGTTCAGCTCCAACATCCACGGCAACGAGTGGGAGGGCACCGACGCCTCGATGCAGGTCATCGAGGACCTCGTGACGGCTCCAGCCGCCGAGGTGCGCGACCTGCTGCGCCATCACCGGATCTACTTCTCGCTGACGCTCAACCCCGACGGTCGGACCGCCGGCACCCGCGCCACCGCGCTCGGGCTCAACGAGAACCGCGACATGATCACCAACACCACGCCGGAGGCGCAGTCCTTCGTCCGCACGGTGCAGGCGGTGCAGCCGCTGCTCGCGGCCGACCTGCACGGCTACACCGACGTCCTCCAGGTCGAGCCCTGCGGCCCGCCGCACGGCGAGAACTACGAGTACGACCTGTTCATCCCGCACGGCTACGCGATGGCCCGGCAGGTCGAGAAGGACGTCGTCGCCGCCGACATCCCGGGCAACACCTACTACGACCTCGACTCAGGTGAGGTGGTCAGCGAGAACACCGGCCGACATCGCGATCCCCTATCGCGACATCCCGTCCGGCTGGGACGACTTCCCGCCGATCTTCACGGCTCAGTACGCCGCCTTCTTCGGCGCGATCACCAGCACCGTCGAGCTGCCGCTCTACCGCACCAGCGACACCGGCCAGAGCCCCGAGAACGCCGTGGTCAACACGGCCGTGGCCAAGCGCACGATCGAGAGCATGGTGGGCTACGTCGCCGACCACGGCGACGACCTGCTCGCGAACCAGATCGAGGTGTTCCGCCGCGGCGTCGAGGGCGCCGCGAAGACGTCGCTGACCCGCGACCACCTCAAGGGCGTCGACGGGCCCCGGGAGTGGCGCCGGCACTGGGACCGCGTCGACGACCAGGGTCCGGTCGCCCTGCCACGCGCCTACGTGATCCCGGTCGGCCCGACCCAGCGGTCCGCCTCCGACGCCGCCCGGCTCGTCGAGCAGCTGCTCTTCCACGGCATCGAGGTCGGCCGGCTCGACGCGCCGGCCACGGTCGGCGGCACGACGTACCCCGCCGGCTCCTACGTCGTCGACCTGCACCAGCCGCTGCGCGGCCTGGCCAACTCGCTGCTCGACCTGGGCTCCGACATCTCGTCGAAGGTGCCGACGATGTACGACATCTCGGCGTGGAGCCTGTCGTCGCTGTGGGGGGCCACCGTGGCCAAGGTCGGGTCCACGACCGACGGGCCGATCGGGGCGACCAGCCCGGTCACGTCGGCGCCGCGCGGCACGGTGCCGGCGACGCCCGGGCCGCTGGCGCTCGTCCCTGCCGGTGTCGGCGATGTGCAGGCGCTCAACGACCTGCTCGAGCGCGGAGTCGCGGCGTCCCTGCTCGCCGGGGGCACCGTGGTCGTCCCGGCAGAGGGCTACTCGGCCGCCGCGTCGGCGGCCGCCCGGTTCGGCGGGTCCTTCGCGCCCGCCACGGCCGCCCAGCTGGCCGCGCTGGCGGACCCTGCCACCAAGCCGCTGGACGACCTCACGATCGCCTACACCGGGTTCGCCGACGACGTCCTCAGCCTCTCGGCGCTCGGGTTCGACGACCTGGTGATGGTCGACTCGGAGCGGATCACCGCCAAGCCCGGGCTTCTGCGTCGGGCCGACGTGCTCTGGGTCGGCGGACACCTCGGTCTCGGCAAGGGCGACAAGCCGGTGCGCAAGGCCCTGCAGGCGTTCGTGGCCGCGGGCAAGCCCGTCGTCGGCCACGGCCGGCCGGCACTCCGCGTGACCCGGCGCCTCGGCCTGGTCACCGCGAGCGCAGTCAGGGGCAACCCGTTCGGCAACGGCATCGTCGACGTCGACACCCCTGCGTCGTCGTTCCTCGCCCCGGCCGCCCTCGACCACGGGTTCATCTACCCGGCGTACGCCTTCACCTCGCTCGGAGCCGGAACGACGGCTGCCCAGACGTACGCCGCAGGCGACCCGTTCCTCGCCGGCCACTGGCGGCGCAGCAAGTCCGGCGTGGGGCCGCCGGGAGTCGCCGGCCTCGCGTCGGTGGTCGCCGGCCAGGGGACCGCCGCGCGAGGGGTGGTCTTCGGGACGTCGCCGGTCTTCCGCACGCACACCCGCGGGCAGATGGGCCAGGCGGCGCGGGCGATCCTGTGGGCGCTGCCGGATGCCGGCTAGCGGGCCCGCGATCGTCACGGACGAGACCGACCTGGGGCACCTGCGCCGCTGCGTCGACCTGGCGAGGCAGGCGCTCGACGCGGGTGACCAGCCCTTCGGGACGATCCTGGTGGACCAGGCGGGTGAGGTCCGGTTCGAGGCCCGCAACCGGGCCGGTGGGGGCGACGAGACCCAGCACCCCGAGCTGGCGGCCGCCGCCTGGTCGGCCGATCACCTGACCGCCGACGAGCGCGCGGCCGCGACCGTCTACACGAGCGGTGAACACTGCCCGATGTGTGCGGCAGCGCACGGTTGGATGGGTCTCGGCCGCATCGTCTACGCCCTCTCGGCCGCCCAGCTCACGAGCTGGCGGCGCGGGTGGCAGCTGCCGGAGAGCCCCGTGGCGACGCTGTCCGATCAACGCGGTCGTCCCCGGCGTCCAGGTCGACGGGCCGGCGCCGGACCTCGAGGACGAGCTGCGCGAGCTGCACCGACGCGCCGCGGGGCTGGCGGCCGAAAGGTAAAGATTTCCCTGCGCCCGGGCTGCTGGACCGCCGTTCGTCCGGCCAGTTGTCCCCTCGGCGACAGACCCGTTTCCCGCGTGGAAAACGGTTTCAAGGCCCGGAAATGGGGACAGTGGCGCTGGACTCCCCCCGGGGCCCAACGCCACTGAGGGTCAACGCTACCTTCCCGGCTTTCACACACAGCGCGTCGAGATGTGTGAAAGTTGGCGGCAGGTGTATGAGCCGGGGGGGTGAACACACCGAATGGGCGATGTGACGTCGCAGGTCAGTCCTGCGTCCTTTTCCGAGGCGTTGCGCCAGGCGATCAAGAACCGTGGGGTCAGCCTGGAGTACCTCCGGGGGCGGCTGTCGGACCTCGGCACGCCGCTCAGCGTGGCGACCTTGAGCTACTGGCGGTCTGGGCGCAGCCAGCCCGAGCACCAGACGTCCCTCGACGCACTGGCGTCGCTGGAGGAGATCCTGCTCCTGCCGGAGGGGCACCTGCGATCGCGGCTGCTGCCGTCGCGGCGGCCGGGTCCGCGCGGCGGCCGGATGTCCCTGGCCGACGTCATGGGCGGACACGCCGTGCGCGACACCCTCGTGCAGCTCGGCTTCGACCCGGACGCGTCGGAGGCGCTCGTCGAGACGAGCACCCAGGTGACCGTGGAGCTCGACGCGGAGGGACGGGCCCGCTCGTCGGTGTCGCGGAGCGTCTGGAAGGCCGTTCGCGACGACGCGAACGGAACGCCGATCGTGCTGCGGGTCGAGGGCGCCGGATCGACCGTGCCGGAGTTCGTCGCCCGCAAGGGCTGCACGCTCGGCAAGACCCACATGGATGTCGGCGCCGGTGTCTACGGCGTCGAGCTGCTCCTCGAGCGACCGCTGCACACGGGTGAGACCGCGATCACCGAGCTGGAGATCCAGATCCCGCACGACGCCGTGGCCGACCCCTTCTTCGAGCTGTACCTCACGCGGCGCCTCTCCGAGGCGATGCTCTGGGTGCACTTCGACGCCGCCAAGGTCCCCGCGCGGTGCGAGGCGTACCTCGAGGATCCGCGGCACCGCGGCACCCAGGTCCGCGCGACGATGGGCACGACCTCGGCCCATCACGTCGCCCGCAACGTCGGCCCGGGGCGGCTCGGCATTCGCTGGGTCTGGTAGACCGCGCGCCACCCGCAGCACGACCCACTGGCAAGGGTTGCCACCACTCGGCTCGCCGGTTGGCCGAACCTGACGGTGCCGCCCGCTGACGCCGTCGTTAGCGTTCGGGTCATGCGGGTGATGCTGGCGCTGGGTGGCAACGCCATGACCAGCTCGGACGGCGGTGCCCGACCGGAGGACCAGATCGCGGCGGCCGGGGTGGCGATGGCTGCCGTGGCCGACCTGCTGACCCGCCCCGACCCGGTCGACGTCGTGATCACCCACGGCAACGGCCCCCAGGTCGGCAACCTGCTCGTGAAGAACGAGCTCGCGGCCGCTGTCGTCCCGCCCGTGCCGCTGGACTGGTGCGGGGCGCAGACCCAGGCGACCTTGGGCTTCGTCCTGATGAACTCCCTCGAGGACGCCCTGTCCGGTCGCGGCGCGGTGCGTCGTACGGCGGCGCTGGTCACCAGGACCCTCGTCGACGTCGACGACCCCGGCTTCGCCAAGCCGACCAAGCCGATCGGGCGGTTCGTGGGCGAGTACGAGGCGCGCCAGATGATGGAGCACGGGGAGTTCTGGGAGGACCGCGGCGAGAAGGGGTGGCGCCGGATGGTCGCCTCGCCCGAGCCGCTGGAGATCCTCGACGCCCCCGCCGTGCTGGCCCTGATCGACGCGGGCTTCGTCGTCGTGGCGGCTGGGGGCGGCGGCATCCCGACCGTTCGTGACGAGTCGGGCCTGCGGGGCATCGAGGCGGTGATCGACAAGGATCTCAGCGCGGCCCTGCTGGCGCGTACGGTCGAGGCCGACGTACTCGTCATCGCCACGGACGTGCCCCACGCGATCCTGCGGTTCGGCACGCCGGAGGCCGAGCCGATCGGCCGGGTGACGGTCTCGGCGATGCGCGCGTACGCCGCCGAGGGCCACTTCGCCGGTGGGTCGATGGGCCCGAAGGTCGAGGCGGCCCTGAGGTTCGTCGAGAACAGCCGGCGAGAGGGCCGCGCCGCCGTCATCACCGACCTCGACTCGATCATCGACGGAATCGCCGGCGATGCCGGCACCGTCGTCGTACCCGACTGACACCCCAGCAAGCCACCGAAGGAGACACCATGCCCAGCGCCATCGAGGTCCGCAAGGTCCCGATCCACTCCGTCGCCGACGCCTCCGAGCTCGCGAAGCTCATCGACGACGGGGTGATGGCCGCAGACCGCGTCATCGCGATCATCGGGAAGACCGAGGGCAACGGCGGGGTCAACGACTACACCCGGATCATCGCCGACCGGGCGTTCCGCGAGGTGCTGGTCGCCAAGGGTGCGCCCGCCGACCAGGTCAAGCAGGTGCCGATCGTGTGGTCCGGCGGCACCGACGGGGTCATCTCGCCGCACGCGACGATCTTCGCCACCACCGACGCCGAGCCCTCGGACGAGCCGCGCCTCACCGTGGGCTTCGCCATGAGCGAGACACTGGCGCCGGAGGACATCGGCAGGGTCGCGATGGTCACCAAGGTCGCCGACGCGGTCAAGGTCGCCATGGAGCGCGCGGGCATCACCGACGTCGCCGACGTGCACTACGTGCAGACCAAGACGCCACTGCTGACGATCCACACCATCCGCGACGCCAAGTCGCGAGGCAAGACGGTCTGGACCGAGCACACGCACGAGTCGATGGACCTCTCCAACGGCTGCACGGCGCTCGGCATCGCCGTTGCCCTCGGCGAGATCGACATGCCGTCCGACGCCGACGTCATGCACGACCGGTCGCTCTTCTCCTCGGTGGCGTCGTGCTCCTCGGGGGTCGAGCTCGACCAGGCGCAGGTCGTCGTGGTCGGCAACGCCACCGGCGTGGGTGGCCGCTACCGGATCGGCCACTCGGTGATGAAGGACGCGCTCGACCAGGACGGCATCTGGGCGGCGATCCGCGACGCCGGCCTCGACCTGCCCTGAGCGCCCGCGCACCTCCGACCTGGACGGCCGCCTGGTCAACGTCTTCCTCAAGTGCGAGGCGTCGCAGGACGGCCAGGTGCGCGGTCGCCGCAACGCCATGCTCGACGACTCCGACGTCCACTGGCACCGCCAGATCAAGGCGGCCGTCGGCGGCGTGACCGCCGCGGTCACCGGCGACCCCGCGGTCTTCGTGTCGGTCTCCGCCGCCCACCAGGGCCCGGACGGCGGCGGCCCGGTCGCCGCCATCGTCGACCTCGGCTGAGCGTCGGGAGGTTCCCGCAGACCCTCAGCCGCGGGGCCAGTCGGCCAGGGTGTCCAGGTAGCGCTGCCTGACCATCTCGACCTTCGCGCCGAGGGTCTTCACCGTCCAGCGCGAGGTGTCGATGGGATCGAGGACGGCGACGTCCAACGTGCCGGCGGAGATGAGGACGCCACGGGGGGCCATGATCTCGCCGGCGTTGCGGATCACGATCGGCACGATCGGGACCTTCGCCTGCAGCGCGAGGTGGAAGGCGCCCTTCTTGAACGGCAGCAGCTTGGGCGTGGGCGAGCGGGTGCCCTCGGGTGCGATCACGAGCGAGATGCCGCGCCCCAAGGCGTCGACGGCCGGGGCGAGTGCCTCGCGGGCCTTGCGGCCGTCGGCGCGGTCGACGTAGGCCACGTCGGCCAGCCAGCCCATCGGGGCGAAGACCGGGTCGGTGGCGAGCTCCTTCTTGGCCACGGCGGTGAAGTCGCGTCGCAGCAGCGACCCGAGGACCGGCACGTCGAGCTGGCTCTGGTGGTTGAAGAGGAAGACCGCGGGCCGGTGGCTCCAGAGGTTCTCCTGACCGACGACGTCGACCGTCACACCGGCTGCGGCCAGGGAGAGCTCGGAGGCGACGGCCGCCGCCACGGTGAGCCCAGTACGCCGGTCGCGGTTGATCAGGCCCGCGGCCAGCCCGGCCGTGATCCCGATGCCCAGCCCGGCCATCGACGCCGCGGTGCGCGCCACGGTGACCGGGGTCAGCCGGTTGACCCGCTCCAGCCGGTGCACGGGCCACCCGCGTTCCTCGGCCTCGTTGGTGAGGCCCACGTCGGGGTTGAGCGGACGTGGCCGACCGACCGTCTCGAGGTAGAAGACGTCCTCGCGCCCGTTGCCGTAGGCGTAGGACTCGGTCAGGTCGACGTCGTTGGCCGCCGCGAACTCGACGACCGCCTGAGCCTTGCCGGGGCCCCAGAGGATCGGCCCGCGCACCTTGCCGGTGAGGATGCCCTCGTCGTCCTCGAGCTCGGTCACCAGCACGTGCTCGATGTCGAGGTCGCGCGCGGCGTCGGCTGCCTGGAACCGGGTCGCCGACGAGGCCATCGCCACCGTGTGGCCGGCGCGGTGATGGGCGGCGACGAGCCGCCGGGCGTCGGGGTAGACCTTTCCGGCGATCCGGTTGCGGAAGAGCTCCTGGCTGAGGTCGTCGATCTCGGACACCTGCCGGCCGGTGAGGCTGGCGATCGCGACGTCCATCAGCCGCGACACGTCGTGACCACGCTGGGAGATGTTGAACGTCTCCACGAGCGTCCGCACCAGCTCCTCCGGCCCGACCTGACCCCCGGTCAGCCGCTCGCGGAAGGCGATGACGCCGGAGTAGCCGTCGATGATGGTGCCGTCGAAGTCGAAGAACGCTCCGACGCCCGGCCCCTGGGGGCCCGCCTCGATCTCGGCGATCAGGTCGTCGATGTCGCCCATCAGACGTCCTCGACCCGGCCGAGCAGCGACGAGAGGGCGATCTGGCGAACCACCCCGACCGCCCGGGCAGCCTCGCCGAGCTCGGCGGCGAACTGCTCGCGGGCGGCGCGCAGCTCCTCACCGCCCGGGCCGAGCAGCCCGCGGTTGTCGGCGAGCTTGAGGCAGCCGCTCATCAGGTCCTTCGAGATCGACTCGGGACTGTGCAGGCTGTGCTGGAGCCACCGTTGCTTGGCGACTCCCAGGCTCTCGATGATCAGCGCCTCCTCGTCGAGCGGAGCCGCCGGCTCGCGGGTGGCCAGCCGGTCGGCGACCACCTGGTAGGACTCCAGGAACGGACCGATCACCCGGTGGGCGATGAGCAGCTCGGACTCGCGTATAGCGGTCGCCAGCTCGGCCGCCGTCAGGGCGCCGTCGGCCCACTCGGGGTTGGTCAGGGCGACCTCGGCGCGCAGGTCCGCGTCGTACTCCGCCTTGGTCGCGAAGAAGAACTCGTACTTCAGCAGGTCGCGCAGCGCCAGGGCGTTCACCCAGGTGTGGCGCGTCACGTCGGCACCGTCGACCTCGGAGGTCTGCAACGCCGCGACCTCGGCGATGGCGCGGGTGATGAAGTAGTGGGTGACCGTGTTGCGGTAGAAGCCGGCCTCGTGGGCCCGCCCGGGTGCGATGACGTAGACGGGCTCGAGGCCGCCGTCGTACTCCTCGACGACGCCCTCGCGCACGAGGGTGCGCAGCGCCTTGCGCAGGCCCTCGGGGCGGCCGAGGTCGACGTCGGCGGTGAGCGGGAGCCGGCGCTTGCGGACGTAGGTGAGCAGCGGCTCGAGGATGGTCAGCGTCTCGGTGAGCGTCATCGCCCGGCCGTCGTTGTCGAGCAGCCCGAAGGTCACGAGCGCCGCAGGCGTGATCGGGGTCGCGTTGTTGATCCGGTGGGCGACCTCGAAGGCCACCCGCGGCACCACCTCCTCGGAGTCGGCGGACCCGGCGCGGGCCGCGGCCTCGTCGAGCGCCTCGCGCAGCGAGATCGTCGGGCCGAAGCGCACGTGCGCGCGACCGCGTCGACGCCCCTGGGCGCGGGCGAACCGGACCACCCACGCGAGGCTCTCGGGGGTCTTGGTGCCGCCGGACTCCTCGGCCGACAGGGCGGAGACCTCGTGCTGCTGGTCGTAGACGATCGCGACCGGGACCAGGAGCACGTCGGCAGCGTCGCCGCCGTTGGCCACGAACGCGTCGACCAGCCACTTCAGCACGCCCATCTTGGGCGGCCGCGAGCTTGCCGGTGCGCGTGCGCCCGCCCTCGAAGTACCACTCGAGGTTGGCGCGCCGACGCAGCAGGTAGCCGAGATAGAGCCGCAGCATCGCGGGATAGACCGGGTCGTCGCGCGTGGTGCGACGGATGAAGATCAGTCCGGCCCGGCGGCCCAGCTCGGAGAGCGGCCACAGCGCCAGGTTGATGCCACCGAGCACGTAGTTCGGCCGGAAGCCGTGCTGTGCCAGGGCTGTGCGCAGCACGAGCGGGTCGAGGTAGGACCGGTGGTTGGGCAGGAAGACCAGCGGGTGCTTGCGGTCGAGCTCGCGCAGCTCGGGCAGCGCCGATGCCGCCGCGTCGACGTCGTAGGAGCGGGTGAGCCAGCGCCCCATCCGGTCCCAGGCAGCGGTCGCCTGGTCGTCGATCTGCGAGGCGAGCTCCTCGAGGCAGGCGATCGCGTCCGTGCGGACGTCCTCGACGTCACGGCCGGTCCTGCCCGCCAGCTCCTCGACGACGTCGGCGTACTGCTGCGACCGCGCGATGGCGGTGACCGCACGACTGTCGCGTCCTTCCGCCTGGTCCCGGTCGCCTCTGGCCATGACCGCACCCTAGTAGCGAAGGACCGATGGTCGAGGTGGTCGCGACATGACCGTCTCGAAACCTCCGGTGCCGACCACGGCTACTCCTCGTCCAGCCAGGCCCTGATCGCGGCCCCGTGCTCGTCGAGCAGCGGCGGCGCGACATGCTCGCTGCGGCCGCCCGAGTGGGCGTTGTCGTCGAACCTCAGCGGCGATCCACCCAGCCGGAGCGGACCGTACGCCGGGTGCTCGACGTCGAGGACCAGTCCCTGCGACTGGGTCTGCTCCCAGTCGTAGACCTCCGCCATCGTCCGCACCATGCCCGCAGGGACGCCGGCCGCCAGCAGCACCGTCAGCCAGTGCTCGGCCGGCTCGGTCGAGAAGACTCGCTCGATCGCGGCGATCAGCTCGTCGCGATGGGCGACCCGGTCGCCGTTGACGCGGAACCTCGGGTCGTTCGGGTCGAGTCCGAGCGCTGTCGCGAACGACCTCCAGAGACCCTCCGAGCCACCGCCACCTGCAGGGGAGTGGTGGCCGTGGCGAACATGCCGTAGGGCGCTATCGCCGGGTGGTGTGCACCCGAGACGCCCGGCACCTCGCCGGCGACGGTCCACCGGGTGCCCTGGAAGGCATGCACCCCGACGACCGCTGCCAGGAGCGAGGTGCGCACCACCCGGCCACGGCCGGAGCGGGTGCGTTCGTGGAGCGCCGCGGTGACGCCGTACGCCAGGTTCATGCCGGCGAGCAGGTCGGCGATCGGCACGCCGACCTTGGTGGGCTGCTCGGTTCCGGTCACGCTCATCAGCCCGCCCTCGCCCTGGGCGATCTGGTCGTAGCCGGCGCGGCTGGCCTCGGGACCGTCGTGCCCGAACCCGGTGATCCGGCCGATCACGAGCAGCGGGTTGAGCTCGTGGAGCCGCTCCTCGGTGAAGCCGAGCCGGTCCAGGACACCGCTGCGGAAGTTCTCGAGGAGCACGTCGGAACGGGCGACGAGGCGGGCCAGCACGTCGGCATCCTCGGGGTCCTTGAGGTCCAGGACGATGGACTCCTTGTTGCGGTTGGCCGAGAGGAAGTACGTCGAGTCGCGCAGCCCCTCGGGGGTCTCCTCGCCGGCCCACGGGGGGCCCCAGGCGCGGGTGTCGTCGCCGGTCGCGCTCTCGACCTTGATCACCCGCGCACCGAGATCGCCGAGCATCATCGCCGCGTGCGGCCCGGCGAGCGCGCGGGTCAGGTCGAGCACGAGCACGTCGGAGAGGGGACCGTCAGCCATGGTCCGACGCTAGTCGACATCCCCGAGGGCGGCTTCGACGAGGCGGCGCGGTTCGGCAACTGGAAGGCGGTCCGGCACGACCGCGGCACCACCGAGCTCTACCGCCTCAACCAGGACCTCGCCGAGAGCGACGACGTGGCGAAGCGGTTCCCCTCCGTCGTGCGCAAGGCCGAGCGGATCATGGCCGAGGCGGTCTCATGACGCCGGTCGCATGATGGGGAGATGATCGGCCGCCTCGAGAAGACCGTGATCGACTGCCCGGACCCGCGCGCCCTCGCCGCGTTCTACGCCGACGTCCTCGGTATGCACGTGCTGGAGGACGAGCCCGACTGGGTGGTCATCGGCAGTGCGGCTCACCAGCGCGAGCTGGCCTTCCAGCGAGTCGAGCCGTACGTCGCGCCCCGCTGGCCCGACTCTGCGCACCCGCAGCAGCTGCACCTCGACATCCACGTGCTCGACTTCGACGTCGCCGAGGCGGCGGTCTTGGCCCTCGGAGCGGTACGCCGCCCCGGTGCGCCCGAGACTGGCTACCGCGTCTTCGAGGACCCTGCCGGGCACCCCTTCTGCCTCGTCCACGGGCGGCCGGTAGCGGATCCGCGATTCGGCTGACGGCGTCGAGGGGATCTGGGTCCCTTGTTGCCGCGGACCTGGCTCGGCCTAATGGAGGTGGCCCGGTCAGGTGGCCCGGCCGGACCAGACACCAACGGGACGAACGGGACGACCATGGGCACGACGCCAGCCGACGACCTCCGCTCGATGCCGCTCTTCGACTGCCTCAGCGCGCAGCAGCTCGACGACGTGGTCGGCCGCTTCGACCGACGTCGAGGTCGACGTCGGCACGGTGTTGGCGAGGCGGGGTGACTTCGCCTACTACTTCTTCGTGGTGCGCTCGGGACTCGCGGCCGTGGCCGTCGACGATCGCCTGCTGACGACGCTCGGCGCCAACGACTCCTTCGGCGAGATCGGCGTGCTGCGTCGCGGCAAGCGCACGGCCAACGTGGTGGCGCTGACCGGGATGCGCCTGGCCACGATGACGATCTGGGACTTCAACGAGGTCAGCCACGCCGTCCCCGAGCTCGCCGAGCAGGTCCGGGCGATCGCCGAGGAGCGGCTCGCGCGCGGGTGATCCACAGGCCCTGGGCGCGGCCGGGCCCTGGCTGTCGGTCGGGGATGGTGGGATGTCCCCATGACCAGCTCGCAGCCGTCGTACCGCCTCGTGCGGCAGGCTGTGCCGTCCGGTCCCGACGTGCCGGCGGTCGTCCTCGACGACGAGCAGCGGCGGGTCGTCGACCACGACGGGGGGCCGCTGCTGGTGCTCGCCGGCCCGGGCACGGGCAAGACGACGACGCTGGTCGAGGCGATCGCGCGACGCATCGAGGCGGGTGCGCCACCCGACAGCGTGCTGGCCCTGACGTTCTCCCGCAAGGCCGCCGAGCAGCTGCGCGACCGGGTCACCGCGCGGGTCGGCCGCACCACCGGCGCCGCCCTCGGGTCGACGTTCCACTCGTTCGCCTACGGGCTGATCCGCGCCTACGCGCCCGCCGAGCTCTACGTCGAGCCGTTGCGGCTCCTCAGCGCTCCGGAGCAGGACGTCGTCCTGCGCGAGCTCCTCACCGACGACGCCGACCCGGTGACCTGGCCCGAGTCACTGCGCACGGCGCTGGGCACTCGCGGCTTCGCACGTGAGGTGCACGCCGTGCTCTCCCGCGCCCGGGAGAAGGGGCTCGACGGTGAGGCGCTGACGCGGCTGGGGGAGGAGCACCACCTGCCCGAGTTCGTGGCCGCGGGCCGGTTCCTGGAGCTCTACCTCACCAACCTCGACCACCAGGGCCTCACCGACTACTCCGACCTGATCCGCCGAGCCACGATCGAGGCGGAGGTGCACCGCGACGAGCTGCGGGCGCGGTTCCAGCACGTCTTCGTCGACGAGTACCAGGACACCGACCCCGGGCAGGTGGCCCTGCTGCGCACGCTGGCCGGCGACGGGCGCGACCTGGTGGCGGTGGGCGACCCGCACCAGTCGATCTACGCGTTCCGCGGCGCCGAGGTGCGGGGCATCCTGGAGTTCCCCACCGCGTTCCCACGCGCCGACGGCTCGCCGGCCGACGTGGTCGCGCTGCGGACGACGCGCCGCTTCGGGTCGCGGCTCCTGCTCGCCTCGCAGCGGGTCGCCGGCCGGCTCGCGCTGCCGGGCACCATCGACCCTGCGGCCCGCGAGGCCTTCCATCGGCCCGTCGCCGCGCCCGGGCCGCACGGCGACGGGCTGGTCGTCGTGCGCACGTTCGACACCGAGCGGGCCGAAGCCGAGCATCTCGCCGACCTGCTGCGGCGCGCCCATCTCGAGGACGGCGTGCCCTGGCACGAGATGGCGGTCCTGGTCCGTTCGGGTCGCGTCTCGATCCCGCCCCTACGCCGGGCGCTCGGCGCGGCCGGGGTGCCGGTCGAGGTCGCCAGCGACGAGGTGCCGCTGGTCCGCGACCCGGCCGTGCTGCCCTTGCTCGACGCCGTGCGGGCTGCCCTGGAGCTCGACAACCACGACCCCGACGATCCGCGCTACCTCGATCCGACCCGGGCTGCGGCGCTGCTCACCGGCCCGCTCGGCGGGCTCGACGCCGGCGACGTACGTCTCCTCGCGAGGCGCCTGCGCGCCCGCGAACGCGCCGCAGCCACGGCCGAGGACCGCTCACCGCAGCCTTCGCGCGAGCTGGTACGCCGCGCCGTCGTCGAGCGCGGCTTCCTCGACGACCCGAGCCTCGACGACCCGGACGAAGGCGCGCCTGCCGCCGGTGGTCGAGCAGCGAGCGCAGCGAGCGATCAGTCGAGACCACCCCTCTCTCCCGGTGGTCGAGCAGCGAGCGCAGCGAGCGATCAGTCGAGACCACCACAACCACCCCTCTCTCCCGGTGGTCGAGCAGCGAGCGCAGCGAGCGATCAGTCGAGACCACCACAACCACCCCTCCGCCCGGTGGTCGAGCAGCGAGCGCAGCGAGCGATCAGTCGAGACCACCCCTCTCGCCCGGGCGCGAGCCCTGCACGCACTGCTGACCTCGTCGGCCGACGAGCTCGCCGCAGGTGGCTCGGCCGAGCAGGTGCTGTGGCGGATGTGGACCTCGACCGACTGGGCCGAGCGGCTGCGCCGCGGCGTCGACCAGGGGGGTGCGACCGCTCGCCGGGCCCACCGCGACCTCGACGCGATCTGCGCTCTCTTCGATGTCGCCGCCCGGGTCGGAGAGCAGCGCAACCGGCTGGGTGTCCGCGAGTTCGTCGACGGGCTCGTCGCCCAGGAGATCCCTGCCGACACGCTGGCCGAGCGAGGCGTGCGCGGGTCGGCGGTCCGGTTGCTGACCGCCCACCGGGCCAAGGGCCTGGAGTGGCGCCTGGTCGTGGTGGCCCACGTCCAGCAGGAGGGCTGGCCCGACCTGCGCCGGCGGACGACCCTCCTGCGTGCCGACCGCATCGGCAGCGACGCCGAGATCGTGCCACCGGTCTCCGCGCGTCAGCTGCTGCTCGAGGAGCGTCGGCTCTTCTACGTCGCCTGCACCCGGGCCCGCGAGCGGCTCGTCGTCACCGCGGTCGCTTCGTCGGAAGACGACGGCGAGCAGCCGTCCCGGTTCCTCGACGAGCTCGGGGTGGCCGTCGAGACCGTCACGGGCCGCCCGGCGCGGCCGCTGTCGATGGCCGGCCTGGTCAGCGAGCTCCGACGCACCGTCGCCGACCCCGCGACGACGGAGCCGCTCCGGACCGCTGCGGCGCGACGCCTGGCCAGGCTCGCGTCCGAGACCCGCGGCACCCGTCCGCTCGTGCCCCAGGCCGACCCGTCCTCGTGGTGGGGCACGCGGGCCGCCACGCGATCCACCCTGCCGGTCCGCGACCCCGACCGGCCGGTGCCGGTCTCGGCGACGCTGCTCGAGGCGATGGGAGTCTGCCCCACCCAGTGGTTCCTCCAGCGCGAGGCAGGCGGCGTCGGGGCGTCCCACCAGTCCGCCAACATCGGCCAGATCGTGCATGCTCTCGCCGACCGCGTCGCGCACGGCGAGCTCCCGGCCGACCTCGACGTGCTGATGGGGCACGTCGAGGAGGTGTGGGGTCGGCTTCGTTCCGCACGCCGTGGTCGAAGGCCCGCGAGGGCGAGCGGGTGCGCGCCGCGCTCGAGCGGTTCCTGACGTGGCACACCCCGAACAGACGCACCGTCCTGGCGACCGAGCAGGCCTTCGAGACGACGATCGAGCTCGACAGCGGTGATCGCGTGCGCCTGACCGGCTACGCCGACCGGGTCGAGCTCGACGCCGAGGGTGCCGTCGTCGTGGTCGACCTCAAGACGAGCAAGTACAAGCCGACCGGTCCCGAGGTGCAGCGACACGTCCAGCTCGGCGTCTACCAGTACGCCGTCGACGCCGGTGCGGCCGACGAGCTGTTGCCCGAGGGCCTGCCGTCCGCCCGCTCGGGGGTGCCGAGCTGGTGCAGCTGGGCCTGCCGGGCGAAGGACCCGAGCCGCTGGTCCAACGCCAGGACGAGCAGGCCGACGACGGCGTGGAGCGGCGCAGCCGCGGGCCCAGCTCGACCGCGCGGCGGCCTTCCTGCGCGCCGAGACGTTCCCCGCCGTCGCCGGACAGCACTGCCGCGACTGCGACTTCGTGCCGGTCTGCCCGGTCAAGAGCGCCGGCACGGTGACGAGCCGATGACGACGACCTCGGTGCGGCTGGAGACGCCGCAGGACCTCCAGGCCCTGATGGGCACCGACTACGCGCCGAGCCCGCAGCAGTGGGCGGCGATCACCGCCCCGCTCGCGCCCGCCGTCGTGGTGGCGGGGGCGGGCTCGGGCAAGACCACCCTGATGGCCGCCCGGGTCGTCTACCTCGTCGCGACGGGGCTCCTTCGGCCCGACGAGGTGCTGGGACTGACGTTCACGACCAAGGCCGCCACCGAGCTCAGGCGTGGGATCCTCACCGCGCTGGAGAAGGCGGGACTGCTCCGACGCAGAGCGGGGCCGGCCCTGGCCGACGACGAGGCGGACGTCCTCGAGCCGACCGTCGCCACCTACAACGCGTACGCCGCCACCCTGCTCACCGACCACGGCCTGCGCATCGGCCACGAGCCCGACACCCGTGTGGTCACCGACGCGGCCCGCTACCAGCTCGGTGCGCGGGTGGTCGATCGGCACACGGGCCAGGTCGAGCATCTGACCGATCACCCGCCGACGGCCATCCAGAACCTCCTGGCCCTCGACGGCGCGATGTCGGAGCACCTGGTCTCGCCCGCGAGGGTCCGCGCCTTCGACGCCGAGGCCCGGGTGGGCTTCGTCCGGACGATCGAGGCCGAGCGGGCCGGCAAGGACCGCAAGACCTATCGCGAGGCAGCCGAGAAGGCCGTCCACGCCATCGACCGCCGCTCCGAGCTGCTCGACCTGGTCGAGGGATATCGGGCCCTGAAGGCGGAGCTCTCGTTGATGGACTTCTCCGACCAGATCGAGCTCGCAGCGCGGCTGGTCTCCGAGCAGCCCGAGGTCGGGGAGGTCGAGCGCGGCCGCTTCAAGGTGGTCCTGCTCGATGAGTACCAGGACACGTCGGTGGCTCAGGCCGTCCTGCTGTCGAGGCTCTTCTCAGGTCCCGACGCGGCATCCGGCCGGGGCACGCGGTGACGGCCGTCGGAGATCCCAACCAGGCGATCTACGGCTGGCGTGGTGCGTCGGTGTCCAACATCCTCAACGTCGCCGAGACGTTCCCAGCGGCGGGCTGCTGGAGCCGGCGGCTCGGTGCCGACGTACCCGTTGACGGTCAACCGTCGTTCCGACGTGCGCATCCTGGAGGTCGCCAACCGGCTGGCGGAGCCCCTCTACGACCGCTACGACCAGGTTGCCCGCCTCGAGGCCAAGCCCGGCGCCGAGCCGGGTGTCGTGACGACCGCCGTCCTGGAGACCCAGGCCGACGAGCTGGTCATGCTGGTCGACGGCGTCCAGGCCGCGCACGCCGAGACCGGGTCGTGGGCCGACATCGGGGTGCTGACCCGCGACAACGCTCATGCCGAGGACGTCTTCGACGCGCTCACCGCGGCCCAGGTGCCGGTCGAGATCGTCGGGCTCTCGGGCCTGCTCCGCCTCCCCGAGGTCGCCGAGGTCGTCGCGATCCTGCACCTGTTGCACGACCCGACGGCCAACGCCCAGCTCCTGACCCTGCTCACCGGCCCTCGCTGGGCGATCGGGCCGCGTGACCTGCGGCTGCTCGCCGGCCGCGCGCGCGAGCTCGCCGGCGGCACCGGGATGCGGGCATCGACGTCGCCGGGGCCGGGAGCCGGCGTGCGTGACCAGCTCGTGGCGATCGCCGACGGGATCGATCCGGCCGAGATCCCCGCACTGGGCGACGCCCTCGATGCGCCGGGCTACGCGGCCTACTCCGATGCCGCGCGCGAGCGCTTCGCCCTGCTGTCGGCCGAGCTGCGGGTGCTCCGCACCCATGTCGGCGAGCCGCTGCTCGACGTCGTCCGCCGGATCATCGACACGACCGGCGTCGACATCGAGCTGGCATCGGCCGTCAGCCCAGCCGCAGCCGCGCGCCGCGACAACCTCGACCTGTTCGTGAAGGCCGTCGCGGAGTTCCAGGCCGTCGACGGCGACGTCAGCCTGGCGGCCCTGCTGGCCTACCTCACGGCCGAGGACGACCAGGGCAACGGCCTCGACATCGCGACCCCCACCGCCGCAGACTCGGTCAAGCTGCTGACGGTGCACCGGTCCAAGGGCCTGGAATGGGCAGCGGTGTTCCTGGTCGGCGTCTGCGAGACCCGCTTCCCGTCGAACAGGTCGCGCACGCTCTGGACGTCCTCGCCCGCCGTCATCCCTGCGCCCTTGCGCGGCGATGCGAGCGACCTTCCCCAGCTCGCCGGCTGGGACAAGGCGGCCCTGGACGCCTACCGCGCGGCGACCCGCGCGCACGACGCCGAGGAGGAGCTCCGGCTGGGCTACGTCGCCGTCACCCGCGCCGCGCACCGGCTCTCGGTGACGTCGTTCTGCTGGAGCGAGCGGGCGACGGCGTTCGGCCCGTCGGACTACCAACGCGTGGTGCGCGACCAGCTCGAGGCGTGGGGTGAGCCGGTCGCGGAGTGGCGGGAGAAGCCCGTCAAGGGCGACCCGAACCCCTACGACGCCGTGGACCCGTCGCGGCCGTGGCCGGAGGTCGGGCCCGGCGCCGAGGCTCGTCGCCGGCTCGGCGCGGCAGCTGTCGTTGCGGCGGTCGATCCCACGGCGCCCGACGACGACCTCGACATGGTCGAGGCCGCTCTGGTCGCCGACTGGGACGCCGAGCTCGGTCGGCTGCTCGCCGAGGCCCGGCGCGAGGTCGCCGACTCCGTCGAGGTCCCGCTGCCCTCCAGCCTGTCGGCCACCGCTCTGAGCCGGCTGCGCGACGACCCCGGTGCCTTCGCCCGCGAGCTGGCCCGGCCGATGCCCCGCGCCCCGGTGCCGAGTGCCCGGGCCGGCACGCGCTTCCACGCCTGGGTCGAGGCGAGGTTCGGTCAGCTCACGCTGCTCGGTGCCGACGAGCGTCCCGGGCCGGGCCGAGGACGACGACGAGACCGACGCCGACCTCGACGAGCTCGTGGCGGCCTTCGAGGCGGGCCCGTTCGCCGACCGCGCGCCACACGCGGTCGAGGCGCCGTTCGCGCTGGTCCTCGACGGTCAGGTGGTGCGCGGCCGCATCGACGCGGTCTATGCCGAGCCGGAGGGGCGCTATCTCCTCGTCGACTGGAAGACCCACCGGGCGCAGACGGCCGACCCGCTCCAGCTCGCGGTCTACCGCATTGCCTGGGCCGAGCTCAACGGCGTGGCGCCCGACCGGGTGCGTGCTGCGTTCTACTACGTGCGTGGCGGTGATCTGGTCGAGCCGGCCGAGCTGCCGGACCGAGCCGGGTTGGAGGCGCTGCTCAGCCTGCGGTGACAGCGGCCTTCAGCGCGATCTCGACCATCGCGGCGAAGGTCTCCTGCCGCTCCTGCGCGGTGGTCTCCTCGCCGGTGACGACGTGGTCGGAGACGGTGCAGACGGCGAGCGCCCGGCGACCGTGCTTCGCGGCCAGCGTGTAGAGCGCGCTGGCCTCCATCTCGACCGCGAGAACGCCGTACTCCACCATCCGCATCATCAGCTCGGGCCGGCTCGCGTAGAACGAGTCGCAGGAGAAGATCAGGCCGACGTGGGCCTCCGGTGCCGCGTCAGCGGCCGCCCGCAGCAGGCCGAAGTCAGCAATGGGCGCGTAGTCGAGGCCCTCGAAGGTGATCCGGTTCATGGCCGAGTCGGTGCACGCGCCGGAGGCGATGACAATGTCACGCAGCTCCACCCTGGGGCTCAGGGCGCCACACGACCCGACCCTGATGATCGACCGGACGTCGTACGCCGTGAACAGCTCGTTGACGTAGACCGCCAGCGAGGGCTGGCCGATCCCGAGCCCTGGACCGAGACCGGCGTGCCCTTCCAGGTGCCGGTGTACCCGTACATCCCGCGCACCTCGCTGTAGCACTCGGCGCCGTCGAGGAAGCTCTCCGCGATCCACCGCGCCCGCAGCGGGTCACCTGGGAAGAGGACGACGGGGGCGATCTGGCCGGGCTCGGCGCCGATGTGGGTGCTCACCGTCCGAACGCTAGCGTCGGACCGTGAGTTTCCCGCACCTCGACCTCGCCGCGAACGCGCACGACCGCGCAGGGGAGCGGCGGCTCGACGACGACTGGCTGGCCGAGCGCTGGGACGACCCGGAGAGCCGCGTCCTGGTGGTGGTCGGCAGCCGGATCCGCCCCGTCGACGGGCGGGTCGACTGGCGCTCGACGGCCGACGCGCCCGACGGGCTGCGGGTGCTGCTCGGTGAGCGCGACGGCCGCACCTGGTTCGCCGTGATCGTCGACCCCGCCGAGGTGCAGACCGGGTCGCTGGGGAGCGGGGCGACTGGGTCGGTCTGCGCGCTGTGCTCCAGGACCTCGCGAACGGGCAGGCGGCTGACGCTCCGCTGGTCTTCCACGCGATCGGCCTCGCCGAGTGGCTCTTCGCCGTCCGGCACTGCGCCCGCTGCGGCGGCCCGCTCGCAGCCGCGCGCGGCCGGCCACGAGCAGATCTGCACGAGCTGCGGCAAGGCGACCTGGCCGCGCACCGACCCGGCCGTGATCATGACCGTCACCCACGGCGAGGCGGGCGCGGAGGACGAGCGCTGCCTGCTCGGGCGCCAGGCGGCGTGGCCCGAGGGCCGCTACTCCACCCTGGCCGGCTTCGTCGAGCCGGGCGAGTCGCTGGAGGACGCCGTACGCCGCGAGGTCCACGAGGAGGTCGGGGTCGTCGTCGGCGACGTCGACTACTTCGGCAACCAGGGCTGGCCGTTCCCGAGCAGCCTGATGCTGGGCTTCCACGCCCGCGCCGCTCACCACGGACATCGTCGTCGACGACCGCGAGATCGAGGACGCCCGCTGGTTCACCCGGGCGCAGATGAAGTCCGAGGCCGAGGCCGGCTCCCTTGTCCTGCCGGGGGGCGTGTCGATCTCCCGCAGCCTGGTCGAGGACTGGTACGGCGGCCCCTCCCCGGCCGCTGGTAGCCGACCGGACGCAACTTCACCGCCGACCGACGCAACTTCACCCGGACGGCGAAGTTGCGCCGCTCGGCGGTGAAGTTGCGCCTGCTCGGCGTCAGGAGGCCAGGGCCGCGAGCTTGTCCTTGACCTGGGCGAGAGAGGGGTTGGTCTGGGCGGAGCCGTCGGGGTACACGAGCGTCGGCACGGTCTGGTTTCCACCGTTGGCCTGCTCCACGAGGTCGGCCGCCTCGGGGTGCTGCTCGATGTCCACCACGTCGAACGAGATGCCCTCCCGGGTGAGCTGTCCCTTGAGCCGGTGGCAGTAGCCACACCAGCTCGTGCTGTACATGGTGAACGACATCAGGCGATGTCCCCTCTCGTGTCTAAGGTTCTACAGACCGTAACGTCCATGATCCAGGAGCTGTTCCCGACCTATGCCGCCGACCCCGCCCGCCGCCGCCGACCTCCTCGCCGCGCTCGATCCCGAGCAGCGGCTGGTCGCCGAGGCGCTCCGGGGCCCCGTCCGGGTGCTCGCGGGTGCGGGCACCGGCAAGACCCGGGCGATCACCCACCGGATGGCGTACGGCGTCGCGACGGGCGTCTACGCGCCCGACCGAGGTCCTGGCGGTCACGTTCACGGCGCGCGCGGCGGGCGAGATGCGCGGGCGGCTGCGCCAGCTCGGCGCTGCCGGTGTGCAGGCCCGCACGTTCCACGCGGCGGCGCTGCGACAGCTGCAGCTACTTCTGGCCGCGCACCCACGGCACCGAGCTCCCGACGCTGACCGAGTCGAAGATCGGCATGGTCGCGGGCGCCGCCCGCAGGCTCCGGGTCGACTCCGACCAGGCGCTGCTGCGCGACGTGGCCTCCGAGATCGAGTGGGCCAAGGTCTCCAACGTGCGTCCCCGACGCCTACGCGAGCGTCGCGCCCGGTCGTGGCCGGTCGGTCAACAACCTCGACCACGAGACGGTCGGGCGCCTCTTCGAGACCTACGAGCAGGTCAAGCGCGACCAGGGCCGGATGGACTTCGAGGACGTCCTCCTGCTGACCGCCGGCCTGCTCGACCAGGACCAGCGGGTCGCCGCGCAGGTGCGGTCGCAGTACAAGTGGTTCGTCGTCGACGAGTTCCAGGACGTCTCGCCGCTCCAGTCCGCGCTGCTCGAGCTGTGGCTCGGCGGCCGCCAGGAGCTCTGCGTGGTCGGCGACCCGGCGCAGACGATCTACTCCTTCGCCGGCGCCAGCGCGCGCTACCTCCGTGAGTTCGCCGTCGACGCACCCCGGAGCCGTGAGCCTCGAGCTGGTCCGCAACTACCGCTCCACCCCCGAGGTGGTCACTGCGGCGAACACCCTGCTGAGCGGTACGTCGAGCCAGGGCGTCGACCTGCGCGCGCAGCACCCCTCCGGCCCGGACGTCGACCTACCGCGCCTTTCCCGACGAGCCGGCCGAGGCCGCGGCGGTCGGCGGCGCGCATCCTCGAGCTCAAGGAGGAGGGCCTGGCCATGGGCGAGGTCGCGGTGCTCTTCCGGATCAACGCGCAGTCCCAGGCCTTCGAGGAGGCGCTGGCGGCCCGCGGCATCCCCTACGTCGTCCGCGGCGCCGCCCGCTTCTTCGAGCGGCAGGAGGTGCGCCAGGCCGTCACCCTGCTGCGCGGCGCCGCCCGGTCGGGACAGTCCGGCGGCGACGTCGCCGACGACGTCCGCGACACCGTGGGGGGCCTGGGCTGGGCGCCCGACCGCACCGACAGCGCGCGGTCAGACCCGCGACCGGTGGGAGTCGTGGCAGGCCCTGGTCGACCAGGCCGTCGACTGGGCGCGGTGCCCACCCCGAGGGCGACCTCAACGCGCTCGTCGACGAGCTCGACCGGCGGGCCGCCGAGCAGCACGCCCCGGTCGCCGGCGGCGTCACCCTCGCGACCCTTGCACACGGCCAAGGGCCTCGAGTGGGACGCCGTCTTCGTCTGCGGCCTCCAGGAGGGCACGCTGCCGATCATCTACGCCGAGACCCCTGCCGCGGTGGAGGAGGAGCGGCGGCTCCTCTACGTCGGCATGACCCGGGCGCGGCGCCACCTCACCCTGTCGTGGAGCCTGGCCCGCTCCGCCGGCGGCCGGGCCTCCCGCAAGCCCTCGCGCTTCCTCGACGGGCTGCGGCCGGCCGAGTCCGAGCTCGGCCTCCCGGGAGTCGGGCGCCAAGGCGCGGCGACGGCGCGGCGCGGTCACCTGCCGCGAGTGCGGCCGGGCGCTGCCGACCGGCGCCGGAGAAGAAGACCGGCCGCTGCGCCGACTGCCCGGCGTCGTACGACGAGGAGCTGTTCGAGCGCCTGCGCGCGTGGCGGCTCGAGCGGGCCGGCGACGACAAGGTGCCGGCCTTCGTGGTGTTCACCGACGCCACGCTGCAGCTCATCGCCGAGCACCGGCCGGACTCCGAGACGGCCCTGTTGCGCATCAACGGGATCGGTCAGTCCAAGCTGGAGCGCTACGGCGAGGCTGTGCTCGCGGTGGTCGGCGCGGGGTCGGACGATCGGCGAGCCCTGGCTGAGACCGGGCTGGCGAATCTTGTCGAGAAATAGTCATTAAATCGTTTGCCCATGACGCGGCGCCCGCGATACCTTCCTGAGCACGTACTCACGCGCATCCGAGGCTTGGCACCCCTCGCGCCCGAATGCATCCGAAGGAGGTGGCTCGAGTGATCAACATCCAGACGCGGACTCAGACCCCGTCTCGTTTCGGCATGCCCATTTCCGGCCACCAGTGCGCCTTCGGCATGACGGACCGCGTGACGGCCAACACGCGCGACCGCGCCCTCGGTGTCGTCAAGGGTCTGCCGTCCTACGGCGTCGTTCTCGACGGCGCCTTCGCGGGTCCCGACGCCTGGAGCCCACCGATCTGAGTGAACAAAGCTCGATCGGCAGCCTCCAGGCCGCGGAACCCACACCGGGATCCGCGGCCTTTCTGTTTCTCACAACACAAATCGACCAGGTCCAGGAGGAGGTGACGAAATTGACCATCAGCGTTCTCGATCGCACTGGTGGAGCTGCCGACGAGCTGTCGCTCGGCGGCCTCCACGATGCAGCAGGTCGGGTCGACGAGGAGCTACTGCCGTGCCGGGCGAACAACCCGGAGCTGTGGTTCGCCGAGTCGCCATCCGACGTGGAGTACGCCAAGACGCTCTGCCGCGACTGCCCGGTGCAGGAGCTGTGCCTCGACGGGGCACTCGAGCGTCGTGAGCCCTGGGGTGTCTGGGGAGGCGAGCTGTTCCTTCAGGGAGTCGTGATCCCGCGGAAGCGTCCGCGAGGCCGGCCCCGGAAGGACGACCCGTACAACCAGCAGCCCGCGGCCTGACGCCACGGCTCAAGCCCGCGTACTCCTCAACCGAAAGACCTCACGTGAAGACCTACAGAAACGGAACCGAAGCCATGGATCTCATGTCAGAACAACTTGCGCGCGCACAGATGGCCGCGCGCCTGGGAGAGGCGCACCACAGGCGACAGGGGCACCAGCTGCTCCTGGCCCGCCGACTCGGCCGCAAGGCCGAGGAGGCCGCGCAGCAGGCGCGTCTCGCCCTCGCTCGCTCGCTGTGACCGACTGAGAACCCCGTGCAGCCCACGGGAGGACCAGACGGCAACAGCCCGGGTGACCCGCACCAAACGGTCCGGCACGACCGGCGGGAGACCCCGAGAAGCGACGAGACAGGCCGGGTACGACGTTCACCGTCGTACCCGGCTTCTGTCATTTCTGGCTACGGTGGCGACATGGCCAGTGAGACGGTCACCTGTGACTTCTGCGGCACCCAGGCCGAGGCCGCGGCGGCCTTGAGCTGGACGGTCGCGGTCGAGAACGGCCGGCGTCGGCGGTTCTGCGACTCGTGCTCCCGCACCCATCTGCGGGCGATGGAGGGCAAGCTCGACAGCGAGCACTGGTGACCCCGGCCCCTGGTCAGCGGGGTCGACGGGGAGGTCGAGCAGGTCGCCCCAGCAGCAGCCGCAATGGGGATGGCGCAGCCACTCGCGGTGCTCGAGGCCGGGCGCCGGCCCCAGGTCAGGTCGTCGCCGACCAGGTCGCCGGCCGGTCTCCGTCGACGTACGCCACCACGTCGCGCACGGCGAGCGCCGTCGCCGCGGCTCGGGTGGCGGGATCGACGGGCGCGGGCGTCCCGGTGCTCTGCCGGAGCACCACGCCCCGGCGCCCGTCGCTCACGTCGAGGTGCGCATCGACGCACCGCAGGCAGGCGGTGGCCCGGGCACCACGAAGGGCCCGACGCGGGCACCCCCCTCGTGGGTGACGACCAGGAGATGCGGCTGCCCGGTGACGACCAGCGGGTCGAGGCCTCGCGGTCGGGCTCGCCGGAGCAGAGGATGACGCCACGGTCGCCGCCGGGTCCTGGGCGGTCGCGGCGGCGAGCCCACCCGCGCGCACGAGCTCGGCGACCTCGGTGATCCACCGGTCGAGCCCGGCTCGGCTCCGAGGGCGTGGACCGTGACCGTCGCCTCGGCGCGTGCGGCCAGGCGGCGCGGGGCGTCGCTGCCGTACGCCGCGAACCCGCCCGCGCGCCGCGGCGCAGGTCCATCGTGTCGACCGCAGGTCGCGCGAGCGCAGCACCTCGAGCACCGCCGCTGCCGCCGGGAGGTCGTGGGTCGGGAATCCCGTCCTCGAGCCGGCTCAGCACGGCCCGGGTCTCGCTGGTGTCGGGGAGCAGCGCCGGCGCCGGTCGAGGCCGACCTGCACCGTGGCGTCGTCACGGCGGCTGACCAGAAGAACCCTGGTCGCAACGTCTCGGCCATGCCCGCACCCTGCACGGGCCCGCCCGCCGTGCCGGCCCTCTTCCACAGGCTCTCCCTGGGGGACGCCACCGGGCGGACAGACAACGGCGGCGCCTCCCACGATGGGGAGACGCCGCCGCCCTCGATCGCCTAGCCGGCGACCGGAAGCTCTCGGTCCGGCCTCAGGCCTTGCCGAGGATCCGGTTGAGGTTCGTGCCACAGACGGGGCAGACGGCCTTGGCCATCCTGGTGCCCTTGTCGTTGACCCTGACCTCGCCCTCGGCCTCGCGCTTCTCCTTGCACTTCACGCAGTAGAACTCGCCGCTCCAGCTCTCCGCCATGACGGCCTCCTTCTAAATATCGTCTCGGTCGTCGCGACGGGGATTCTGGGGAAGCCCGTCGGTACCCACGGCGGGCCGCAGGTCGTGACGACCCTACGCCACGCTCAGCGCGGAGGCACGCAGGCGCACCGCAGGCGGCTCCGGCGGGTCGGGGGCGTCCGGGCGCGAGTGGCTGGGCCGGTCGCTGAGGGCGGGGCCGCGGGCGCGGCGGAGCTAGCGCGGCAGCTACGCGGGTACTCCGGCACCTCCTAACCGTTGCAACGGTTCAGGAGGTGACAGGTCGGGGTGGGAAGTCCGGAATCGCTGACCGGACATCGCGGTACGGAGAGCGGGCGCGGGAGAGCCGGCGCCGGCAGATTAGTCTTCCGTCCACACCCGGTGGACGGCATCGGGGCAGGTCAACGCCCTGTCGCGCGGGGCCGTGTCCACAGCGTGAGGAGAGTTGTCCGCCCCGGCATCCACAGGTAAGTGCCGCCTGGGCCGCCTTGTCCCCACAGTTATCCCCAGGTTATCCACAGGCTGGTGGGCGAGTCGGGGCTCGCGCGTTGACCCACCCGCATCCGGGCTCCTAGCGTGGCGGACGTCGAGGCCCCGGCCCGGCCGAGTGACACTCGCAAGGGGAAGGCAAGTGTCAGGAGGCCGGGCAGGGGCCTCTTCGGCATCACTCGTCCACGGCGTCCACTACCGTCCACGGACCCGTCCACGGACCGTCCACGGACCCGTCCGGGGGCCGGGCAGAATGGCGACGTGGCGGCGGAGGGAGAGCTCGGGGCACACGGATCCGGCGGCGCGCTGGGCCCGGTGTCGGCGCTGAGACGCATCGCGTTCCTGCTCGAGCGTGCCCGTGAGGACACCTTCAAGGTCCAGGCCTTCCGCAAGGCCGCGGCGGCGATCCTGCCCCTGCCCGCCGACGAGGTCGCCCGGCTGGTGGCCGAGGACCGCCTCACCGACCTGCCCGGCGTCGGCGCGAGCTCCGGCAAGGTCATCGCGGCAGCGGTCCGGGGCGAGGTGCCCGAGCGGCTGGCTGCGCTGGAGGCGGAGCACGCGGGGCCGCTCGCCCCCGGTGGCCGCGAGCTCCGAGCCGCGCTGCGGGGCGACCTGCACTCCCACTCCGACTGGTCCGACGGCGGCTCGCCGATCGAGGAGATGGCGTTCACCGCGGTCGAGCTGGGCCATGACTACCTCGTGCTCACCGACCACTCGCCGCGGCTCACGGTCGCCCACGGGCTGAGCGCCGAGCGGCTGGCGCGCCAGCTCGACGTCGTCGACGCCGTCAACGAGCACCTCGGCGGCTCGTTCACCCTGCTCAAGGGCATCGAGGTCGACATCCTCGACGACGGCGGCCTCGACCAGACCGAGGAGATGCTGGGCCGGCTCCAGGTGCGGGTCGCCAGCGTCCACTCCAAGCTCAAGATGGAGCCCGAGCAGATGACCAGGCGGATGGTCGCGGCCACGCAGAACCCCTTCATGAACGTGCTCGGCCACTGCACCGGTCGCCTGGTGACCGGCAACCGCGGGGTCCGGCCGGGCAGCCGGTTCGACGCGGAGAAGGTGTTCGGCGCGTGCGTCGAGAACGGCGTGGCCGTCGAGATCAACTCGCGCCCCGAGCGCCGCGACCCGCCGACGAAGCTGCTCGAGCTCGCCCGCGACCTGGGGTGCCTCTTCTCGATCGACTCCGACAGCCACGCACCGGGCCAGCTCGACATGCTCGACTACGGCTGCCACCGCGCCGAGGAGGCCGGCATCGAGCCGGAGCGGATCGTCAACACGTGGGAGCGCGACCGGTTGTTGTCGTGGGCCGCCAGTAGATTGTGACCGTGCTGGGCGACGAGGAGCAGGTGGAGGTACGCCGCTCGAAACGTCGCCGTCGCACCGTCTCGGCCTATCGCGACGGCGACCGGATCGTCGTTCTCATCCCGGCCTCGATGACGCGGGCCCAGGAGGCCGAGTGGGTCGAGACGATGGTGGCGCGCCTCGAGAAGTCCGAGCGGCGCAGACGTCCGAGCGACGACGACCTGCTGCGGCGTGCGCTTCGGCTCAGCGACGAGTACCTCGGCGGCCTCGCGCGGCCCGAGTCGATCCGCTGGGTCGAGAACCAGCGATCGCGCTGGGGTTCGTGCACGCCCGGTGACCGGTCGATCCGGCTCTCCGCACGGCTGCAGCAGATGCCGGCGTGGGTGGTGGACTACGTGCTGGTGCACGAGCTGGCGCACCTGCTGGAGGTCGGCCACAACGACCGCTTCTGGGCCTGGGTCGACCGCTATCCCGCGCGCCGAGCGGGCGAAGGGCTACCTGTCGGGCTGGTCGGCGGCGGCCCAGCTGGACCCGCCACCGGGCGAGGAGAGACGACGTCGAGGGCTGAGCCGCCAGCCGCCCGCGGGCGCGCCGCGATCAGCTCGTGCATCTCGTCCTCGAGCTCGGGGAGCGCGTCGAGGCTCCACCAGCGGACGTCGGAGGACTCCGCGCTGACCGCGGGCTCGGCGCCGGCCGGCGCGGTCGCGACGAACCGTACGTCGAGGTGGTGCACGTCGCCGCGCGGGTCGCAGAAGGCGACCGTGTGCTCGTCGAGGTGCACGGGCTCGCGCTCGAGCACCAGGCCGGAGATGCCGGACTCCTCGGTGGCCTCGCGCCACGCCGTCGCGAGCAGCGACCCGTCGCCCGGCTCGCAGTGCCCGCCGAAGTGGAACCAGCGGCCGGCCTTGCGGTGGAGGTTGAGCAGCACCCGCCCGCCGTCGGCCGACAGCACGAGCGCGCCGGCCGTGAGGTGGTCGGGGAAGCAGGTGCGTTCCGTGCCGTCGGCGTGAGCGTGCAGGTGGGCGACGTACCGGTCGCGCAGCTCGGTCTGCCGGCCCGGCGGCGGCGACCAGGAGGCCAGCTCCGCCAGCGCCTCGCGGTGCAGGGTCACGCCTTGGCTTCGCCCTCCCCGTCGGCCTCGTCGGGCTCGTCGGGCGCGTCGCCCAGCCTGCCGTCGAGCAGGTCGGCGAGACCGGCGTCGAACTCCTCCTCGGACAGCTCGCCGGGCGCGGCGGCGTCCTCGCGGAACCCCAGCGGATCGTCGAGGTCCTCGGCCGTGGGCAGCAGGTCGGGGTGCATCCAGACCCCGTCGCGGGCCTCGGTGCCCTGGCGCGTGCGCAGCGAGCCCCACAGCGTCGAGGCGTCGCGGAGCCGCCGCGGACGCAGCTCGAGGCCGACCAGGGAGGCGAAGGTCTGCTCGGCGGGGCCGCCGGCGGCGCGGCGGCGGCGTACGGCCTCCTGGAGCCTGGACGCCGCGGGCATCCGCTCGGCGGTGGCCTGGCCGACGACCTCGTCGACCCAGCCCTCCACCAGCGCGAGAGTGACCTCGAGGCGTGAGAGCGCCGCCTGCTGGGCGGGGGAGGACTGCAGGTCGAAGAGCCCGCCCTCGAAGGCCTCCTGCATCGCAGCCGGGTTGGACGGGTCGATCCCGCGCAGCTGCTCCTCGATCGCGCCGGTGTTGATCTCGATACCGCTGCGCGTAGTCGCGCACCGACCCGATGAGGTGCTCGCGCAGCCACGGCACGTGCGCGAAGAGGCGCTGGTGGGCGGCCTCGCGCAGCGCGAGGTAGAGCAGCACGTCGTCGTTGCTCACGTCGAGGCCGTCGGCGAACGCCGTCACGTTGCTCGGCACGAGCGCGGCCGTGCCGGTGGGGCCGAGCGGGAGCCCGATGTCGGACGCCGTCAGCACCTCGCCGGCCAGCCCGCCGAGCGCGGAGCCGACCTGGCTGGCGACCATCGCGCCGGTGGCCTGGCTGAGCATCCCGAGGATCGGCCCGGCCATCGCCCGCGCCTCCTCGGGCAGCGCGTTGCCGAGCGCCTGGGTCGCCTGGGCGGCCACGGGCTCGACGAGCACCTTCCAGACGTCGGTGGTGCCGACGATCCACTCGGCGCGCGACCAGGCCGCCGTCGTGGTCACGCCGGAGGGGAACGCCGTGGCCGAGTCGAGCCAGTGGTCGGCGAGCCGTACGGCGTCCGCGACGGCGGACTTCTGCTTGTCGGTCACGCTCGGGTCCGGCGCCTGGGCGGCCTGCTTGCGGGCCATGTCGATCGCGACGTCCCAGTTGACGGGGCCGTCGTGGGGCTTCATCAGCGACTGGATCTGGGAGAAGAGTGCGCCCAGGTCGGGCATCGCGCCGGCGCCGCCGGCCGCCGGCGTACCGCCGAACAGGGCGCTGAGGTCGGGCAGCCCCTGGCCGCCCTGGCCGGAGAAGAACGCCTCGAAGGGCGTGCCCTTGAAGGGATTCGACTGGCTGACTGCTCGTCGTCGTTGCCGTCGTCGGGCCCGTCGTTCGGAGGGGTGCCCGGGGTGTCGTTCATGGCTCCAAACTACCCGTGTGACGAAAGGTAGGGTCGCGACGTGGACCCTGAGATCTCCCCGGAGGTGACCCCGGACGTCGTCCGGCTGGTCGCGCTGCGCGAGACACCGCTCGACGTGGCCGAGGTCGTGGCCGTGCTCGACGACGAGGCGGCCGGTGGACTCACGCTCTTCGTCGGCCGGGTGCGCGACCACGACGGCGGCCGCGACGTGACCGGGCTGGAGTACTCCGCGCACCCGACCGCCGAGGCGATCATGCGGGCGGTCTGCGAGCGGGTGGCCGAGCAGTACGACGTGCACGGGGTCGCCGCCGTGCACCGGGTCGGGACGCTGCGCCATCGGCGATGCCGCGGTCGTGATCGCGACCACGGCTGCCCATCGCGGCGAGGCGTTCGACGCCAGCCGGGCCCTCATCGACACGCTCAAGGCCGAGGTGCCGATCTGGAAGCACCAGCTCTTCGGCGACGGCACCGAGGAGTGGGTCGGCTCGCCGTAGGCGGGAGGTCCGCGGTTCGAGCCGGCGCTGGCGCGCCTGCTCCATCGGGTCGAGGTCGCTGCCTAGCCTGACGACGTGGAGATCCTGCTCTGGCTCGTGCCCGCCGGCGTCGTGACGTTGCTCGCGATGCTGTGGGTCTCGTGGCTGGGCCGCGAGCGGGCCGAGGTCGACCGCGACGTGGCCGTGGCCCGGATGGGGGTCGCGCTCGAGCGGGAGCACCCGGGCCGCGTCCGCAGCCTCCCCGTCCGGGAGCGCGACCGCAGCACGGGCATCGCGGTGCGGCGTACTCGTCGGTCGGCCTGAGCCGTCCCGCTCCGGCCGCGCTCGACCGCCCCGGAGAGCGACTTGTTCCCGAATGAGAGGCTTGGCGACATGTTGCCGGGCCCCACGACCCCATGAGCCAGCGCACGCTGGCCGGTGTCCTTGCCGTGCCCCTGTTGCTGGCCCTGTGGGTGGCCGCCCTGTGGATGCCGTTGCCGTACGTGACCTACAGCCCCGGTCCGACGACCGACGTGCTCGGCACGGCGCAGGACCAGGAGATCATCCAGGTCACGGGGCACAAGACCTACCGCGACGACGGCCAGCTGCGGATGACCACCGTCTACGTCTCGCAGCCGGACGCGCGGGTCAACCTCTTCGAGGTGATGAGCGCCTGGCTCAGCGACGAGGACGCCGTCTACCCCTACGACGCCCTCTACGGGCCGGACGAGACCGCTGAGGACGCCGACCTGGAGTCGGCCGTGCAGATGGCGTCGTCGCAGGACCTGGCCACCGCGGCGGCGCTGCGCGAGCTCGGCTTCGAGGTCACGCCCGTGACCAAGGTGCTGAACGTCTCGAAGGGCAGCCCGGCCGACGGCGCCTTCAAGGTGGGCGACGAGGTGCTGTCGATCGACGGCACCGAGATCACCGATCCGATGAAGATCGGCGAGCTGGTGCGCGCCGACACCGACGGGACCCCCTGAGCTTCGGCATCCGTCGCGACGGCGAGGAGCTGACGGTCAAGGTGGCGCCGAAGATCGACGACGACGGCGTACCCCGCATCGGCATCGTGCCGGGCAACGGCTTCGACTTCCCGTTCCAGGTGCACGTCAACATCGACCCGGACGTCGGGGGGCCCAGCGCCGGGCTGATGTTCTCGCTCGCGATCTTCGACACCCTCACGCCGGGCTCCCTGACCGGCGACGCCGCCGTGGCCGGCACCGGCACGATGTCGGAGGACGGCTCGGTCGGGCCGATCGGCGGCATCCAGCAGAAGATCGTGGGAGCCCGCGACGACGGGGCCGAGCTGTTCCTGGTCCCGCCGACAACTGCGCAGACGCGCTCCAGGCGCCGAACGGCGACATGCGGCTGGTGCGGGCCGACACCATGCACGACGCGGTGGAGGCGCTCGAGACCTGGGTCGACGACCCCGACGCGACGCTCCCGACGTGCCCGGACGTCCGGCCAGGCGGGGAGCGAGCAGTGATGGAGGTCGTCGACGTCGACCCCGCACTCGCGGCCGCGGTGCTGGAGATCGAGAACCACGCGGCCACGACGGGCTGGGACCAGCCCGCGCACCTCTACGCGCTGGTCGACACGGCCCGGCTGGTGGCGCGGGAGCCCGTGCTGGCCGCCAGCATGGGCCTCGACGACGCCTCAGCGGCGGGGTCGCTGACCCCCGTCGAGCAGGACCAGCTCGCGTCCGAGGTCCTCGAGCAGACCCTCGAGTCGATCGTGTGGCCCGACGAGGTGGCCGGCTGTGCGGCGCTGGTCGAGCGGTTCGTGCTGCCGCCGGGCGTCGACGACGACCTGCCGGAGGACTCGGAGGAGGCCCGCGCGTTCGCGCGTGCGCACCCCGATCGGCAGGAAGTGCGCATCGTTGCCGGGGTGACGCGTGCAGGTGCCACGTACTGTGCACTTCGGCTGCGGGCTCACGACGACGACCTCTCGGTGGTCACCGGAACCGACCTGGTGCCAGGCTGCTGGCGCTGCTGCGCGGCACCTTGGACGACGCCGACGACAGCACCGCCCGCGACACCCCCGACCAGCACGACGAGCACGACCCCCAGGACCTGGCCGACAGGCCCGACGAGGAGAGCACCAGATGAGCGACCTGTTCGACGACGACCCGCGTGACGAGCAGCCACGCGGCGAGCAGCGGAGCGGGCGCTCGCGCGCCCTGGTCATCACCGCGGTCGTGCTGCTGGTCGGATTCGTGGGGCTGACGGCGTTCGCGACGTTCTGGACCGAGCGGCTGTGGTTCGACTCGCTGGGCTTCCAGTCGGTGTTCACCACGCTGCTCTGGACCCGGGTCGGGCTGTTCCTCGTCTTCGGCGCGGTGATGGCGCTGGCCGTGGGTGCCAACATGCTGGTCGCCTACCGGACGCGGCCGCTCTTCCGGCCCGCCACGCCCGAGCAGTCCGGCCTCGACCGCTACCGCGACGTCGTCCTGCCCGTGCGCACGTGGCTGATGGCGGGCGTGAGCGTGCTCATCGGCCTCTTCGCCGGCGCGTCGGCGTCGAGCCAGTGGCGCACCTTCCTGCTGTGGCGCAACGGGTCCGACTTCGGCACCACCGACCCCTACTTCAACCGCGACGTCGGCTTCTACGTCTTCGACCTGCCCTGGCTGCACTACGTCGTCGACTTCGTGATGGCCACGACGGTCGTCGCGCTCCTGGCCGCCGCGGCCGTGCACTACCTCTTCGGCGGGATCCGCCTGCAGGTCTCGCAGGACCGGCTCTCGCCCGCGGCGATGGCGCAGTTCTCGGTGCTGCTCGGCCTGTTCGTGCTCGCCAAGGCCGGCGACTACTGGCTCGACCGCTTCGACCTGCTCGACGAGTCGGGCTCCCTGATCACGGGCATGAACTACGCCGACCAGAACGCCGTCCTGCCCGCGCGCAACATCCTCGCCGGCATCGCCATCATCTGTGCGCTGCTGTTCTTCCTCAACGTGTGGCGGCGCACGTGGCTGCTCTCCGCGGTCGGCCTGGCGATGCTGGTCGTGTCGTCGATCCTGATCGGGATGATCTGGCCGGGCATCGTGCAGCAGTTCACGGTCAACCCGAGCGAGCCCGACAAGGAGGCGCCGTACATCGCGGAGAACATCAAGGCCACCCGCGACGCCTACGACATCGCCGACGTCGAGGTCATCGACTACACCACCACGCCGATCCTCACCTCCGACCAGGAGGACGTGCTCGACGCGCAGCTGGCCACCACGCCCCTGGTCGACCCGCAGCTCGTCGGCTCGAGCTTCGAGCAGGAGCAGCAGGTGCGCGCCTACTACTCGGTGGCACCCGTCCTCGACGTCGACCGCTACCAGATCGAGGGCAAGCAGCGGGCGCTGGTGCTCGGCGTACGCGAGCTCGACCAGGAGGGCATCGACGCCGGCAGCCGCAACTGGGCCAACCTGCACACCGTCTACACCCACGGCAACGGCGTGATCGCCGCCTTCGGCAACCAGCGGCCGGCCGACGACGTGAGCCAGCGCATCGGCGACGTCGTGTGGGCCGAGGGCCAGGAGGCCACGCAGCGCACGCTGACCAACCTGTCGGAGGGCGGCTACGAGACCCGCGTCTACTTCGGCGAGCAGTCGCCGTCGTACTCCATCGTCGGCAAGTCCTCCGCGGGCTCCCGCGACGTCGAGCTCGACCTGCCCCCGGGCATGCCGGAGAGGGCGAGGAGGCCACGACGACGTACGACGGCGCCGGCGGCGTCGGGGTCGGCTCCCTCTTCCGCAAGGTGCTCTACGCCGTGAAGTTCGGCGAGCCCAACATCGTGCTCTCCGAGCGGGTCACCGACAACA
>CAVYCK010000019.1:0-70501 GCA_963767095.1 uncultured Actinomycetota bacterium | reverse complement strand
CCGGCCGGGCCGGAGCGGGTGGGTCCGGTGCCGGAAGAGCACCTCGGCGCGGTACACGTTCCCGATCCCCGCGATCACGTGCTGGTCCATGAGCAGGTCGCCGATCGGACGCTCGGACCTGCTGATCCGCGCCCATGCGCGGCCCGGGTCGGCGTCCGGCCGGAGCGGGTCCGGTCCGAGGGCCGCCATGATCTCGTCGCGCCGGGCCGGTCCGACCAGGTCGCAGATGATGGCGCCGCGCAGGTCGGCGTACGTCGCACCCGCGGCGGCGTCCGTGACCAGCCGCAGCCGCACCTGGCCGACCGGGGCGGCACCTCGTCCACCCCGCTCACCACGTCGAGCTTGCCGATCAGCCCGAGGTGGATGTGCACCAGGCGGTCGTGCTCGAACTCGACGAACAGGTGCTTGCCCGCGGCGTCGGCCCCGGTGAGCACCGAGCCGTCCAGCAGCGCGGCGTCCGCGGCGAACCGGCCCTGCGGCGAGCTGACCCGCCACCCGTCGGCCGGCGAACGCGTCGCCCAGCTGGCCGGCGAGCCGGCGCAGGGTGTGACCCTCAGGCATCGTCCGCCGGTCGGGCCGAGGCCGGCAGCGGCGGCAGCTCGCCGGTCGTCTCGTAGTCCGCCAGCATCCCGATCCGGCGCGCGTGCCGCTCGTCGCCGGAGAAGGGCGTCGCCAGGAAGATCTCGACGAACCGGGTCATGTCGTCCAGCGAGTGCATCCGGCCCCCGACCGCGACGACGTTGGCGTCGTTGTGCTGGCGGGCGAGGGCGGCGGTCTCGTCGGACCAGGCGAGGGCGGACCGGACGCCCCGCACCTTGTTGGCCGCGATCTGCTCGCCGTTCCCCGAGCCGCCCACGACGACGCCGAGCGCCTCCATCCCGGCGTCCTGGTCGGCGACCACCCCCTCGGCCGCGCGCAGGCAGAAGACCGGGTAGTCGTCGAGGGCGTCGTAGACGAAGGGACCGTGGTCGACCGGCTCGTGGCCCGTGCTCGGTGAGCCAGGCGAGGAGGTGGGCCTTGAGCTCGAGGCCGGCGTGGTCGGAGCCGATGTGCACCCGCATGCCGGGAAGTGTGTCAGGTCAGGGAAGGTGCGGAGCGAGCGCCCGGCCCAGCGCGGCCCCGTCCCCGCCGCGGGCCACCGGGATGCCCGCGGGCACGTCGTCGAGATCGCCGGCGCGCTCCACGGGAGTGCCGCTGGCGAGCACCTGCTGGGTGGGGGTCAGCTCCCGGATCGCGACCGCGCGGACCCGGTCGGGGTGGGCTCGCGCGAACGCGCGTACAGCGCGGGGTCGTGCTGTCCGTCGTCGCCGACGAGCACCCAGCGGATGCCGGGGAAGTCGGCGGCCAGCGACTCCAGGCAGGCGCGCTTGTGCTCCTGGCCGCTTCGGAACCAGCCGGTGTTGGTCGGGCCCCAGTCGGTGAGCAGCAGCGGGCCGGGCGGGAACGCGTGGCGGGAGAGGAAGCGGGTCAGCGTGCCGAAGGTGTTCCACGCGCCGGTGGAGACGTACACGGTGGGGGCCCCGGGCCGGTCGCGGAGCAGGGAGTCGTACAGCGAGGCCATGCCGCGCACCGGCTTCCGGGCGTGCTCCTGGAGCACGAAGGTGTTGTACGCCGCGATCAGCGGGCGCGGCAGCCGGGTGCGGATCACGGTGTCGTCGATGTCGCTCACCAGCCCGAAGTCCTCGTCCGCGGCCACCACGAACACCCGGGCCACCGTCGGGTCGGTCCCGGACGCCTCGAGGGTCACGTCGCACCAGCCCAGGGGGAGGCCGGGGTTCGGCAGCCGGGCGTCGACGTTCCCGGACCGGTCGGTGCGCACGGTGTGCGCGACCCCGCCGACGGTGACCGTCACCTCGGCGTCCGGCACCTCGGCGGTGAAGAAGTTGCGCCAGCCCCGCCGGTACTGCTGCGCCTCGCGCCACTGCTCGCCTCGGGTCCGCTCCGCGGAGGTGAGCGGCGCCAGGACCACGCCGGGCCAGGACGCGCACGAAGTCCGGCCCGGCGTACCCGACGTACGGCACGACCAGGTGCTGCCAGCCGCGGGCCCGGAGCCGCCCGTCGACCCACTGGTTCCACCGGTCCTCGGCGGCGCCCGCCCGGTGCGGCCGGCGTCACGGCCGACCGGCCAGGAACGCGGCCAGGTCCGCCTGGGCCGGCGCGTGCTGGTCGTTGTCCTCGTGCCGCCAGAACCCGTGGCCGACGCCGGGGTAGGTCCGGACGGTCACCGGGACGCCGGCGTTCTGCCAGCCGCTCGGCGAGCAGCTCACCCGGTGCGGTCAGCACGTCGAGCGCGGCGAGCTGGACCAGGGTGCGCGGCAGCCCGGTGAGGTCGTCGGCCCGCAGCGGGTCGAGGTCGACGTCGGCCGGGTCGGCGCCCCGGACGTAGAGCTTCCAGAACCACGCCAGCGCGTCGACGTCGAAGTCCGGGTCCGGGATGGTGCGGTCGTAGGTCTCGCAGCTCGGGTCCAGGAACGGGTACACCAGCACCTGCGCCTCGAAGAGGTCCCGGTGCCGCAGCGCCACCCCGAGCGCCAGGTTGGCCCCCGCGGAGTCGCCGCTGACCGCGCGCGCGGCGGGGAGCGTGGCCAGCTCGTCGGGTCCGGTCGCCAGCCAGACCGCCACCGTCTCGGCGTCCTGCACCGCGGCCGGGTACGGCGTCTCGGGGGCCCGCCGGTAGTGCACGGCGAGCACCGCCCACCCGGTGCGGTTCGCCATCCGCCGGCAGTGTCCGTCGTGGGTGTCGAGGTCGCCGAACACGAACCCGCCCCCGTGCAGGAAGAGCAGCAGCCCGGCCGGGTCCTCCGGCTCGTACAGCCGGCACGGCACGCCGCCGACGGACGACGTCCGACACCCGGCGTACCTCCTCGCGCGGCTCGGCCTCGGCCTCGGCCGCCATCGACGCCCGGGTCTCCGCGACCTCTGCGAGGTCCTCGTCGCTCACCATGGTGACCAGGGTGGCAGGGTGTCGCCATGCGCACGATCCCACCCGCCGTGGGCTGGCCGATCCTGGCCCTGGTGTTCCTCGACGAGGTGCTCGCGTGCGTGGCCGCCGGGGTGTACGGCGCGGCGCGGGCCGGTCCGCTGCTCGCGGTCGCGCTGGTGGTCCTGACCGTGGCCGTGTGGTGGACCTTCGCCTCGCCCAAGGCCCCGCTGGGCGGGCCGGTGGTGCGCCCCGTGGCCAAGGTGCTGGTCTTCGGGCTGACCACCCTCGGCCTCTGGTCGGTCGGTCACCACGCCTGGGCCGTGGCGTTCCTGGCCTTCTCGGTCGTGGTCAACGCCCTGGCCCTGCACCCCGACGTGAGCGGTCTCGCCGACCCCGCGTCTGCCCCTCCGGCCGGATAGTCCGTCACGAAAAGCACCATTGGGGTGGGTCCGGTGGTGCCGTTCGTGACGGACTATCCCGAGCGGGCGATCAACCCAGCCGCGCGAGCTCGTCGTCGACGACGGAGGGATCGAGCTTGGTGAAGATCGGGGTCGGCTTCTCGACCTTGGCGCCGACGGTCACGGGGCGGCGCTCCCAGGCGGGGGTGCGCGGAGTAGTCGCCGGTGATGATCGGGTAGACGTAGCAGGCCGGCGCCGGAGTCGGGGTCGAGGTCCTCGACGTGGTCGATGCGCGGCATCGGCATGAACTCGCCCTCGCCGCCGTACGTCGTCCAGACCTTGTTGGCCGAGAACGGCAGGAACGGCGCCAGCATGGTGTTGCAGTCGAGCACGCACTGGGCGGCGACGTGCAGCACGGTGCCCAGCCGCTCGCGCTGGGACTCGTCCTTCATCTTGTAGGGCTCGGTGACGGTGAGGTACTTGTTCACCTCGCCGACGACCCGCATCGCCTCCGCGATCGCGGCGCGCTGCCGGTGCCGCCCCAGCAGCCCGCCGACGGTGTCGAAGCCGGACCGGACGGCGGCCAGGACCGCCTCGTCGACCTCCTCGAGCGGGCCGGCGGGCGGGATCTCGCCGAAGCTCTTCGCGATCATCGTGGCGGTCCGGTTGACCAGGTTGCCCCACCCGGCGACCAGCTCGGAGTTGGTGCGCTGCACGAACTCCGCCCAGGTGAAGTCGGAGTCGGAGGTCTCGGGCCCGGCCGCGCAGATGAAGTAGCGCACCGCGTCGGGCTGGTAGCGCGCGAGCATGTCGCCGACCAGGATCACGTGCCCGCGGCTGGTCGAGAACTGCTTGCTCTCCATGGTCATGAACTCGCTCGAGACCACCTCGGTCGGCAGGTTGAGCCGGCCGAACCTGCCGGGCTCGCCGCCGCGGTCCCCCTCCCCGTCGTAGGCCAGCAGCTCGGCCGGCCAGATCTGGGAGTGGAAGACGATGTTGTCCTTGCCCATGAAGTAGTACGACACCGCCTCGGGGTCGTTCCACCAGTCGCGCCAGCGGTCCGGCTCGCCCAGGCGCCGGGCCCACTCGATGGAGGCGGACAGGTAGCCGATGACCGCGTCGAACCAGACGTAGAGCCGCTTGTCGGCTGGTCGCGCCAGCCGTCGAGCGGGATCGGGATGCCCCAGTCGATGTCGCGGGTCATCGCCCGGGGGCGGATGTCCTTGAGGATGTTCTTGGAGAAGTTGATGACGTTGGGCCGCCAGGTGCCGCTCGCGTCCCGCTCGTCGAGCCACTCCCCCAGCGCGCCGGCGAGCGCCGGGAGGTCGAGGAAGAAGTGCTGGGTCTCGACGAAGTCCGGGGTCTCGCCGTTGATCTTGCTGCGCGGGTTGATCAGGTCGGTCGGCGTCGAGCTGGTTGCCGCAGTTGTCGCACTGGTCGCCGCGCGCCTCGGCGTACCCGCAGATGGGGCAGGTGCCCTCGATGTAGCGGTCCGGCAGGGTGCGGCCGGTCGACGGGCTGATCGCGGACAGGCTCGTCTGCTCGACCATGTACCCGTTGCGGTGCACGGTCTCGAACATCTCCTGCACCACGAGGTAGTGGTTGCCGGTCGTGGTGCGGGTGAAGAGGTCGTAGGACAGGCCGAGGTCGACGAGGTCCTGGACGATGACCGCGTTGTTCTTGTCCGCGAGCACCCGCGCCTCGACGCCCTCCTGGTCGGCGGCGACCAGGATCGGGGTGCCGTGCTCGTCGGTGCCCGACACCATCAGCACGTCGTGGCCGGCCATCCGCATGTAGCGGCTGAAGACGTCGGACGGCACGCCGAAACCGGCGACGTGGCCGATGTGGCGGGGGCCGTTGGCGTACGGCCAGGCGACGGCGGACAGGACGTGGGTCATGCCGCAGAGCCTAGTGAGCGGGCTGCCACCGCGTTCGCGGCAGAGGCCTAGCTGAAGTCGAGCTCGCCGGTCCGCGAGCGCTTGAGCTCGTAGAAGTACGGCACCTTCGACGACGGCGACGCAGCCGTCCCACAGGTTGCCCGGCGTCCTCGCCGCGGGGGATCCGGCTCAGCACCGGGCCGAAGAAGGCGGCGCCCTCGAAGGCGATGGTCGGGGTGCCCGACGTCGTCGCCGACCTGGTCCATGCCCTCGTGGTGGGACGCGGCGACGGCGTCGTCGTACGACTCGTCGTCCATGGCGTCGACGAGGACCGGGTCCAGGCCGACCTCGGCCACGGCCGCCTCGACCAGCTCGCGGCTGATCGGCTGCTTCTCCAGGTGGATGCGGTTGCCCAAGGCGGTGTAGAGCGGGAAGAGCACCTCGCGGCCGTACTTCTGCTCCGCGGCGATGCAGCACCCGCACGGGGCCCCAGGCCGGCTCGAGCATCGCGCGGTACTCGTCGGAGATGTCCTTGTCCTGGTTCAGGTAGGCCAGGCTCATGACGTGCCACGTGACGCTGATGTCGCGCACCTCCTCGACCTCCTTGATCCAGCGGGAGCTGATCCAGGCGAACGGGCACAGGGGGTCGAACCAGAAGTCGGCGTTGGTTGAAGTCATGCACAGTTTCAACAGTTCCGGTCACTCAGCATTCCCGAACGTCCGGACGCGGAGTGCGTTTGTGCGGTGCCTACCGGGCCAGTGAGAGGATGCCGGGCATGCCTGGAACCAACCTCACTCGGGACGAGGCCGCCACGCGCGGCGCGCTCCTCTCCGTCGACTCCTACACCGTCGACCTCGACCTGACCGTCTCCGACAAGGTCTTCGAGAGCACCACCGTGATCCGTTCACCTGCGCCCAGCCCGGCAGCGCGACCTTCGCCGACCTGCACGGCGCGACGATCCACGAGATCACGCTCAACGGCGAGACGCTCGACGTGTTCGAGCACTACCAGGACAACCGGATCACGGCTCGAGACCTCCAGGCCGAGAACGAGCTGCGCGTCCACTGCGAGCTGCCCTACAGCCACACCGGCGAGGGCCTGCACCGCTTCGTCGACCCGGCCGACCAGCGGGTCTACCTCTACACCCAGTTCGAGGTCCCCGACGCCCGCCGGTCTACACCACCTTCGAGCAGCCCGACCTCAAGTCGGTCTTCACGTTCACCGTGACCGCGCCCGCGCACTGGGACGGTCATCTCCAACGCGCCGACGCCCGGCGCCCGAGGACCTCGGCGCCGGCAAGGGCCTGTGGCGGTTCCCGACCACCGAGCGGATGTCGACGTACATCACCGCGCTCGTCGCCGGCGAGTACCACCGCGTCGACGACGTCTACGAGGGCAAGCACGGCACCATCGCCCTCGGCCACTTCTGCCGCCAGTCGCTGGTCGAGCACCTCGACCACGAGGCGCTCAACAAGGTCACCAAGCAGGGCTTCGCGTTCTTCGAGGAGGCCTTCGACTACCCCTACCCGTTCGGCAAGTACGACCAGGCCTACGTGCCGGAGTACAACATGGGCGCGATGGAGAACGCCGGGTGCGTGACCTTCCGCGACGAGTACCTCCCCCGCTCGCGCCAGACCCACTCCTTCTACGAGCAGCGCGCCAACACCGTGCTGCACGAGATGGCGCACATGTGGTTCGGCGACCTCGTCACCATGAAGCTGGTGGGACGACCTCTGGCTCAACGAGTCCTTCGCCGAGTGGGCCTCCCACCACGCGATGACCGAGGCGACCGAGTACACCGAGGCGTGGACCGGCTTCACCAACGCCCGCAAGAACTGGGCCTACCGCCAGGACCAGCTGCCCTCGACGCACCCGATCGCGGCCGACAACCTCGACCTCGAGGCGGTCGAGGTCAACTTCGACGGCATCACCTACGCCAAGGGCGCCTCGACGCTCAAGCAGCTCGTCGCCTGGGTCGGGCATCGAGGAGTTCACTCGCCGGCCTGCGGGACTACTTCAAGACCCACGAGTTCGCGAACTCCGAGTTCAGCGACCTGCTCGCCTCGCTGGAGAAGGCGTCCGGCCGCGAGCTGGACTCCTGGGCCCGCGAGTGGCTGCAGACCTCGGGCGTCAACACGCTCGCCCCGGTCTTCGAGGTCGACGACGAACGGCGCGTTCACGTCGTTCGCCGTGGCCCAGACCGCCGCTCCGCGAGTTCCCCACCCTCCGGCGGCACCGCATCGCGCGTCGGCCTGTACGACGTCGAGGGCGACCACGTGGTGCGCCGTTCCTCGCTCGAGATCGACGTCGTCGGCGACCTCACCGAGGTGCCCGACCTGGTCGGCGAGCAGCAGCCCGACCTGGTGCTGCTCAACGACGGCGACCTCACCTACGCCAAGATCCGCCTCGACGAGCGCTCGCTCGCGACCGCCGTCGACAGCATCGACAAGGTCGACGACTCCCTCGCCCGGGCGCTGCTGTGGGGCGCGGCCTGGGACATGACCCGCGACGCCGAGATGAGCGCGCGGCGACTTCGTGGCCCTGGTGCTGCGCGGCATCGGCGCCGAGACCGACCTGCACCGCCGTCGAGCCGCTTCGCGATGTACGCGCGCACCGTGGTCGAGCTACTACTCCGACCCCGCCACCGCGACCGAGCTCCGGGCGACCTGGGAGCGGGGCGTCCGCGAGATGCTGCTGGCCGCCGAGCCCGGCTCGGACCACCAGCTCTCGTTCGCCCGGGCGTACGCCTCCGCGGCGCACTCCGACGAGGCGCTCGACCTGCTCGCCGGCCTGCTCGACGGCACCGAGACCCTCGACGGGCTCGACCGTGGACGCCGACCTGCGGTGGACGCTGCTCACCGGCCTGGCCGGCGCCGGCCGCGCCGACGAGGCCCGGATCGAGGAGGAGCTGGCGCGCGACAACACCATCTCCGGCCAGGAGCACGCCGCGATGGCCCTCACCGTGCGACCGACCGCCGAGGCGAAGGCCGCAGGCCTGGCGCGACGCGATCGAGCGCGACGACGTCGCCAACGAGACGATGCGCCAGATCGCCTACGCGTTCCCGACCGCCGGTCAGGAGGAGCTGCTCGCGCCGTACCTCGAGAAGTACCTCGCGATGGCCGAGACGGTCTGGGACGAGAAGGGCACCCAGCGCGCCTCGACGGTCCTGGAGTACATGTTCCCGAGGCCGCTGACCTCGCCGGACGACCCTGGCCCGCCTCGACGACCTGGCTGGAGTCCTCGGAGGCCAACCCGGCCGCCAAGCGCTACGTGCGCGAGGGTCGCAGCGACATGGCCCGCGCCCTCGCCGCCCAGGCGCGCGACGCCCGGTAGCAGCTCGCGGACGCGCCGACCCCGGCGTCCGGGCGGGCTACTCCTGCGCGTGCAGGGTCTGCGGGGCGCGGGCGCGCTCGGCGAGCATGTCGATCCCGCGCTTGAGGCCGCCGACCAGGTCGCCGGCGGCGAAGGCGCTCTGCATCTGCAGCACGGCCAGGCCGACCGACGAGTCGCTGAGGGTACGGCGCACCTCGGTGCCGGTGACCACCTCGATGACGCGGGCCTGCGGGTCGACGAGCACGAGGATGCTGCGGTCGGGGACCACCAGCGAGCCGTGGAGGCGGCGCGCGTAGTCCGCGGCTCGGCGCCGGCGGTGCCGACGAACACCGAGAACTCGTAGCGGCTGGACTGCTCGGCCGCCCGGATCGCCCGGTCGATCTCGTAGCGCTGGGCGGCGCTGAACTCACCAGCTGCCACTGGCCCCACCCGACGTTCGTTCCGGCGAACCGGCCTCGAGCTCGTCGGGTCCGCCGCGGCGGCCGCCGAACCACTGGTCCTCCGGGGTGCCGCCGCCCGGTGCGCTCACCGCGGGCCCAGCGACGGGACGACCGTCGAGCAGCGCGATGAGCACGAAGAGGGCGAGCGGCGCGAACACGTAGATCGTCAGCGCGTCGAGCAGCGGCGATGTCCGGCGGGTCCGGCCAGCCGGTGGGCACGTCGGCCAGCGCCGGGGACGCCGACCAGCACCAGGCCGGCGACGAGGGCGACCGCGGCCGACGCGGGTCGCGGCACGCAGGCGAGCGGGGCGGGATGAGCGGGCACGCGGGGTCGTCACGAGAGCCAGAGTATCGGCTTCATACTGGTCCGCATGCATGCGCTCGCGACCGCCGGAGAGATCTGGGACGACATCGCCCACTGGCTCGTCGGCACCCCCCTCGTCGTCCTCGGCCTCGTCGTCCTCGGACTGGTCGACGCGCTGGGTCGCCCACCGGATGATCGACCGGATGGTGCGGCACGCCGAGGTCGGCATCCTGCCGCAACGGTTGACCGCGATGTCGGTGCGCGGCGTCTCGATCAGCGACGCGTTCTCGCTCGACGACCCCGACGGCCACCCGGCGGGTGCAGCGGGCCCAGACGCTCGGCAGCCTGCTCAAGAGCATCGTGAGCGGCGTCATCTTCGGCGTCGTCGGCGATGATGGTCCTCAGCGAGGTCGGCGTCGACATCGCGCCGATCCTGGCCAGCGCCGGGCATCCTCGGCATCGCCCTCGGCTTCGGCGTCGCAGGCGCTGGTCAAGGACTTCCTGTCCGGGATCTTCATGATCTTCGAGGACCAGTACGGCGTCGGCGACTCGATCGACCTGGCCACCGTCTCGGGGACCGTCGAGGCGGTGACCCTGCGGATCACCCGGCTGCGCGACGTCAACGGGACGGTCTGGTACGTCCGCAACGGCGAGATCCTGCGGGTGGGCAACCAGAGCCAGAACTGGGCGCGCACGGTCCTCGACTTCCCGGTCGCGCCGGACTCCGACCTGGTCCAGGTCCGCGCAGGTGCTGCAGGAGGTCGCCCACGACCTGTGCATCGACGAGGACTTCGTCGGCACGGTGCTGGAGGAGCCCGAGGTGTGGGGCGTCCAGGCCCTCGCCGCACGACGCGGTCACCCTGCGGATCAGCCTCAAGACCGCGCCGCTGGCGCAGTGGCGGGTGGCGCGGGAGATGCGCGAGCGGGTCAAGGCCCGCTTCGACCACGAGGGCATCGTGCTGGGGCCGGTCGGCGGACTGACGCGCCACGGTCGGCACAATGGAGCGCCGGTGACGACGACCTTCTACGACGAGATCGGTGGCATGGACACGATCCGTGGCATCGTCACGCGGTTCTACGACGGGGTCGCCGCCGACGAGGTGCTCCGGCCGCTGTACCCCGAGGAGGACCTCGGCCCGGCCGCCGAGCGGTTCACGCTCTTCCTCGCGCAGTACTGGGGCGGCCCGACGACGTACTCCGACACCCGCGGCCACCCGCGCCTGCGGATGCGGCACGCGCCGTTCCGGGTCACCCCCGACGCCCGCGACCACTGGCTGGCGGCGTTCCGCGCCGGCCTCGAGGGGCCGACGCTGACCCCGGAGCAGGACGCAGAAGTTCTGGGACTACATCACCTACGCCGCCCAGTCGATGGTCAACACCCTCGAGTGAGCCGGACTGCCGGTCAGGGCAGCGCGGCCAGCGCCGCGCGCAGCGCGTCGGGCAGCGGCGCCGGCCGCTGGGTCTCGGCGTCGAAGCAGACCGCGACGACCCGCGCCCGCGACAGCACCTCGTCCCCGTCGCGGATCTCCGAGTCGAGGGTCATCGAGGTCGTGCCGACCGCGGTGACCCAGGACCAGCAGTCGTAGGGCTCTGCCGGAAGAGGATCGGGCGCCGGTAGTCGACGTCGGTCTGGGCGACCACCGACCTGGGCACCGCCGCGGCCTCGGACGTGCTCGCGACCGAGGTCGGCGAACAGCGAGATCCGGGCCTCCTGGAAGTACTCGAAGTACTTCACGTTGTTGACGTGGCCGTAGACGTCGACGTCGGAGAACCGGACGTGCACGGGGTAGCTGCGCCGGCGCCGCTCGGCGCGGCGTCGCGCCGGGCGCGTGCGGACCGGCGGGCCGCGGGCGCCTCGCAGGAAGCCGCTCGAGCGCCAGCGCGCTCCTCCGGCGGTGATCCGGCGCGGTCGCTCGGTCGCGAAGACGTACGGCGTGAGCACGGTGCGTCGCCCGCAGGTAGCACCCGCCGCTCGTCGCCGGTCGTCGTCGAACGACCTCGTAGGCGATCGGTGAAGCTGGCCGCCCGGATCTCGGTGACCCAGCTCTCGATGCTGCACCGGCGCGAACCGGAACGTCAGCGGGTCCACGTAGGCCACCTCGTGGCGGACCACGACGACGCCCTCGGCCAGGTCGTCGGCGCGGCGGTCGCGAGGCGCTGACCCGGAGCATGTCGACCCGCGCCTCCTGGAGGTAGTCGACGTAGACCACGTTGTTGACGTGGCCGAGCAGGTCGAGGTCGGCCCAGCGCATCGGGCACTCGTAGAGGTGGCGCACGCCCCCATGCTCGGCACGGGACCCATCTCCAGGGTGAGGACCGGGATCGGCATGCCCGAGGCCGTCATCGTCGCCACCGCTCGCTCCCCGATCGGCCGGGCCAACAAGGGCTCGCTGAGGGACCTGCGGCCCGACGACCTGACCGCGACGATCGTCCGCGCGGCGCTCGACAAGGTGCCCGCGCTCGACCCGCACACCGTCGACGACCTGCTCCTGGGCTGCGGCCTGCCCGGCGGGGAGAGCGGCAACAACATGGCGCCGGGTCGTCAACGTGCTCAACGACATGGACGACGTCCCCGGGGCCACCATCACCCGCTACTGCGCGTCGTCGGTGCAGACCACCCGGATGGCCTTCCACGCGATCAAGGCCGGCGAGGCCGACGTGATCATCTCCGCGGGCGTGGAGACCGTCTCGCGCTTCGCCAAGGGCACCTCCGACCACTGGCCCGACACCCACAACCCGCGGTTCGCCGACGCCGAGGCCCGCAGCGAGGAAGCCCGGCCGAGGGCGGCCAGGACGTGTGGCACGACCCGCGCGAGGCCGGCGACCTCCCCGACATCTACGTCGCGATGGGCCAGACCGCGGAGAACGTCGCCCGCGCTCCGCGGCCTGTCCCGCCAGGAGCTCGACGAGTTCGCCGTCCGGTCCCAGAACCTCGCCGAGAAGGCGATCGACGCCGGCTTCTGGGCCCGCGAGATCACCCCGGTCTCGCTGCCCGACGGCTCGGTGGTCTCGGCCGACGACGGCCCCGCGCAAGGGCGTGACCTACGACGCCATCGCCGGCCTCGACCCGGTCTTCCGGCCCGACGGCGTGGTCACCGCCGGCAACTGCTGCGCGCTGAACGACGGCGCCGCCGCCGTCGTGGTGATGTCCGACACGCAGGGCCGCCGAGCTCGGCCTCACCCCGCTGGCCCGGATCGTCGCGACCGGCGTCTCCGGCCTCTCCCCGGAGGTCATGGGCCTCGGGCCCGGTCGAGGCCAGCCGCCGCGCGCTCGCGCATCGCCGGGATGAGCATCGGCGACATCGACCTCGTCGAGATCAACGAGGCGTTCGCCGCGCAGGTCGTGCCGTCGTACCAGGACCTCGGGATCGACCTGGACCGGCTCAACGTGAACGGCGGCGCGATCGCGGTCGGCCACCCGTTCGGGATGACCGGCGCCCGGCTGCAGGCCACGATGCTCAACTCCCTGGACTGGCACGACAAGACGACCGGCCTGATCACCATGTGCGTCGGCGGCGGCCAGGGCATGGCGCTGATCCTCGAGCGGCTGGGCTGACCGCCGCGTTCCAGTAACGGTCGTTGCACAACTCCGGGGTGCCCGGCGCTTCTCACCGACCGAGGGTCCCGGCGGTGCCTAGACTCCGCCCATGACGCCAGATCTCGGACATCCACGCGGTGGCTGGACAGCGACCAGCAGCGGTCCTGGCGCGCCCTGATGATGGGCACGACCCTGCTGCTGGACCGGCTCGACAGCGACCTGCGGGCGGCGTTCCGGATCTCGCTGACCGAGTACGAGATCCTGGTCCGGCTCTCCGAGGCGCCCGGACGCCAGATGCGGATGGCGCAGCTGGCCGACGCGATGTGCCACAGCCGCAGCCGGGTCACCCACACCGTCGCCCGGATGGAGACCGCCGGGCTGCTGCTCGCGCGGCCGAGTCCCCCGAGGACGGCCGCGGCGTGGTCGCGGCGATGACCGACGAGGGCTTCGCCCTGCTCGAGGCGCGCCGCCCACGTGCACGTCAACGGGGTGCGGGCCAACATCGTCGACCTCGCCTCCGACGAGGACTTCGCCGCCCTCGGCCGGGTCATGAACGCGGTCGCCGACCACCTGGTCAGCCGGCACCCGGCCGCCGAGATTCGCTGAGCCGAGCAGCCGCGAGGACCGACCGAGCGGACGCTCAGCGTCGACGGCTCACGACCGAGGACGAGCTCGCGCTCGGCGGTCGAGCGCGACGGCAGCGTCGCCGCTCGGCCGGTCGAGACGCCTGCTCGGGTCAGTCGCGGGTGAGCCGGCGGTGGGTGACGCGGTGCGGCCGGGCGGCCTCGATGCCGAGGCGCTCGATCTTGTTCTCCTCGTAGGCCGCGAAGTTGCCCTCGAACCAGAACCACCGGGCCGGGTCCTCGTCGTCGCCCTCCCAGGCCAGGATGTGGGTGGCGACGCGGTCCAGGAACCACCGGTCGTGCGAGGTGACCACGGCGCAGCCCGGGAAGTCGAGGAGCGCGTCCTCGAGGGACTGCAGGGTCTCGACGTCGAGGTCGTTGGTGGGCTCGTCGAGCAGCAGCATGTTGCCGCCCATCTTCAGGGTCAGCGCGAGGTTCAGCCGGTTCCGCTCGCCACCGGAGAGGACACCCGGCCTTCTTCTGCTGGTCGGGGCCCTTGAAGCCGAACGACGCGACGTACGCGCGTGAGTTCATCTCGAAGTTGGCGACCTTGATGAAGTCCAGCCCGTCGGAGACGACCTCCCAGACGTTCTTGTTGCGGGTCGATGCCGCCGCGGCTCTGGTCGACGTAGGAGATCTTCACGGTCTGGCCGACCTTGAGCTCGCCGTCGTCGGGCTTCTCCTCGCCGGTGATCATCCGGAACAGCGTGGTCTTGCCGACGCCGTTGGGGCCGATCACGCCGACGATGCCCGCGCGGGGCAGGGTGAAGGACAGGTCGTGCATGAGGGTGCGGCCCTCGAAGCCCTTCTCGAGGTCGTGGGCCTCGAGCACCACGTCGCCGAGGCGGGGCCCGGCGGGGATGTTGATCTCGGAGGTGTCGATCTTGCGCATCCGGTCGGCCTCGGCCGCCATCTCCTCGTAGCGCGCCAGCCGCGACTTGCTCTTGGTCTGCCGGGCCTTGGCGTTGGAGCGGACCCACTCGAGCTCGCGCTCGAGCATCTTGGCGCGCTTGGCGTCCTTCTGGCCCTCGATCTTGAGGCGGCTCTGCTTGGTCTCGAGGTACGTCGTGTAGTTGCCCTCGTAGGGGTGCGCCTGGCCGCGGTCGAGCTCGAGGATCCAGGAGGCGACGTTGTCGAGGAAGTACCGGTCGTGGGTGACGGCGAGCACGGCGCCGGGGTAGGACGCGAGGTGACCCTCGAGCCACTGCACCGACTCGGCGTCGAGGTGGTTGGTGGGCTCGTCGAGGAGCAGCAGGCTGGGCTGCTGGAGCAGCAGCTTGCACAGCGCGACCCGGCGGCGCTCGCCACCGGAGAGGTTGTCGACCAGGACCTCGGGCGGCGGGCAGCGCAGGGCGTCCATGGCCTGGTCGAGCCGGCTGTCGAGGTCCCACGCGTTGGCGTGGTCGAGGTCGGTCTGCAGGTCGCCCATCTCGGCGAGCAGCTTGTCGTAGTCGGCGTCCGGGTCGGCCAGCTCCTCGGAGATCGCGTTGTAGCGGTCGAGCTTGCCCTTGATCTCGTGGACGGCCTCCTCGACGTTCTCCGAGCACGGTCTTGCCCTCGCTCAGCGGCGGCTCCTGCTGGAGCATGCCGACGGTGGCGCCGGGGTCGAGCAGGGCGTCGCCGTTGTTGGCGTGGTCGAGCCCGGCCATGATCTTGAGCAGCGAGGACTTGCCCGTGCCGTTGGGTCCGACGACACCGATCTTGGCGCCGTGGAGGAACGAGAGGGTGACGTTGTCGAGGACGACCTTGTCACCGTGGGCCTTGCGCACGTTGCGCAGCGTGAAGACGTAGTCAGCCATGGCACCAAACCCTAGTGGCGGCTCACAACGCCTCTAAATCCACGGACGCCACCGCGCCACCCGCCACCGGTGGGTGACGCCGACGAGTCCAGCAGCGCCGGTCGTGGCTGACCACCAGCAGCGTGCCCGGTGAAGTCCCGGACCGCGTCCTCGAGCTGCTCGATGGCCTCGACGTCGAGATGGTTGGTGGGCTCGTCGAGCACCAGGACGTTGACCGCGCGCCCCTGGAAGAGCGCCAGCAGGGCCCGGGTCCGCTCCCCCATGCTCAGGCTCCGCGCCGGCCGGTGCACGTGCTCGACGCCGAGGCCGAACTTCGCCAGCAGGGTCCGGACCGCGCCGTCCTCGTCGGCCCCGAGCTCGGCGCGGACCACCTCGAGCACGCGTCCGGTCGGTCTCGAGCAGCGGCTCGCTGCTGGTCGACGACGCCGATCCGCACCCGCGTCCCGATCGACCGGCGGCCCGCCGCTCAGCGGCAGCTCGCCGAGCAGCGCCCGCACCAGCGTGGTCTTGCCCGAGCCGTTGTCACCCACGACCGCCACCCGGTCGCCCCGCGCCAGGGTCAGGCTGACCGGTCCGAGCACGAAGTCGCCCGCGGTCGACCACGGCGTCGTCGAGGGTGGCGACGACCGCGGCCGACGGCGGGCCCTCGGTGATCGCGTAGCGGAGCTGCCACTCCTTGCGGGGCTGCTCCACCTCCTCGAGCCGGTCGACGGCCCGGCGCAGCCGCGCGGCCTTGCCCAGCTGCTTGTCGGCGCGCGCCTTGTCGCGCTCGCGCAGGTGCTTGTCGGCCTCGGCTCCCGACCGCACGGCGCGGTGCCCCTTCGCCGCCCACTCCTGGCGCTGCCGGGCCTGGTCGACCAGGGCGTCGCGGGCGTCGGCGTAGCCCTCGTAGGCCGCCCAGGCCTGCGCCGCGCGCCAGCTCGCGGGCGGCGACGTAGTCGGAGTAGCCGCCGGTGTAGTGGCCGACCCGCTGCTGGGCGAGGTCGAGCTCGAGGACGCCGGTGGCGACCCGGTCCAGGAAGCGCGCGGTCGTGGCTGGCGACCAGCACCGGACCCCGGTGCGCCCCGCACGAACTCCACCACCAGCGCCGGCCCGCGGCGCGTCGAGGTCGTTGGTCGGCTCGTCGAGCAGCAGCACGTCGTGCCGGCTCAGGAGCAGCGGCGACCAGCGACGCCCGCGCCGCCTCGCCGCCCGGACAGCGAGCCGAGGGCGCGCGTCGGGTCGACGGTGAGGCCGACCCGGTGCGCCACCTCGGGCAGCCGGTCGGACGAGGTCGGCGGCACCGAGGGCCAGCCAGCTGCTCGAGGGCGCGGGCGTAGGCCTCCTCTGCCCCGCGGCCGCCCGGCCGCGAGCGCCTCGGCCGTCGACTCGAGCGCTCGGTCGGCGGCGGCCACGCCGGTGCGCCGTCGGGCGTAGGCGAGCAGCGACTCGTCGCGGGCCGGCAGCACCTGCGGCAGCCAGGCCATCGTGGCGCCCGGCGGGGCGAGCCGGACCGAGCCGGTCGTCCGCCGGCCAGGTCGCCGACGAGGATGCGCATCAGCGTGGACTTGCCGGACCCGTTGGGACCGACCACGGCCGTGACGTCGCCGTCGGCGAGGGTCAGGTCGAGACCGGTGAACGAGGGTGCGGGCCCCGAAGGACACGTCGAGGCCGGAGGCGGTGAGCGGTGGCGGACATGAGGAGCTCCCTGAGGTCGACAGCGGGCCCCGACACGCTCGGGGACGGCGGAGCTGGGGTCACTCGGTCTCACCACACGCCGCACGCCTAGGCACCGGCGGGCCGCGGCCGTCGACCGCGTTTGTCGGCGCTCCCGTCCGACGGACCCGCGGCTCAGGCCGCGGCGAGGCCGGCCACCACCTCCTCCGTCGGCCGACGCGGCTCGGCCGCAGCGCCGGGCGCGGCGTCTTGGTGAACGCGCTCGTGCCGCGGTTGAGGTCGTGGCCGACGAACACCGCGTCGACCTCGTACGAGGTCACCTCGATGCCCGCGGTGTTGGTCCAGGTCTGGGCGCTGAGCCGGCCGTGGACCACGACCGGGTCGCCGCGGCGCACCGAGCGCTCGACGTGCTCGCCGAGGCGCGCGCCAGCAGTTGACGGCGTACCACTGGGTGTCGCCGTCGACTCCACCGTCCTCCTTCTTGGAGAACCAGCGTCGCGGCGTGCAGCCCGACCCGGAAGGTGGCCACCTGGCTCTCGCCGGCGGCGCGGATCCGGACGTCGCCGCCGACGTAGCCCTGCAGGGTGATGAGGGTCTCGTTCATGTGCTTCCCGCTCCTTGTCGTGATCGGTGACTGATCACGACCCAGCCTCGAGACGCGGCGCCGACAACCGAGGCCGGTCGCCGGCCAGCCCTGTGGAGAAGCGGCTGGACGGTGCGCGGCGCTGGGGAGGAGGAGCGGGCCGAACCGTCAGCCGAGGCGCGGTCTTGCGAGGCCGGCGCGGGCCCGGGCGTACGCCGCCAGCTCGACCTCGATCGGCGCCGACCACCAGCTCGTGCGCTCACCGTCGAGATCGCGGTCCGCAACCGCCGGTCGACCGAGCGCGCCCGCCGACGAGCGGTCAGGGACACCAGCATCCGGCACAGCAAGGCCAGCAGCACGCCGAGCGAGCACCCCGCCGACGCAGCATCAGCGTCGGCACCGGGATGCCCCGACACGTCCGGCGTCGTCGGCTCCGGGCAGCTGCAGGTAGGCCATCACCGCGAGCGCGGTCGAGCCACACCGCGCCCGCCGAGGGCGGACAGGATCAGCAGCCCACTGCAGCACCCGCACCAGCCCGGCCCAGATCGGGATCCGCTGGACCCCGAGGTCGGTCTCGGCGAGCGCGGCGTCGAGCCGGTCCTCGAGGTCGGGCAGCCGCGACACCGAGGCCGTGCGCACGGCCGTGGCCCACGGGCGGGCCAGGTCGGCCGAGACCTCGTCGGCCACGCCGCGCACCTCCGTGTCCACGCGCGCCCGCTGGACCTGGGCTGGCGGCAGGGATCGAGGTCCGGGCGGTGCCGCTCAGCGCCTTGCCCGGCCGAGCCGAGGTCGAGGTGGAGCCGCTTGAGCGGGTCGGGCGCGAGCTTGGAGAGCCACGTCGACCACCGGCCACCCGGTGGCCCGGTTGGCGCGCATCCGGGTCGACTTCTCCACCGCGCCGACCACGGTCGGGACGCCGGCCGCGTCGGCCAGCGCGTCGTCGAGGGCGGCCACCCGCTCCTTGGACAGCTGCCCCGGTGCCGCGGTGCCGGACTGCTGCGCGACAGTCCTGGGGCGCCGCCGCAGGTCGGCCTCCAGGCGGGTGCGCGCCATCTTCTTGTCGCGCCACCCGCTTGACGACCTCGTCGCGCAGCGTGTCGACCCCGATCCGGTGCTTCGCGCTGATGCCGCAGCACGGGGACCCGCGCGAGCCCATCGAGGGCGAGCAGCCGGCGGACGTCGGCGAGCATCGCGTCGCGGCGCGCCCTCGGGGACGGTGTCGATGTGGTTGAGGACGACCAGCATCACGTCCTTGTGCGACTCCAGGGGCGCGAGGTAGCGGTCGTGGACCGCGGCGTCGGCGTACTTCTGCGGGTCCAGGACCCAGACCAGCATGTCCGCGAGCTGGACCAGCCGGTCCACCTCGAGGTGGTGCGACACCTCGGTGGAGTCGTGGTCGGGCAGGTCGAGCAGCACGACGCCCTGCATCGCCTTGTCCTCGCGCCCCGTCTCGAGCATGGAGTCGCGGACGACCCGGTGCCGCGGCGGGATCTCCGAGCCACTCGAGCAGCTCCTCGGCCCCTGCCTCGCCCCAGACGCACGCGGTCGTCCACGACGTGGTGGGCCGGCGGACGCCCACCGACGGAGATCTCCAGGCCGGTCAGCGCGTTGAAGGTCGAGGACTTGCCCGACCCGGTGGCGCCCGCGATCGCGACCACGGTGTGGTCGGCGCGACAGCCGCAGCCGGTCACCGGCGCGCGCGACGACGGTCTCGGCCCGGGCCACCAGGGCGTCGTCGAGCCGACCTCGACCGGCCTCCACGGCCTCGTCGAGGCCGGCGATGTCGCGCGCCCAGGTCTGTACTTCGGGTGACCAGCTTCTTGGCCCCCTCGAGCAACGACGTCATGTTCTCCCTCAGCCGCCGAGTCGGTTCTCATGCAGCCAGCCTATGGGGTGCGCCGTCACGAGTCGCCGGTGCCGCCCGCCAGGCGGCCGAGAGGCCTCGCGCGCTCACTCAGGACTGCCGGTGAGGCACCGCCGAGGACTGTGCCGGGACTGGGCCGCGAACCGCAGGTCGTCCACGCGCCGGGCCGCGGTGCGCAGCGTGTCGGCGGTGCCCGGCTGCAGAGCTCGAGGGCGTCCAGGAGGTCGATGTAGCGCGCCCGCTCGGCGGCGAACAGCTCCTGGACGCGCGCGTGGAGGTCGTCTGCGGCCCGCTCGGCGAGGCTGCGCACGGCCTGGTCGCCGAAGACCGCCTCCAGCAGCTTCTGGCCGAGTACGGCGCTGCCGCCGGCGATCCCGACCTCGGCGCCGGTGAGGCCCGCGGTGTGCGCGAACACCACGACCATCAGCGCGACCGACAGCCCGTTGACGCCGAAGGCGAGGAAGCGCGCGGTGCTGCGCTTGTCGGCGCCCTCGGTGCGCACCATCTCGAGCACCCCGCTCTGCCAGTCGCGGACGGTGCGCTCGGCCTTGCGGCGGAAGTCACGGGAGGCGCGGCCGAGGTCCTCGCCGGCGTCGGCGAGCAGCGCCTGGCCGGGCGCCAGCGACTGCCACGACGCCTCGGCGCGCTCGGCGGCGGCCTCGGCGTGCTCGAGCAGCAGGGTCTCGAGACCGGACTCGACCGCCACGGTCACCCGCTCGGCCTGCTGCGGCTTGCCCTTGATCGCGTTGACGACCCGGTCGCGCAGCCAGCCGACCCGGGTCTCCAGCGAGCGCAGCAGCTCGCCGGTGCCGACGAACTCCTGCCAGCGGGCCAGCACCTCGCCGCGCAGCAGGGTGCCGTCGGCGGAGGCCTTCTCGACGCTGGCCAGCGCGTCGTCGTAGGCCTTGTCGGCGTCCTCGCGGAGCCGTGACCGCCGCCTCGGCCTGGGCGGCGGCCGCGTCGGAGACGGTGTGGGTCTGCCGGGCGACGGTGCGGACGGCGCCCTCGAGGGTCTGCTTGACCACGCCGGCGCGGGCCTCGGCGTCGGCCGCCAGCGACTCCAGCCAGCCCCGGATGTCGGCCACCTCGGCCGGCGCCAGCAGCCCGTCGTCGTCGACCTCCGCCTCGCGGACCGTGAAGAGCGGCGAGTCCTTGAGGCCGCGGCTGGCCAGCATCCGGGCCAGGTGGGTGGACACGGTCTCGACCGCGTCGACGGGCGTGCGGTCGAGGACGACGGCCACGGCGGCCGAACGCTCCGCGGCCTTGCGCAGGAAGTCCCACGGCACCTGGTCGGCGTACCGCGCCGCGGAGGTCACGAAGAGCCACATGTCCGCCGCGGCGAGGAGCTGCGCGGCCAGCGTGCGGTTGCGCTCCTCGACGGAGTCGATGTCGGGGGCGTCGAGGATCGCCAGCCCGGCGGGGCACGGTGTCGGCGGGCACCAGCTGGAGGGCCGCCGGGTCGTTGGTCGGTGGGTGACCCGCTCGAGGTCGGGCAGCAGCCGGTCCTGGCCGAACCACTCCGCGTCCGCGGGGTTGTGCACCAGCACCGGCGAGCGCGTGGTCGGGCGCAGCACCCCGGGCTCGCTCACCTTCCGCCCGACCAGCGAGTTCACCAGCGTCGACTTGCCGGCGCCGGTCGAGCCGCCGACCACGGTCAGCAGCGGAGCGTCGATCGTCATCAGCCGCGGCAGGACGTAGTCCTCGAGCTGGTCGACGAGCTCGGTGACCGTGGTGCGGCCCTCGGCGGTCTGCGCCCGGCAGCTCGAGGGGCAGTCGGGCCTCCTGGAGCGCACCGCGCAGCCGCACGAGCGCGGTCAGCATCGCGGTGTCGTCGGCGGCCCGTCGGCGTGTCGGGCTCATCGGCGGGCACCAGCTGTCCGGGGAAGGAGACGAGGGGGCGCACCGCGCGGATCTCGGTGATGTACGCCGCCCCGCGGGCGGCGTAGTCGTCGGGCGGGGTGCCGCGCAGGTAGCGGTGGTGGAGGAAGCCCGAGCTCGATGGCGGCCCGCTGGTAGTCGCTCATCGCCTCCAGCGCCTGCTCGCCGCCGCTGCCGCGCGTGGGCGCGGGCCGCGCGGCGGGCACCCAGGTCGATCAGCCACGGGATGTCGCTGGCCGGCAGCAGCCCGCGGCGCGACGGCGTCGTCCAGGGCGGCCAGCAGCATCCGCCGCTCGCGGCTGCGGGCGAAGGCGGCGAAGACGCCGATGGCGACGAGGGCGGGCAGCCATCAGCAGCACGTAGACGCCGACGAAGCCGTCGAGGCCGCCGAGGGTCGAGACGTTCCAGAGGGCGTGCGGGCCACGGCGAGGACGTACCCGCATGAGCGGTGCGCCGACCCGGGTGATCGGCGACCGGCTCGCCACGGCGATGCCGACGCCGATGCCGATGAACGAGGTGAAGAGCGGGTGGGCGAACGGGCTGACCAGGCAGCGCAGGATGAAGGTGCCGGTCAGCGCCTAGGCGCCGCCGGGGCCGGTGGCGTCGGTGCCGTTGTAGGCGGCGGCGAGGTAGAGGATGTTCTCGACGAAGGCGAAGCCGATGCCGACCATGCCGGCGTAGACCAGCCCGTCGAGGATCCCGTCGAGCTCGTGGCGGCGCCACCAGAGCAGGAGCAGCAGGAAGGACCCCTTCGCCGCCTCCTCCACCACCGGTGCGGCGACGGTCAGGCTGGCGGTCTCCGAGAGCGGGACGAAGAGCCCTCCCACGCCCTAGATCACCAGCGTGCGCGGCGGTCGCGACGAAGCCGCCCCACGCCAGGCCGGTCGCCAGCAGCGCCTTCGGCTCGGGCTCGTAGCGGTCCAGCCACAGGTAGCAGGCGACCAGCGGACCCACCGGCAGGGCGGCCAGCGCGGTGGCCAGGGCGAGTGACGCCGGGGCTCCCGAGAGGGCGATGACGAGGATCATGCACGAGGGCGCCGACGACCGACAGCACCGTCACGACGACGGTGAACGCGACGCTGTTGCGAGGGCGGCCAGCCATGCCGGGAAGCCTATCCGGCAGCGCTCCCAGGCCCCGCTTCGTGTGACGGGCACAGGCGTAGAGTGACGGACGTGACCGAGCACACCCACCCGGAGGCCGCCTCGAGACCACCAGACCCAGCAGCTCCACACCGAGTCCCACGATCCCTCCGTTCCCGAGGCCTACTCCCAGTTCATGCGCCAGGGCTGGGGCGAGCGCGAGCTCGACCTGCCGCCGCATCCCATGGCGTCGTACGCCGCCGAGCGCCGGCGCCGGCTCGCCGAGCTGTTCCCCGGCGAGCGTCTGGTGCTGCCGGCCGGCGGCTACAAGGTCCGCGCCTACGACACCGACTACCGCTTCCGCCCGGACACCGCGCACACCTACTTCTCCGGCAACCAGACCTCCGACGCGGTCCTCGTCGTCGACGACGGCGAGGCCGTCCTCTACGCCCGACCGCGCTCGCAGCGCGACACCGACGAGTTCTTCCGCGACCGCCAGTACGGCGAGCTGTGGGCCGGCCGCCGGCCGTCCGCGCACGAGATCTCCTCCTCGCTCGGCATCGAGGTGCGCCACCTCGACGACCTGCCGCAGGCGCTGTCCGGCTCCGGCAAGACCCGCGTGCAGCGCGGCGTCGACGCGCGCGTCGACGCCCTGGTCCCGCCCGACCAGTCGACCGACGCCGACCTCGCGCGCGTCGCCTCCGAGATGCGGCTGATCAAGGACGCGTGGGAGGTCGACGAGCTCCAGGACGGCCTGCGACATCACCGCGCTCGGCTTCACCGACTCCGTCCGCGAGTGGGACCGGGCCATCGAGTTCGGCGAGCGCTGGATCGAGGGCACGTTCTTCCGCCGCGCCCGCGCGATGGGCAACGACATCGGCTACGACTCGATCGTGGGCGGCGGCCAGCACGCCACGACGCTGCACTGGATCGAGAACACCGGCCCGATCACGCCCGGCGAGCTCGTGCTGCTCGACATGGGCGTGGAGGGCCACAACCTCTACACCGCCGACGTGACCAGGACCCTGCCCGTCGTCGGCAGCTTCACGACGGTGCAGCGCGAGCTCTACGACCTGGTGTTCGCCGCCCAGCAGGCCGCCAACGAGGCGGTCCGCCCCGGCGTACCGTTCCTCGCGCCGCACAACGCCGCCATGGACGTGCTCGCCCACGGGCTCGAGTCGATGGGCCTGCTGCCGGTCTCGGCGCAGGAGGCGCTCGACCCGGAGTCGAAGGTCTACGCCCGCTGGACCCTGCACGGCACCTCGCACATGCTCGGCATGGACGTCCACGACTGCGGGAGTCGGCGCCCGGAGGCCTACGCCAAGGCGGAGCTCGCCGAGGGAATGGTCCTCACCGTCGAGCCGGGCCTCTACTTCCAGGAGGACGACCTGCTCGTCCCCGAGGAGCTGCGCGGCATCGGCATCCGCATCGAGGACGACATCGTCGTCACCGCCGACGGCTACCGGAACCTGTCCGACGCGCTCCCCCGCACCTCGGCCGAGGTCGAGGAGTGGATGGGCTCGCTCTGCCGTAGCCTGCCCAGGTCGAGCAGTACGCTCAACCACGTTGTGGTTCGTCCGCCCAGGCCCTTGCGCGGTCCACCGATCGAGACGGCGCCAGGGCGCCTTCCTCAACCAGCCGTGCTTGTTCTCGGTCCAGGAGCGCTCGATCAGCTCGGTGAGCACGTCGCGGTCGAGGTCGTCGAGCTTCTTGACGTAGAGGCAGCCCTTGCCGGTGCGTGTGCGGACCGAGCCGCTCGAGCAGGTCGGCGTTCGACGCGTAGTAGGTGAGCCCGTAGAACGTGAGCGCGGCCTTGCGCGGCGACAGCCCGACGGCGAACCACTCGTGCTCCTTGCCGTCGGCCGTCTTGTACCGCTGGGTCCCGAAGCCGATCATCGACGAGCCCCACATGACCGGCTCGGCGCCGGTGACCTCGGCGATCAGGTCCCGTGCGGCCTTGGCGTCGGTACGGCGCCGTTCGTCGGCCACCCCGTCGAGGAACGCGTCGACGTCGGCGGTCCCGGGCTTGGTCTTGCGCCCATCACCGCGCCCATCATTGGCCATCCCGCCAGTCTCCGACCCCGGCCGAGTGCGCACAAGCACCCGGCCGGTCGATCCCACCCCGAGACCCGGAGGGCTCACAGCGGGCCGTAGGCGTGGACGCCGTCGGCCTGGCTGGCGAAGATCCGCGTCGACCCGATCGCGGGGCGGTTCCGATCACCTGCCCACTCGAGCCGCCGTCCCAGACCTGCTCGCCGGTGACCCGGTCGACGCCGATCATCCCTCCGTAGCCGTTCTGCACGACGATGAGGTCACGGGACACGGCCAGACCGCCGAATCCGCCGACGCCGGGGTCGCCAGAGCATCTCGCCGCTGACGGCGTCGATGCCGTACAGGTCGGAGTCGTAGTTGCTGAACATCCACACCCCACCCACGACGGCGTGGCCGCCATAGGCCCCGACGGCGATCCGGAGGAGCGGCGCGCCGGTGGCGGCGTCCGCTGACATCATCCCCGACGGCGTGCGGCGTAGACGACGCCGCCCACCACGACGGGAGCGGCCGCGTAGTCCAGGAAGCCGCACGAGGCCGCCGGGTCGGCGGAGATGGGCGTGTGCCATGCGGTCGTGCCGTTGGAGACCCGGATGGCGTACAGCTCGCAGGCCGTCACGGTGTAGACGAGGGTGCCGTCGGTGCTCAGCGAGGTCGAGTAGAAGTCCGCCGACGGAGCGGCAGCCTCGGTCCCGCCCCACAGGGGCGATCCGTCGGTGACGGAGTAGGCCTTGACCCCACCCGTCTGCGTGATGCCCAGGATCGTGGTGCCGGTGACCAGGACTCCCTTGAAGGGGTAGGTCGACACGTCCGACGCCACGCGCCACAACGGCGCGCCGTCCACTGTGCTCCGCGCGTTCAGGAAGCCGGCCTGGTCCAACACGATCAGCCGCGTGCCGTCGACGAACGGCGTCGACGTGAACCCTGTGGCCGGATCGCTGCCCGTGGCGGGGAGCACGTTCCAGAGCGGTGCCCTGTTGGTGGTCGAACCGGTCGTGTCCCAGGCCCGCAGCACGCCGTCGACGCCGACCTCGTAGAGGCGGTTGCCCACGGTGACCGGGCTGTTGTACGCTCGTTGTCGACGTGCCGGGCGCGGCCGTCTTCCACCGGAAGGCGAGCGTCGGGGCCGTGTCGACGTCGATCGTCGGCACCGAGGGCTCGAACGGGTTGCGCGTGGCGTCGCGGCCGAGCCCCACCAGCCGGGCGTGCCGGTCTGCACCGCCTGCACCGAGAGGAACCGCCGCGAGGACCGGCCGTTGCCGCCCGTGACCTGCAGCCGCACCCGGGTCGTGCCGGCGACCGTCGGTGTGCCGCTGAGCAGGCCCGCGCCGGACAGCGACATCCCCGTCGGCAGCTGGCCGGAGACGACGCTCCACGACATCGGGCCGACGCCCTGGGCGGTGAGCGGGCGGGAGTACGCCGAGCCGACGTACGCCAGCGGGACCACGCGATCCGTCGATCACCGGGACGGGTCCGGCGAGACCGAACACGCGGAGGAAGCGAGGTGGCCCGCCGAAGCTGCCGCCCTGGTCGATGACGACCTTCCCGGCGCCGAATGCCACGCCCGTCCAGCCGTACATGTTGTCGTCGCAGCTGAGCCGCCTCACCTCGGTGCCGTCGGAGCGCTTCAGCGCGATCAGGTCGCTGGCGTGCTCCTGGGAGTAGATCCCGGTGGAGGTCAGCCACACCAGGTCGCCAGTGACGGCCACCGACCCGATCCGCGACGGGACGTCGTACTGCCAGCGCTGGGTGCCGTCGCTCGTGCGCAGCGCGTGCAGGATCGACGGGCTCGGCGCGGAGAAGTCGAACACGGCCTCCCAGACGTAGACCGTGTCGCCGTCCGCCGCCACGATGCGGACCACCGAGGGCACGGTGGCGGTCCAGCCGTCGAGCCCGGTCGCCAGCGCGATCTGGCGCGCCTTCGTCGTCCACGTCGTGGGCGTAGACCCAGCCGCCGGCGATCACCAGTGACGAGGTCCGCAGGCCGAGGCGCACCCATGCCTGGCTGCCGGTGGTCAGGCCGAGCGCGCGGGTCCGGTCGTCGTACGCCACGACGACGGTGCTGCCCGCCGCCGCGACGTCGTAGATGGAGTTGGCGCCGCTGGGCAGCAGCTGCTGCCAGACCCGCTGGCCGTCGCTGAGCCGGTACGCCGCCACCCGGTCCTGGCTCCACGCGACGAGGGTCGTGCCGAGGACGAGGTGGTACTGGACGGACTGTCCCGGGTCGGTCTCGGCGACGTCCCAGACCACGGCGTGCGAGCCGCCCCGGTCGTAGGCGCGCGGCTTGCCGGCGCAGTTGACGATCGACCAGCGTCGCGGTCACCGCGACCGGCCCGGGGCACGTGCCCGTCCGTGGGGATCTGCCAGCTCTGCTGCGCGGTGGCGAGGTCGTACGCCGCGAGCAGTGGTCGGCCCGAGCGGCGTGGTGCCGGTGGTGTAGAGCAGTCCGCCGGCGATCACGGGCGACCCGTCGCCGGGGATGGAGAACTCCTCCCCCACGGACGCGCCGTTCGCCGGCGTGATCGCCTTCTCGTCCGGCGACCAGCCGGTGTGGCCGGCGTCGTGGCCGGTCTGCGTCCCACTCCTGCGACGTCGCTGCATCGGTGGTGACCGTGACCGTCGCGGCGGCGGCGTGGTTGGGCACCTCGTCGTAGGCGAAGAGGGCGTAGGAGTACTGCGTCGACGGGGCCAGCCCGGTGTCGGTGTGCGAGGTGCCCGGTGCCGCGACGAGCTGACCGCCGTTCCTCCCGTCGGCGTGGTCGGCGCCGTCGGTCCCTGGGCGCGCCGGATGACGACGCCGGCGAAGTCGGCTGCGCCGGGGTTGGTCCAGGTCAGCTTCACCGTCGTCGCCGTCTTGGTGGCACCGACGCCGGTGACCGGGCCGGGTGGCGTGGTGTCGGGTGGCTCCGACGTCGTCCCGGTCATCGTCGCGCCGGTCGAGTAGTTGGGCACCTCGTCGTAGGCGAACACGGCGTAGGCGTACTGCGTGCCCGGGCTCAGCCCGCTGTCGGTGTGGCTGGTGCCGGACTTCTGGGTGACCAGCGTGCCGGAGGTCGGCGAGGACGGCGGCGTGCTGCCGGCAGCGCGGCGGATCATCACGCCGGCCAGGTCGCCGTCGCCGGGGTTGGTCCACGACAACGTGATCGACGTCGTGGTCGCGCCCGTGACCGCGAGACCGGTCACCGCGCCAGGTGGGGTCGTGTCCGGGGGTGGGTCTGCGTGGTCCCGGTCATCGTCGCGCCGGTCGAGTAGTTGGGCACGTCGTCGTAGGCGAACACGGCGTAGGAGTACTGCGTGCCCGGGCTCAGCCCGCTGTCGGTGTGGCTGGTGCCCGGACTTCTGCGATGACCAGCGTGCCGGAGGTCGGCGAGGACGGCGGCGTGCTGCCCGGCAGCGCGGCGGATCATCACGCCGGCCAGGTCGCCGTCGCCGGGGTTGGTCCACGACAACGTGATCGACGTCGTGGTCGTGCCGGTCACCGACAGGCCGGTGACCGGGCCGGGGGCGTCGTGTCGGGTGCCTGCGTGGTCCCGGTCGTCGTCGCGCCGGTCGAGTAGTTGGGCACCTCGTCGTAGGCGAACACGGCGTAGGCGTACTGCGTGCTCGGGCTCAGCCCGCTGTCGGTGTGGCTGGTGCCCGGACTTCTGGATGACCAGCGTGCCGGAGGTCGGCGAGGACGGCGGCGTGCTGCCCGCAGCGCGGCGGATCATCACGCCGGACAGGTCGCCGTCGCCGGGGTTGGTCCACGCCAACGTGATCGACGTCGTGGTCGCGCCCGTCACCGAGAGACCTGTCACCGCGCCCGGCGGCGTCGTGTCGGGGCTGGGCGTCGGCGTCGGGGTCGGGGTCGGCCGGTCGGGGGCGGGACGACGGTGCCGGTGATCGTGATCGACCGGGTCGAGGAGGCGGCCGCCGGAGCCCCGTCGGCGGCCGCGGTGACCACGCGGTAGACGCGGGTGCCCGCGGTGCTGGTGTCGACCGGCAGGACCGCCGTTCCTCCGGTGCCCTGATCGCCGTCGCCGCGGAGATCCACGCCGCACCGGACTGCCGCTGGAGCTGGACCTGGCGTCCCGGTCGGGCCGGCGCGAAGGTCGCGGTCGCCGACACCGACGCGCCCACCGCGGCGCTGCCGGCCAGGGAGAGGGACGCGGTCTGGCCCACCGTCTTCACGGTGCGCGTGCGGGTCGTGGTGGCCGGCATGCCACCGGCGGCCGGGGCCTGCACCCGATACGTCGTCGTCGTGGCCCGCGCAGGTGTCGAGAAGTCGAACCGCCCCGACTTGGTGCGTGGTGCGGGAGTCCACCTTGACCCAGCTGCTTCCCTTCTGGCGCTGCAGGACCACCTTGCGACGCGGCGGTCGCCGCGACCTTGCCCTTGAGCTCGACCTCCTCGCCCGCGATGGCGCTGCCCGGGTTGGCGGTCAGGGTGCCCGCGGCCGCGCGCGCCTGAGACGTGGCGTCGGGCACGAGCGCAGCTGCGCCGGGGAACGAGCTCGCCACGAGCGCGGCGACCAAGAGCGTGAGACCCGGGACGCGACCCCTGGCGTACGACTGTGACATGGACGTCCCCCGTTGATTCGCCCGTCGCACGTGAACGCCGAGAGCAGCGGGCGTGGCCACCCCGGACGTGTGGTCGACTGACTTGTCCGGGGCCTGAGGTCGCCGTCTTCGCGCACAGTATTCGGACGTTCCCTGCCGCGAGTCATCGAATGTGGGGAAGTCCGTGACCGGTCCCGAGGAGGGCTCCGGCGTACCATCGCCGACATGCGGACGGGCGGCACGAGCAGCGTGCAGGACATCCGCTTCGCCCGGTCTGTCGACGGGGTCAACATCGCGTACGCCGTCCACGGGTCCGGGCCGCCGCTCCTCCTCGACGGGTGCTGGCTGAGCCACCTGCAGTTCGACTGGCAGAGCCCGGTGTGGCGGCACTACCTGCGCGAGCTCGGCAAGATCGCGACCGTCATCCGGTTCGACGAGCGCGGGCACGGCCTGTCCGACCGCGAGGTCACCGACCACAGCCTCGAGAAGCGGGTCGCCGACCTGGAGGCGGTGGCCGACCACGCCGGCCTCGAGCGCTTCGCCCTGCTCGCGATGGCGCAGGCCGGACCGGTCGCGCTGGAGTACGCCGATCGCCACCCGGACCGGCTGACGCGGCTGATGCTCTACGGCAGCTATGCCGGCGCGATGCAGAACTCCACGCCGGAGGAGATCGCGCTCGACGACGCCTTCCAGGCCCTGATCAAGGTCGGGTGGGAGCGGCCGACGCCGGAGTTCCGGCGAGTGTTCACCACGCTGATGATCCCCGACGCGAGCGAGGAGCAGATGAGCTGGGTCGACGAGCTGCAGCGGATGGCGGCGACCGCCGACACCGCGATGCTGGCCCGGTCACAGCGGCGCCAGGCCGACGCCAGGCACGTGCTCCCACGCCTCGACCTGCCCACGCTGGTGCTGCACAGCCGCGGTGACCGGATGAACAACTTCGACGAGAGCCGCTACCTCGCCGCGCACATCCCGGGAGCACGCCTCGTCGCCCTCGAGAGCAAGAACCACATCGTCCTCGAGGACGAGCCGGCGTGGCCGACCCTGCTGCGGGAGGTCACCGAGTTCGTCGCACCCGACCGGGCCGCCGGCGACGCGGCTGCCGATGCCGGGATCGACGAGCTCGACGTGTTGTCCGCGCGTGAGCTGGACGTGCTCCGGCTCGCTGCGCAGGGTCTGGACAACGACGGCATCGCCGCGGCGTTGCACCTCTCGGTGCGCACCGTCGAGCGGCACCTGCAGAACATCTACGCCAAGCTCGGCCTGCAGGGCAGGTCGGCGCGCATCACGGCCGTCACGCGGCTGCTCTCGCGCGTCTGAGCGCACCTCCCGGGGCGGGGGGTCGTGTGCTGAAGTGGCTGCCCCGGCAACCACCTGAGCCCACGACCTCACTCCGGCGACTACGCACCGACCGCCAACAGCCCGGGCGCACGTCCAGGGGAAATGCGCGTTCCCGCGGATGCCGGCGGGCGTACGCCGCCCCTAGCGTCGAGGCGTCCAACACCGAAGGAGCAACACCATGACCATCACCACCACTCCCGACGACATCGCGCTGAAGGCCAAGCACGCCAAGATGTGGGCGCTGGGCGACTACCACGCGGTCGCCTCGGAGATCATCGACGACCTCGGGGAGGTCCTCGTCGACACCGCCGGCATCAGAGCCGGCGAGCGCGTTCTCGACGTCGCCGCCGGCTCGGGGAACGTGTCTCTCCCCGCGGCCCGCCGCGGCGCCCTGGTCACGGCCACCGACCTCACGCCCGAGCTTCTCGAGATCGGCCGGAGGGCCGCCGCGGCCGAGGGCCTCGATCTCGACTGGGAGACGGCCGACGCCGAGGCGCTGCCGTACGACGACGGGTCGTTCGACGCCGTCCTGTCCTGCGTCGGCGTGATGTTCGCGCCGCACCACCAGGAGGCTGCCGACGAGCTCGTCCGCGTGGTGCGATCCGGCGGCCGGGTCGGGCTCCTGAGCTGGACGCCCGAGGGCTTCATCGGTCAGCTGTTCGCCACGATGAAGCCGTTCGCACCGCCGCCCCCTCCGGGCGCGCAGCCGCCGCCGTTGTGGGGCCGGGCCGATCACGTCCGGGCCCTGCTGGGCGACCGGGTGACGGACCTGGAGGCCCGCCAGCAGACGCTGCGGGTCACCGAGTTCGCCGACGGCGCGGCGTTCCGCGACTACTTCAAGGCCAACTACGGCCCGACGATCGCGGTCTACAACTCCCTCGCCGACGACCCGGAGCGGACCGCGGCCCTCGACGCGCGAGCTGGCCGCGCTGGGCGACCGATTCCACGTGGCCGGCGCCATGGAGTGGGAGTACCTCCTCGTCACCGCCCGTCGCGCGTAGCCGGGTCGTGTGCCCGGACCTCACAGGGGCCTCACTGCGTTCCCGGGCACACGACCTTCCGGCTGGCTGGCCACGCACGGCAGACTGGCCTCATGGGCAGCCGCGTCGACCTCGTCGCCGACATCGGAGAGAGCTTCGGCTCGTGGACGATGGGCGACGACGCCCTCATCCTGCGCACGCTGACCTCGGCCAACATCGCGTGCGGTTTCCACGCCGGTGACCCGAGGACGATGAGGCGCTCGGTGGAGCTGTGCCTCGAGAACGACGTGTCGATCGGCGCACACCCGAGCTTTCCCGATCTCGTGGGCTTCGGCCGGCGCGCGATGGAGCTCTCGCGCGAGGAGATCGCCACCGACGTGATCTACCAGGTGGGAGCCCTCCAGGCGTTCGCACGCTCGGCCGGCACCGACGTGCGACACGTCTCCCCGCACGGCCGGCTCGGCACCCTCGTGGCCACCGACCCCCACTACGCGCAGGGGGTCGCCGACGGGATCGAGCAGCTCGACCCGACCCTGACCGTGCTGACCATGACCGGCGAGCTCGAGCGCGAGGCCCGGACGCGCGGCCTGCGGGTGGTCGTCTTCGGCCTGGTCGACCGCAACCTGGAAGACGACGGCACCCTCGTCTCGCGCCGCGACCCCGAGGCGTTGGTGCACGACGAGGACGCGCTGGTCGAGCGCGCGCTGTCGATGGTTCTCGACGGGACCGTGCTCTCGCGGCACGGCACCCGGGTCGAGGTCACCTGCGACTCCCTGTTGATGCACGGTGACCACCCCTCCTCGGTGCGCACCGCCGAGCGGATCCGCACCGCCCTCGAGGAGGCCGGCGTCGAGATCGCCGCCTTCGCCGACACCCGGCCCTGATGCGCCCCTCGCGTCCCGGGGTCCAGCTGGCCTGCCACGAGTACGGCGATGCCGGCCTGCTCGTCGACGTGCTCGCCGACGACCCGGAGCTCCGCTGGGCCGCGACCCGCGACCTGGGCGAGGGGTTCCGTTCCGGTGACGTGCCCGGAGTGGTCGACGTCGTCGCGAGCTTCGTCAACGTCTTCGTGCAGTTCGACCCGCTGGTGACCGACCACGCGGCCATCGAGGGTGCCGTCGTGGCGCTGGCGGCGCGGCCCACCCAGGCGCCCGAGCCGCGCACGTTCGACGTACCGGTCGTCTACGGCGGCGACCACGGACCCGATCTCGCGTCGGTCGCGGAGGCGCTCGACCTGTCGCCGGACCAGGTCGTCGAGCTGCACGCGTCGGAGCCGTGGACGATCCGGTTCGTGGGCTCCCCGCTGGGCGCGCCCCTCATGGACGGGCCCCCGGTGCCGGCGAGCGTCCCCCGGCTGGCGAGCCCCCGCGTGCGCACGGAGCCCGGCTCCGTCGGCATGAGCGGCGTCCAGTCGATCATCTACAACGCCGCGTCGCCGGGAGGCTGGCGGATCGTCGGGCGCACCCAGGCCAGGCTGTTCGACGTGCACACTCCCCCGCACGTGCCGTACCGCGCGGGTGACGCGATCCGCTTCGTGCCGACACGGGCGGGCGGGTGACGTCGGCGCTCCGGGTCGAGCGCGCCGGCCAGGCGACGATCCAGGACCTCGGCCGTCCGGGGTACGGCGCCATCGGCGTGGCCGTGAACGGCGCGGTCGACCAGCACGCCGCCCGCGCAGCCGGCCTCCTCGTGGGCAACGCCGAGGACGCGGCACTGGTCGAGGTGACCGGATCGGAGCTCGTGCTCCGGGTCGAGGACGACGTGCTCGTCGCCGTCACCGGCGCGGCCCGGCGAGGTGCTCGTCGACGGGCATCCCGCCCCGGCCTGGGAGACGCTCCCGCTGGCCGCCGGCTCGGCACTCGCCGTCCCCGTCGCCCCGACCGGCTACCGCTCCTACGTCGCCGTCAACGGCGCGATCCACGCCGACCGCGTGCTGGGCAGCGTCGCTCCCGACCGGCTGCTCCAGGTCGGCACCCGACTCTCGGCCGGTGACCGGGTCGAGGTGGTGAGCCGCTACGTCGGCGCGCCGCCCGACGACCTGGCGGGCCTGTTCCGGCTCGGCGGCCGCCCGCCGGCTGCGCCAACCCTGGCGCGGGTGCCCGTCACCGCCGGACCCGACCTGGACCGGCTCGTCCTGGGAGCAGCCGCACTCGAGCAGACGCTGCGCCTGCTGCCCCAGTCGGACGAGGTCGGCCTGCGCTTCGCGTGCACCCCCGTCGAGCGCACGCGGACCGAGGAGATCCTGTCGCGCGGAGTACCTCTCGGCGCGGTCGAGGTCGTGCCCGACGGCGGCTTGATCGTCCTGATGCGCGGCCGGCTCGTGACGGCCGGCTATCCGGTCGTCGCCGTCGTCACGACCGAGGGCCTCGATCGGCTCGCGCAGGTGCGGCCGGGCGACGAGGTCCGGCTCGAGATCGTCGACGTGGCGTCGGCCAGGGCCGCGCTGCACGCCCGGGCCGCGGAGCGCGCCGCCCTCGCCGACCGGGTCCGCGCAGCCTTCACCGGCCGGGGACTCGGCGACGTCCTCGCGGCCGGCTACTGAGCGAGGTAGCCGCCGTCGACCGCGAGCACCTCGCCGGTCACGAAGCCGGCCCGGTCGGAGGCGAGGAACGTGATGGCCTGCGCCACCTCGCGCGGCTCCCCGAGGCGTCCCATCGGGTGCTGCCCCTCCATCTGAGCGACGTACTGCCGGCCCGACTCGCTGCCCAGCAGCGCGGCCACCGCGTCGGTCCGGATCGTGCCCGGCGCGACGGCGTTGACCCGGATGCCGCGCGCCGCCCACTCGACGGCGAGGTGCTTGGTGAGCCCGGTGGCAACGAACTTCGCCGGGCCGTACGCCGCCTGGCTGGCCTGGCCCGCCATGCCGCTGATCGACGACAGGCACACGATGCTGCCGCTGCCCTGGGCGGCCATCACCCGGATCGCGGCCCGGCAGGTCAGGAACATGCCGCGACCGTCGACGGCCATCACGTGGTCCCAGTCCTCGACGCTGGTCTGGTCGATGGTGCTCAACGGGATGACGCCCGCGTTGGCCACCAGGCAGTCCAGCCGGCCCCAGGTCTGCGTCGCCTTCGCGATCATCGCCTCGGCGTCATCCTCGACCGACACATCACCGGTGACGCTGACGACGCGATCCGCGTCGTACCCGGTCGACCCGACAGCCACCGCCAGCCCGTCGGCGTCGATGTCGGTGGCGACGACGCGGGCGCCCTCCTCGAGGAACACCTCCAGCGTCGCCCGCCCGATCCCGCGTGCCGCCCCGGTGACCACCGCGACCTTGCCGTCCAGCATCCCCACCATGGCGAGCAAACTACCGGCGGCGCGGCCGTTCATGCCCTGGTTGCCGAGCTCTTCGGCCTCGGAGCTCGGGTCGGGCGGCGGCGGCGTACGCCCTCAGAACACCGACCACCCGGAGAGCCGCGTGAACTCCTCCAGCGCTGCCACGCCGCCGCAGGAGCTGCCCTGCCCGTCGAGGGGCGGGCTCCACACGGCGACCACGCCGCGTCCCGGCATGACGGCGACGATGCCCCCACCGATGCCGCTCTTGGCGGGCAGGCCGACCCGGTAGGCGATCTCACCGGCGGCGCCGTACATGCCCGCGGTCAGCATGACGGCGTTCACGCGTCGGATGGAGGCCACGTCGAGAACGTCGGAATCGCGGCTGGCCAGGAAGAGCGCCGCGCGCGCGAGATCGGTGGTGGTCGCGGTGATGGCGCACTGCGAGAAGTACTGCCCCAGCAGCTCGGTGATCGGCGTCTGCAGCCGCCCGTGGTCGGCCAGGACGTGCGCGATGGCGGCGTTGCGGTGATCGGCCCCCGCCTCGGACGCCGCCATCCGCGCGTCGATCGCGACCGAGGTCGTGCGCGCGCCGGTGCCTGAGGAGGAGGCGATGAGCTCCGCCGTACGACGGGCGGCGCCGTCGGTGAGGGCGTGCAGCCGATCGGTCACGACGAGGGCCCCGGAGTTGACGAACGGGTTGCGGGGCCGGCCGGAGTGCCGCTCGAGCTCGGCCACGGAACCGTAGCCGGACGAGGTGGGGTCCCAGCCCACGTTGTCCCAGGCTTGGGGGTCCAGCTGGAGGAGGGCGGCCAGGGCGAAGAGCTTGGTGATGCTCTGCAGCGAGAAGGGCTCGTCGCTGTCGCCGACGGCGAACAGGTCCCCCTCCACCGTGGCCACCGACATGGCCAGCCGGCCGCGCGGAACCGCCGATAGCTCGGGGATCTGGCGAGACACCGTCCCCTGCTCGGCCGCCTGCCGCGCCCGGCGTACCGACGCCTCCAGAACCGTCCGCATGCTCGCCTGGGTCAGGGTCACCGTCCACCTCCACACCGAGCGGGCCCCGGAGAATGCTGGGGATTCCCGGCCGCACAGCAACCCCGCATCGTGCCCCCCGATCCACCCTCGGCCCGCGACCGGTCGACGCCGAGACCCAGATGGCGCGAAGGTACGGCCCCACCGGGATCAGCGGCCAGGGACCCAGGTCCCCTGAGCCGTCGTCGGTCGCGCGTGGGCCACAATGGACCCCGCCCAGCCCTCGTAGCTCAGCTGGATAGAGCAGCGGCCTTCTAATCCGCCGGTCGGAGGTTCGAATCCTCCCGGGGGCGCCACGCGTGTGTGTTACTTCGGCTGATGGGTGACGTTTCGGCTTCGGCTGAGGGGTTACATGTCTTCGGCTGATGGGTGACACCTACTTCGGCTGATTGGTGACACTCCCGTATGAGGGAGTTGAGCGTGGCTGAGCAGCGGTATCAGGCTGTGTTGGCGGTGATCAGTGGCGGTGAGACGGTCACGGACGTGGCGGCCCGGTTCGGGGTGCATCGCAAGACCGTTCATGGGTGGCTGGCCAAGTACGAGGCCGGCGGGCTGGAGAACCTCGGGGACGGGTCGCACCGGCCGAGGTCGTGTCCGCATCAGATCGGCAGCGAGGTCGAGGCGGTGATCGCGTCGTTGCGGTTCGCCCATCCGTCGTGGGGTCCGCGTCGGCTGGTCTACGAGCTGGCCAAGCGGGGCGTGGAGCCGGTGCCGAGTGAGTCGGCGGTGTACCGGGGCCTGGTCCGGCTGGGTCTGATCGACCCGGCCGGGCGGCGGCGTCGGGATCGGAAGTGGAAGCGGTGGGAACGCGGGGCCCCGATGGAGTTGTGGCAACTCGACCTGGTCGGCGGGTTCCTCATCGAGGGTGGCGTCAGGGCCAAGGCGTTGACCGGGGTCGATGACCACTCGCGGTTCTGCATCAGCGCGTACCTGATGGTGCGGGAGACCTCGAGGAACGTGTGCGACGGCCTGGCCGTGGCGCTGCGGACCTACGGAGTGCCCGGGCAGATCCTGACCGACAACGGGAAGGTGTTCACCGGGCGGTTCAACCAGCCGCCGGTCGAGGTCCTCTTCGATCGGATCTGCCGTGAGAACGGCATCGAGCACCTCCTCACCCAACCCAGGTCACCCACGACGACCGGGAAGATCGAACGTTTCCACCGGGCCTTGCGCACCGAGTTCCGCACCGACCGGGTCTTCGCATCCCTGACCGCCGCCCAGGGCGAGCTCGACGAGTGGGTCACTGACTACAACACCCGCCGACCGCACCAGTCGCTGGACATGGCGGTGCCTGCTGACCGGTTCCACCAGCCCACGCCGGCGCCCATCACGCCCTTGAGGACAACCCCCAGCCCACCACGACCAGCCCCGGACCGTACCGATGGCACCTGGGTCGCCCGTCGTGCCAGCACCCTCGGGGTGGTGTGCGTGCAGTGGCAGCAGGTCTGCCTCGGCGTAGCGGCCGCCGGCCGCTCCATCGACGTGTGGGTCACCGACCACGTGCTGCAGTTCTACGACGGCGACCAGCTGCTCCGCACCCAGCAGCGCACCAGCACCGGGGAGGTGAGAGTCAAACGCGCACAGATCCCCGGCGGCCAACGAGCCCTCCGGGACTAACCTGACCAACGAGTGTCACGGATCAACCGAAGTAGATCCGTCACCCATCAACCGAAGGTCTTCAGGGGGCGCCACGCTGACCTGCACAGTTGCTGACTGGAGCGCAGTCACAGCGAAACCTCTGTCTCGAGTCACGAGGGGAGATGACCTGCCGAGATGATCGCCCGGCGGTCGGCACGACGCTGTGCCCGCACAACCCTAGCCGACCGAGTACGCCGCCCCGGCCGCGTCTCGCGAACGCAGGACGATCGAGGACTCACCTCTCCTGAGACACATCCCAGATCCGCACCCTGCCGTCGCTCCAACCGGTGGCGAGCTTCCGGCCCTCGGGGTCGAAGGCCAGGCTGAACAGCTCACGGTTGCCCCGCCCGAGCTCGCGGGATCCCGCGTCACTGGTCAGGTCCCAGAGCAGCAGCCGGGTGCCGTCCGCGTCGAAGGTGGTCATCCAGGCCGTCGCGAGGAGCGTGCCGTCGCTGTTGAACGTCGTGCGGTCGGGGAGCAGCTTGTCGGGCTGCGACTCGAAGGTCGTGACCAGCTCGATCTCCGGGAGCTTCCAGACCTGCTGACGGCCACCGGTGTTGAAATCGGTTCCCGGGAGGCCCCCGCCGAGGAAGCCGATCGCCAGCAAGCCGCCCCCAGGGGCCAAGCGCACGCCGCCTCCCGCGTAGTCGAGCGTCGTCACGACGTCGTACGAGGATGCCTGGTGGACGGTGATTCCCTCTTCGATCGAGCCGACGACCAGGAGCTCCCCGTCCGGGTCGAAGGCGGCGGCGTCGCTGTCACCGGCGTCGGTGAGCTCGGTCAACCGATCGCCGGAGGAGACCTCCCAGACCCGGGCCACGTCACCACCTCTGTCGTCTCCGCCGGCCGTGACGACCCGCTGCCCGTCCGGGCTGAATCCCAGGGTCATGAACCCCTCCTGCATGTCCCGGGGACTCCACGCCGCAAGCTCAACGGGCTGCTCGTCGGAGCCGAGGACCCACAAGCTCACACGGCCCGTTGCCGCCTCGGCGGTGGCCAGCACCTTCCTGTCCGGGCTGAAGGAGATCACCAGCTGGCCGGCACCGAGCGGAGCCGCTGCTGAGCTCTCGCCCCTCTGCCACGTCCCACCAGCGCACGACAGGTCCATCGGCAGTGGCCACGAAGTCTCCGTTCCGGGAGAACGCGAGGTCGGCGGCGCCCGCGTTCACCGATGACGCGATCGAGCTGCTGCCGACGAGCTCACCGGTCAGCTCGTGCAGGACCTCGCGGCGTTCGACATCCCACAACACCGTCTTCCCGTCACCGGAGGTCGCCAGCACGTCGCCGTCGGGGCTGAAGGCCAGCGCCTCGACCTGCGTGTCGGTCAGGGTGTCATGGTCCGGACGCAGCATGGCTCCTACCGCGGGGGCCAGCACCACGGCGGTCGCCCCCACCGCGACCGCTCCGGTCGCGATGAGGACCGGCCGCCTGCGTGGTGGCTGCAGGGCGCGCCGTACGGTCCGTGCCGCCCCGACCGCGGCGGTCTCGACGAGGCCGCGCAACCGACCGGTGCGCAGCGCGACGTCCCTGTGTCCGTGAAGGTAGGCACGGGCCAGGTGATCCTGGAGCTCGGCGTGCCGGAACTGGTACACCGACCCGGTCTGACGTAGCACCTGCCGCTCGAGGGCGTCCTCGAGGAGCGGAAAGAGCCGCGGAGCGTGCTCGACGTACTCGGCGAACCACAGGGTCGTGGAGAGCCCGAACACCACGCGGAAGACCACGGCAACCACGACCGCGGCGTACCCGCCGAACACCAACCCCGACCTGGCGCCGTAGACAGCGCCGACCAGGACCCCGACCGACAGGCCGACCGCTGCGCCGGCCAGCAGAGAGACGGCCAGCCGCGCCCGGCGGTCGCCTGCGTACGTGCTGCGCGGGGATGCTGCGACGGCATCGTCACTCGGGATGCTCCAGATGCGGAACAGACCGATGACCAGACCCGCTGCCACCCCGACGCCCAGCCCTGAGGCCAGCGCTACCTGGAGGGCGTTCTCGACGGCGGCCCGGTCGACGACCTGGGCCCCGAGTCCATCGGTGACCGCCCGGTCCCAGGCGTCCACCACCAGCGGCCCGAAGCCTGCCAACAGACCGACGAGAATGCCGAGACCGACGGCGCTGAGGGCGACCGTCCGCAGCAGCACGAGGTACTCGCGCGGCCGCGGCAGCCGCGGCTTGAGCCGGGCCGGGCGGTCACGCCGGAGGGCGAGGCTGTTGGCCCGGAGGGACGCCCACCAGGCGGCAAGCCCGAGCGCCGCACCCAGCGGCAGGACGAACTCGTTGATGAAGGCCCGTCCTGCCAGCGAGTCCTCTGTGACGAAGGTCGTGTCCCGCCCGGCCGGGACAGCGAAAGTCTGGATGTCGAAGGCTGCCCCGAGCACGGCCAGACCGGCGAAGGTCGTCACGGACCCGGCGAAGACGGCGACGAACGCCATCAGCGGCTGCACTTTCCAGCGCGGGATCCACGTGGCGAGGTGCCACCAGCCGAGGTCGCGGGAGTCGCCCATCCGGTGCGCCGCCCAGGACAGCCAACGGATCGCGCGGTCGCGCTGCTTCGCGTCCGGGTAGGCGGCCTCGAGGACTCCGCCGACGAGGTGCTCACGGAGGTCTCCTGGCGAGGCAAACCTTCCCTGGGCCACCAGTTCCGCGGGGTCGGAGTGCTGGTAGGCGAAGCGGGCGAGGGACAACGCCAGCGGCGTGCTCAGCGCGCGGGCGGGGACGCTGTCGGGGTGCAGGCGCAGGTAGTCGCCCACGCTCGCCCAGACGTCGCGACGTACGCCGACCTCACCGCGGACCAGGTAGCTCGCGGCCACCGTCGGTCGCACGGGCCGGATCTCGATGACCGCCGCCGAGTGCAGGCGTCCCTGGTCGAGCGCTTCGCGGTACTCCTGCGGGCGGCTGGTGAGCACGACCCGAAAGTTGGCCGTCTCGGCGTCGAGCTGACGTAGTGCGGCACTCCGGGCGGCGGCCGGCATCTCGTCCAAGCCGTCGAGGAACAGGGCCAGGTGTCCCGAGGCCAACAGGGTCTGAGCAGCGTCGGAGCCGAACGCGGCGCTGCGCAGGTAGGGGTGCTCCCTGTCGAGGACGGTGAGCACCCACGTGCGAAACGGCTGGGCATCGGGGTCCCAGCCGCCGAGGGTCAACCACACCGGCACCGGGACACCGAGCCTCGCGGCACGCTCGAAGCCCTCGCGATGCTCGAGCGCCTGGAGCAGCAGCAGGAGCATGGCACCGGTCTTGCCGGCGCCGGCCTCGCCGAGGATGACCAGCCGGCCGTGCGGGAGCCGCGCGTACACCTCGTCGTGCAACCGGGTGACCACTCCCGACTCCAGCAGCGTTCCCGCCTCGCCGCCGGCAATGCGGGGCGCGGGCAGGACTCCGGGTCCCACACCGCCTGCCGGCGACACGATCTCGTCCTTGGGCACCGCGACCTCGGAGGAGCCCCACCGCCAGCGCACCGAGGCCGGAGCCGGCGTGGTGACGCCGCGTCGCCTGGCCTCAGCCGTCCAGGCGTCGCGCACCACGACGGCCAGCCGTTCGGCCGCCAGCGCCACGGGCGGCAGCCTGCCGTCTGCCTGGGCGTCTGCCTCCTCCTGCTCCTGGATGTGTCGCTCGAGCTCCGCCGCGGCCGTGATGCCCGCCACCAGGACTGCCGCGACGACCTGCCGCCAGACCCCCCGCCACGCAAGCGACATGACGGTCTGGACGACCGTGAGCAGGATGGCGCACAGGACGAGGACGGTTGCCCGACGCAGCGACCGCAGGCGGATCATCCGTCGACCTTCCGTCCCTCCGTTGCGCCCATGCATCGCCTCGTCGCGGCCACGACGCGCAGTGGGTGCCCAAGACCCCAGCATTCACCCGCCACGGCCGATCCGCACCTGCGATTCGTCGTGTTCGGGCCAGGGTGCGGACGGTCGGGCGAACAGCGACTGCCCGACGTACTCGCCCGGGCCGGCGCCGGGAGGTACGGCGAAGATCGCCGACGAGGTGAACGTGAGGTACTCCATCAGCGCGTCCTGCTGGGCCATCCGGTTCTGGATCGGCACGAACTGGGTGTCGGGGTCGCGCAGTGTTGACCTCGGACGGCCAGCGAGCCAGCCAACTTCGGGTCGCCCGGGTTGCTGCGCAGGACTTCTCGCTGTCGCCTCGTGAGGCCGATGACATCGTCGACCTGGTGGTCGACACGACCAGGAGGTCGTGGTCCGAGGTCTGCGACGAGGCTCAGCTGACGCAGCTCGACCGGGACCAGCTGATGGGCCGCGCAATCCTCAACGACTACATCTCCTGGGACGACGCCTGACCGTCACGGGGTCGGAAGCGCGCGGCGTCGTTGCCCCGGGGTGCGCCTTCGGGGCGCATCTGTTGCTCGGCGCGGACACCACGGATGGGTTCATGGTCCACGTGGCCGGCTGGCAGCTACGGCTTCAACTGCTGCTGCTACAGCTGCTTGATCAACCCGTACACGTCCTTCATCGTGCTGCTCGTGGTGAACGTCGGTGCTCTTCGACTTGTTCGGGTTGTTGGCGGATCCGTGGCGTGCGGCGGCGAGGGTGCCGGCGATCTCGGGCCAAGCTGCCTCACGTCCGCGGAACTTCGGCCATCGGAAAACACGGTTGCGTCTTCGCCGCCTGGGAGCTCGTCCCGCGGGGCTCTCCGGGACCGCCTGGTCCTGGCACGATTGTCCGTGTGACGGGCTCTGCGTTGGTCGGGACTGTCCTGGTCGCCGGACTCGGGATCTTTCTGGTCGGCGCGACCGCGTGGCGATTGGACTACCAACGCCCGCTGCAGGAGTCGCTGCCGCTCGTCTACCGGGATCGCCGTCGCTGGGCCTGGATCCATGTCTGGATGGTGGCTGCCATGGTCGTGACCCCCGCGGGGTTGGCGGGCCTGGCGGTGATCCTGGAAGAGACCAGCGCCACCGTTCTCGCGACCTTCGCGGCCGCGGTGTACCTGTCGGGCGGGGTCTGTTGGATTGCGTCGCTGGCCTTTCGTCTCACGGTGGTGCCGTGGGCGGCAGAGCAGACGGTCACCCTCGGGGCCGTGCCTGACGGCTTCGCCGCCTACGACCGGTGGGCAGGAGCGATGTACTGCGTCCACATGCTGACTGCCTACGTTGCGTCCGCACTGCTCGGGGTCGCCGTGCTCGTCTCGGCCGACCTGCCGACGTGGCTCGGCTGGACCGGCGTCGGGTCGGGACTCGCCTTCGCCGCCGGTCTGGTGGCGACGCGATTCGCGGGGCCCTTCAACCCGCCCTTCTTGGCCCACCTCTACACGGGAACCGTTGGCGTGGTCCTGCTCCTTCACTGACGCGGTCCCGTCGCCGGCATGCAGGCGCCGTACGCTTCCGAGAGTCGGCATCGGCAGCGGCTCGGAGGCGGCTCCTATGGGCGTGCTCGAGTACTCGGTCTGGATCAACGCCGCACCGGAAAAGGTGTGGGGCGTCTACGTCGACCCCACCCGAGTTCCGGATTGGCAGACCGGGAAGCCCGTCGTCGTCGACCTCCAGGAAGTTACGACGAGCTGGCCATCAACCCCCGGAGGCACGCAGGGAGCTCGCCACCCTCAAGGCGCTCGTCGAGCGGGAGGCCCCGAAATGACCGGCGCCCACTCGTTGCGAACCCGTCGTGCAGCCATCGAACACGAAACCAGGAGGAACACATGTCTACCTACAAGGTCGGCTACTTCGTCGGCAGCCTGTCGTCGACGTCGATCAACCGCGTCCTGTCCAAGGCCCTCATCCACGTCGCACCGGACGACCTGGAGTTCACCGAGATCCCTATCGGCGACCTGCCTTTGTACAGCCCGGACTACGACAACGACTATCCGCCCGAAGCCAGGGCGCTCAAGGCGTCGATCGCCGCCGTCGACGCGGTGCTCTTCGTGACGCCTGAGTACAACCGCTCGATCCCCGGAGCCTTGAAGAATGCGATCGACTGGGCGTCCCGACCCTGGGGTGAGAACTCCTTCGACCACATCCCGGCCGCGGTGATCGGTGCCTCGATCGGCCAGATCGGCACCGCCATGGGTCAGCAGAGCCTGCGCGGTGTGCTCAGCTTCTGCAACGCCCGGCAGATGACCTCCCCCGAGGCCTACATCCAGTACTCGCCCGACGTCTTCCACGACGACGGCGAGATCACCAACGACTCCACGCGAGAGTTTCTCCGGGCCTACATGGCCGAGTTCCGCACCTACATCGGCATGGTCCTGACGGTGCTGCCCCGCCCGCAAGAGCCCGCTGAGAACGAGTGACGCCGAATGGTGGAGGCAGCCAGGAAAGCGAAGGTTGCCGATGCGAGGGCCTTCACAGGCGAAGCTCGAGCAGCATCTCGATGGCCCGGACCGCCGCGAGGAGCCGCTGTCGATCGGCGCTGTCGAGCGCGTCGAGCTGGCGGTTCAGATAGGCGTCCTGGCGCTCGCTGGCTGCGCGGAGCACCTCGCCGCCTGCCTCGGTGAGCGAGATCAGGGATCCGCGCCGGTCCTCCGGGTCGGTGCTGCGATCCAGGTAGCCGCCCTCCTCGAGGCGTGCGGCGATACGCGTCAACGATGACTTGCTCACTTGCTCGCGCTCGGCCAGCTCGCTCATCCGGAGGGCACCGTGCCGCCTGCGTGGGTCCTGAGGCCGCACAAGCGGGCGACGGCTGGGCGGCTCACCCCGGGTGCCGCGAGCCCGGGACGCCCTCGTCCGGGGGATCCTCCGGGTCCCGGCGCGACGAGAGAGCGGCCACGGCGCGATAGGCGCTGCCGTGGACCCGATCGGGTCCGATCCGGTCGATCACGCCGTCGCGCTCGAGCATCGCCCGGACCGCGGGGCGGACGCTCGCCAGTCTCAGCTCGACTCCCGACTCCTCCGCGAGGCGGACGACCTCGGCCAACGTGGCGGTGCCCTGGGAGTCGACGAAGTTGACGCCGGCGAAGTGCAGCACCATCCCCGTGACGTCCGGCCGGAGCATCTCGGTCCGGACCCGGTCCTCGAGGGCGTCCGCGGTCGCGAAGAAGATGCCCCCGTCCATCCGCACGACGACGACGCCGGGGATCGTCTCGTCATCGGGGTTCTCCCGGAGGTCGCGGAAGACCTGCGTGCCCGGTTCCCGACCCAGCGTCGGCATCTCCGGGTGCGTGGCGACGTAGACGAGCCACACCAAGGAGAGGGCGATCCCGATGACCACCCCGGCGAGGATGCCGAAGACAAGGGTGCCGAGCAGCGCCGCCATCGCGACCCAGAGGTCGACCCGGGAGACGCGGCGCAACCGCCGCATCTCGGGGACGTCCATCATCCCCAGGACGACAGCCTCGATGATCAGGGCGGCGAGCACGGGCTTGGGCAGCGCCGAGAACAACGGTGCGAGGACGAGCAACGCCAGGAGCACGGTGCCCCCCGACGTCAGGGACGCGAGGCCGGTGCGGGCTCCCGAGCGGTCGTTGAGCGAGCTCGCCGACAGGCTCGTCGACACCGGCATCCCCCTGAGCAGGCCGGCTCCGATGTTCGCCGCGGCCTGGGCGACCGACTCCTGGTCGATGTCGACCTGGTAGCGGTGCTTGGCGGCGAACGCCCTGGCGTCGCCTGCGGTCTGGGAGAAGCCGATCATCACCAGCGCGAAGGCTGCGAGGAGCACACTGCCGGCGTTGTCGAGCAGGAGCCCGAGGTCCGGGACGTCCACCGAGGGCAGCCCTCGGGGAACGTCGCCGACCAGCGCCACGCCGCGCTCCTCGAGATCGAACAACGGCGTCGCGATGAGGCCGCCGACGAGAAGCACGAGCGCCCCGGGGACTCGTGGGGCCACCACCCTCAGCGCGAAGACGACCACGAGGGCCACGACCCCCACCACGACGGTGGCGGCGTGGGCCTCACCGAGCGTCCTCAGCCACGACCCGAGCTCCCGCAGGGAGTTGGCGCCCTCGGCGTCGGTGCCGGTCAGCTTCGGGAGCTCGCCGATGACGACGTCGATGGCCGCGCCGAACAGGAACCCGGTGACGACGGCTCTGGACAGGAACTGCGAGAGCCACCCCATCCTGAAGACCGCGAGCACCAGGAAGAGCAGCCCGCTCGTCAGAGTCAGGCCGGCGACGAACGTCGCGACGTCTCCACCGGACACGCCCGCGGTCACGACCGCCGCACCCGCCACGGCCGCCAGCCCCGAGCTGGGGCCCATGGAGATCTGGCGACACGTGCCGAAGACCGCGTAGAGGATGGCGCCGGCCGCCGCAGCGTAGAGGCCGTTCTCCAGGGGGATCCCCGCGATCCCGGCATACCCCAGGTTCTTCGGGATGATGAGCGCCGCCACCACGACACCGGCCACCAGGTCTCCCCGGAGCCAGGACCGGTCGTAGTCGCGCAGCTGTCCGACGATCGGCAGCAGCCGGAAGGTCCTGGGGGGCGCGCCGCCCGCTTCACTCGTCACGACCCGGTCACGCCTGGCACGCGAGGCTCCCTCTGCTCGGGCAAGCCGCCGGTGGCTCACGACAGGACGACGATATTCGCGGCGTCAACGACCCGGGGTCCGCTAGCGAAGCGGCCGGTCACCCAGCCCGGACAGCAGCCTGCGTCTGCCCGCGGTCAGCACCCGGAGGAGCAGAATGGCGTCATGGGTGAGCTGCACGTCTTCATGAACATCACGCTCGACGGTGTGATCCAGGCCAACGGTGGACCCAACGAGCAGGACGGGGACTACCCCTACGCCGGTTGGGAGCGTCCCTACGGCGATGCGGAGTCCGGGGCGCAGGTCGTCGCCGACGTCCAGGCATCCGACGCGCTGCTCCTGGGCCGCACGACCTATGACATCTTCCGCCCCTACTGGCCGGGCGAGACGAACCCGCTCGCGCGGGCCCTGAACGAGATGCCGAAGTACGTCGCCTCCCGCGGCGTGCCGGAGCTGTCCTGGGCCACCAGCACGCAGATCTCCGACGCGGCGGCGCAGGTGCCCGAGCTGCGCGAGCGTCACCGGCTGATCCACACCTGGGGCAGCGGCGACCTGTTGCAGACACTCTTCCGCGAGGGTCTGGTCGACCAGGTGAACCTGTGGGTGTGCCCGGTCGTCATCGGAGAGGGGAAGCGGCTGTTCCCGGCCGGCACCACACCGACGCGCTTCGAGCTGGCCGAGCCGCCGACGGCGTTCCCGGCCGGCGCGACCCTGATGCGCTACCGGCGGCTCGAGGGTGCTCCGGCCTCGACAGCGTGACGCCACGCGAAGTAGCCCAGGCCGATCGCGCCCGCCGCCATCGGGACGCTGGTGACCAGGCCCAGCGCTCCGTTGCCCGGGACCACGAACGTCATGACACTGACGAGCAGGGCGATCGGCACCCAGACCGGCACGACCCGGGCGCGGAACAGCCCGACGCACTGCAGCACGGTGCCGAGGATCACCAGGAGGGCGCCGGGCACCAGGAGGCCGAACAGGTGCGCCTGGTCGTTGTTGGCGGCCTCGATGACGGCAGAGCCGACGTTCGGGTCCAGGGAGGGATCGGTCGGGTAGAAGTACGCCGACGCCCAGCCGGCACTCCCTGCCGCCTGCAGGCCGATGCCCACCCACATCAACGCCGCGCCGACGGTCGCCCAGGCACTCCCCCGGGCCCGGACGAGGGACAGCGTCGCCAGCGCCTGTAGTGGCACGTTGATCACCGCGATGACCGCGAGCGAGCCCAGCAGGCCCCACCACAGGTCACGGTGCGGCGCGATGTCGGCGTACGAGTAGGTGTCGCCACCACTGGCCGCCTCGGGCCAGAGGAGCCCGCCCGCGGCGGCGGCGACAGAGGTGACGCCGAGCGCGACGGCCATCAGGGCGACCCGCGTGGGCGTGGCGCGATCGGTGGTGCGGACGGTGGCGAGCTGCTCGGTCACCATGTCGGCCTCCTGATAATGTAAGGACTCCTGTCAAATATTGGAAGGAAACCTTACGGATGTCAAGCCCTGGGTCTGGCCGTACGTCGGGTGCGACGCCGCTGATCGCGCTGGTGCATCGGGCCGACCGCGAGCTGCAGGCCGACATGATCCGGCACGCCCGAGCCGCCGGCTACGCCACGGCGAAGCCCGCCCACAATGCCCTGTACGCCAGCCTCCCCCTCGCCGGGGCGCGCACGGTCGACCTGGCCGCGCGAGCCGGCATCACCCGCCAGTCGATGGGCGAGATAGTCCGCGAGCTCGTCGACCTCGGGATCGTCACCATGGCCGCTGACCCCGACGACCGGCGGGCCAAGCTCGTCACCTATACCGATGCCGGCCTGCAACAGGTGCGCGACGGCAGGGCGCACATCGCCGCCTTCGACGAGCAGATGATCGCCGCCCTGGGCCGGGAGGGCTACGACGCCCTGCGCGAGGGGCTCGACACCATCGTGAAGGTGCTCCGCGCCGAGTCGGACTAGCTCGCCCGGTCGACACCGCCTTGCCTTCTCCTACGCTGGGTGTCGGATTCGCGGCGTCCCGTTCGTGGCACAGCTGAGGGGCAGCCGATCAGCGGTGCCCGGACACGACTCGGACGAGAAGGAGACACCATGAAGCTGCTGCTCACCTCGGGGGGCGTCACGAACCCGAGCATCCAGCAGGCGCTCGTCGACCTGCTGGGCAAGCCGATCGCCGAGGCCAGCGCTCTCTGCATCCCCACCGCGTCCTACGGCCACCCCCGCGTCGGTCCGGGAGAGAGGGCCTGGCAGTTCATCGCCGGCAGGTCGGAGAACCCCATGACCGAGCTGGGGTGGAGGTCCATGGGGGTGCTGGAGCTCACCGCGCTGCCCAGCATCGACGAGGAGCGCTGGGTCCCCCTGGTCAGGGAGACCGACGTCCTGCTCGTCGGGGGCGGCGACGCGCTCTACCTGTGCCACTGGATGCGGGAGTCGGGCCTGGCCGACCTGTTGCCGTCGCTGGGCGACACGGTCTGGGTGGGGCTCAGCGCCGGGAGCATGGTGATGACGCCGCGCATCGGGGAGGACTTCGTCGGGTGGCCGCCACCCGGCGGGAGCGACGAGACGCTGGGGCTCGTCGACTTCTGCATCTGCCCGCACGTGAACGGCGACGGCAAGCCGGGCAACTCCCTGGCCGAGGCCGAGGACTGGGCGGCCGGCATCGAGGGTCCGGCGTACGCCGTCGACGACGAGACCGCCTTCACGGTCGTCGACGGGACGGTCGAGGTCGTGTCCGAAGGGAAGTGGACGCTGCTGCACCCGTGACGCTGCTGCAGCGTGACGCTACGGCGCGCTCGACGTCACCGGCTCGACGGCGGCGGCGCCTGCCCGCCAGTCCGCGCGGATCTGGTCACGGAGCCAGAACCCGATGTGCGCGGCGCCGGCAGCGGTGACGATGCCGACGATCGCGAAGATCGTGCTGTAGTCGAGCAGCGAGACGAGCGCCGCGCCCAGCGCCAGGGACACCGCGCCGGGCACCGTCATCACCACCTCGGCCGCGGTGGAGACCCGGCCCATCATGGCTTGCGGGGTGCGCTTCTGGATCAACGTCAGATAGCCGATCGTGAGCAGCGGCAGCGAGACTCCCATGACGCCCGCACACACGAGCATGAAGGTCAGGTCGCCGGCGACGGCGATGCCGAGCATGGTGAGCGCGAGGATGACCAGGCCCAGGGCGGACGCGGCGACCTCGCCGGTACGCCGGATCAGCCAGCCCGCCGAGAGGCCGCCCGCGATCGCACCCACGCCCTGGACCGTGACGAAGACGCCGGCGAACGTCGCGGGCTTGTCGAAGGCGTCCATCAGCGCGTAGATGGAGGCCTCGCAGAACCCGAGCACCAGCATGGTGAGGCCGAAGCCGACGAGCATGTTCGCGAGCACGCGATCGGCCACCAGATGGCGTAGTCCCGCGCCGATCTGGGCGAGCAGGCGTGAGTCGTCGCGCTGGGGCGCCTCCTCGCGGACGGGGATCGAGGCGATGACGGCTGCGGCCACGACGAACGAGGCCGCGTCGAGCAGGGCCACGAGCCATCCGCCCGCCCAGGCGAAGAGCGCCGCCCCCACGAGCGGGCCGAAGAGACGGAACGCCTGCTTGGTCGTCTGCAGGCTGGCGTTGGCGTCGACGAGGTGCTCCTCGGCCATCATCTCCTTGAGCAGCCCGTTGAGTGCGGCGGGCAGCACGACGAAGGAGACGCCGTAGAGGAAGGCGACCGACCAGATCGAGCCAGACGTCGCCTGCGTCACGCACCAGGACGAGCGGCAGCACCATCGCCGCCGAGGCGAGGTTGCCCCAGACGAGGAACGGCTTGCGACGGACCCGATCGAGCCAGACGCCCATCAGCGGCGCGAAGAGCGACGGGATCATCATGAAGAAGAAGGTGAGGCCGGCGAGCCCGTTGGAGCCGGTCAGCGTCTTCACCCACATGCTGAGGACGAGCAGCATGATCGAGTCGCCGACCATGCTGGCGGTCAGCCCGGCGTACAGACGCGGGAAGCCAGGGGTGCGGAACGCCGCCCTCATCGGTCCGCCTCCGCCGACTCCTCGGGAGTGGCCTCGACGCCGGGGAGGTACATCGGGACGCCCCACGTCACGAACTCGCACAGGCGCGACCCCGGTGGCCTGAGCTCGGGCTCGCGCAGCCGGTCCAGGTGCCGGCGCAGGACCGCGGTGATGTCGTCGTTCATCGCCTTCAGCTCCTCGGCCGTCACCCAGGCGACGTACTCGCTTCCGGTCGACGCCTCCTGCCACTCGACGGTCTCCTCGGGCTCGCGCCGGCGGGCCTCGGTGAGCCGGTCGAGGGCCCGCTGCATGGCGACGTCGCTCAGCGCCTCGGCCGCCCGACGCTGCTCGGGGCTCCCGGCCGGGTCGTCCCAGGTGAAGCCGAGGCCGGGCACGCGCCAGGGACGCTGACGGCCCGTGCCACCGCCGGCCTCCTCGACGAACCCGTGCTCGGCGAGCTTGCGCAGGTGCCAGGAGCAGTTGGCCGGGCTCTCGTCGAGACGGTCGGCGAGCTCGGTCGCGGTCAGGGGCCCCGAGATCGAGAGGTGCTCGATGATCCCCATCCGGACCGGGTGTGCCAGCGCTGCCAGCTCGCGTGGGTCCTTCAGGCGCCGATGCGGGGTCTGGGTCTGGTCCGGCATGTGTCGAAGGTACTCTTTCGAAAGGTTTCTTGCAATACCTGTGACGGCCAGGTCACTCCGCACCGATTGAACGTTCAGTCAGAGCCCGCTACGGTGCCCCTAAGCTCGGGAAGCGGCTCCACGTCGCACCGACGACGTCGCTCCGGGAGGGACGAGATGGCACGCAGCGCGACCCGGCCGGCCCTGGCAGCCAGCGCAGCGGCGCTCGCGATGCTGCTGCTCGTCGCCTGCTCGGCCGAGGACGCCGAGCCGCCGAGCGGCGACGCCACCTCGACGGCAGGTGGGACCACGACGAGCCTGCTGGCGTCGGGCGAGCCGATGGACCTCAGCGTCCTGACCTACAACATCGAGTACAGCGGCGACAAGACGACCGACGCGGTCATCGAGGACATCGACGCCGACATCGTGGGCGTCCTCGAGTCCTACGACCGCCTCCCCGAGATCGCCGAGCGGACGGGCTATCCGTACTACAACCTCGGCCTCCAGCTGCTCTCGAAGTACCCGATCCACGAGCCGTCCGGAGCCGACGGCCTCTATGCCCTCATCGAGGTGCAGCCCGGCTTCGTCGTCGCGATGTTCAACACCCATCTCGACTACGTGAAGTACGGCCCCAGGCTCTACCTCGCCGGGATGCCCCTCGATGAGGTGCTGGCGTCCGAGGACGAGGTTCGCACGGGCTCGATCGAGGTGCTGACCCCCGACGTGCGGACCCTGCTGGGCGAGGGCTACCCGGTCTTCCTCACCGGAGACCTCAACCAGCCCTCGAGCCTCGACTACACCGAGGAGACCATCGGGATGCGCGACGGCGTCACCGAGGCGATCCCCTGGACGGTCAGCGAGGCGCTGCTGGCCGCCGGCCTGCGCGACTCGTTCCGCGACATGCACCCCGATCCCGTCGAGATTCCCGGCATCACCCACGGCAACCCCGACTTCCGCAAGGGCGGGTTCGGCGACCGCATCGACTACCTCTACGCCGGCGGTCCCGCGGTCACGGGCTCGACAGCGAGCTCGTCGGCGAGGTCGGCGCGACCCGGCGTCGACCGCGAGTACGACCCGTGGACGTCAGACCACCGCGCCGTGCTGTCGACGTTCGACGTGACACCGGTCGAGCTGAGGCAGACCCTCTCGCTCGAGCGCCGGCTGCTCACCGGAGGCGAGGAGCTCGGCGTCCTCTACAACGCCCCCGGCAGCGCGGAGAACACCATCGCGATCGTGCCCGAGGGCGGATCGGCGGACGACGCGCTCGCGACCGAGGCCGTCAGCGGCGAGGCGGGGACGACCTCGTTCGACACGTCGTCGCTCGACCCGACCGGCTACGACATCGTGCTGGTGGACGCCGAGGGCGACGAGCTCGAGCGCAACTCCTTCTGGCTGCGCTCCGCCGAGGACGACGTCACGCTGTCGACCGACCAGGCGACGTACGCCGTCGGCGAGCCCATCGAGGTGACCTGGGACGACGGACCTGCGAACCGGTGGGACTGGATCGGGGTCTACGAGGCCGAGGCGGCCGACCCGAAGCAGGACGACTACCTGCTCTGGGGCTACACCGGTGGCCACGACGCCGGTGCACTGCCCCCGGCGGTCTTCGGGACGATGACGATGGGGCCGGACTCGCAGGGCCGTCCCTGGCCGCTGCCACCCGGCGACTACCGCATCCACTACCTGCTCGCCGACCAGTACAACTCCGCCGGCTACGTCGAGGTGACGGTGGAGTAGCCCCGGGGGCGATAGCGGCGTACGCCGACGATGAGTCTCGCCGTGGACTCCGGTCAGCCCTGCAAGCGATCCACCACCACCGAGGGAGAGCACTGTGACCGCGACCTACACCTTCGACGTCTTCACCAGCCTCGACGGCTTCGGCGCCGCCGGCGGCGACTGGACCGGATACTGGGGCAAGCAGGGACCCGAGCTTCTCGAGCACCGCCTCGCCCTCTACGACGTGGAGCAGCGCTTGGTGCTGGGGGCCACCACCTACCGGGCCTTCGCCCAGATGGTGGCGTCGAGCACCGAGGACTCCGAGGTGCGTGACCCGTGGGTCACCCGGATGCGGCACCTGCCGACCACCGTCGTGTCGAACACGCTGGAGGAGGTTCTCGACTGGCCGGACGCGGAGGTCGCGAGGGGCGACGCCGTCGACGTGGTGGCCAGGCTCAAGGAGGAGTCCGTCGTGCCACTGCGGTCCCACGGCAGCCTGTCGATGAACCGCGCGCTGATGGCCGCCGGGCTGGTCGACATGGTCCAGGTCACGCTCTTCCCGGTCATCACCGGGAGGACCGGTCTGGACCCGGTCTTCCAGGGTGCGGCCGACTTCGACCTGGAGCTGATCGAGAGCCACACGCTGGACGGCGACATCCTGGAGCTGCACTACCGGCCCACCCTGCATGCGTGACCCGGCGGCTACTCCCCGAGGTCGGCGAGCTCGGCGAGCTCGGCGAGCCTGGCGATGCCAGGACCGACGTGGGTGCGTAGCCGGTCGCGCACGGCGTCCAGCTCGTCGGAGTGGGGTTGGTCGGGCGGGATCCGCGAGGGGTTGAGCGCAACGCGGTCGGCGAAGTCCTGAAGGTCGGGCTCGGAGCCGAAGGCGGCGACGTTGCGGACGCCGAGCACGTTCATGGCGGCCCACTGCACCAGCGAGTTGCCGTACGACGACGGCGCGCACACCCGGTTCTTCTCGGCGTCGTCGTCGCGGGTCGCCTCGACGAACCCCGTGAGCGCCGCACCGAAGCACGGGAACCCCGCCCTGACGGGCTGCAGCGTGATCGACTCCGGCCGCCAGACGGGCAACCGGGGCGGGTTCTTGAGTCCGTCGGCCGCGCAGTTCACCACGACGGCGTCCGCCGCGACCGAGACCGACCCGTCGGCAAGGTCGAGCCTGCCGCGGCCGACGGACACGAGGTGACCGCGTCGGACGACGTTCTCGATGCTGCGCAGCAGCTCCAGCTCCCACAGGCCCAGGGTCGGTGTCTTGGCCATCGTGGGCAGGACGCCCGGGTCGATGCGCAGCATGATGCCGAGCTCCTCGAGCCGGAGGAACAGCTCGGGCAGCGAGGCCGCCGACGCGGCCGCCTCGACCAGGGCGGCGAACATGCCGAGGTAGATGACGGGGTCGGGCTGGATCAGTGCGCGGTTCAGCATCCACGGGTCGCGGGGTCGCACCCAGCAGATGGCGTCGGGATCCACGCCCCTGCCCAACAGCCAGACGCACGCGTCGGTCGCGGTCTTGCCGGAGCCCGACGACGACGTACTGGCCAGGGGCGACGTCCTGGTGGACCAGGTCGTTGACGGGGATCACGCGCGCGTCGTCGGCGACGCCGAACCTGGGCGGGAGCTCCGCGGGGATGTCCGGCGAGAGGTAGCGCGCATCGACGACCCGGCAGCGGTCCGGCACCGCGTAGCGCTTTCCGGAGATCCGGGAGACGAACGTGCGGTCGCCGACGTAGTCGCAGCCGGAGTACAGCTCGACCTTGCCGGAACAGAGCATCCGGTCAGCCAGGACGTCGGCGAAGTAGGCGCAGATCTTGGGCTGGTCGGCCCGCTCGTCGAGCCCAGCCTCCGGGCCTGTCGTCTGCTTGCGACCTCCGCCGAGCACGGTGGAGGCGACCCCGTAGAACGACGACGACTGGTGCAGGCGTACGAACGGATAGGCCTCCAGCCAGTGACCACCGACACCGTGCCGACGGTCGACGAGGGCCACCTTGACGTCGGCACGCTCGATCAGTGCATCGGTGAAGGCCATGCCCATGGCCCCTGCCCCCACGACGAGGTAGTCGGCGTCGATCGTGAGCGTCACACGCACGACCCAAGCACCCCGGTCCACACCGCGTCCATCACCTCTGGACCAGAGCGTCGCGGGTCACGCGTGCTCCCGCCGCGCCCCGAGGGCCGAGCTCGGCGAGGTCGCGCCGGAGGACGACCGAGAGCAGCCAGTCGGCGAAGATGCGCAGTCGCCCGGACCGCACGGGAACCGCGCTGATGTGGTACGCACGGGTGACCAGGGCGCCGAGCTGTCCGCGGACGTGCACGCGGAACACCCGCGCGACTCCCTGTCCCCGGCCCAGCGTGGCGCCTTCTCCGACGCTGCGATAGGCGTACGGCGCGGACGCGCCCACCAGTGAGGCGGCCACCGCGCGGGCTTGGCGTACGGCGTGCTGGGAGGTGGGCGGATCGAGCCTCCCCGGCGTGGCGGCGTTGGGGACTGCGGCACAGTCGCCGAGAGCCCAGATGTCCGGATGTCCGTCGACCCGCAAGGTGGAGTCGACGAGGATCCGGCCTCGTGCGTCGAGTGGAAGCCCCAACGTGCGCACCAGCGGGCCCGTGACCACGCCGGCCGTCCACACCACCGTCGCGCTGTCGAGCCGCCTGCCGTCGGTCAGGTTGGCACCGTGCGCCTCGATCGAGGCAACCGTCGTCGAGGTCCAGATCTCCACACCACGACGTCGCAGCAGTGCCGTCGTGTGGTCCGCGAGCCGACGCGGCACCTCGGCCAGGATGGCGGTTCCGGCCTCGACGAGAACCCATCGCCGGGGCACGCGACTGAGCGTGCGGTAGTGGCGTAGGGCGTCCTCGACGAGCTGTCGCATCTCCGCCAGGGCCTCGACACCCGCGTAGCCGGCGCCGACAAAGACGAAGGTGAGATAGCGGCGCGCGTGGGTCGGGTCGGCCTCGGCCAGGTCGAGCTGTCGCACGACGTGGTTGCGCAGGCGGACGGCGTCGTCGAGGTCTTTGAACGTCAACGCGTGCTCCTCGAGTCCCGGGATCGGCAGGAGTCGGGCAACCGATCCCAGGGCGACGACCAGACGCTCGTACGACACCTCCACCTCGCCGATGCCCGTCTCGACCCTGACCGTCCGCGCGCTCGGCTCGACGGCGGTGACGCGGCCGCGGAGCAGCTCGGCGGCCGGGCACATCTTCCGCAGCGACACCATCGCGTGCCGTGGCTCGAGGGCTCCCCCAGCGACCTCGGCGAGGAGAGGCGTGAAGAGCATCGAGCTCTCGGGGCTCACGATCGTGGCAGCGGGGAGCAGTCGGGCCACGTGTGCCCCGCCGAAGCCACCACCGAGGATCAGCGTGCCACCCCGGGCCGGCTCGACCCGCGGCATCACGGTCTCCGCACCTGGCAGGTGGCGCCTGCCGAGGGCGATCACCCGGCCGCCGGCGTCGACGACCTGTGCGGAGGCCACCATCGTGGCCCTGCCCGGGTGCACCACCTCGCCGGTGCACTCGAGCGGGCCGCCGCTCAGCACGGCCGGCCGCAGGAACCGGACGTTCAGCTCACCGGTGACGTAGCCGACCGCCGGCGGCAACAGCGAGTGGACGGCGCAGCCCATGGCCGTGTCCAGCAGAGCCGTGAGGACGCCGCCATGGACGATCCCGAACGGGTTGAGGTGGTACTCGGCCGGCTCGAGGGTGAACGAGACCCGCCCCGGCTCCGCCCGGTCAGGCTCGATGCCCAGTGTCCGCATGGCCGGAGGCAGCGGCAGCGTGCCCGCACCGATGGCGTGCAGCACGGCGAGGCCGTCCTGGGTGATGCCGGCGAGGCGCGTGGCCTCCTGGTCCTCCCAGCTGTACGCCCGATGCCTGGTTTCAGGCTTCATGGCGATCACCCGAGATCGAGCGCTGCGCCGCGGCGTACGTGAGGACGGCCGGCTCTTCGAGCGGCGCCGCGTTCTCGCGCAGCCGCCGGTGTCGGCCGACGGCGAGCCAGAGGTAGGCGGCAACGGCGAGGACCGCGTACGTGATGGCGAGGAGGAGCTCGAGACGGAACCGGTCGGCGCCGGTCACCATCTGGAAGAAGAACAGGCCGCCCACGGCGTTGAGCGACGCGTGCCAGACCGCCACCAGCGTCCATCGACCGTCACTGGCGGCGAAGAGCAGCAGCATCAGCATGCTGAACCCGACGTTGCCGACCGTCCCGAGGACCCACCCGAGGTCGCCGCTCAGCATCAGCGGCAGGTGCCACAGGGTGCGCATGACGGCCCCGAGCACGCCAGCGACCAGAAGGCCGTGGCGGCGCAGCAGGACCGGTGTGGCGTACGCCGTCCACCCGGCCTCCTCGCCGATGCCGACGAAGATGAGCATCGTCACGAACGTGACCGGCACCTGGGGCCAGTCGCCGAGCTGCTCGGCGGTCGGCCAGGGTGCGCCCAGTCCGTGGTTGATCACGACGAGCAGCACCTGCAGGGCGACCGGTGCGAGCAGGGCGAGCAGGTACCAGCCCGGCGCCGCCCGCCAGGTCCGCATCCGGGTCCACCAGGTCCGGAGCTCGTCGCGGCCCTGGCAGGCACAGCACGACGAGCGTGGCGGCCAACGGCCCGAGGGGCAGGTTCTCGGCTCCCGAACCCCCCGTCAGGAAGGCCACGAGGTAGAGGCTCCACCCGAACAGGCAGGCCAGGAAGAAGAAGCTCAGGAGGGGGAACCTGCGGACGATCGCGATCGGACTCATGGCGCAACCCCCATCGTCGCGGGCGGCGCGGGCCAGCATGCCGCGCACGACCATCGGGTGGAGCCTGCGCACCAGCGTGAAGTAGGCACGACCTCGACGATTGCGCAGCTCCACCACCGTGCTCAGCACGACCCGGTCTGTCTCCACGAGCACCGAGGCCCGGAAGGCCAGGTGCTTCTGGTCGGCGCCGAGCAGCACCTCGTGCTCGCTGCGCGAGACCGTGTCGAAGACATGGCGCCCACCCGGCTCGATGCCGACGAGGCTGACCAGCAGCTCGCGGGCTCCGAACAGGATGCGGACCATGGGCGACGGTGGCGCGCGGAAGACCGCGTCAGCCCACTCCTGTGGGTCCCGGCGCCGCGCATCGGGAGGGATGGCGACGGCATACGCGTCGGACCAGTCGACGTGCGTCAGCGCGTGTGCGAGCAACGGCGTCCTGGGCGGTCGGAGGGCATAGACGCGGGTGCTGTCGAGTGGTCGGACGAACCGGCTGTCGTGCTCAGGCCGGACGAGCTCAAGCTGTGCGGACATTTCTTCTCCATCTCCATACGCCTCCGTATGGAGACTGATCCGTACGGTAGCGTATGGACATGGCCAAGGGGAAGCGAGAATCACTCACCGCCGCTGACTGGACCCGGGCAGCCCTCGCCGCACTGGCGAAAGGAGGGCTGCCAGCCGTCGCCGTCGAGCCCCTGGCGAAGGACCTCGGAGCGACGAAGGGCAGCTTCTACTGGCACTTCGCCGATCGACAGGCGCTCCTCGAGGCGACGCTCCAGGAGTGGGAGCGGCGCGACACCGACCAGGTGATCGCCGCCATCGACGAGAGCCAGGATGTGCGGACCCGGCTTCGCAACCTGCTGCGACTGGCATTCACGTCGGTGCTCGATCGCTCGACGGGCGGCGCCGGCACGGTCGAGCTCGCTCTGCAGGCGAGCGCGTCGCATCCGCTGGTGTCACCGACGCTGAACCGGGTGACCAAGCGACGACTCGCCTTGCTCACCCGGCTCTACGCCGAGCTCGGGCTGTCCCGAGCCGTTGCCCGCGATCGGGGCCTGCTCGCCTACACGGCGTTCCTCGGCCACGTGCAGCTCGCGCATGCCACGCCCGAGCTGCTGCCGAGCGGCCGAGCGTTCACCACCCACGTCGAGCAGGTCGTCGAGGCCCTCCTGACCGTGGACGTCAGCTGACGCCGACGACCTGCTGGGTGACCTGCGCAGTGGGCTGGGTGCGGCGTTCGGGCGTCTTCCACACGCTCGCCCGCAGGAGAACGACCGCCGCCATCACGACGCAGGCGCCGAGGGTCGCGAAGCCGGTCTCGCCGGCGACGTACGCCAGGCTGGACGGCGAGGCCGCCACGACGGCCGAGGCACCGATGGAGAACACCGTGTTCACCGAGTTGTGGGCGACGGCGACGGGCCAGATGCTGCCGGAGCGATCGCGCAGCCACGCGTAGAAGACGCCACCGGCGGTGATCGTGACGACGGCTGCGGGGGCGACGATCCACCGTGCACCGTCGGAGTCGTACGTCGTGGCGATCAGGATCAACGGCAGGTGGAAGAGGCCGTGGGCGAAGCCGGTGAGCACGGCCGCACGACGCTTGTCGGTCAGCTCCTGCACACGCGGCAGCATGAACCCACGCCAGCCGATCTCCTCGCCCAGGATGACCACGGTCATCAGGACGAGGCCGACCAGGAGGTTGAGCGACCAGTCGAGTGCGCCGGCCGAGGTGATGTCGAGGTCGGTCAGGCGACCGGCGCCGATGGCGAGGGCGGTTCCGTAGGCCGCTCCGCAGAGCAGGAACGGCAGGAACAGCGCCGGCAGCCACGATCGCAGCCCGAGGCGGTTCAGGCCGAGACCGCGCCACAGCTCGCGTCGGCTGCCCTTCCTGACGTAGGTGAACGTCAGGATCGTGACGGCCACGGTCGGCACCAGGACGCTGAGCAGCCGGTTGATGCCCATGTCGGGCAGGGCCACGGCGATGCCCAGGGCGAGACCGTAGGTGAGGGACAGGTAGGCGACTACTTCGCGTAGTGGCGAGCGGTTCTGGGTGAGGTTCATGGGCGTCAGCCTGGCCGTCGGAGCGGAGCCACCGCGTCTGCCGGCGGGCCCTTCTCCGCAGGTCTGCAGACAGAGTCAGCCGTGTCCCGGGACGACGAGGCCGGACTCGTAGGCGTACATCACCAGCTGGGCGCGGTCCCGGAAGCCGAGCTTGGTCAGCAGGTGGCTCACATGGGTCTTCACCGTGCCGTAGCCCAGGTGGAGCTGCGCGGCGATCTCCTGGTTGGACAGGCCCTGCGAGACCGCGACGAGCACCTCGCGCTCGCGCTCGGTGAGGCCGTCGTCGACCGTCGAGGACCGGCCGGAGGGCAGCGCCGCGAACCTCTCGATGAGCCGCCGGGTCACCCTCGGATGCAGCAGTGCCTCGCCCGCCGCGACGACCGCGATCGCCTCGAGCAGCTGCTCGGGGCGGGTGTCCTTGACCAGGAAGCCGCTCGCCCCCGACCGCAACGCCTCCACCACCAGGTCGTCCTCCTCGAAGGTGGTCAGCACCAGGATGCGCGTGTCCCGGCACGCCGGGTCGGCCAGGATCGCTTCGCGTGGCGGCGAGCCCGTCGAGGTGCGGCATCCGGACGTCCATGAGCACGACGTCGGGCGCCGTACGCCGGCACAGGGACACCGCCTCGAGGCCGTCGCGCGCCTCGCCGACGACCTCGACGCCGGCCGACGCGCCCAGCAGCAGCACGAACCCCGCCCGCACCAGGTCCTGGTCGTCGACGACCGCCACGCGGATCATCGGCCCTCCCCCGCCTGAAGGCTCGTCGGCAGGCTCGCCCGCACCCGGAACCCGTCGTCGCGGGCGCCGTACGCCAGGCTTCCGCCGACCAGGCGTGCGCGCTCGTCGAGCCCGACCAGGCCGTGGCCGGCGGTCCGACCCGCACCCCGGGGCGGGCCGGCCCCGGGTCACTCACCTCGAGATCGAGCCGGCCGCCCTCCACGGCGACGACGACCGTGCGCCGTGGCCGCGGCCGAGTGCTTGATCACGTTGGTCAGCGACTCCTGCACGATCCGGTACGCCGCCAGCGACACCGCGGAGTCGACCTCGGCGAACGCTCGCGCCCCCACCAGCTCGACCGACAACCCCGCTGCCCGGACGTCGTCGACCAGGTCCGGCAGGTCGTCGAGACCCTGGGTCGGCGGACGCGTGCCCGCCTCGTCGACCTCGCGCAGCATCCCCAGCATCGCGCGGGTCTGCTCGAGTGCTCGCCGGCTGGTGTCCGCGATGACGTCGAGCGAGTGCTCTGCTGCGGCCGGGTCGGTGTGGATCACGTGGGCCCCCACGCCCGCCTGGACGGCGATCAAGGACATGCTGTGGGCCACGACGTCGTGCAGCTCACGGGCGATCCGCAGTCGCTCCTCGGTGACCGCGGCGCGCACCCGGTCGCTGTTGGTGCTCACGCCGCGACCGCAGCGCCTCCGCGACCGCCCACGACGCCACCAGCAACGCGACGGCCAGCAGCACGTCCTTGGTCCGCAGGTCCGGCACCCCCGCCAGGCCGAGGACGACGAACGACGCGACTCCCGCCCCGAGTCCGACGCAGCCCTTGGCGCCGCGTCCCGTACGTGGCCAGGGAGAAGAGGCTGAAGAGCATCAGGATCGACAGCAGCCCGATGTAGTGGAAGGTCCCGCTGACCACGAGCGCACCGGCCATGAACACGGCGTACGACGCCACCGGCCGCGTGCGCCGCCACGCCAACGACCCCCCGGCCACCACCGTCGCCACGGCTGCCAGCAGGTTCGGCTCGTGGAGACGCGGGTCGATCGCGTCGACGTCGGTCGTCAGCAGCGACGCCAGCGCCATCGCCGCTGCCACGACGCCGATCACAGGATCGAGGAACGGCTCGGCCCGTCGAACCCAGCCCCCCGGGCCGGTTGCCCGCACGAGCGGGGCTGCTGGGGCGCGCATGGCCCGAAGGCTACGCGCGCGAGGTCACCACCACCTCTGTCTGCAGACGCTGCCTGGTCCGGCTGCAGACGTGCGCCCGGGATATGTCGTTGCAGCTCCGCCTCCCTTGCTGGAACCGTGCACGTCGTGACGAGCAGCGAGGTGTGGGACGAGGAGACCGCGGCGACGCTACGACGCCGACGCGGCGTCGATGTTCGCTCCCGAGGTCCTGGGCCCGACGGTCGACCTCCTCGAGCGCCTGGCCGAGGGCGGACCGGCGCTGGAGCTCGCCATCGGGACCGGCCGCGTCGCCATCCCGCTGCGCGGAGCGTGGGGTGCCGGTGACCGGCATCGAGCTGTCCGAGCCGATGGTGGCCCGGCTGCGACGCAAGGTCGACGAGGACCAGCTGCCCGTCGTGGTCGGCGACATGGCGACGACGGTCGTGGCAGGAGCGGGGACGTTCTCCCTCGTCTTCCTGGTCTGGAACAGCATCTCCAACCTCCGGACGCAGGCCGAGCAGGTGCAGTGCTTCCGCAACGCCGCGCACCACCTGCGACCGGGGGGCCGCTTCGTCATCGACCTCTGGGTGCCGCCCATCCAGCGACTCGCCGCCGGGGCAGGAGGCGGTCCCGATGAGCCTCGACGAGGGGCACCTGGTCTTCGACACCTACGACCTGGTCGCCCAGCAGTGCGCGTCGCACCACTACCACCGCGACGCGGACGGGACGCATCCGCTACGGGGTCGGACACTTCCGCTACCTCTGGCCGTCCGAGTGCGACCTGATGGCGCAGCTCGCCGGTCTCGAGCTCGAGTCCCGCTCGGCCGACTGGAGCGGAAGTCCGCTTCCTCGCGACGAGCGAGAGCCACGTGTCGGTCTGGCGCAAGCCGGTGACCGAGACGCTCACCTAGCCTCGATCGTCCATGAGCGCTGGGCGCTCAGGCTCGAACTCGTCGTAGCGGACGAGCCCGACGCCGACGGCGGCCCGCTCGTCCACGACCCGGTCGATGTCATCGACGTACCACGTTGCGAGCGTCGCCGGTGACTTCCCGGCAGTGCCGGACTGGCAGATCGCGGCGCTGCGGACGACCCGGACCGGCCGACGCCTCCGTGGGTACGCTGCGACTGGAAGGACGCCTCGACCCGCGGTAGGAGGACCGATGGCCAGGCCCCGCATCTTCCTGGGTTCGTCGGGCAAGCAGGCCAGGCTGCTTCAGGCAGTGGAGCGCGGACTCGAGGATGTCGCGGACGTCGAGCCGTGGACGGCGACGTTCAATCCCGGGACCACCACCCTCGGGCGCCTGGTCGAGCTGACCCGCGAGGTCGACTTCGCGGCCTTCGTCTTCGCCCAGGACGACTGGACGAGCGCCGAGCAGGTCGCGGACGACCAGGCCGCGGCCGCGGGCCAGGCGTCACCGCGTGACAATGTCGTCTTCGAGGCCGGACTGTTCGGAGGCGTGCTCGGCATGGAGCGGACCTTCATCCTGCACGCGAACGGCGCGAAGCTCCCGACCGACCTGCTCGGCCTGACCTGCGTCCGCTACGGCGACGCGACCAAGGCCGCCGAGGTGAAAGCGGTGAACCAGAAGTTGCGCAAGGCCATCGAGGACATCGGCGGCCTCTCCCGGATCGAGGGGCTGTGGTGGCAGTTCTCGACGACCGCGCGGAGCACTGTGGAGCCCTCGGCGGTCAGCCTGCTGCGCATCTCCCGCGATCGTGACCGCCTGCTGACGGTGAACGGCCGCGCCTGGCAGGAGGACGGCACCCTCTCCGCCCGCTACTGGAGCGAGGCCGCCAAGGAGCTCAAGGACCCCGCTGGTGTCTTCTACGCCTGGAGGGGCGAGCGTCCGCGTCACCCGAACGCACCAGCGATCTTCGGCACCGGCGAGATCAAGCTCGAGGCCGTGGACCGGGCCAGCGGCCACTGGACCACCAGGTCGGACACCGACTCCAGCCTGAACGCCCGGACCTCTGGGGTCTACCTGCGCGCCGAGAGCGACGACCTGGACATCCTGGACGGTCGCGACAACCAGGCGCGAGCGGCCCTGATCGCCCAGCGGCTCGACGACTGGACGTCGATCGCGAACTCCTGAGCCCGCCGGGCTCCCTGGGCGAGGCTCAGGGGTCTATTCGGGATCGTCGAAGTGCTGCGCTGCCCTCCGGCGCTCCAGCCGCCAGTGGATCTCGTGGGTCGTCGGGTGCCGCCATTCGGCCATCCGGTACTCGAAGCCCGGCAGCAGGACGATCGGGATCGGATCGGGGGACGCGGGGGCGACCACCCCCACGACGATCTTGGCCTCCACAGGGATGAACGGCGACTGCGCGGGAACCGGAGCAGTCACGAGCTCCACCGGGTCTCCGTACGGGCGCGCCATGCAGACGACCCTACAGTCCGGCCAGGTCTGGCGTCTTTATGCGCGCTCTTTGAAGGTTCTATACACTGCTTATCAGGTGAGTGTGTGTGGGCTATCGGCGCGCCATGGGGGCACTCACCCCACTCGTCAGCAGAATGATCCCGCCGCAGGAGACCCGCGCCCGCGCAACACCAGACAAGGCAACGACATGCGCCACCCAACCGCCGATCCGGGTCCTCCCGTGCTGTGTGCCCGGGTCCTGGTCGTGACCAGCCAACCGGTGGTCTCAGCGGGGATCAACGGCCTGCTGGTCGGTCGGCACGGCGACCTCGTGGTCACCACCGAGGGCCCCGAGGACGGCGAGCCGGACGTGGTCTTCTTCGACGTGATCGAGCTCCACAACGGCGACGGGACGGATCTCGACCACTGGATCTCGCAGACGTCGTCGGTCGTGATCGCGGTGACCCGCGAGCTGCGGCCCGATCTCGGGTCCGAGGCGGTCGAGCGGGGCGCAGCGGGCGCGATCTCGATGGGAGCCTCGCTCACTGACTTCCTCGAGGTCATCGAGGCTGCTGTGACCGGACGTCTGGCGGACTGTCGAGCCGCCCGGTTGGCGGACGAGGCATCGCGCGCCGGCCTCCAGGTCGGTCTCACCCGACGGGAGGCCGACATCATCGCGATGATCGTGCAGGGCCTGAGCAACCGCGACATCACCCACGCCACGCGCCTGAGCATCAACTCCATCAAGGGCTACATCCGCAGCGCCTACCGGAAGATGGACGTGCGCAGCCGCTCCCAGGCAGTTCGGTGGGGCGTCCAGAACGGCTTCCCCCTCGAGCCCCTGGCCATCTCGTCGTCGATCGGCGACGACAACGCCTAGCCCGGGAGACAGGTGGTCGAGAGGTCGTCCCCGCATCAGGTCCGCTCGTCGTTCGGTCTGTCCGAGCGCCGACCCGTCAGCCTCTTCTGCGTCACGTGTCGCCAGATGACGTCCTGGGCCGCCAGCGTGAGCCAGCCCGCGACGGCCATGCCGGACAGGTTGAGCCCGAGCTGCGAGAGGCTTCCGGTCACCTCGTGCCACACGCCGAAGGCGAGCGCCAGACCAACGTTGCCGGCAGCCGGGATCGTCGTCACCGAGATGAAGACCCCGGAGATTCCGCCCATGCGCGCCGACGTGATCGAGAGGACACCCGCGGCCGCGGCGATGACGGCGACGATGAGCGACCACTTGTCGGGGCTGTAGATGAAGGCGGTCTCGGGCCGACGGGACAGGTCGTCGACCGTGATCCAGCCCAGCGCCCGCGCGAGCAACGACAGCAGCATCGTGCCGACGATGGCCACCGCGAAGCCGACGCTCAAGGATCGCACCGAGTGCCGGAGCAGCGACCAGCGACGGCGCACCAGCCCGACTCCGAGCGCCGCGATGGCGCCGAACTCCGGTCCCAGGACCATCGCGCCGATCGTCAGGATCTGGGAGTCGAGCACGATGGCGATCGCCGCCAGCGTCGTCGCCAGAAGCATGAAGGACAGGAACGTGAAGTTGAGCTCGGTGTCCTCGTAGGCCCGCTGGGTCACCTCCATCCACACCACGGCGTCCGCGCTGGCTCCCGGGGCGAGCCGCTCCGCGTCGAGGCCGCCTTGGGAGAGCCAGGTCGGCACCGGCAGCACGTGCAGGCTGCCCTCGAGGTGTACGCCGAGGTCGCGCAGCCGCTCGATCGTCTCGTTGGCGGCTTCACGCGCGATGTCGGCCGTGACGAGGTCGCCTGCCGGTCGCAGGGACGCGCCCTCGACGTGGGTGATGTTGCTGACCGCCTCCTCCGCCACGAGGAGCGCCATGACGTCGGCACACAGATGCTCGGGCACGGACAGCTCCAGGCGCAGCATGAGACGAGTCTGGACCTCGGCTACGGCTCGAGGAGGTAGCCCTGGCCGGGCGTGGTGATGATCCGCTGCGGATGGGCCGGGTCGTCCTCGAGCTTGCGGCGGAGCTGGGCGGCGTACACGCGCAGGTAGTGGCTCTCGTGCAGGTACGCCGGCCCCCACACCTCGCGGAGGATCTGCTCGCGGCCGACCAGTCGGCCGAGGTTGCGGGCGAGCAGCTCGAGGAACCCCCACTCCGTCGGCGTGAGCCGGACCTCCTCCCCTGCCTTCGACACCCGCTTGCGGGCCAGGTCGATCTCCAGGTCGCCGGCCACGACGACGGGCGTTGGCGACGTCGCCTCCTGCCCACGGCGTACCGCGGCCCGGAGCCGGGCCATCAGCTCGTTCATCGCGAACGGCTTGGTGACGTAGTCGTCGGCGCCGAGGTCGAGTGCCTCGACCTTGTCCTCGCCGTGCTGGCGGGCGACAGCACGACGATCGGCACCGCGCTCCAGCCGCGCAGCCCCTCGATGACGGTGGTGCCGTCGAGGTCGGGCAGGCCGAGGTCGAGCAGGACGACGTCGGGGTGGTCGGCGCGGCGGCGTCGAGCGCCGCGCGGCCGTCGCCGGCGGTCACCACGTCCCAGCCGTGCGCGCGCAGGTTGATCTCGAGGGCCCTGACCAGACCCGGCTCATCGTCGACGACCAGGACGCGGTTGCCGGTCACCGCGCCTCCCCCGGCGGCTCCGGCATCGCGGGGCACCGAGACCACCATGGTCAGTCCACCGCCGGGGGTGTCCTCGGCGGTGATCGTGCCGCCCATGGCCTCGGCGAGCCCGCGGCGCCCGGCCCGAGGCCGAGCCCGAGGCCCCGCGGCCCGGCGTCGCCCAAGCCGCTGGAACGGCTCGAACATCCGCTCGCGCTGCGCGGCCGGCACGCCGGGTCCCCGGTCGACCACGAGCACGCACGATCTCGCCGGCCAGCACTTGCGCGTCGACGCGCACCGGCAGCCCGGCCGAGGAGTGGCGCACCGCGTTGGCGACGAGGTTGGCCACGACCCGCTACAGGAGCCCGGCATCGGTTCGCACCAGCGGCACGGACTCGTCCACGTCCAGCTCGACCCGGCCGGGGGCAGGCCAGCGACCGCGAGCGGGAGGATTTCGTCGAGGCCCTGGGCGCGCAGATGTGGGCCGCAGCATCCCGGCCTGCAGCCGCGACAGGTCGAGCAGGTTGTCGATGAGGTCGCCCGAGCTGGTGCTCGTGCGTCGAGCGCGGCGAGCAGCGCTGCGCTCCCCGGCGCCGGCGATCGCACCGCTCGAGCAGCCCGTCGACAGAGGTGCGCATGGTGCCAGCGGCGTGCGCAGGTCGTGGGAGACCGCCCGCAGCAGCGGCGGTGCTGGTCGCCTCGGCACGCTCGTGCGACGCCGCCGCGCGCCTCGCGCTCGCGCAGTCGGCGGTACTCCAGCACCAGGCCGGCCTGGGTGGCGAAGGCCTCCAGCACGCGCCGGTCGGTAGCGCCGCAGGCGCGGCCGCGCAGCGCGAGCACGCGGTCGTCGTCGATGGCGATGTGGCTGCGGCGGCTCCGGGCTGTCGCGGCGGCGACGTCCCGTCGGCGGCCACGCGGCGCCCAGCCCGCGTCGCGACGCCGAGCAAGGCGACGGCCGTGCAGGCCGAAGGTCTCCCGGAGCCGCTCGACGATCGCCTCGGCAGTGTCTTCGCCGGTCAGCACCGACCGGCGAGAGCGACGCCAGCGTCGCGGCTTCCGCTCCGCGCCGCGGGCCGCCTCGGCGCACGCCGCGACGCCAGGTCGACGACCGCGGCCACCCCGACGGCGACCACGACGAAGACGAGCAGGGCCACGAGTTCGGCGGGCTCGGCGATGGTGAACCGCCCGCGGGCGGGGTGAAGAACCAGTTCACCAGGAGGAAGCCGACGACGGCCGCCAACATCGCGGGCAGCAGCCCGCCCGACGAGGGCCACCAGCACGGTCAGCGCAGAAACAACATCAGCATCGGCCGGCAGGCTCGTGCTCGTCGTCGACGAGGCTGCAGGAGTCACGGTGAGCGCCAGCGGGGACGACCGAGCAGCACCCACCCGACGCCCGGCGCTCCGCGCAGCGGCGACGACGGCGACCGGTCGCCGGCGCCGCGTCGCGGCCGCCGCGGCGCCTCCTCGTGGGTGACCAGGTGCACGTCGATGGGCTCGGCCAGCCGCGGCGATCCGGACGCCCGTCGTCCCGGTCATCAGGCTGCGCAGCCGGCCGTGCCGGGAGACCCCGACGACGATCATCGTGGCGTTCACGCCGGGGCGAAGTCGACGCACGGCGCGCGGAGATGTCCTCGCCCACGACCGTGTGGAAGGTTCCGCCGAGCGGTCGACGAGCCGCTGGACTGCGAGCGATGTCCGCCGGCGTCGTGCCGGGCGCAGCCCGTCGGTCGGCGATGACGTGCACCGCGATCAGCTCAGACCCGGCCGCTCGCTGAGCGATCCGGGCCCCGCGTCGGAGCAGCGTCTCCCACTCGGCGCCACCGGTGACCGCGACGACGACCCGCTTCTCGGGCCGGCCACGGATGACTCGATCCGATGGACGCGCCGGTAGTCGTCGAGCGCGTCATCCACCCGGTCCGCCAGCCACAGCAGGGCCAGCTCGCGCAGTGCGGTCGAGGTTGCCGACGCGGAAGTACGACGTGAGCGAGGCGTCGATCCTGCTCGGGCCGGTAGACGTTGCCGTGGGCGAGTCGCCGGCGCAGCGCCTCGGGCGATCATGTCCACGAGCTGGATCTGGTCGGCGCTTGCGGACCACCTCGTCGGGCACCGTCTCGCGCTGCCGGACGCCGGTGATCCGCTCGACCTCGTCGTTGAGGGACTCGAGATGCTGGATGTTGACGGTGGTGATCACGTCGATGCCGGCGGCCCGCAGCTCCGCGACGTCGTCGGCGCGCTTGGCGTGCCGGCTGCCCGGCACGTTCGTGTGAGCCAGCTCGTCGACGAGCGACCACCGCCGGCCGCGGGCCAGCACCGCATCGATGTCGATCTCGGTCGAACTGCGCGCCGCGATAGCTCGACGTCGCGCCGGGGGACCACCTCGAGTCCCTCGAGCTGCGCGACCGGTCGTGGCCGACCGTGGGTCTCCACGAAGCCGACGACGACGTCGGTGCCGCGCGCCGAGCCGCCGGTGCGCCTCGCCGAGCATGGCGTAGGTCTTGCCGACCCCGGGCGCGGCGCCGAGGTAGACGGTGAGCCTGCCGCGCGCCGGACACTCCTCCAGTGTCCTGCCGGTCATCCGCCTGCGCGCGGCGTGCGAGACCGCGAGGTTCAACTCAACACGTTGACGCGCGGCTCGCCGAGGACGCCGAGAGTGCGGCCGTGGGTGTTGCCGTCGACCAGCCATCGTACGTCGTCGACGCGTCAGGCCGCGAGCCGCCGCGACCCGGGCGACCTGGAACACGGCGTATGCCAGGGAGATGTCGCGGGTCGAGGCCGGACGCCGGCGGTGACCGCGTCCGCGGGTACCTCGGTCGGCGAGACGCCTTCCTCGGCCGCGATCGCGGCCTTGCGCTCGGTGATGGCGGCGAGCAGCGTCGGGACTCTCGGGGCCGAGGTTGGAACCGGCCGTGCCAGGGTGTCCTAGCCTCGCCGGCCGCCGACGGCCGGGTGTGGAACCAGTTCTCGCCGCGAACGCCTGGCCGATGAGCGCCGACCCGACCGCGTCGGCACGGCGCGGTCGCGGCTCGCCGTCGGCGGTGACCAGAGAGCCTTCGGCCTGCCAGGGCAGCGCGCCCTGGGCGACGCCCGTGACCGCGAACGGGTAGACGACGCCGAGCAGCGACGGTCAGGGCAAGCAGGACGCGCAGGCCGGCCAGGGTGTTGCCGGACAGGTGAGAAGATTGGTCATGGTCAGATCCCGGGAAGGAGGGAGATGAGCAGGTCGATGAGCTTGATGCCGACGAACGGCGCGACGAGGCCGCCGACGCCGTAGACGAGCAGTGTTGCGACGCAGGAGCGCTCGGCGGCGGCGGACGGTCGGTACTGCACGCCGCGCAGGGCCAGCGGGATCAGCGCGACGATGATCAGGGCGTTGAAGATCACGGCGGAGAGCGATCGCGGACTCGGGGCTGGACAGCCGCATCACGTTGAGCACGTCGAGCTGGGGGAAGGCCGACACGAACATCGCGGGCAGGATGGCGAAGTACTTCGCCACGTCGTTGGCGACCGAGAACGTCGTCAGCGCGCCGCGGGTGATCAGCAGCTGCTTGCCGATCTCCACGATGTCGATCAGCTTGGTCGGGTCGGAGTCGAGGTCGACCATGTTGCCGGCCTCCTTCGCAGCCGACGGTCCCGCTGTTCATGGCGACCCCGACGTCGGCCTGGGCCAGCGCCGGTGCGTCGTTGGTGCCGTCACCGCACATCGCGACCAGCCGACCGCCGGTCTGCTCACGCCGGATCAGCGCCAGCTTGTCCTCGGGCGTGGCCTCGGCGAGCACGTCGTCGACGCCGGCCTCCGCGGCGATCACCCGGGCGGTCACCGCGTTGTCGCCGGTGACCATGACGGTGCGGATGCCCATCGCCCGCAGCTGGTCGAAGCGCTCGGTCATGCCCTCCTTGACGATGTCCTTGAGGTGGATGACCCCGAGCATCCGGGCCGCTCCGTCGCCGACCTGCTCGGCCACCACCAACGGCGTGCCGCCCGCCGCTGACCCGCTCCACGAGCGGCGTCGAGCGTCGTCGGCGTATCGGCGGCCCCGTGCTGTGCACCCACTTCCGAACCGCCGATCCCGCGCCCTTGCGGATCCGGCCGCGTGCCGCCCGGTCGGCCGACAGTCGACCCCGCTCATCCGGGTCGCGGCCGAGAACTCGATGAGCTCGGCGCCGGGTCGAGACCACCTGCGCCGTACCTCCCACCGAGCTCGACGATGCTGCGCCCTCGGGCGTCTCGTCGGCGAGCGACGAGAGCAGCGCCGCCTCAGCGAGATCGCCCGGTCTGCACCGGACAGCGCGATGCAGGCCGTGGCCTGACGGTTGCCGTAGGTGATCGTGCCGGTCTTGTCGAGCAGCAGTACGTCGACGTCCCCGGCCGCCTCGACCGCCCGGCCCGACATGGCCAGCACGTTGCGGCGTACCAACCGGTCCATGCCGGCGATGCCGATCGCGATCAGCAGCGCGCCGATCGTCGTCGGGATCAGGCAGACCAGCAACGCGACCAGAACCAGGATCGACTGGGGGTCGCCGCAGTAGTCGGCGAATGGCTGCAGGGTGGTCACCACGAGCACGAAGACGACGGTGAGTGAGATGCAGGAGGACGTTGAGCGCCAGCTCGTTGGGAGTGCGCTGCCGCTCCGACCCCTCGACCAGCGGATCATCCGGTCGACGAACGAGTCCCCGGCTCGGAGGTGATCCGCACGACGATCCGGTCGCTACAACACGATCGTGCCGCCGGTGACCGCGCAGCGGTCACCGCCGGACTCGCGGATCACCGGAGCCGACTCGCCGGTGACCGCGGACTCGTCGACGGAGGCGACCCCTTCGATGACGTCGCCGTCGCGCGGGGATCCGCTCGCCAGCCTCGACCACGACCACGTCGCCCGGCGCAGCCCGCACTCGGAACCTCGTGGTCGGCAGGGCTGTGAGATTGCCCGTGTAGGCCAGCTCGTCGGCGGACGCGCGCACCCGTCGGGCGGTGGTCTCCGACGGAGTCGCGCAGGCTCGCCGCCTGG